>JBFMAZ010000026.1:0-70221 GCA_040755415.1 Thermodesulfobacteriota bacterium | reverse complement strand
CGGCGCCTCAAAAATCCCCCTTAATCCCCCTTTTTCAAAGGGGGAAACGTCTCTCCTCCCTTTGGAAAAGGGAGGTTGGGAGGGATTTTAAAATACTTTTTCAAACAGCTAAATTGATACCAAATTTGAAATCTCACATTGATCAGAAATGCGCAATCTCCTCTGGTTTTATGGGCAACTGAGCAAAAAGTTTCTTCTCAAGCTTCCGGGTCTCTTCCTCAATCCTGTTTATGCTGGTTATCCTAACCGGGTCTCCATGCCCATACTTTTCCCGGATATAATCAAATCTATCCCTCAAACTGACCACAGTGGTATGCAAAACCCGCTTATCAGCATAGTTCACGACTTCTGCCTCATTAATCGGCGTCCCAATAATCGGCCCTGGTAAGTGTACGTGTTGTCTTACTATGTCTGCCACCGTCAGAAATCCCAGTTTTTCAAGGAGGTCTGCCCCGGTCTCGGCATGATTTTTCCCCTGCTCCAGTGCCTCGATCTTCGTGATGTCATGAAGCAGGGCAGCGGCTTCTATCAAAGGGATGTCTAGCTTGCCGCCCGCCGCTATCAGTTTATTAGCAATAAAAATAGCAACTTCTGCCACCTTACGGCAATGCTGCCGCACATGGCCCGTTACCTTATATTCATCCATTAAAGCCAGACATTGCTCAGGGGTAGGAATAGAAATCAATTTTTAGCCTGCCCTTTTTAGCCCTATGATGCCAAACCTGTTTAAATTATTCAAATAAAATTGCCAGCCCCTATGCACGACAAATGGAAATAGAAATTAACATAAAATAGGTTAAAAATTTAAGAAAAAAAGAGATATGAAGAGATCTTGCGGTGTTGATAACCTTATCAATCCGGGAGTTTTTCACGAATAACTTCTTGAAACCATTGGTCTTGACCCTAATTATCCAAACCGCCCTCTTTTTAATAAGTTACTCTTTAGCATAAAGAGATGTAAAGAAAAAACAGAAGGTTAAGCCGTGTTAAAAAATAAGGTGGCCTCATCGAGAGAATCGTCTTTAATCACCTTTGACAGAAACCCAGCGAGTCTTTATTAGGGAGAGCACGACCACTTAATCGGCTTGTTCTCGCAGCACAAAAACAAAGAAAATCAGCTTATGCAAGAAATCTGGCAAGAACTAAAAAATTCTCTTAAAAATAAGATTCCAAATAGCAGTTTTCATATCTGGGTTGAGCCGATAACCTGCGGCAGCCAGGATGAAAACACCTTTGTCCTAACCTGTCCCAACCGATTTTCTCTAAGCTGGGTGCAGGATAATTATCTGCCATTAATAAGGGACGAGCTAGAAACCCTTTGTGGTAAAAAAATAAATATCGAATTAACAGTAGCATCAGCAGTATCTAATGAAAGCAATGGTACTAACAAACCTAAAGCCGATGAGCAATTACCCCTGCCAGGCCTGCAAACTGAAGTGCCTTACTGCAGGCGGTTATGTCCCCGTTTTACTTTCGATCAATTTGTGATTGGCAGTTCAAACAGCTTTGCGTGTACCATGGCCCAGGCCCTAGCGCAAGGGACTAATACCTATAACAAGTTTCTATACCTGCTCTCAAATACGGGTCTGGGTAAGAGTCATCTGGCCCAGGCCATAGCCCATTACATGCTTGGTCAGGACAAGACCAAAAAACTAATTTATGTAACTGCTGAAGAATTCACCAATGATATGGTCCGGGCCCTTAAAACAAATACTATCGAACAATTCAAAGAAAAATACCGCACAAATTGCCATGTCCTCCTACTCGAGGAAGTACACTTCTTTGAGGGTAAACAACGTACTCAGGCAGAGCTTGGCCCTGTCCTGGACCGGCTCGTTGAATCCGATAGGACTATTATCATGACAAGTTCCCAATCTCCGAAGGATATACCACGGCTAAACAACGCCCTCCGGTCCAGGCTTAATAGCGGGCTGATTGCCAGCATCCTCCCGCCCGACTATAATACCCGGATAAAAATCCTTCAGAAGAAGGCCCAGAACCAGGGGATATCCCTGCCAGATGAGGTTATAAATTACCTGGCTAATACTATCACCGATGACATCCGGCAATTGGAAGGAAGTGTAATCAGCCTGGCCGCCCAGTCCTCTCTCCTCTGTCAACCGATCACTTTGGATATGGCTAGGGAAGCAACTAAATACCTGGTAAAGAAAAGGGAAGAGGCCTCTATAGAACTGATCCAAAAGATCATTTGTCAGTACTATAAAGTTACCCTGGACGTGCTAAAATCCAAGAGTCGCAAACAGGCTGTTGCCCATCCGCGGCATATAGCCATCTACCTGTCCCGCATTCTCACCAAGCAATCCCTGGAAGCCATAGGGAAGGAATTTAACAGAAACCACGCCACTATCCTGCATGCGGTTAATTTCGTCCAGCGCGAAATGGAGAAAAAATCACCTCTAGGCTACCAGGTGGAATATCTGGCCGGGCAGATCAAAACCAATGCCTTTTCCTAACCCGGATCCGCCATAGGCAGACCGAATTTCAAATGCCAAAATCCCAAGTCCAAATCAAATCCAAATGACTATGAAGGTCATTAGTCAATAGTCATTTGTCACTACTTAAAGAAGTTGCAAGTTGCAAAAGTTACAAGTTACAAATTTGTAACTTCTGTAACCTGTAACTTGTAACTATCCTATGACTAATGACCAGTGACGTTTTAAGCTTTGGGCTATAACATTCATTTGAACTTTGGGCTTTGTAATTTGAGCTTTGCCAAAAGTTAGGCCAAGACCACAAAAATAAAAGGCCCTACCTGAGAGATCAGGCAGGGCCTTTTACCGTCGGTTAGTCTTTGATTCCGTACTTGCTTAATCTTCTGTTACTGTGATCGCACCGGTCGTGCAGACTTCCATGCAGGACTGACAACCCAGGCAATCATCCATGTTGACAGGCTCTGCCTTTCCCTCTACCAGTTCCAGCACCTGCCCCGGGCAGTTATCCACACAAAGGCCGTCTCCGTTACATTTGTCCTTGTCCACAGTTACCGTATAAGCCATAATACTTAATCCTCCTCCCTACAAATTTGACGGCAATCGCCGCCTTACCTAATTTATTTAATTTTGGATGGGAACCTATATCACACTTTCACAGCCGAAGCAAGTAGTTTTAAAGGCGACTGGGTTGGCATCCGTTTGTAGTCCAAGGCCCTCCTGACCACTGCGCCGGCCCATTCCCGTATGCCTAGGGCGTGGAGATGTGTATATGTCGCCAGGACATTTTTGTAGCAAAATCCGTCCCGCTCTCCATCAATACCATATCCGCGGTCAACAGAAAAGGCCATATACACACCGGTATTCTTTTCCCAGGCCACCACACGGGAATAATGGAATTCATGCCCCCGCAAGACAGAACCACAGGCAAAATAAGGATTGGGCTTGTCCACCAGCATCTCCGTATATCCATGCCCCTGCGGCCTCTTCCCAAGGCAAAAATCTACCGGGAGTACACCAGCCATCGGATATACTGTGTTGTCGACACTTATACTTCTTCCTAAATATATCAACCCCCCGCACTCTGCATAAACCGGAAGGCCATCTTCTACCCTTGCCCGTAAAGAACCGGCGAAATTCTTATTTGCTGCCAGGAGCTCAGCATGGGTTTCCGGAAATCCCCCCCCTATATAGAGAGCGTCTAACTCCGGAAGCTGAGTATCCCGCAAGGGACTGACATCTATTAATTGAGCCCCATACCTCACTAATTCCTGGAGATTCTCAGGATAATAAAACTGGAAGGCAGAATCTCTAATAACTCCTATGCACGGCTGTTTATATGACTTTACAGATAATCTCTCCTTAACAGGCTCATCAACCAGTAATGGCGGGGACTGTACAGCTATCCCCCACAGCTTATCCAGGTCCACATACTTTTCTACCATACCGCCTATGGCCATGGCGGCATCTATAGAGCTCTGGTGTTCAAAATGGGGCGTCAGCCCCATGTGCCGTTCTGGAAGCCGGCCTTCCTTCACCCGTGGCAGCGCACCAATAACCGGCAGCCCGCAATAATGCTCTACGGTGCTGCGCACCATAGCCTCATGGCGGCTCCTGGCTATCTGATTGAGTATAACGCCCCTGATATCCACCGCCGGATCAAACTTCTGGCAACCCAGGATCATGGCTGCCACCGTACGGGTAACTTTACTACAGTCAACCACCAGTATAACCGGAGTTTGGAGCATCTTGGCCAGTTCAGCCGTACTATAAGTTCCAGCCTCATCTGTCCCGTCATAGAGACCCCGGTTCCCCTCTATAATTGCACATTCACCTTCATCTACCCTTAAGTGGAAGGAAGATATAACCTGTTCTTTACCCATGAGAAATGGGTCAAGATTATAGCAAGGGTGTTCAGCCGCCAGGGTCAGCCAACCTGCATCGATATAATCCGGACCCTTTTTGAAGGGGACTATTTTAAAACCCTTATTGCGCAGGGCCACAATAATCCCCAGAGAAAGGATCGTCTTCCCGGACCCTCCCCTAAGGGCTGCTATCGCCACTCTGGGATAATAACGTTGGATCATTTATTCAAAAATGGCTTAGGGGTTATACTATTCATCGGGATGATTTGAATTACCATTCATTCTAACAAAAAATCTATAAACTCCGCCGCTAATTTTGTCAATAAAAATATCTACAGCGGTCAGCGCTCAGCTATCAGCATTCAGCTTAAGATGCTGTTTGTCTTGATTTTTTGCTGAGAGCTGACGGCTGATGGCTGAAAGCGTGAATCCGGCCTTAGGCCGACCGTAGGCCGGAAACCAGTGTTTCCGGATGGACACTGGTCTGGATGTAAAAAGATTGATTTAATTACTACAATCTATTAGAATTGGTTACATTATAAATAACCAAACTCAGGCAGAGGTTAATTCATGACAGAACAAAATACAAATATCGAAGACATCATCAGTTCCCTCGAAAAAGAGGCGTCGGAAAATCCTAAATCGGTCATTGCACTCAGCCGCCTGGCCTTGGCCTGTTGGAAGGGCGGACGCATCGATGATGCCATCGCGCATACAAAAAAGGCCCTAGAGATTGACTCGACAAATGCCTCGCTATATGTCAATCTCGGCGGCTTCTATTTTCAGAAAGGTGATATGGACGGGGCCATCAGGGAAAATGAAAAAGCCCTCAAGGTTAATCCTTATGTAACACAGGCCTACGGCAACCTTGGTTTTGCCTGGATGCAAAAAGGTGAGTGGGATAAGGCCATAGAATTATTGAAAAAAGCGGTGGAACTCAACAGCGATTTTTCCGAGGGCTGGGTCAACCTGGCTACGGCTTATATCGAAAAGGGACTTTATGACGAGGCCATCGAGGCTGCTAATAAGAGTCTTCAGAAAAAACCTGACTTCGCCATGGCCCACAACAACCTGGCCGTGGCCTATTACTTTAAAAAGGAATATAGGCAGGCCGCTGAACACTGCAACCGGGCCATGGAGCTGGGCTATCAGGTCCATCCGGATTTTCTTAAAGAAGTTCAAGCCCAATCTAAATAGTTTTCATCCGGAAACCCCTAAAAACTCCCCCCTCCCTCGACGGGAGGGGGTTGGGGGGAGGGTGAACTGATAGGAAAATCGCTAGGTTATCCCCCTCACCCTAACCCTCTCCCGCCAGGGGAGAGGGAAAAAACCGGGATTTCCGGATGAGCACTAAATAGAAATTCTTATAAATCGACGAAGAAGGATGGCATGAGCATTATAACAGAGGCACGGCCGCCAAAGTGTCCTTTCTGCGGCTCTTTGATTGACAGGCCGCGTGAATTGAATATCAAAAGGCTTGCTGAATTCGCCATGGGCAGGTGTGAATGCGGGGCAGTCTATGCCTGTGACGTCACCGGACACAACGTGGGAGCCGCCATGGTGGAGGCCCTGGTATTTGCCTGCGGTGGGGACTGGGACCTGGCCTGGCAACTTGAACCGGGAAGAGACTATATCGAAGACCGGATAGAAAACTACGATGAGAAAGAACATAAAGTCGTGGCCAGGATAGCCCATGCCCGGGCTGTTCTCCTTTTCATAAGATTGGAAAAGGAGATTAGAGAGGTATCCGAGGAAAAGGTGCAGGCTGAGCTGGCCAAGGCCCCGGCGATAAATGACGAGTCGTCCGTCAAACAGCCCGAACGATCAAAATCCTTTTCTAAAAAGCTTATCCAGAGGTTGGTTGAAGAGAACCGGGAAGAAGAATTGCTCTCCATGGCCCGGGAAGATAAACGGGTACTGGCTGCGTTGCAACGGCTTTTGTACTCTCCGGATGAGCTTTTCCGCTGGCGGGCCGTAGAGATATTGGGAAAAACAGCCGGACACGTCGCTGAAAAGACCCCGCAGGTCACCGCCGAGCTATTGCGGCGCCTGCTTTCATCTGCTGCCGACTCAGCCGCCACAAGCTGGGGCTTCCTCGAAGCCACTGGTGAGATAATAAGTAACAGACCCGATCTCTTCGCCGGTTTTATCCCTCCCTTGTTCGCCTTCTTAAAGGATCAAACCTCCCGTGTGGCTGCCCTCTGGGCCATCGGCAGAATAGGCAAACGGCATCCAGAGTTATTAAAGGGCTTGCCCTTTTTCAGCATCTTCAATCTCCTGGATGCCCCGGAACCCGCGGTGCGGGGTCATGCCGCCTGGGCCCTGGGGCACATGAAGGCCAAAGAGGCCATAGGCAGCCTGAAAAGGCTTAAAGATGATCAGGCCCGTCTCAGAATATACGATGACGGCAGGGTGGAAGAAAAGACCGTGGGAGAACTGGCTTTTCAGGCCATAGAAAGGTTTACATATTCATCTTAAGCGCCAGGGAGACCGGTACTAATTTTCGGGCCTCCTCACACGCCTGGCGGTAGTCACGTGCTCCCAAAAGTTCAACAGACAGAGCAAATAGTTTTTCATGGATTAGATCCAGATTTACAGTAGGATAAATCGTCCCCTTCTCAAAGCCGGACTTCCCGCAGGTATGGCCTACTCCGTGGATAGCCGTTGGTATCCCGTAAAGCCGGCAGGTGACCGGCCTGTATTCATAGAGCAGGCAATGGCCCTGGTCACTGAGTAAAGGACACCTGATTCTGGCTTCAGCCATCTGGAACACCTCGCTCTCTTTATCTTTGATCCCTTCCTTTACCCTGGTAATCTCCAGAAAGGCTTTTTCAGCCCTCCGCAGGACTTCCCGGCGCTCCTTGCGTTTAAGGTGCTGATGAAAGTGGTGACCTAGATATGCAGCCTCAATGGGGAATAATTCAAACACTGCATAGCAACAGTCAGTGCAGCCGACCTGACATCGCATGCAATCACCGTGCGTTTCCCGCACCCGCTGGAAGGCACCGCTTATCTCGGACAATAACATTTCGTATTTTCGAAATAATCTGGTAAGATTGTCGGCCATAGTGGCTTAAATATACAAAGATATCGACAAACGAGCAATCTAACATTTTTCAATCATAGGAGCAGTTGATAATGGCCTCATCCGGTAATGCCTACGAACCCAAAATAAGATACCTCTCTTCCTCTCCTTACGGGGATATCGTCCCCGATAAAATTGCACTGGAGTCACCCTTACCCCTCCGCCTATCTGATATCGACGGAGCCGGGAAAGGCGGCCACGGGATCGGATTGACCTACGGGCAGTATCTGGAAACGATAAGGGACTTCCTATCCAGAGACTCTTACCGGTTATTAACAGATGCCATAAAAAAGAAAACCGGGAAGATAATTACCTTGCAGGATATTGACAGCCTGGCCATCCGCACGGAGAAACACGGGGCCATGTATCATATAGCCAGCATAGACGCCGTCACTGCGAACGACATAAGCAAGTTTGTCGTAACTGTGGCCCTGTCCGAGACGGGTAAGCTTTATCTGGAAAATGATTTTCACTGGCTGAACTATCTGAATAATAGATTTGCCTTCCCGTATCTGCCCCATGTATATCACAAGGGCGAGATGAAATATCGCACCCTCAAAGGCACCGACGATACTATGCTGATATCCCTGGGAGAATGGCTGGAAGGTTACCACGAATTTCATCTGTCGCTAGACAGCAAAGACCAGAGTCAAAAGATCGTCGTCTGGGATTCAGATAACGGGTACCGGTATCTATCCGACAGACAGAGCTATAATTTATATCGACTGGCCTCGAAAATCCTCACCCTCTACTATAATATAGAGACCTTTGATCAGATAGCCTTGTGGCATCATGCCGCCGGAGACTTCATCGTGCGCATAGAGGGCGAAGATATCGACCTGAAACTGATCACCGTACGGCGGTATGAGCCTATGATCTCTTTGGAAACAAATGAAGAAGGCGATAAGATTGCCGCCCTGCTCCATTTCTTCTTGCACCTGACCATCAGGATGCGTATAGACCGGATTGACGGTACCGGAGACGTGGCCTGGGCAAGCGACCTTTGCCCTGCTGCTACTACACAAGGCTTTTTTGAGGCGCTGGATATGAAGGAGAAGAGGGGCTCCCTGGGTTCTATCGATAAAGGGGAGCTTCTCGCCTCCCTCAAACTTTTTACCCGGGATGATTGGGAAGATATGGCACACGCCACCCTGGCAATTTGCCCTCAAATCGAAGCAGACGTGCCTATCGTAATGCGCAACCTAGATAACCATATTGAGAGGCTACATGCAGTAATCCAGGCCTTTGAGCCAGATCCATCCCCCAGGCAGTAGAGTAGACTAAGCGGCCTGCAGCCTTTGCCACATGTTGCAAGCTAGTGCTTAATTGCCTGAATCCGCCAAAAAAGAGGCACAAGCCCACGTCACGACCGGCCTGTGCCTCTTAATCTTAGATCAACAAATGCCTTGCTCAGGTCAGGCCACCTAAGGTTATACCTTATTAGGTAGCTCTCTATTAGGTAGCTCTCTCCTGCGGAGAAAAGTATCTTTTATCAGGCTATCAAGAAACGTGTACTTATTCTTCTTTTTTAATTTTCCCCATCTGTTGTTCTTCGGTGAGCCCCTTTCCCTTTACCCCATACATGCTCGTGCTACCACTGGACCAGAGTTCCAGCTTTTCTTCCTGAACCAGGGCGGTAACGGCCTTTTTAATATCTCTCAGACTCTCTTCAGGGGCTGCCTTACCAAAATCCTTGAAGTAAAACTTGGGCTTGGTTTGTTTTTCAGCCCACGCCATAATCTTTTTCTTTAATTCCTCTATGTCAGCCATTCTTAAACTCCATTTTATGCTTTTTTTCAATGTTACTTCACATTAGGAGAACTTAAACTGTGTGGTCGTCCGCAGCGTGTTATAAGCCAAGGTATAGTCATCTATCGTCTTCACATCGAATGGTATATTGCATTTCTCGAAGAAGCTCTCCCATCCGATCCTCTCGGCCCATTCGCCGACTCGTTCATACTTGTTGGCGTTCTTCGCATAGGTCTCCAGGATGTTCTTCACCGCCGCCACCACTTCCGGCCAGCGTGGCGGATTGCTTGGCAACGCCGGAATGACAACCTTGGAGAATTTCGGGGCGCTGATGCGGTTCGATATCTTTCCCCCTACCATGATAACCACACAGTCGCCCTCGGCATCCATTAAGGGCATGGCCGGGCACATGGTGTAACAGTTGCCGCAGAACATGCAGCGCTCGGCATTGACGCTCACACTCTTCTTGCCTTCTACCGTAGCCGGCTTGATGGCGCCGGTCGGGCAGGCTGCTATCGCCAGCGGAAGCTCACAGATTGAACTGATAAGGTCGTGCTGAACAAAGGGCGGCTTACGGTGGAACCCGAGGATGGCGATATCCGAGCAATGTACCGCGCCGCACATATTCAGGCAGCAGGCCAGGGCGATACGCACCTGGGCCGGCAGATCCATGGACTGAAAGTGCTTAAAAAGCTCATCCATGACCGACTTGACGATACCGGAGGCATCGATAGCCGGTGTGTGGCAGTGCACCCAACCCTGGGTATGTACGATGTTCGTAACACCCGCACCGGTACCCCCGATCGGGAACATCGGGTTGGCCTTCAGATCAGCCTTTAAAGGCTCCAGCTTGGATTTATCGTCCACCATAAACTCGATATTATTACGCGTCGTCCAGCGGATGTAGCCGCCGCAGTGTTTGTCAGCAATGTTAAGCGCATCGCGTATCAGCTCAACGCTCATCAGACGGGCAGCCGCCACCCTTACCGTATAGACCTCATCGCCACTCTCGGCCTTGTGCATCAAGACCCCAGGCTCGAGTATCTCATGATAGAGCCACTTGCCAAAGTTCTTCTTTAGCACCGGCGGCATAAACTCATCATAGTGCCGCGGGCCGATATCTGTTATCCTGTCTTTCATCGGATTCTTCGGATCATAACCCATAATTCTCTGACCTCCTAATTTAATTATATAGATATTCTCTGCTCATCATAGAGGATGTTTCTTCCTAAATGCGGCGAGATCCCGCGTCCAGCCACCAGGCACGTCTTTCTCTTCCCAGAAGATATAGGGGTTCGACCGCGGTTCTTTCACCATCTGCGGAATAGCATCAAGCTCGACCGCCTTCAGGAATTCCCGCATACCCATACGTCCGATAAGCTCGCCTACACGTTCACGGTTCTTGCCGTGTTCCATCCACCAATCCAGAACCTTGTTAAGGAGTTCTTTACATTCGTCATAAGGCGGCTCCATCTTGATAAAGGGGACAATTAGGGTAGCCAGTCTCTGGCCCTCCAGGATCGGGGCCTTGGCTCCGCAGAGGATGCTGGCTCCTCTATCCAGACCCGGGCGTAGTGCCCGCGGCATGACATTGATGCAGTGCATACAGCGAGTGCACTCTTTATTATTGATCTTGAGCGCCTTGCCGTCCCAGCTCATACATTTCGTCGGGCAGAGATTAATCACTTCTTTTACGATGTCAAACTTACCCCAGTCGCGGCCAGCGTGGGCGCCGGCATTGGGTTTAAATTCGCCATTGACGTAAGCTTGAACCGCAGCCTGATCGATACGGATATCGTCCTTCCAGGTACCAATAATAGCAAAGTCAGAACGGGCGATAGCCGCCACGCAGTCATTTGGACACCCTGAGACCTTGATCTTGAACTTATAGGGGAAGGCCGGGCGGTGCAACTCATCCTGATAGGTCATGGTCATATCATGGCAGATGGCCTGGGCATCTACACAGGACCACTCGCAACGGGACATCCCCAGACAGCAGGAAGGGGTTCGCAGGTTTCCACCTGAGCCGCCCAGGTCTGTCTGCATATCATGGGTCAATTCCCAGAAGATCTCTTCCAGTTGGGCGGTCTGTGTTCCCAAAAGGACCATGTCGCCGGTGGAGCCGTGGAAATTTGTCAGCCCGCTCCCGCGCCTCTCCCACATATCCAGTATCTGCCTCAAATAAGCACTGGAATAATATAGACCAGAGGGCTGGTTTACGCGCACGGTATGAAAGTGGGCTATGCCCGGGAACTTCTCCGGCATATCTGAATACCGGCCGATAACCCCACCGCCATAACCGAAGACGCCCACGATACCGCCATGCTTCCAGTGGGTCTCCTTGTCTTTATACGAGAGTTCAAGCTGACCGAGGAGGTCCTCCAGCTCAGGTTTCGTCTTGGCCTGGCGCCTTATATCCGCAACAAAACTCGGCCATGGACCCTTTTCCAGTTCATTTATCAACGGAGTTTCAAATTTGGCCATTACTTCTTTACCTCCTTACATTATTGTGTCTGTCGCCTATTGTCGATAATTCTTAACTTAAGCCTGCTATATTGCCCCCGTTTATTTTGACTTCTTCGCAGGTTACTAAAAATACTGAATATCCACCTCCCCTCTTTCTTTACGATTTTAATAGCTAAGACAAAAAATCTAGCGTTTCTTCCAAAAGAAAGCTCACCCGGCAAAGATCCTAAGGCCGCAATGAGTATTGAATCACCATTCAGGAATGTAGTAATCTGTATAAACCTGCGCTATAATTTTGTCAATAAAAAAATCATGGAACTTTCCCTGAAAAATCCGGGAGGCAGAATCCTTATTTCCCATCAGTTTTACAACTACGATCCGGGGGCTCATCCCAGAAGAGCTTAAGCCGTTCCTTCTTGATCTCCCGAACGCTATATAAGACCTTGAACGTATTCAAGCCGCTCGTCGTGATAAGTCGTTCTATCACCCGATCACAACTCGCTCGATCCCTGGCATGTACCATGGCATACAGATTATAAGGCCAACCAGCCGCGGGCACACGGTAGTAACAATGCGTGACCTCGGGTTGGGCCGCCAGGATTTGTCCCTGGCGGTCTATTATCTCTAATGGACACTCCCAGGCCAACATGGCATTGGCTAAGAATCCTGCCTTGCGGTGTCTGAGAAGGGCGGCAAAGCGCCGGATAACCCCCTTTTCCAAACGTGACTTAATCCAATCAATTAAATAACCCTCTTCCAGCGACAGACTCTCAGCCCAGGCGAGAAACGGTTGCTTTATCAAGGGAAGGTCTTCCTGTATGCATCGTATGATGTGAATATCTCCTGACTCAGGAAGGGATGGTGGGAAAGTGCGTGCCTCTCCATCCGTTTCACTTATTTTCCCGCCTCCTTCCTCTGAATTCTCCCCCTCCATATCCATCACCACGGCGATCTTATAAAGTTTCACTGCCGGAAGGGTCAAGGTCTTCCGTGCTGCAGCAGCCGCCCCCAGCCTCCCGACCTCAGATTGCAGGTCAGCCTTGGGAGGCACGGCTATGGTGAACCACATATTAAATTCATCTTCACGCAGGTAGTTATGGCTTACGCCCCGTTCCCGGTTGATGACCTGAGCCGCCTGCTCTACCCGGTCTTTGTCAACCGCCATAGCCACCAGGCAGGTCTGATAACCCACGGCCGGGGGGTCAAAGATGGCGCTGATCTGGCGGATGACACCCTCTTCTTTCAACCCGGCTATCCTGCTGATAACGTCACTCTCTCTGGAATGAAGCGCCGAGGCCACCGCCGCGTAAGGCTCTGAGGTGAGGGGGAAACTGCGCTGCAGGATATTCAAAAGATTACGATCAAAAGAGTCCAACGCTGTCCTTTAAAACAAATAGGTAAGATTTAAAATATATAACCTAACAAGAATCAGGTGTAAATCAATAAATCGTCTCCAGTCTGTTGCCTATTGTCCTCACACCCGGGCACACGCCTGGTGGACAATCGGTAGCCGTAGATACCTCACAAGGGAAGGCTATCATAACCGGTTTTTGTTGTAATGATTTAAACTTCCCCAAGACAGGGCCGGTCATTGCTCCCGGTGTACATATAAATGCTGTCGAGGCTTATGAAAGCGCGCGCCGGATTAAGGAGATGGCCGATATACTGATTCCTTTACACGATCTTTCCATCGGCCGGATGAAAAAGATCCCCGCCTAGTGTAATGCGCTATCAATAGCGCAGCATATATTCTGGTAACAAAAACCGTCATTCCTGCGAAAGCAGGAATCCAGAAAGACAAAAAGACTAGATTCCGGGTCAAGCCCGGAATGACCATTAAAGTAACGGAACTTATGGCGTACTACACTAGATACTTCTGCCAAAGAGACTGTGTCGCAATGTCATTGCGAGGGAGTGAAACGACCGAAGCAATCTCGCAACCTATTGAAATCATAGAGATTGCCACGCTCCCTTCGGTCGCTCGCAATGACAAATAATGATTATGACACAACCTCAAAGGGGATGGGAATATCAGGGTTTAAAAGAAGGCAGGGCCAGTTCTTTATCTATCTTTTCCGGGTCACCCGTATTATAGTACATTATGTTTCTTAAGTGCTGAAATCCGTCTGCATTTATCTCTGTAAACTGGACACCCATACCCTTATCGTCTGTGCGTACCACCACCCCTTTTAAAACTATGACGGCCTCATCATTACCCTCGATAAGGCTGATCCGGATATCGCAGTCTTCGCCTATATTAAAAGGCTTCCGGGTATAGGCATACAGGCCTCTCAGACTTAAATCCCTCAAATCCATATACTTAAATTCGTCACCAGATCTGGCTACTTCCACCTTTATTGAAAAATTAACCCTTGTTCTCTTTCTTTTATCCATTTTTTGAGGCCCTTTTTATATTAAACAGAAAATTGTAAAGCCTTTCACGTTCTTCCGGTGTAATATCAATCAACTCCACCCCAAAAGTACAATTAAATCGGGAACTACCCTCTTTCCGGTCATACCAGCTTATCCGGCCTTGAAAACTGATCTTTCCACCGTTATCCGGCATCTCTAGGGTTAATTCCAGTCTGCGATATGGATGATTGTTAACATCATAAAAAAGGTGCAACCCGTTGATAATTACTGAATTTACTTCAATGCGGGCCCCCCCTGGCGTCAAGTCGCATAAGTTACCGATAATGCTCTTGGTAACCGGTCTCAAAGGCGCAGTTTCTACAACACACAAGTGGACCGGCAAGTTAACCTCTAACCTTTTAAATCTCCTCTTTTCACTAAATATTATTCCAACTAGTCCGATCACAAGTGCCCTGGAATCTATAAGATGGTTTTATCTGATAATTCTGCCCCTTCCTTCCATAATAATCGGAAAAAAAATTAAATACTTAACAATAATCTTAAAGTTTTTTAATCCTGATTAGGTTGGTTTTCATCCGAAAACCCAAAAGTCCGGATGAGCTATCAGCGTTCAGCTTAATATCTTGTTTGTCTTGGGTTTTGCTGACAGCTAATCGCTGATCGCTGAAAGCGTGAAGCCGGAAACAGTAGTTTCCGGATGAACACTAGGTTAAGAGGCTATGGCTGCTGGGCTTTGGGCTGGGATTCCTTACCCCCGCCAAGGAATTGCATAAGAGATTCTACGGGCGTCAAACCATGTTCGGTACAGTAAGTCGGGGGCTCTGTTCCCGGGATAAAAAGTTCCATTTTCTTCTGAGGACAGGCATCTGCCGCCAGAAGTCCCGTAGCCGGATCGATTTTCTGCATAATTAGTGTCTCAGGCATGATAAATGGAGTGAGCGAGATATAACGTTTGGCTTTACACATGAACTCTGCCCATATCGGGGCACAAACAGCACCGCCAGTCAAGGTCCTTCCTATGCTCCGCGGTTGATCATACCCCACCCATAAACCTGCCGCTATCTCAGGGGCATATCCAATAAACCAGGCATCGGTGCAATCATCTGTGGTCCCCGTCTTACCCGCACAGATACCTTTAAAACCATATACCCGGACATTTTTGGCAGTGCCGTAGTCCACTGCCCCTTTTAGCATATCAGTAATCAAATAAGCCACTTCCCGGCTTATGCCCTGAGAGATACTTGGAGCCCCTTCAAAGACTACATTGCCTCCACGGTCTACAATCCTTAAAATGGAAAGCGGGCCTGGCACCTGGCCATAATTGGCAAAGGCGGCATAGGCATAGACTAATTCCTGCAGACTCGCCTCGGAAGTCCCCAAGGCCAGGGATAGATTATACTCAAGCTGGCTCTTAACCCCCAGCCTTCCGGCTACATCCTGGACCGATGCAATGCCAATAGCTTCCAATAACCTGATAGTAACGAGATTATTGGAATAGGCCAGGGCGTCACGCAGCGATTGGTGACCAAAGTATTTATTGTCATAGTTGGATGGCTTCCACACCTTGCCATTGCCGATATCGTATGATAAGGACTCGTCACTCCAGATAGAAGAAACCGGGAAGCCCTTTTCCAGGGCCGCCGCATAAATAAAAGGCTTAAAACTGGAACCTGGCTGACGCCTGGCGTAAAAAGCGCGGTTATACGGGCTGGTATGGAAGTCCCGTCCACCAACTACAGCCTTAATGTGACCATTTCGTGGATCAATGGCCAGAAAAGCCCCTTGCAGGCCACGGCCAGCGGCCTGGGAGTTTTTCCCTTCTACACGCTTCAATCCATCAGCCAGCACGTGCTCCGCTGACCTCTGGAGATCAAGATCGAGTGTCGTGTAAATTTTATATCCACCAATACGAATGATACCCTCTCCGAAACGGTCAATCAATTTTTGTCTGATATATTCGGAAAAATAAGATTTACCTGGTTGATTTGCCACCGAAAGAGGGGATTTCATCGCCCTGGAGGCCTTTTTTTTATCCAGAAAGCCGTGTTCAATCATCTTGGCCAATACCAGGTTGCGTCTTTGCTTAGAACGTGCCTGGCTGGCAAGCGGATTAAAATTATTCGGTGACTTAGGGATACCGGCTAAAACTGCACATTCTACCAAGGAAAGTCCACTAACGTTTTTATCAAAATAAAGACGAGCTGCCTGTTGCACCCCCCACGCCCCATTACCAAAATAGACATAATTAAAATACATCTCTAATATCTGCTTTTTCGAATACTTCTGTTCAAATTCCAGGGCCAGCATCCCTTCCTTGAGTTTGCGGGACACGGTCTTTTCGTTAGAAAGCAACATATTTTTTACAAGTTGCTGAGTAATGGTAGAGCCACCTTCTACCACTCTCCCCTTGATAATATTTTTAACCAGGGCCCGTCCTACACCGAGTACATCTACGCCGTGATGGCTGTAAAAACGATGATCCTCAACCGCTACCAGGGCATTTTGTAAGTCGACCGGAATCTGGTTTATTTTCACCATTTCTTTATGATCGGGAAGTAACCGGGTAATAAGCCTCTCTCTGGCATCGTATATCTTTACCGAAGAAAAATGCGCTCCCGGCCTTGTCCATACCGCATCGGCTGGATAAGAAGGCTCAGCGGCATAGGCACAGGCTACTACAAGGATGAAAGATAGAAAAAATATGCCTTTTAGTAGATACTTCACTCTGTCCCCCGGCGAGAACTCTCACACCTTAATTATATACATAGCACTGAACATAACTCTATATCACATAAATTTACTGTCAAGGGGTTAGATGACCTCAAACGTAAAAACGCCCTTGGCTTCACCAAGGGCGTTCGTAAAAAGGGGGTTTCGTAATGGTGCCGAGACCCAGAATCGAACTGGGGACACCCGGATTTTCAGTCCGGTGCTCTACCGACTGAGCTATCTCGGCAGAAAGTGGACGCATATTATTTACCAGCAGGTAATTTGTCAAGGCTTTTTTGCCCATTTAGCCAGGCCGTCATGTCGCAATACAGGCCCCTAACGGCCTGGAGATACTTGACAGAATGCCCCCAAAGTAATATAAGGCGATAGCTTAGATACATACGCAAATCTCAAGTGCCTGGGTGGCGGAATAGGTAGACGCAAGGGACTTAAAATCCCTCGGTGCTTGTCACCGTGCCGGTTCGATTCCGGCCCCAGGCACCATTTTTTGTCCGGGAGAATGTACATTATGTCAAAAGGACTGCGCAATAAATTTATCTTTCTCTTCTTACTCATCCTGTTAGCTGTATTTTTTACGCTCCCGTCTTTTAATAAGAATCTCCCCTCCTGGTGGAAAAAATACCTGGGGAGTGAAGGATTCAAGCTCGGACTGGATCTTCAGGGTGGCATGCACCTCATACTCCGCGTGGATGTTGAGCAGGCTATTAATAACACCCTTGAATTCTCAGCACGCGACCTTAAGGAAGTACTTCAGAAAAAAGAGATTACGGCCATACAACTGCAAAGCAACACCCCACGCCAAGTCATTTTTTCCCTGCCCAATAAGGAAGCAGAAACCCAGGCCAAAAAAATAATAGCGGATGAATTCCCGGATCTGGAATTAGTCTCCGCAAGTACCGAAGGGGCATTTCCCCGGTTAACACTGGGTCTTAAAGATGCCGTCCTGAAAGACATTAGTGATAACGCCGTGGATCGCAGCCTGGAGATCATACGCAACCGTATCGACCAGTTCGGAGTAGCTGAACCGGTCATAGTCCGTCAGAGCGGAGACGAAATAGTAGTACAACTGCCGGGGGTCAAAGATCCGCAGAGGGCCCTGGCCTTAATTGGTCAAACCGCGCTTCTGGAATTCAAGCTGGTTGACGACCAGACGCAATTGGACCTCAACCGGCTGATAGATGAGGCCATGCGTTCGGGCCGGCTAAGGGAGGGGTTCAGTCCGGCCGATCTTAACAACGCCCTGCGCCCATTTATCCCTGCCGACAGAGAGGTCTATCTGGAAAAACGGGAACGCAAGGAAACCGGCACCGTAGAAAAGATACCTCTCCTGGTCTGGGGCAAGACCATGATGACCGGCGATGCGATCAAAAATGCCCAGGTCAAGATTGGAGGTGATTATAACGAACCCTACGTGGCCTTAGAGCTGAATGACCGCGGGGCCCGTATCTTTGAAGAAATAACCGGCGCCAATGTAAACAAACGACTGGCCATCATCCTGGACGGGATAGCCCGTTCAGCGCCGGTAATCCGGGAAAGGATCGCCGGGGGAAGCGCCCAGATCACCGGCTCTTTCACCTCGGAAGAGGCCCATGATCTGGCCATAGTTCTCAAGGCCGGGGCGTTGCCGGCCCCGGTAAGGATCATTCAGAACGTAACCGTCGGTCCATCTCTGGGGTTGGATTCTATTCAAAAGGGGTTTATGTCGGGCATCGTAGGCACGCTACTCGTTGTGCTCTTCATGATCTTCTATTACCGCTTTTCAGGTATCCTGGCTAATTTCGCTCTCATGTTGAACGTCCTGTTTCTTTTTGCTGCCCTTTCCTTATTTAATGCCACCCTTACATTACCAGGCATCGCCGGCATTATCCTTTCTATCGGGATGGCCCTCGATTCCAACATCCTTATATTCGAGCGTATGCGTGAAGAATTCGCCCTGGGGAAACCCCTCAAGGCAGGCATTGACGGCGGCTATGACAAGGCGTTCTGGACGATCATTGACTCGCACGTAACCACCCTGATTACGGCCTTTGCCCTCTTCCTCTTTGGCACCGGGCCGATCAAAGGTTTTGCGGTGACCCTGAGCGTGGGCGTGATATTCAATCTTTTCACGGCCTTATTCGGCACTAAAATCGTCTATGACTACCTGAATTTCAAACGCCTGCTTAAAAAACTAAATTTTGTCAGCTTCTTAAGAAAACCAAGTATTGATTTCATCGGCCTGCGGCGTTATGCATTTATCCTATCCGGTATCCTTGTGCTTCTGGGGGTGACAGCCTTTATCCAGATCTGGCGGGGGCAGGCCAATCTAGGGGTTGATTTCGCCGGCGGGACAATGCTCCAGCTCAAGGCCGAGTCGCCTTTCAATCTTAACGAAGTACGGCAAATCCTCATTAAAAACAACCTTAAAGATTGTGAACTCCAACAGGTGACCGGGGAAAACATTCTGTTGGTACGGGTAAAAAAGTCTGAGCATGTGGTAGGGAATATTGCCGAAACGATCAGCAGCGTCCTTGCCCGGGAGATGCCGCAGAAACGCTTTTCCTTAGAAAGCCGGGCGGAAATCGGCGCATCTGTCAGCAAGGCATTAAGGGGAAAGGCCCTTATTGCCATTGCCATATCCCTGGCCGGAATCATCGTCTATCTGGCCATACGCTTTGACCTCAAGTTTGGAGTGGCGGCGGCTATAGCCACGTTCCATGATGTCCTGGCCGTCCTGGGCGTTTTTTACATCCTAGACAAGGAAATTACCCTACTAATCGTTACGGCCCTCCTTACCCTGGCCGGTTATTCCTTGACTGACACAGTAGTCGTCTTTGACCGCATACGTGAAAATATGACAAAACAGGTCAAGACGTCCTTTGCAGACGTTATCAATCTCAGTGTAAACGAGGTGCTGGCGCGAACGATCATTACTACAGCCACCGTTTTTATCGTATTGGTGGCCCTTCTCACCCTGGGCGGCATAGTCATTCGGGATTTCGCCCTGGCCCTCCTCATCGGCGTTATGGTAGGAACCTACTCCTCGGTATTCGTAGCCAGTCCTATTGTCTATATCTGGAGGGGAAAAGGCCTTAGCGCATCCGCAAAAGACAAAGGGGGCAAAAAATAAAGGCCGGCTATATCCATATCAGGTATAGCCGGCCTTTGTAGTGGCACGGCAGACAATGCAGTGGCCATTAATCTCTAGTCGTGGAAATGCCTCAGCTTCTCCCTCCGGGTAGAATGACGCAGCCGGTTGAGCGCTTTTTTTTCGATCTGCCTTATACGTTCACGCGAGACGTTAAACCGTCTTCCAATCTCCTCAAGTGTATATTCGGCATCCTCCCCAATCCCAAATCTCAAACGGATGATCTTCTCCTCACGAGGGCTGAGGGTGGACAAAATACTCTTGACGCTCTCCGACAGTTCCTGTTCTTTTACTGTATCATAAGGAGATAAGGATTTTTGATTTTCAATAAAATCTCCCAGCGTACTGTCTTCATCGCCTACCGGGGTCTCTAACGAAATCGGTTCCCGGGACGCCTCCAGAATGGAAATAATCTTGTCCATGGGGAGGGCAGTCCGCTCCGCCAGCTCATAAGGCGTGGGATCCCTGCCTAGTTCCTTGAGAAGGGCGTAATAAGCCTTAAAAAATTGGCTACGTAACTCCAGGAAATGCACCGGCAGCCTTATAGTCCTCGTCTTGTCCAGGATAGCCCGGGTTATGGCCTGCCGTATCCACCAACTGGCGTAGGTGCTGAATTTATTGCCTTTACTATAATCGAACCGGAAAACTGCCCGCATAAGACCCAGATTTCCCTCCTGGATAAGGTCGGCAAGGCTTAGCCCCTGGTACATATACTTCTTGGCAATGCTCACCACCAGGCGGAGGTTGGCCCTGATCATCTCATCCTTGGCCTTCTCAATGGCTTCAATTTCTTTGGTTACGCTGGCCAACAAATTCTGGAACTTTTTCTGATCCGGGTACCGGGCGGCCAATTGTTTGACATTTTTGAGAAGGTAGTTGAGATGCTGTTTTTTAGGTTTAAGGGAGGGGTCCCGTTCCTTCCAGGTGTTAATTCGCTCATGGATGGCTTTTAATTCTGGCTCCCTGCCACGGGTCTTAAGCACTGCCTGGAGAAGCATTTCGTAACCCGACTGAATAATGCGGCTCAGCGCCTCCTCTCTCTCAGGTTTAAGCAAAGGGAACCGCCCCATCTCCCGCAGGTAGGTAGTCGTCACCTCAAATGGTTCTTCAAACTCCTCGGCCTCCTTTTCAACAAGTTCGGCCGCTTCCATCACTTCTCCTACCTGCTCCTCATCCCTGCCTTTCGGCCATTCATCCTCGCCAGATTCAAGCCCCTCTATTGCAGGGGCTTCTTCAACTACCTCGATATCGTTCTTACTCAAAAATTCAAAAATCTCTTCAATCTCGTTGGGATCGTTGATATCTGAAGGCAGTAGTTCGTTCAGATCCTCGTACGTAATCTGCCCCTTTTTACCGACCGCTTTCAGTAATTTTGCTTTATCCAGTTTATCCATATTCACGTATGACTCACCAATTATTAAACCTATCAAAACAGAATATCCGGCAGAATTTTATGGTTTGTTTTATATTAAAATGTAACCACTTTCGGCCGACCTGTAAAGGAATAAAATTATATAAAGTTATGTAGATTACCACTAAGTTATACAATATGCAACTAAATATTTGCTCCCCAAAATCCACCGCTTGTTTTGTAGATTCTGATTTATTCGCCTTTGGAAGGCTGTTTCAGAGATAGTATATTACGGCGGAATGTAAGGGGGGGCCTCTTTTTGTTAAGCCTTGCTCGCCGGAAGCCCTGCACGGACCATTTTTGGGCGTACCTCGCTCCCGGTTCCCCCCGTTCCTTCCTACTCAATCTCTTCAACTCCACCCGCCTCAAAACCCGGCAAAATCCTTCGTCCTTCTCCAGTCTCGGCAAATCCTCTACATCCGCCTCCGGCGGACCAATGCTGTCATTCCTGTATCATTTTTCTCTTCTTCGTACTTGTAAGGAAGAAATCCTTGTGGCCTAATTCGTTCACCGCGTTGATGATAGATGTGTTAGCTCAAAACCCTTCTATCACCTTGATTTATCAAGGTCAACGAGGTTTTTTTATTTTTTTGACGGTGAATCCAGGGGTCCTTTATTTTTTTGATGGGGGATTCCCTTATTTTTTATGCTGGAATAACAAACCATAAAAATATGCGCTGGGAGAAAACTCTTTGCGGAGTCCATAATCATGCAGCCTGAAAAGGTTAATGGCCTTATCTTTCGGTATCCGGATATGCATGGGCGGCCCCATATCTGCCTTTTTTTCGTTCCAGTCCACCACGACTACATAGTGTCCGGACTTTGAGATGCGCCTTATTTCTTTTAAAAAATCTTCCGGGTTATGGAGTTCATGAAGTACGGCTATGAGAAAGGAGATGTCCAGCAGGTTGTCTGCAACAGGGATATTATTTTCAGTCGAATGCACAATGGTAATGTTATCCAGACCCTTAGCCCGTTCCGCAAGGACGGAAAGCATTCCGGGTTCAATATCCACCGCAAAAATCCGCCCCTTCGGCACCTTTCGGGCCAGTGGTATAGTCAGATAACCGGTGCCACAGCCGATGTCTGCAATATTCGCCTCTTCGGTCAGATCAATCACTTCTATAATCTTCTCCGCCGGAAGTATCTCTTTTCTTTTCTCACTATCCAGCGCCGCCATACGAAAGGGATCAAATTTTCTATTAATCACTTCGCCACTCCCGAAAATAATTCCCCTCACCCCCCTTCGGTAAAGAGGAGGTGGGGGATTTTCAGTTGAAATCCAAATGGCTAAACACCAAATTTTTCTCCAGCGGCAAAAACATGAACTTCAGCACTAAGGGCCTAGTCCGTTAAGCGTCTAAGGGTCTGGCAGAGTTTCCGGGCGGCCGCCTCTATGGTCCTGCGGCCTTCTTCATCCTTACTGATCGGTGCATGTGCGATGCCGCCGAAGTGGTTATCATCTCCAACCACGATCATGCCATGGATATGCATCCAGGCGTGGATAGCCTGGATAGTATGCTCCTGCCCGCCATTTCTACTCCCCCCTATGGCTATGGCCGCCCCCACCTTACCGCGTAGCCGGAAGTCCTTGCGGCGCAGAAAGACGGTGCGATCCAGAAGGCATTTAAGCTGGCCGCAAATAGAACCCATATAAACCGGGCTGCTGATAATAAGGCCGTCGGCCTCTGTAATAAGAGGAATCAGGTTATTAAAATCATCCTCCTGCAGGCACTTCTCTTCCTTTTTGCAGCTCGGGCAGGCCAGGCATGGCCCGACCTTCACCCTGGAGAGGAGGATTTTCTTCACCTCTGCCCCTTCTTCTTGAGCCGCTTTCAGGACCAATTCGATAGCCTTCTCGTTGTTGCCCTTCTTGGTAGGACTCCCGCTTATGCCCAGAATTTTCATGCTATGCTCCTTCAAAAGGAATTTTCCGGAGCCATTCTATCACTCACCGGCACGTTGGTATAGAAAAAACAGGGGCACCCGTCTTAAACAGATGCCCCTCTTGCGTCTGCCTTTATTTATACAGGCAACCCAAGCTTCTGCCGCTTGGCGTTTATGTGGACTAAGATTTCTTTAGCGGCTTTTTCTGGGTTAGTCTCGACATAGAACCTTCCACCAATCAGATTCTCCACGTCAGCGGTCAATAACTTAACCATCTTTTCACTGCCGGAAATATATGGCTGTCCGCCAATATGTGTCAATACGCCAAGATTTACGGCCCACACGCCAATGGCTACAGCCTTCTCCGTAATAAACTCCGGGGCAGAGGCGGCAACCGGCAAGTCACTAATTTTAACCTTAAGATAGGCGGCTACGGGATTTAAGACATCTTCGATACGGGAGTTATCTACACACGAACCCATGTGCCAGCATGGCGGCAAGGCAGGCAGACCATTGGCCTTGGCCACCGCATCCAGCACGGCCCTCAATCCAGCACCCACGCCGGGATAATCTGGGTTGGGTTCGAGAAGACCACGCTGTCCCACCACGTGAGCCCAGCATCCCGTACCCACAACCAGGACATTTTCTGCCAAAAGCCGTCTTGTCAACACAAGATGACGATATCCATAGGGATCCCGCGGGGTGACGCATCCCACTATAGCCGTTATGCCTCTGATATTATTGGCTGCTATAGCATCAATTAAAGGTTTAAGTGGATCGGAAGGATTGACCTTGGCTAACGCAGCAATAATCTGCTCCACGGAAAAGCCGGCCATGACCTTGGCTGGAGGTATACGGGGTATCATAACCTTGGAGTGGTCCCGCTGGGCGAAGTTATCTACGGCCATTTGAACAATTTTCTTGGCGATTTCATCCGCCTCCTCCGGTTTGAATTCAACATGCGTAGCGCCTTCGATCCTGGCATGGGGATTAGTCGTTATAACCTTGGTGTGGAAGTGTCTTGCTACCCGTTGGATATTAGGCATAATACACTGGACATCCACTACCATAGCCTCTATAGCCCCGGTGACAATAGCCAGCTCTTGTTGTACCATGCTGCCAGCCAGAGGGACACCTCTGCGCATCAGTATCTCATTACCCGTGCAGCAAATGCCCACTACATTGATTGGTTGGGGAGGCGCCAGAAATTTTTCTGCCGCTTCGACTATTTTTTCGGAAAGAAGCGGCTCATGGCCATGAACCACTATATTGATCTTATCAGCACCAATAACGGTTAAGTTGGCCAGACTGGAGACGAGTTTTGGAGTGCCAAACAATACATCCTGTAGGGCGGTAGCTGGGTGTAGTCCGCAGTAGCCGTCGACTAAGCCCAGCTTCAAGGCATCCGTGGCCAGATGGATCATATCGGCATCCACACCCATATTTGTCCTATGGCAGGTCTCGCTGATCTCCGCGCCGGCGCCAGTAGGCATAATACCCAGCTTCTCCCAGCAGGCTTTTCTCTCGGAATTAGCCTTATATTGCAGCCAGGCCGGAATACCTTCGTCCTTGCCCAGATCCGCCAGACTCTCTTCGGCCACCGCCAGGGCCTTGTTTTCTCCCGTACAGCCAAGCCCGGCATAGATAGCATCGAGCTTAGCTTTATCTGTAATCTCGTAACCTTTAATCTTACCGGTGGCCATGCCCTTTAAGGTCTTGGCCACGGACCGCATATGTTCTACATGGGCAGCCGCACCGCCAGCCACACGGCGTACCAGGCCGCGGGCTACTACAACATCCTTCGTGGCGCCACAAGCCCCCCGCTCAGACCCGGTAGCCTCACCCAGGGTACACGGCCCCATTTGACAGCGGAAACAGCATAGGCCAGCCGCCCCACCCTGCCCGGCCAGGGCAACCTCGCAATGCGATTCGCGATCCCAGACCAAATCTATACCCAGTTTATGGGCGCGCTCGATAAGCTCGGCCGTAACTGGTTCAGGTCCAAAACCCCCTGGTGCTGCCTTGTGACCCCTGGCCAAGGCCTTCTTCTTTCCCTGGGCCAGGACATCCGTACTGCCCAGGACGACTCCAACAATTCCGGCTGCCGCAGCCGCTTTCAAAAAATCGCGGCGATTGACTTCCCTGCACTTTACAAGACTGTCTGAGTCATCGCTAATTTTCCCGACCTTTTTATGCTTTCGATCCATCTACTGTACCCCCTTTCTTTATAGTTCAGTATTCTCGAGACCATACTCATAGGTACATTTATGAGACTGGGTACGATGTTAGCAGCACGACGGGCGGGAAGTCAATCTATTTTTATGATTTTTCGACCATATAGTCCAGCCGGATATCGTCCGGGCCTCAATATAATTGTAATTAATCCTCGATTCTTATAGCATCGTAGGGATGGAAATTATGGCTTTAACCCGGACAACGGAAGAAACGTATGAAGGATGAAGACCCTGCTCAACTCCTTTTATCTACACCCGGGACGTCCACAGGCTATGCTACTTCCAGAGTAAGTTCAGGGCGCAGGGCGTCATCCCTGAATAGGGGGAAAATTTACTCTTACCTTTGGAACGAAAAAGTCTAAAAGACTATCAGATCAGAAGGAGGTTTTGCCCGGACACTTTGTCTATTTTATCTCCCACGGAGGTGCCACAATAAGCGCACAGATATTCATACTTATCCCCTTCGGGCAAAACTAGGAGGAGACGCTTCCGCACGGGGACAGCCTCTTTGCACTTAGGGCAATAAAGCGCTGAAGCCTCAAACTGGTCGAAACTGTTACCTTGCATCGGGGGACGAGGATAAGAGTTCACGGTCTGACTCTCTGGGCTTATCTTACTTTACCCAAATGTATAAGTCATTTCTCTAATCTGTCAAGGTTCCGGTCGTTCTTTTCATCATAAAAATATTCCAACAATCGTTTCAGTTAAAAAATGCAAGCTGCGTCTGGTCCTTTTAGTAAGTAATCAAAATGAATCAGCTTGATTAGTTGCCCGGCTGTATGATACTTTTTTCTAAGAGCACGGGATAGATAACAAGTGGGGCGCAATCATAATCAGGGAATAAATATTCTTACCCAAGTCGGGAGATTGTTGAGTTTGCCGGAGATGCAGGGCGAAGCGTGTGAAGTAAATCCTCTGGAAGATCGCAGGGTCTATCCCGGCGATGGAAGCGAGCTGTGGCATAGGAAAACAGCCTTGAAAGTAGGAACTAAAGGTAGTAATATCGCAAAGGCTAATGTGGGTAGAGTATCTTAGGAATAAGGGATCTTGTGCCCGGGGAGATAAAATATGAACGAATTTTGTATCATCTGCCACGACCGTGAGGACCTGAGCGACTGGGTCCATCCGGTGTCAAAAGAACAATATAAAATATGCGGTTATTGTAAGGAAAGCATTATCGGCATCTGTCAGCATTGCGGAGAACTCGTCTTCAAGACAGACCGCTTTGGTTATGACGATTCAGGAAATATTATGTGTTCTAAGTGCGTCCACATGGCCGAGCTTTCTGAGGACAGGTGTTTGAGATAGATTTCTACCTGTGGCCGTCGAAAGACGAACCAACTCCCGGAAAGTTGTTTAAAACATAGGCCGACCCATGTGTGTAGCGCCATGATAATGGCAGTTTATGCAGGAATCGTGCTTATGTGAAAAACTATGGCACTTACTGCAAAGGGTGTCCCAATCGGCTTTGATATTCTCCCTTACATAGGTAATACCGCCATTAACCTCCTTTCGTATAAGATAGCCATAATTAGGCGACCCGTGCGGCTCATGGCAGTCCGTGCAGGATAGCACATAATTTGGGCTTGCATCTTCAGTGTAAGGTAGTTCTAGTGTTGATTGATATCCACCCATGGAGTGGTCGATGTCTCTACCTATCTGGCCATGGACACTGTTTGCCCAATCAATCTTTCTCACAGTCATCCTTCCTACAGTCCTTGCTAAGGTAGTGCTTTGAATTGTATCTGAGATGTGGCAGTCGAGACAAAAAGTGACGTAATCAGGAGTTATTCCTGCCTGTGTTAACTGATCCATATTAGCACCGTTTGGCTCAAACCCGCTCGGTGTCGTTCCAGTGTAGTAGTAGGGAGCTTGGTAGGCGGCTCCATAAGCACTCATCCGCTCAGTAGGATCATCACCCCAGAGACTATTATGATCTGAAGGGCGAGAGATGGCCGTATATGAAGGGTTCCCCGGATACGCCTTGTTTCTCTTGGCAATATGGACATTATGGCAGCCGGAGCATGGGTTACTGTCAGCAGGGAAGTCGGCAAAATTTATATGGCTGCCGCGGGCGCCGGTGATGAAGTCATATATATCTTTCAGGTTATGATAAGAAGGGCTATAAAATGCGTCGAAGATATTGTCAGGGCTTGTAAGGCTTAGCGCCCCGCCAAAGGTATAGCTGTAACTGTAATTGTTGAAGGCCGGATTTTGCAAAGAACCGGCCCCTGAATAATGGCAAAAGAAGCAGAGATTATCCCTCTGCCAGTACGGGTTTGAAATAGCGCTCGTATTGAAGTTATTGGCAAACAGACACCATTTAGAAGGCTCACCATCCACCGGTTCCGGCTCGTCCCCGTCTATACTGGCGTGCTGCTCATGGCAATGGGCACAATGTCCCTTGCCATATTGGGATATGCCCCTCCTGCTCACACCATAGGCGCTATCGCCGTGTGCTGAACTGGTATAAGGACCGGCATAGAGATTACTGGAGGATACCAAAATCCAAATGACGAGCCATACAAAAATACGCTTCATTCAGTCCTCCAGATCCGACTATGCTTATTATAATGTCCAGTAGGATGTGTCAATAGGCAGATAAATAACATCGCGATCGGGATAATGCCGATGTCCATAATTTATATCGCCCTCCGGAAAGGACCGCAATCGGCCGGAGTTCCTTATTTTCGTTAACTATCCGGCCAGGCTTAAGGGACGTAGCAGCAAAATAAATGCCACATGCTTTTAAAAATTATTTATACATAAAATTTTAATTATTCCAATGAGATACAGACGATAATCTGCGAAAAAGATAAATCGCCTTCCTTACCTATAAGAACTATTCTGCCACTCTTTGAAAGAAATTGTTTTCCACTTTATGGTGTTGGCCGCGAAGGTTAATTTTTCTGCGGTCTTTTGCTTGTCGCCATTTCAAATGTACATACCGTAAGACCGCGAACGAATTATTGCGTAAGGGGTGTATTTTCCTTGACAATAGCCTGGGCTTTCAATATATAGTGAACATACGTTCACCTGAACATGCGTTCATCCTTCCGGGAAGATAATTTATCAATACCCTGATAGCTGAACGATTACACCTTATGTAAAGTCAAAAACCGGGGCAGAAGCAGTCCGCAAGCAGCATGAACAGACGTAAGGCAACTGAATCAAAAAAGATTATCCTTGAGGCGGCCAGCGAGGTCTTCGCCGAAAGGGGTTACTCAGGGACCACTATCCGGGAGGTCGCCCGGCGGGCCGGTATAAGTATCGGGGGTATCTACATTTATTTTCAGAACAAGGAAGAGCTCTATCTCGAACTCACGCGTGACCAGATGGAAACCTTCCGGAAGCACACTGAGATGCTCAGGGATAAGGAAGCTCTTGCTGCTCTAAAGGCCTTGATAGAATACCATCTGGATTACGCTATCAAAAATACCGCTCTGATCTCCATGCACATCAAAGAGTACGACCTGGAATTTAAAAAAAACCTCAAAAAGACCTTCTTTGACTCACAGGAGAGGCTGGTCACGGACATACTCAAAAAAGGGGTCATGGAAGGAATATTTAAAGATATCAACTGCGAAGAGACGGCAGAGGTAATACTTTTCAGCCTGAGAGGGGCCACTATGGATTATCTCTTCGGTCAGGTCAGCGACTTAAAAAAATACGGGCAAACTCTTTACCAGTTAATACTAAACGGGATAAGGAGAGAGGCGGCATGATCAAGTTAAGGCTTATTTTCCTGGCGCATGTATTAACCCTTCTGGCCTCGGCTCTGACATTTAATGCCCTGGCCTCGGCCCAGGATTATTCACTCGACGACCTTTACCGGATGGCGCTGGAGCGTGCGGAAAGGATAAAAATATCAGAGGAAGACCTCTATATCACAGAAAGAGGTAAAGACAAGGCCCTTGCCGTATTACTGCCCAGGCTCTCTGCCTTTGGAGATTACACACGGTATAGCGATGACAAGACCTCGGCCTCAGGTTTCATCATCCAACCCGAAGATTCCACATCATGGGGGTTAAGGCTCGACCAGACCTTGTCTTTAAGCGGCCGGGAACTCACCGCCCTTAAGATATCAAAGGAAAACATAGAAAAAAGCCGGCATGACCTTTATGCAGCGAGGGAGGAATATCTTTTTAGAGTCTCCTCTGCCTATTACGATGTCCTGAGGGCAAAGAAGACTGTTGAGATTGCAAAGGCAAGTGTCGATAGGCTGACAAAGCATAGAGATGCAGCGGCCATAAGGCTTAAAGTTGGGGAGGTGACAAAGACGGCCCTCCTCAGGGCAGAAGCAGAGTTATCAGGTGTAAAATCGGAGCTTGTGAAGGTAGAAAATGGCCTCAAGTTAGCCAAGGCGGTGCTGGCCCGGCTGGTAGGGATAAGCGAAGACTACGAACTTAAAGAGTCCGATGTCAAGGCCGAAACCTTCAAAGACCGTTCTCTCGTCTCGCTAAAAGAAGAGGCCATTCGAGAACGCTCAGAGGTAAGGTCTATGGATATCCAGCGGAAAGCGGCAGAAGACCAAGTGAGATACGTACGCGGGGCCTACTGGCCAACCGTTTCTGTCGAGGGGGTGTACAGACGGAAAGAAGACAGTCCGGCCTCCACTTTTGTGCTGGAAGAAACCGCTTATGGGGGGCTCATATTAACCTTTCCTTTTTTTGAAGGCGGACTTAGAAAGGCAGAAGTGAAAGAGGCAAAGGCCAAACAAAGACAATCTGAACTCATCTATGAAGATTTAAAGAAGACCATAAATATAGAGGTTGAGAATGCCTACCTGGATCTAATAACCCAAAGGCAAATTTTGAAATCCCTTGAAGACCAGCTTACTTTTGCCAGGGATAACTACAATGCCACTTCCAAACAGTTTGAGTTCGGCCTGGCTGATAGCCTTGATGTAATGGATGCAAATACACTCCTTGCTACAGCAGAGAGGCAGTTGGCAGAGGCAAGACTTAACTATCAGTTGGCAGACTTGCAACTAAAGCGGGCCACGGGGACGCTGCTGAAGTCAGTAGTCAGTGGTCAGTAGTCAGTTGATATCTGGAGTTTCCCGATCCTTAGGGAACTCCTATGTTTCTGAGCGAAACTTGCTGCGCAAGCCGTGAAGCGAGGAAACAAGAGGTTCACTTAAAAAGGCCATGTCTTTTACATAAAAATTCTCAGGAGCGATAGCAAGATGAAACACACATATAGCATGGCGACACAAAGGACGATGAAAATAATCCCCCCTCACCCCCCTTTACTAAAGGGGGGAATTCGTGAAACCCCCCTTTGGGAAAGGGGGCACATCATATTCCCCCTTTGGAAAAGGGCAGCCCCTGCATTCCCCCTTTGGAAAAGGGCAGCCCCTGCATTCCCCCTTTGGAAAAGGGGGATACAGGGGGATTTTCAGATGAAAAAAAGACCGTTATTTGTGATGTTCTGTTGTCTATTGTCTGTTGTCTGTTTCCTGTTTCCTGTCGGCTGTCAGAAAAAGGAGGCAAAGACCCCGGCAGAAAAGGCCGTTAACGTTAAGATTCAGGCTACAGAAAAAAGACCCCTCCGGCCTTTTGTGGAGACTATTGGCTCACTAAACCCTTATGAGGAGGTTATGGTAAGCGCCGAAGTGGATGGGATTTTAAAGGATGCGCGGGCCGATGAAGGCACAATGGTTTCAAGGGGGGTGGTTTTAGCAACGATTGACGATACGGATTACCGACTTGAGGTTAAGAGGGCTGAGGCCGCTCTAAGGCAGGCCGAAGCCACCCTGGCCAATACAAAGCTGGAGTACCAGAGAAAGGAGGCCCTCTATAAAGAACAGCTCGTGACCCAGCAGCAGTTTGATGATGTCTCAACCAGGCTATCCCTGGCCGAGGCGGATGTGGAGAGGGCCAGGGCCGCCCTTTCCCTGTCCAGACAGAAGCTCATAAAGACAAGGATATACTCCCCTCTCTCCGGTGTGGTGAAGGAAAAGAAGGTCTCCGCCGGTGATTATGTAAAAAACGGCACAAACCTATTTATAATCATCCAGAACCATCCTCTCAAGCTCAATTTTACAGTAATTGAAAAGGATGTCGGGAAGTTGGAAAAGGGGCAGGATGTGACCTTCAAGGTGGACGCCTTTCCGGATCGGGAATTTAAAGGCAAGGTGAGCATCATCTATCCAAGCCTGGAAGAGAAGACGAGGACGCTTCAGGTGGAGGCGCTGGTGCCGAATCCCGATGGGCTTTTGAAGCCAAGTTTCTTTGCCCATGTTACACTCTACACAGGTGCTGCAAGGGATACTGTAGTTGTTCCTGTCACCTCCCTCCTTTATGAAGCAGAAAAGGTAAAAGTATTTGTCGTGGAAGGAGGCAAGGCAAAGGAGAAGGAAGTAAAGATTGGAAGTAAATATGGAGAGTTGATGGAGATTGTGGAGGGACTGAAAGAAAATGAGCCAGTGGTCGTGGTGGGGCAACAGAATTTGTCGGAAGGGATAAAGGTGAATGTGGCTCGCTGATACATCTATAAAACGCCCGGTCTTCGCCACCATGGTCATCATGGCGTTGGTGATATTCGGCGTGGTGACTTATCCGGATATCGGGGTGGACTTATTCCCAAAAGTTGACTTCCCTATCGTGAACATTACCACCACATTGCAAGGCGCCAGCCCCGAGATCATGGACGTTGATGTGACAGATAAGATCGAGGAGGCCATAAACACCATAAACGGTGTAAAGACCATAACCTCCACCAGTACAGAGGGGCGATCTACGGTCATCGTGGAGTTTGTACTGGAAAGGGATATAGACCTGGCAGTTCAGGATGTAAGAGAGAAGATTTCAATTATAAGGGGAAAGCTCCCTACTGATATTGATGAACCTGTCATAGAAAAGGTTGACCCGGATGCCACTCCGGTTATGTGGCTGGGCCTGTCCGGTGAAAAATCGGTGAGAGACCTTTCCACCTATGCGGATGAGGTATTGAAGGAACAGCTCCAGAAGATATCGGGAGTTGGGGCTATAAGAACGGCGGGGCTGAGGCTCAGGCAGGTAAGGGTCTGGCTCGATTCAGATAAACTCTCTGCTTACGGGATAACCGCACATGATGTCCTCACGTCACTCCAGAGAGAAAATATTGAACTCCCGGGCGGAAGGATTGAGAGCCACACAAAGGAGTACTCCGTAAAGGTCAAGGGTGAATTCAGGAGTCCCCAGGAATTCAATGACCTTATCGTTGGATACTACAAAGGGGCGCCGATAAGACTCCGGGATATCGGCCGGGCTGAGGACGGAATGGAAGAGAAGCGTTCCATAGCCAGGTTCAACGGGATACCGGCTGTCGGCCTGGGGATACAGAAACAATCCGGAACCAATACGGTCGAGGTAATAGACCGGATTAAAAAGGAACTGGTAAATATCAGAAAGGCCCTCCCGCCCGGGATGAAACTGGAGATAAGTTTTGACCAGTCGGATTTTATAAAGCGCTCCATTAATGAGGTCCAGCACCATCTTATCTATGGCGGAATCTTTGCCGCCCTGGCGGTGCTCCTGTTTTTAAAAAGCCTCCGCATTACATTGATAAGCGCCCTGGCTATCCCTACATCCATAATAGCCACGTTCGCCGTCATGAAGCTATCCAACTTTACATTTAATAACATGTCCATGCTGGCCCTCTCCCTTTCTGTGGGGATTTTGATCGACGATGCCATCATCGTTATTGAAAATATCCACCGGCACATAGAGGAAGGCATGGCCCCGCGGGAGGCCGCATCCTTTGCCACCTCTGAGATAGGTCTGGCCGTCATGGCTACTACCCTTGCCATCGTCGCCATATTCCTTCCCGTGGCCTTCATGAAAGGTATCATCGGAAGGTTCTTTCTCCAGTTCGCCCTTACCGTTGTTTTCGCTGTAATGATATCCCTGTTCGTATCCTTTACCCTGACGCCGATGATGGCCTCGCGATACTTGAGAAGTCAGAAGTCAGTGGTCGGCAGTCAGTCAAATTCCCCCCTCCCCCCTTTACTAAAAGGGGGCAAGGGTGGATTATTTACCAAGGTCTCAGATGGATTTGAAAAGTGGTATAAGAAAACTGAAGGGCTTTACCGGGAACTTTTGCGGGTGGCCCTTAATCACCGGGCCCTGGTAATAATCCTGGCCACAGGCATATTTATCTCCAGCCTCCTTATAACCAGATTCCTCGGCAAAGAGTTTATCCCGCCGGAAGATCAATCCAGGTTTATGGTCAGGGTCGAGGCCCCTATAGATTATTCGGTAGATGAGATAGACAAGATGTTTAAAGAGGCCGAGGATTATATAAGGTCTATACCCGAAGTAAAGACCGCCTTTTACGCACAAGGGCTGGTTGGCGGGGAGGTCAATAAAGGCGTGATGTTCATCAGCCTCAAGCCGAGGGCGGAGAGAGAAAAAAGCCAGGAACAGATAAAGGCTGAGGTCAGAAGGAGATTCGCCCGGATACCCGGCCTGCAGGGAACGGCGGAGGATATCTCCCTTATCGGCGGCGAGCAGAGGATGGTCCCCATACAGTATAGTATCCGGGGCCGGGATTTATCCTCCCTCGAGACCTATACCAGGCAGATAGTGGGAGAGTTTTCCAAATTGCCCGGTATCGTGGATGTAGATACTTCGCTTGAAACCGGAAAACCGGAGCTGAAGGTCTTTATTGACCGGGACAAGGCCGCAGATTTGGGGGTCGGGGTGGCCACAGTGGCCGAGGCAGTAAACTTTCTCATTGGCGGTGAAGTAGATGTGACAAAGTTCAAGGATGAGACCAGGGGCAGGAGATACGATGTCCGGGCCAGGCTTATTCCCACAGACAGAACAGATCCTGGTGATATAGGAAGACTCTATGTGAGGTCAAAGGATGGCCGGCTCGTGGAAATTTCTAATGTAGTCAATATTCAGGAGGCGGGCGGCCCCAGCATTATCAACCGGGTGGACAGACAGAGGGCTATAACCCTTTTTGCCAACCTCGAGGGCAAACCCCTCGGGCAGGCCATGGGTGAGCTTGATGCCATATCAGCAAAGGTACTGCCGTCTGATTATTCGGCAAGATACAAGGGAATGGCCGAGACTATGGGAGAGTCGTTCCAGTATCTTATGTTTGCCCTGGTGCTGGGCATCATTCTGGCGTATATGATCCTCGCCTCCCAGTTTGAGAGCTTCATACATCCATTTACCATACTCCTTTCCATGCCTTTTTCCTTCATAGGTGCATTCGGTGCATTACTCATTACAGGAAAGACACTTAATATCTTCAGTTTCATCGGGCTTATCCTTCTCATGGGCCTTGTGAAAAAGAACGCCATCCTGCTGGTCGATTACACTAACACACTCCGGGAAAGGGGGATGGAAAGGAGAGAGGCCTTACTCCAGGCCGGGCCGGTGAGATTAAGACCTATACTTATGACCACCGTTGCCATGGTCTTCGGCATGATGCCCATTGCTATCGGTATTGGAGAAGGCGCGGAGACCCGTGCGCCCATGGCCATCGCCACCATCGGCGGACTCCTTACCTCTCTGTTTTTGACCCTGGTGGTCGTTCCGGTGGCCTATGATCTATTTGATGATCTGCAGAGAAAATTTATGTGGAAGAAAAAGTAGCTGTTATGCTTATTATGTCACCCAGGACAGCCGTCTCGGCTGTCAGGAAGGTATTTTTGGAGTAAAAATCAAAAAACAGTATAGAGGAATGGTGCTTATGAAAATGGTTTTTATAGCCTATTGCGAGGCTGTTGATTATGAGGTCATGGAGGCCATAAAAGCGGTAGGCATCAAAGGTTATACAAAATTCGCTGAGGTCATTGGTGAAGGCGATGAGACCCAACCTCGCCTTGGAACTCAATGCTGGCCCGGCAAGAACAATTTCCTTGTCATAGCGGCAGGAGACGAAGAACTGGGCCCTTTGGTTCTGGCAGTAAAAGAAATGAAGAGAAGACATCCAAAAGGAGGCATAAAAGCATTTGTCATGCCACTGGAAGAGGTAGTTTAGCATATTGTTTTTTATCTTTGTCGGTGGTCCTGTGACAGGAGCAGTCTGTTGAAAAGCAGAACCCATCAGGGGCCATGCAAAAGGCTGAAAGTAATTTTGATTGTTTTGAAACTGCAAAATCAGTAGAATGTGATTAGACAAGTCTCCTCCGCAGAAGACAGCCCGGTGATGTCGTCAGGGCAGAGCTTCGGGACGTCATCAAGAAGATAATGGAACACTTTTAGGAAAGGAGGACAATAATGGACATTATCAAGAAGGCAATGCTGTTAGGTCTGGGTGTGATCAGCCTCACCAAAGAAAAGGCAGAGGAACTGGTTGATGACCTCATTAAACGGGGAGAGGTAGCCCGGGAAGAAAAGTTCAAAATGGTGGATAAGCTGCTCAAGGAGGCTGAGAAGCAGGAAAAGGAGTTGGTCGGCAAGCTAACCGAGGCCGTGCAAAAGGTAATAACCAACTTGGGGCTGCCTACCAAAAAGGACCTGGAGGAGATATCAAAAAGACTGGAGGACATAGAAAAAAGGATATCCTAAAATTATGCCCATCTTCAAGGTTCGTGAAACCTATCAGGACCTGAAGCGATATGGCCACATTGCCACCGTCTTTATCCGATACGGATTCGGAGACCTCCTAGACCGACTGAAAGCCAGGTACTATGTATCATGGCGAAGGAGGATATTAAGAAAAGAGCGGGAGGATGTCAGGCGTCTTTCCACTCCGGAGCGGGTGCGACTGGCCTTTGAGGAACTGGGCCCGACCTTTATTAAGCTCGGGCAGATATTGAGTATCCGGCCGGATCTCCTTCCTCTGGACTTTATCCGGGAATTTAGCAAGCTTCAAGACAAAGTACCTCCCTTCCCCTTCCAGGCTGCTAAAGATACTATAGAATCCCAACTGGGCCGTTCACTGACTGAACTTTTTGAAACCTTCGAAGAGACGCCCGTGGCGGCCGCCTCCCTCTCACAGGTGCACAGGGCCAAAACAAGGTCTGGTGATGAGATAGCAGTTAAGGTCCAGAGGCCGGGTATTGAAAGCACTATTGAGACAGATATCCGCATCCTGTATGACCTGGCCACACTGGCCGAACGGCGTCTGCCGGAAACTAGACATTATGAGCCGGTCAGGATTGTAAATGAGTTTGCCCGGACAATCCGGCGAGAACTGGATTTCGTGAGGGAAGGCCGTAATATCGACAGGTTCAGGAAACACTTTGCAGGCGATGAGACTATTTACATCCCCAGGGTCTACCGGGAGTTAACCGCCCCTAAGGTCGTGGCCATGGAATACATCCATGGCATCAAAATATCAGATTTGGAACAATTACAGGCAGCCGGTTTGGACCGTAAAACCATCGCCATTAATGGAGCCGACCTCATCCTCAAGGAGGTCTTTGAGTGCCATTTTTTCCATGCTGATCCCCATCCCGGGAATCTTTTTGTCCTGGAAAATAATGTGATTGCGCCCGTGGACTTCGGCATGATAGGGATGCTCGATGAGGAGACCGTCCATCAGATGGCTACTATATTGACGGCTATTGTGGACAAGGACGTGGATTCGCTGGTAGAGGTCCTTTTAACCATTGGCCGGGCACCGGAACCATTTGACCGGGTAAACTTTAGAATGGAGCTATCCGACTTTCTGGAGCGTTATTACGAAGTCCCCCTTCAGGAATTGAATATCGGGGCTATTATGGACGAACTTATGGATATCACCCGCCGCTACAGTCTCCGGCTTCCCTCGGACCTGGTATTGATAGGCAAGGCACTGGTGACTAATGAGGGCGTAGGAAGAATGCTCTATCCCGAATTTAATATTATCGAACATGCCCGGCCCTATACCCGGAAACTTATGATCCAAAGGCTGAGCCCGGCCAGGCAGTTAAAGGAACTCTCCAGGGTGTTTGAAGAAACGGCCGTGCTCTTCAAGAAATTACCCTCCGATGTCCGGGAGATCCTTTCCAAGATCAGGAAGGATGACCTGGGGATAAGATTCGAACACCGCGGACTTGAACGCTTCATTAGCGAACTGGACCGATCCAGTAACCGCCTGAGTTTTGCGGTAGTGATTGCCGCCCTCATCATTGGCTCATCCCTTGTGTTCCAGACCGGAGCCGGTCCCAGGCTGTTTGGCTATCCCTTCCTTGGCCTCGCCGGTTTCCTCCTGGCCAGCATTCTGGGTATATGGCTACTGATCGGCATTTTGCGCTCGGGAAGACTGTGATCCTCACAACGACCGAGAAAACTATGAAAAAACCAACCCTCAGACAGACGTTAATTATCATTGCAGTATCGATAGCGGTATTCTCTCTATGCTGGTTCATACGGGGTCAGATAAGGGAAAGAATCCCGGTGGGATTGATTGCGGCCAGCGGAAGGATCGAAGGGAGAGAGGTAACCATTGCCCCGAAAATTCAGGGACGAGTAAAATCGTCCCTTGTGGATGAGAGTGATACTGTGAAGAGAGGCCAGCTTCTGGCGGAGATTGTCTCAGACCAGCTTGAGGCCCGGTATCTAAACGCCAGAGAAAGTGTTTCCCTTTCAAAGGCCCAAGTAGAACAGGCTACGGTGGACCTGGGATTCACCATAAAAGATGCCGCCGCTGCTATAAATGCAGCCGAGGCTGCTGTGAAAGCGGCCAGGGCGCAGCTTGAGAGGACGAGGGCTGTCCTGGAGAAAACCGGGAGAGATTTTGAGCGTTACTCTTCACTTTTCCGGGAACAGCTTGTTTCTGCTAGCGATTTTGACCGGGTCAGGATGAACCACGAGACCAGCCTGGCTGATGTAAATGCCGCAGAAAAGGAGCTTAAAAGGGCAGAGGCGAATTTAGAAGCAGCCCTGGCCGCAAAGGACATAGTGAATATAAAGAGAAGGCAGCTCCAGGGCGCGGAGGCAAATTACAGGGCCGCCGTAGCCAGAATGCAAGAAGTATATGCCGACCTGCAAGAAACAAAGATTTACGCCCCAGCAGACGGGACCATCCTTTCACGACCGGTTGAAGTCGGTGAAATAGTCAATCCAGGCACACCGCTCTATGTGATGGTTGATATGGATAGGCTATACTTAAAAATATATATCCCTGAGCCTGATATAGGGAAGATAAGACTAGGAAACGAGGTAAGGGTGTTTGTGGATGCCTTTCCTGATAAGGCATTTAAGGGGAACATAACAAAGATATATGGGCAGGCTGAATTCACACCGAAAGCTGTGGAGACCAGGGAGGAGCGTGTCAAACTTGTATTTGGGGTGGAGGTCTCGGTTGAGAACCCCGAAGGTCTTCTGAAACCGGGCATGCCCGGTGATGCGGTTATTCGCTGGAAGGAAGGCACACCGTGGATAATGCCGAGATAAAAATTCAGCACCCTCACCCTGACCCTCTCCCGTCAAGGGAGAGGGGGCTTTGGGGAGCAACTGGAATTTCTCCCTATCCTTGCGGGATGGGGCGCGGGGGAAGTATGGGAGAGTTCCCCACCAACATACCCTCCCCCCTGCAGGGAAAGTCTCACCACACCATACCCTCTCCCCTGGTGGGAGAGGGAAAGGGTGAGGGGAAATCTTTATCGCCAGTCATAAAGGTGGAAAATCTCTGCAAACATTACGGACGCAGGAAAAGAGTTGTTGAGGCGATATGTGATGTATCGTTTATTGTTAACCGCGGAGAGATATTTGGACTTATCGGCCCTGACGGGGCAGGCAAGACCAGCATAATTCAGATACTGGCAGGCGTGCTTTCAGCAAGTAGGGGGCAGGCAACTGTAGCGGGTGTGGATGTTATTTCTAACCCGGAGGGGATAAAAGGCATCGTGGGATACATGCCCCAGGGGCTTGGTCTGAATCTCTATGACAACCTTTCTGCAGCCGAAAACATAGCGTTTTTCAGGGACCTTCGGCAAATACCCGCAGATGTATATCTGCATAACAGGAAAGAACTCCTGGATATGACACGCCTTTCACCGTTTCTCGACAGACTGGCTCGCTACCTTTCAGGCGGTATGCGCCAGAAGCTTGCCCTTATCTGCACTCTAATTCATCTGCCTGATATTTTGCTTCTTGATGAGCCAACAACAGGGGTTGACCCTATCTCGCGACAGGACTTCTGGAAGATTATTCACCGTATTGTGCAGCAGCGCCAGGTTACCGTGCTCCTTACTACGGCCTATATGGATGAGGCAGAACGCTGCCATAGGGTGGCGCTGATGCATGACGGCCGCATAATAGAACAGGGAACACCTGATTCCCTGAGGAGAAAACTCACAGGACGATCCTTTACCCTTGTGGCACGGCCACAATGGGAGGCATTAAGACTGCTGAGGGCATGGCAAGGTGTTGAATCAGCCAGTGTCTTTGGAAGTGAGATACGCCTCCGGCTAAAGGTACAAGAAGAAGAACTTCTGTCCTATCTCTTGGAAAATGGTATTGAAGTGGGATCTATTACATCTTATGAGGCTGGACTTGAAGATGTTTTTGTCCAGATTATTTCAAGGAAAGCAACCCCTCACCCTAACCCTCTCCCGCAAGGGGAGAGGGAGCTCCCCCTTCCTTTAAAGGATACGAAAACTGCTACTACCTCTCCCTTTACAGGAGAATATCCCGCCAAAATCCCCCCTCCCTTGATGGGAGGGGGCGAGGGGGAGGGTGTTCAAACAAAGAATATCATTATCCAATGCGAGTCCGTGACCCGCCGTTTTAATGCCTTTGTGGCCGTTGATAATGTTAACCTCACCGTAAACAGAGGCGAGGTCTTTGGACTCCTTGGTCCCAATGGAGCAGGAAAAACTACCTTTATAAAAATGCTGTGTGGACTCCTTGAGCCCAGCGAAGGTTCTGTGCAGGTGGCTGGCCTTGATATTTTAACCCAGCGCCGCCAGGTCTGGGCCAATGTGGGCTATATGTCCCAGCGTTTTTCCCTTTACCGGGACCTTACTGTTTTAGAAAACCTGAGACTTTATGCTGGCCTGTATAGCGTTAAAAATAAGGATTTTGAAAAAGTCATGGAACCGCTGGGATTGTCAGGTCTGGAAGACCGCCTGGCCCGTGACCTTCCCCTCGGGATGAAGCAGAGATTAGCCCTTGCCTGCGCATTACTCCATGAACCTCCTGTTTTGTTCCTGGATGAACCCACATCGGGTGTTGATCCTGTGGCAAGGCGTTCCTTCTGGGAGATAATTTACAGCCTTTCGAGGGAGTCAGGGGTTACGGTAATAGTGTCCACTCACTACATGGATGAAGCAGAGCATTGCGACCGGCTCGCTCTAATGCATCAGGGAAGACTCATTGCTATCGGAACTCCTTCTGAATTAAAAGAGACATCAGAAAAAAGGTCAGGAAACCTGTTGTCCATCAGAACCTCTGATTTCCGCAGGGCCTTTGATTTAATAATCAACATCTTTCCAAACGCCACGCTTTACGGAAGCCGCATTCACCTAAGAACATTTAACCCCGAATCCGACAGAGAAAAGGTTCTCGAATATTTGAGTGATGCAGGGATAACAGATGTTGAGACCGGTCTCCAACCGCTCCTGATGCAGGAGACATTTGTGGACCACATAATGGCTGCAGGGGAGATCCATGCATAGCCGTATATATGCAATAATCAGAAAGGAGACGAGGGAGTTGATAAGGGACCCTGTCTATCTCGGATTGGCCCTCATAGTACCACTTCTGCTAAAGCTCCTTTTTGGATATGGACTCATAATGGATGTGAAGAACATCCCTGTGCTTTTCTATGACCAGGATCATTCCCCTTTAAGCCGTGAATACATTCACTCATTCACAAACTCCGAGTATTTCAGGAATACTGGCATGGCAAAGAATTATAGAGAAATAGATTATGCAATCCGTTCGGGGAAAGTCAGAGTTGTTGTTGTGATCCCGCCTGATTTTTCAAGAAGACTCCACGAAGGCAAGCTTGCACAGATTCAGTTTCTTGTGGATGGCTCCTTCCCCATGCGTGCAGAAGTGGTCAAAGGCTATGTTGCCGCCATAAATGCTCAATTTAATCAAATAATGGTTACCAATTACCTGACATCAAGAGGTCAAACAGCAGCTACCGTATTCCCAATCTCTGTGGAAGGAAGGGCGTGGTATAACCCATCTCTGGAAAGCAAGAATTTTATTATTCCCGGACTTCTTGTCACCACACTCATGTTCTATCCCGCCCTCCTCGCTGCACTTGTGGTTGTGAGGGAAAAGGAAAGCGGGACAATTTTTAACATCTATTGCTCTCCTGTGAAACCCTGGGAGGTAGTAGCGGGCAAGGCTATTCCTTATATTGGAGTTGCCTTCATTGATTATGTCTTCATCTTCCTGATGAGCGTGATGTTATTTAAGGTAAAATTTATCGGCAGTTTCCTTCTTCTTACCATGGGGGCATTGTTATACATCGCCTGCACGATAGGAATAGGTCTCCTCATATCTATAATTTCCCGTACACAGATTGCTGCAATGCTTATCACATTTTTAGGCACCATGGTACCCGCCTTTTTATATTCAGGCTTTATGTCGCCCATAACGAGCCAGGACGTTACGGGACAGATTGTGAGCCGTTTTATACCTGCCACATATTTCATGGGAATGGTAAGGGGTATATACCTGAAAGGATTAGGATTTGACTACTATCTGTGGGATTTAATTACCCTCACCATTTATGCCTCCATTGTATATGGCATTGCCATATTTTCTTTCAGAAAGAGGACAGGCTAATGTGGAAAAGGATGTTATCCTTGACACGTAAGGAGTTCTCACAGATTTTGAGGGATAAGGCCCTTCTCTTCATATTGGCATGGGCATTCACCGGAGCAATCTACACTGCAGGACACGGCATGTCCATGGAGGTGGAAAGATTTCCCACGGTCATCTATGACATAGATAAAGGCCCCTTAAGCAGGGAACTCGTGAGTCGTTTCCGTATGCCCTATTTCAAGGTATTGGCCTATCTCCACAGAGAGGAGGAGATAACCCAGTGGCTTGACAGTGGAAAGGCATCCATGGCAGTAGTTATACCACCTGACTTCCAGCGTAAGGTATCAGGAAATACAGAGGCAAAGATTCAGGTCATTACAGATGGCACCATATCCATGTCTGCTACCATAGCCATTGCATATGTGGCCCAGATTGCTAGCAGTTATTCAATTGAGGTGCTTGAAAAACAAGGAATGGTTACAAGATCAACCTTTGAGAATCTGCCCCTAATAGATGAACGGTTGAGGGTCGAATTCAATCCCAATATACTGAGCTCGTGGTTTACGAGCCTGCTTGAATTGCTCAATATGTTTACCATGGTATCCCTCCTCTTAACAGCAGCAGCTATGGTAAGGGAAAAAGAATACGGCACCCTTGAACAATTACTGGCAAGCCCTTTAAGACCCGGAGAGATATTTATGGCAAAGATTATACCCACAATAATAATAGTTTTGTCCCTTTCCTTCTTAAGTATCTTTCTTGTATTGAAACCTGCTTTCGGAGTTCCCATAAGGGGAAGTTTATTCCTTTTTTACAGTATTGCCGCTATTTATGTCTTCACCATGTCTAGTCTCGGCATTGCTATTGCAGTTGTGGCCAGAAATCTTGCACAGGCAATGATGATAATGCTACTTATTTTAGCGCCCATGCTATTTCTCTCGGGTGCATGGACACCGCCGGAGGCTATGGCCCCATGGATGCAATGGGCAAGCCACATATCCCCGATGAGATATTTCATAGACTTCGGCTATAGCGTTCTCTTTAAAGGTAATGGAATTGCATATGTCTGGCAGGATATAGTAGGAATAATGCTTATGGGGATATTACTTTTCGGGTTTTCCAGATGGTGGTTTGGAAGGACCATATCTAAATAGCCTGCCGGCCCCGGAGTCAATCATCACGGCCATCTTATCTCTTTTTGCTTGCCTACGATGACCAGGGTATAATTCCTTGGATAGAGATACTTCTTGGCAGCATCCGCCACTTGATCTTTGGTTACTGCATTTATAATCTCCGGGTAACGTGTCGGGTAATCGAGACCCAGGTTGTAGAACTCCATATCGGTTAAGAGCCCGGCAATCTTGGCATTTGTGTCCATCTTTAAGGGAAAGCTGCCAGTAAGGTACAATTTAGCCTCGTTCAGTTCTTCATCAGATACACCGTTTACCCTGATTCGTTCCATTTCCTTGAGAATCTCATCTATAGCCACGCCGGCCGTCGCATTCCTGGTCTCTACTACGGCCTGGAAATAGCCGGCGTACCTGCTTGAAACAAACGCGCTATAGATGCTGTAGGCCAGCCCCTTTTCTTCCCGGATATTGTCCATCAGGCGAGAACGAAATCCGCCGCCCCCCAGGATGTAGTTCATGATAAAGACGGCGTAATAGTCGGGATGGCTGCGCGGGATGCCTCTGTGGCCAAGGACAACATTGGCCTGGGTAAGATCACGATCGATCTTTTTTATGCGGCCGCTTCCCCCTTTGCTATCTGAAGGGATATGAATCGGGGTTTCGATGACGGCCTCCGGCCAGGACCCCAGATATCTTTCCCATAAAGGCATAAACTCTCTTTCTGTGATCTGGCCGACCACAGCACAGATGACCCGGGAATAAGATAATCGCTCCTGGTAGAAACTCATCAAATCATTTTTGGTCAGACCGGATATAGATTTCTCTGTTCCCAGCAGCGGCTGCCCATAAAGACGCTTATTAAATAGCTCCGCCAGAAAGGTCTTGTGAGCAAGCGTACCCGGATCCTCCTCTTCCTTATGGATACGCGCCTTGAATTCTTCCTTCTTTTTGGCTACTTCTTTTGGCCTGAAGGCCGGCTGGGTAAGGACATCGGACAGAATCTCCAAACCGGTAGGCAGGGCCTTCTTCAAGACATTCAGGGTAATAGAGGTATAATCTTTTTTAGGCTGGACTACCAGCGCTCCACCCGTAAACTCTATCTCTTCACTGATCTGGGCAGCCGTGCGGCGGCGGGTGCCGGTTAAAAGACTCTCAGCAGTAAGGGCCGCCAGTCCTTCCCGGCTCCTGGGATCAAGCAGGGAACCGGCCTCAATGACCAAATGCATGTATACTGACGGAAGGGCCTTAACCTCCTTGAGCAGGACGACCGTCCCGTTTGGCAGGACAATGCGCCTAGCGAACGCACTTCTGGAGGACACCGTTTTTTTAGGCATGAAACAGGACTCCTTTTTAGTTTTCGGATGGAGCTCTCAGCGCGCAGCCATCAGCAAAAAAGAGATTTCAAATTTCAAATCTCAAATTTGAAATTAAGAAAGCTGAGAGCTTTTCTTCCCGGACACGCCGGATAAACCCGGCGATACCGGGATTAAAACTCCTACGTTCTTTTTATCCTTATGAAAATAGGTATTGGCCACCTTTTTTATATCGGAAGTAGTAACTTTTGCGATACCGGACAGATAGGCATACAGATCCCGCCAGTTACTCACCGTATGATAGATGCCCAGCAACATTCCCTGGTAAAAAAACGAATCCTGATGGAACACAAAGGCCGCTTCGGACATATTTTTGGCCTTTTGCAGCTCCTCTTCCGTCACGCCTTGCCTTTTTATCTTTTCCAGTTCCGCTTCAATCTCCTCTTCTACTGCCTCAGCCGTCTTACCAGGCATTATGGGCGCAAAGATGTGGCAAAGATTGGGATCATGCGATAGCCGGGGATAATTGACATTGATGTCCAGGGCTAACTGTTTCTCGCGTACGAGACGGCGATAAAGTCGCGAACTCTTGCCTTGGCCCAGAATAAGGACCAGAAGCTCCAGGGCAAAGTTGTCTTCATGCCTGAGATTAGGGGTATGGAAGCTCATAAGGAGATAAGAGAGTTGGGCCTCCCGCTTCAGGTAGAATCTTCTTTCTCCTCTCTGGGGCGGCTCATCACATACAACCGGAGGTGGCTCCGGCCCGGGTTTGATACGGCCAAAATATTTCTTAATCTTCGATAATAGCTTCTCTTTTTCTATGTCGCCGACGGCAATGACAGTGGCCCGGTTCGGTCTGTAATGCAGCCGGTAATAATCCATAAAGTCTTCATAAGCGGTCTGACCAATATCCCCCATCCAGCCTATTACCGGCCACATGTATGGATGGGTGCGGAAGGCGGCAGAATCCATTTCTTCAAAGAGGGAGGAGACCGGATCATCCTCGGTCCGCAGGCGACGCTCTTCCATTACTATATCCCGCTCCGTGAGGAAGGCCTGCTTATCAACGGCCAGATTAGTCATGCGATCAGACTCCAGGTCAAGGAGTATCTCCAGGCGGTCCCCGGCTATATTCTCAAAGTAAGCTGTATAGTCCTGGGAGGTAAAGGCGTTCTCATTCCCCCCATTTCTCTTAACCAGGCGGGAAAACTCCTTAGGCCCGTATTTTTTAGTACCGCGAAACATAAGGTGCTCAGTAAGGTGCGAAATCCCGGTCTTACCCAGACGCTCATTGCGTGATCCCACCCGGTACCACACCTGCAAACTGACTACCGGGGCCTTATGGTTTTCGAGAAGTAGGACATTTAGCCCATTATCTAAAATAGTTTCCGAGACCGGCAACCCCATTTTAAAATCCCTCCGTCAATGATAGCACTGTCAAAATTCGGCTCAGAGTTCACAGCGCGGCGACGCCGCAACCAAAAGCGCTTTGCGCGAATTCCAAATGTCAAAATCCAAAGTTCAAATGAAGCTCAAATGACCAAAGTAGAAGTCATTAGTCAATAGTCATTTGTCACTGGTAAAAGGGGTCTATCTTTCTCCCGACTTAACCAATGACTAATGACCAGTGACCAGTGATGTTTTGGCCTTTGGGATTTGTCATTGATTTGAACTTTGAGCTTTGAAATTTGAACTTATTAATACCCTGCGTGCTCAGCGCATTTGTGGCTAAGTCCCTATTACTTTTAAATCCACCACTCGCAATTGCAGGAATTCCCGTCCCTGATAGGTATTGGTATCCAGGGCAAAGACTAAGGCCGCTTCCAGCAATTCCGCATCAGGCAGGGGGTCCATATTAAAACCCATAGCCTCCCATACCCGCCCGTCCTGGTGCACTCTTAATTTTACGTGCTTTTCGCCGATTAACCGCTGCTCTATAATCTTGACGGGTGAGGTGTCCAAAAGAGGATTCGGGTTCCCCATCCCAAAGGGCGACAACAGGTAAAAATCACTGAGAAAGGATTTTTCACGTAGAATTGACAACTGAACGCTGCCTTCCAGCCATAGTCTGGGAACGAGGTCCTCCGTGGTTACTTTATCAGACACCGCAGCTTGAAAAACCTCCTTGAACAAAGGCAGATCTTCCTCGCGTAGCGATAATCCGGCCGCTTCCTTATGGCCGCCAAAATCCTCCAACAGCTCACGACATTTAGTCAGTAATTCATAAAGGTCAAGACCTGCGGCACTCCGGCCCGATCCCTGGGCCTTTCCATCTTCCAGAGAAAAGAGTATGGCAGGCCGGGCATATTTCGCTGCCAGGCGTGAAGCTACGATGCCAAGCACCCCTCTATGCCAGTGCGGTGAGGCATAGACCAGGGCCTTTTCCGTCCGCAACACCTCTTTCGTAATATAGCCGGCAAGTTCCATGAGTATATCTTCTTCTGCGGCCTGGCGTCTGCGGTTAGCCTGGTCTAAACGAGCGGCGATAAGTTCGGCCCGGCCGCTATCTTCCGTCACCAGCAAGGCAAAGGCATCGTCAGCGGAATCCATTCTGCCAGCGGCGTTTAACCGGGGAGCAAGCCGAAAACCTATATCGTAGGATGAGGCTCTTGTAGTATTGACCGAACTAACCGCCTTTAGAGCGACAATCCCGGGCCGCGTGGCCCTGTCAATGATCTTCAACCCCTCTTTGACCAGTATCCTGTTTACATTCCGTAAAGGGACCATATCGGCTATGGTCCCGATAGCTACCAGATCTAAGTACTCTTTGAGGTTGGGGCGCTCCCGGCCCGACCACTCGCCGGCCATGGATCCGTGAAACAGGACTCGCCTCAAGGCCATAACCAGGTTAAAGGCCACACCCACACCGGCCAGTTCTTTATCTGGATAGTTACATCCTGGCTGCTTCGGATCGACCGCAGCCAGGGCCGGGGGAAGCACATCCGGCACACAGTGATGATCGGTAATAATGACCTCTATGCCCTGCTCATTGGCGTAGGCAACGGCTTCATGGTTGGAGATACCGCAATCCACGGTAACAAGTAAATCCGGTTTATCATCCAGAAAACGCTTTAATATCTCTGATCTAAGACCATAACCCTCACGGATTCGGTCTGGTATGTAATAAGAGACAGCAGCCCCTATTCTCTTTAGAAAAAGCCACAGGACAGCAGTAGCCGTGACCCCGTCTGCATCATAATCGCCATAGATCAGGATCTTTTTATGGCGACGTACTGCATCGGCCAGGCGGTGCGCCGCCTTATCCATATCCTTGAGCAAGAAGGGTGAGGGAAGGTCTTTAAGGGAGGAATGCAAGAAGCTGTGCGCCTCGACTGTATCCTTTATGCCACGATTACAGAGAAAAAGCGCTATCAGGGGATGCAGATTTGTCTCTCTCTGCAACTTTTGCAACGCTAATAAATCTGGATCATGTTTATGCCATATCTTTTCCAAGACCATCCCCAGGGTTCCCTGTTTTTGGACTCCAGCACTATAACAAAGCCTGACCGGGAGTCAAGAAAACTTTAGGACCTTCGTTTTTACTTGCCTGACGGCCCTTACTCCCGTAGAATGGCCCGGATGAAATTCACCTAAACGAAGCAAGCTTCGGGGAATTTAATCCAATAACTCACAAAAATCTGTGTAATCTGCGTAATCTGTGGATTAAAGGTCCATGTCAAAGGAAAACCCGAAATTAAAAGAGACGGATACGGCTCAGATAGCCCGTTCGGCCGGGTCAGTCAGCGTGGCGGTCTTTGCCAGCCGCATCCTGGGCCTTATACGGGAACAGGTCCTGGCGGGCCTTTTCGGGGCCGGTTATTTCATCGATGCCTATGTCGTAGCCTTCCGCATCCCCAACCTTCTGCGCGATCTCTTTGCCGAGGGTGCATTAAGCTCGGCCTTTGTTACCGTCTTTACCGACTATGACCAGAGAAAAGGCCCCAAGGAGACCTGGAGACTGGCCAACAACGTCCTGACCGCCCTTTTTGTTATCGTAGGCGCTTTGACCTTAATCGGTATATTTTTTGCCGGGGACATCATAATGCTGATGGCCCCTGATTTTTCCAGGATACCGGGGAAAATTGCCTTGACCAGGGACATGACCGTCATTATGTTTCCGTTCTTTATTCTGGTCTCGCTTGCTGCGGCGGTGATGGGTATGCTTAACACTAAGGGGTATTTTTTTATCCCGGCCATGTCCTCTGCCTTCTTTAACCTGGGCTCCATTGTCAGCGGCGTTATCCTGGCCTTTGTTTTTCCTCGTTTCGGTCAGCCTGCTATTGTGGGCATGGCCGTAGGCACACTTATAGGAGGATTCCTCCAGCTCGCCATACAACTACCCTCCCTCCACAAGGTGGGTTTTCACCTGAGCCCTCAGCTTTCTTTCCGGGACGAAGGCCTGCGCCGGGTAATTAAGCTCATGATCCCGGCTATTATCGGCCTTTCTGCCACCCAGATTAATATCTTTATTAATACCTACTTTGCGGCCAGTTGTGAGCAAGGGAGTGTCTCCTGGCTTAATTACGCCTTCCGCCTGATGCAGTTTCCGATCGGAGTCTTTGGAGTGGCTATTTCCATTGCCACACTACCGGTGGTTTCGCGTCATGCCTCCAATAAAGACTTAACCCAGCTTAAAGACGCTTATCTTTCCGCTCTGGTTATGGCCTTTGCCCTGACCATACCGGCATCCTGCGGGTTGGTAATACTCGCCAAACCGATCATAAACTTAATCTTCGAGCACGGGCGTTTCACCGGTTATGATACCATGCGCACGGCCGAGGCATTATCTTTTTACGCCATCGGTCTTTTTGCCTATGCCGCAGTAAAGATCGTTGTCCCGGTCTTTTACGCCTTAGACGATACAAAGTACCCGGTTATAGCGAGTTTTATGGCCGTAGTGGTTAATATCCTGGTGGTCACCCTGACGATAGACCATTTCCAGCACAAGGCCATCGCCTTCTCCACCTCAATCACCATGATTATGAACTTTATATTTCTAAGCCTTATCCTGTATCGAAAGGTAGAAGGCTATGCCCTGGGCTATCTTTTTAAGTCTCTGGCCAAGGTGCTTATGGCCTCGGCGGCTATGGGCCTGGTTGTATATTATATACACGGGTGGCTCGAAGGCATCTGGGGGCATGGCCTCCGGCCGGAGCTTTTCTCCCTTTCGATTACTATAGCCCTTGCCGGGCTTTTGTATTCCATTTTACTTTATGCCTTGAGATTGAAGGAATGGCAGGTTTTGGCCGAAAAATTTGTTAAGCGGGCCAGAACTTGAGCCGGCCGGAATGTACTCTGGGAGAAGTTTTGTCCGCTGAGATGTAAAATCCGTCAGATTTTGCTTGCATAAGACCTGGTTTTTTTATAATGACTTATACATAAGAGGATAATATATGGAAGTTGTGATCGAATATTGCGGCAGATGAAATTTTTTCCCCAGGGCCGTCAGGCTGGCGGACAAGATTAAAGAGGCCTTTAATATAGAACCTGTCCTTATAAAGGGCGAGGGGGGCGTCTTTGATGTACGGGTTAATGGTGAGATTTTATTTTCGAGAAAGGCCATGGGCTTTTTCCCTCAACCGGATGAGGTAGTAAGCAAAATTAGCGAGATCCTGCGGAGTAAAAAGGTAACTACCCAGGTTCAAAATTCCAAGGTTCACGGTTCAAGGTTAGAGGGCGATGAGGATTGATATGGAGAGCACAAAGCAGCCAACTGTGAACCGTGAACTTGATAACCTTTTTAAGGAGTAACAATGTTGACAGTAGGACCTAATACCTATGTGGGTATAAAATATACGGTACGCTTTGAGGAAGATGCGGACCCGGAGGACAAACTTAACGTTTACCGGGCCAATTTACTGATCGGATATGACCGCATCATCCCGGCCATAGAAGAGAAGCTGTTAGGGACTAAAGAAGGAGATATCTTTGAAATCGTAATCCCTAAGGGACAATATCTTGGCGCCGATCATCCGATTTATGCCCGCATTTCAGTAGAGAAAATCCGTCCTGCCACTCCAGAGGATATCGCCGTGCGCACTGCAAAAAGTTGTGGCGGCGGTTGAAAAATCTGAAATGAACCGCCGGAGGCGGTTCAGATCAAAGCCTTTTCGCTTTCTTTAACAGCGGCATCTATCTCAGCCTGCAGTTCCGCAGGTAACCCGTCTATCTGGACGTTCAGGAATCCCCGGACAATGGTGGAAGTAGCCTCTTCTTCACTTAGTCCTCTGGCCATGAGATATTCAATCTCTTCCTGAGCGATCTTTCCCACTGCCGCTTCATGCGACATATCTACGCCGGAGGCCTGCCCCTCCAGTTCAGGTATGGCCCGGATAATCCCTTTTTCAGAGAGTATCAGGCCCTTGCATTCCAAATGCGCCTTTATGCCGGGCACTTCACCCACCAGGAGCCCACGGGAAATAATTTTCCCCCCGGCGGATATAGCTCGCGCGATAATCTCGGCCTTTGCTTCAGGCGCCTTTAGAGTGACTTTGGCCCCAATATCGATTTCGCTGCCTGGTGGTGCAACCAGTATGGAATTAAAACGGGCTATAGCCCCGCGGCCAGCCAGAATGGCCGAGGGATACATCTGTAGGGACTTGACCGGCCGGAGCGAGATGTAGTTAGAAATAAAGACACCATCTTCTTCGATGATAATGCCGCTCCTGGGGCGTACATAGACCTCCTCGCCCCAGTTGTGGATCATAGTAAAGGTGAGTTTGGCCCCCTTTTCGATGTAAAATTCAGATACGCCGATGTGCAGGCCGGAGACCAGATGAGGAGAAATGGTGCAACCAGTGATAATATGCAGTTCAGAGCCTTCTTCGGCTATGATGATGTTGTGCAGATGCTGGGCGAATTTTTCCTTGCGCATATACAGGCAGGCCTGTACCGGATAAATGACCTTTTCTCCGGGAAGGGCGCGGATAAAATACCCATTGTCCAGGTCCAGTTCCGATACCGCCGTATATTTATCTGAATCGACACTTACTGCCCGCCACCAGTAATCTTTTATTTTTTCGTAGTTCTTGAGGGCCTCAGTGATGGGCAGCAGTTCAAGGCCCTTGTAGGTTGACTGGCAGTGGGTGACTGAACAGTCTGATTGAAAAAATGTGCCGGCCCGCTCGCTTCTACGAAAATCGAGACCCGTCCGCTGCAATCTTTTTTGCTCCTCTGGGGCAAAATTCGACAGATTTTCATCATAAGACAGAGTTTCAGCCTGTCTTATAAAATTTTCCAGTTCTATATCTTCCCCATAAGTGGCTTTTTTCTTCAGGGCCTTTTTGGCCTTCTCTCCTATCTTCTGCATCTTGCGCATTCCTCATAACCATATTTTTGTATTTCTTCAAAAATTTCCCTGGGGTTCCCCTGACAATGAATCCTGCCCTCAAGGAGTATATGCCCTTTATCCGCCTCCAGGTAATTCAGAATAAAACCGGTATGCGAGATGATAAGACCGGATTTCTGCCGATGCCGCTTGAGCTTTTTCTGTAGGAGTTCTTTGATCATCTGGCCGATGACATTTAAATTCTCGACATCCACACCGGACTCCGGCTCGTCTAAGAGGACGAGATCCGGATCCTGGGTCAGGAGTTGCAGCAGCTCACTCTTTTTGATCTCTCCGCCGGAAAAACCCATGTTTACCTCGCGGTCCAGGAAATCTGCAAAATTATATAGTGTGGCCAATATCTCACCCCGGCCGCTGCCGTTACCACAAATGGTCAACATATCCCGCAGACGTACACCATGTAAGGTAGGCGGTCTCTGAAAAGAGATACCTACGCCGAGTTTGGCCCGTTCATAGGGGAGAAAGGTGGTAATGTCTTTGCCTTTAAAAGTTATAGTGCCATTTATGACCTTGTATCGAGAAAAACCCATGAGAGTCAAAAGGAGCGTTGTCTTACCAGAGCCATTCTTACCGAATAAGATATGGGTTTCTCCCTGCTCAATTTTAAGGTTTACACCCTTAAGGATTGGCCGGCCCTCCACCTCAACCCATAAATCCTTTAATTCAAGCATAACCCTTCTCCTTATTTTTGCGCGAAAGCAGGATAAAATAACTCTCGCCGCTGGCTATGAGGCGCTGGTCCTTTTCAGTAGTTATCTCCGCCGACGCTATAGCCGCCCGGCTTCTTTTTTCCCTTATCCAACCCCTGGCTATAATGGTCTCACCCGGAGCCAGGGGAGATTTAAAGTCCACCTTAAGACTTGTGGTTACTCCAGGCCCAAGATAGTAATAGACGGCATGGGCCATAATTTCGTCAAGGATGGTCGAGATTATCCCCCCATGTATAACATTTGCCCAGCCTTCATGCACTCTTTGTAAAGTGAGCAAGCTTACCGCTTCGCCTCCCGTGTAGTCAACGACTATCTTAAGGCCGATAGGATTTTCAGGTCCACAGACAAAACAGTATCGATCATCGCGTAGTTCTTTCACTGCGAGGAGTTATATACACAAATTAGGCGAAAAAAACAAGCGAAGCCGGTCAGAGACAGCAAGAAAGAGGAAAAATCAGACAAAGAGGTTAACTTTGTTTACTTGTGATGCTTGTTCGGCCAATTCAACCTGTCGCTGATAGGCCTTAATAAAGTAGGTCGAGACCAGGGAATAGCCCCTACGATTAAAGTCAACGCCAGGAGCTGGCATGCTTTTATTTTCTGAATTGGCGGCAGGTGAGATAGATCCCCTCGGGGAGGGATTTAAATTCACCGGCAGGACTGGCGCCCTTACATAAGAACGTAATGAAATGGGGAGAGATTGATTATCAGCCATCTTTAATCCTGTTGATTTATAACTCGTATCACAAGATCAGAGAAATGACAACTGCTTTGAAATCCTTTTAAAGTTATTCAAGGAACTGCCGATAAGAGGATTGAAAGGTGAATTATACATGACTATAACCAACTATCATATTCAAAATGTAATAAGGGCCTACGGCCGGCAAATTAGCCGTACCCACAACCCGAACAAGGTTCAGAGAACTGAGGAACAGTTAGACCGTATCTCTATATCTGCAGAAGCCAAGAAACGACAGGTTATTAAAGACATAGCGTCTGAAGTGATTGACAGGCTTACCCATAAGCAGAATTGGGATGGTTTTGAGCGTGAAATTCTGAACAAGTTGAGCCAGGAATACGGCCGCCCGCTGGATATCCAGAAAGAGGGGGCAGGATTAAATATTATTTTTAAAGTAATTGACGAAAAAGACCGAGAAGTAGTAAAAAGTCTTAGTTTTGAAGATTCCGAATACCTTCAAAAAAGGCTTTTCGAGCTTACTGAACTGGCAGTGCAGGAAAACCTAGCTTAGGGGAGAATTTGATTGATGAAGATAACAGACATTAATACCAAAGAAAATGTGTCTCAACACATACAAAATAACCAGGCTACGCAGGGAGCTCAGCAAGTTGAACGAGAAAAGCAAGTTGCCGCTGAACAGTCTCAGGCTACAGATAAAGTGGAACTCTCTGCGGCATCCCGGGATATCCAAAAGATACAAGAAGTTCTGAAAAACACCCCGGATGTTCGTGCCGAAAAGATACAGGAGCTTAAATTAAAGATCGAAAGCGGCCAGTACAGGGTCGATGCCCGGGAAATTGCCAACAAGATGATCTCAAACCTGATTCAGGACCTCTCATAGGCAGCCCCTCCTCCTACTCCGTTAAAAGCCGGAGAAAAATCTCCGGCTTTTAATTTTGATAGCTTCGTAAAAAGTAAAATTAGTATTAGATCATAGAAAATGTAGTGCAGAAAATCGCTTAATTTGAATCGCAACTATCTGTAATCACGACACTTCAATTTATGAACTGCGGAAGATGGGCTAAAAATCCCTTCCCCTTTAGAGACTGTGACGTAATAGGTGAGGGTAAAAATAGCATGTGAAAAAATAGCCGATGCTTTGGATAAAAATCAGCTCAATAAAAAATATAACCTACTATTATAATTGATATTTTATAGATAAGTAGAATATATGGGGAGACTTTATGGTTTGATAAACCTCGTTATACAACAAAAAATGTGGAGGCGAATCAAGAGTAAGTATTTATTTTTGCGTGTTTTATCGTCTTGACGGAGTCTTACCTGAAACATGACCAATATTTCTTATGCATCTCCTTGGCCCGCCTGATAATTACAGGGGCCCTGTCTTCGCCCGGGGGCACAAAATCCTGACCCAGAATGCTTGTCCCGGAAAGTTCATTTAAGACGGCCCGAACCGATTCCTTCTGTCCCATCACATTATATCCACCTTCTAAGACCAGGAGAAGACGTCTCTCGCAGCAGGTCTCAGCAATGTCCATGAGTATCCGGGTAAGCCCGGCAAACCCTTTTTCTGTAACCTGCATAGTCCCAAGGGGGTCCTTGTAGTAAATATCAAATCCGGCTGAGACCAGCACTATCTCCGGCTTATATTCCAGGGCCACCGGCCGCAGGATATTCTGGAAAATGGCCATGTACTCACCTTCGTCCTGGCCGCCGGGAAGGGGTACGTTCACTGTATAGCCCTCACCCGCACCGGAGCCAGTCTCAGGGAAATTTCCCGTGCCCGGATAGTAAGGAAATTGATGGGTAGAAAAGTAGAGCACGTCCGGGCGGTCATAAAAGGAATGCTGTGTGCCATTACCATGATGGATATCCCAATCTACTATTAATATCCTTTTTAACCCATAGCGCTTAATAAGATAATGTGCACCCAGGGCTATGTTGTTAAATAGGCAAAAACCCATGGCCCGATCTGCCTCGGCATGGTGTCCCGGGGGCCGTACCAGGGCAAAACCATTGGCGATCTTTTTATCGAAAAGGGTATCGATAAGGGAAAAAACGCCCCCCACGGCCAGAAGGGCCACATCGTATGATGTCTCAGAGGTACGGGTATCGGGGTCCAGGTAGGAAGAAGATATACCCGCAGTAGCGGCTATGCGTCTGATATGCTCCCGGGTATGATTCCAGGCCAGCTCTTCCCGGGGTGCCTGGCGTGGTTCGACTTTAATAAATTTATCTTTAAAATCCGGCTCTGTAAAGAGTTCATAGACAGCCCGCAGCCGCTCCGGGCTCTCTACGTGGTAGGAACCGGGGTCGTGTTCCAAGTATCTATTGTCGACTACCACGCCTGTCTTTATAGAAGCTAGGGGCATCTTTGTTCTCCTCTAGATTGAAACGCAGATTTTCGCTGATTTTCAGAAAAAAATATTTTATAAACCCTTAATCCGTCTGAGGCGGGCGTTCATTTGCATCTAATATGTGTTCATCCGAAAAGTCCTCCAAAATTTCCCCCTCCCTTGACGGGAGGGGAGTTTTCGAATGGGAACTAATATATTATACATTTAACGATGTCAGATCAACATAAAGAATCAACACATAAAGAATCAAAAAGAGAGACCGTAAAACAGATTTCAGCCGGTGGAGTGCTCTTTCGTGAATCCGGCGGCCAGATAGAGATAGCGCTTATCGCTACCAGGGGCGGCAGGGTCTGGGGGCTGCCCAAAGGCCTCGCAGAAGCAGGTGAAAACTTAGCCCGCACCGCCCACCGTGAGGTAGAGGAAGAGACCGGCCTTACCGGCAAGATAATTAAAAAAATCGACTCCATTCATTATTGGTATTCCCACAAAGAAGGGGACAGGACCACCCATTATTTTAAAATCGTCTATTTTTTTCTCATGAAGCTGACCGGTGGAGATACAGCCCGGCACGACCACGAAGTGGACGAGGTTCGATGGTTTCCCATAGAAGAAGCACTAAAGAAAGCTACCTACCCGGGCGAGCGGGATATTATTCGCAAGGCCAGGGAACTCCTCCGGAAACAGAAAGAGACAGGGAAGGAGAGACCGCATAGCTCATATTAAAACCCTTGACAGATGGCCACTTATGCCTTATTAATACATTACAAAGCGGGCATAGCTCAGCTGGTAGAGTACAAGCTTCCCAAGCTTGGTGTCGCGGGTTCGAATCCCGTTGCCCGCTCCATCCCTTATTGAGGTTGCTTTAGCCCTGAGTAATAAGGGTTGAGTGCCTACTTCGATTAGTGGATTTGAATTGATATTTTTTACCGACAATTTTTAGTAAGAAAATCAGTTTAAAGTCACTGGGGTAAAAGAGCGAAGTGGGCTATATGCCCACTTTTTTATTTTTGAGCCATGATTGTATCGTCAGAGGACGTAAAGGGGATTATAGAGAAAGTTACGGCCTTCGCCGAACCACTTCTTGAAGCGGAAGGCATGGAATTAGTGGATATTGAGTATCGCAAGGAACAGATGGGATGGGTCTTGAGACTGTTTATAGACAAGGAGCAGGGGATTACCCTGGATGACTGTACTACTATAAGTCGTGAACTGGGAAATCTGTTAGACGTAAAAGATCCGGTGCCCCATTCTTATCATTTGGAGATTTCGTCTCCAGGCCTGAACAGGCCTCTTAAGAAAGAAAAAGATTTTCTCCGGTTCAAAGGCAAAAAAGTTAGGATAAAAACCGCCCATCCGATCGGTAAACGCAGGAATTTTGTTGGTATCTTATCGGATTATAAGGATGGTACTATTTATGTGAGCATTGACCAGGAGTCATTTGCCATACCTTATGAAGAAGTAGTAAGGGCGAATTTGGAGTGGGAATTCTGATTATTAACCAACGGAGCGTATGGGTATGATTTCTGAATTGAAACATGTTATTGACCAGATAAGTAAAGATAAAGGTATCGATCGGGCCATACTTATCGAAGCCCTGGAGGAGGCTATTAAGTCTGCGGCCAAGAAGAAGTATGGTCAACGCCGTGATCTGGAAGTCAGTTTCAACGAAGAACTGGGCGAGATAGAGGTCTTTCAATTCCGTGAGGTGGTGGAGAAGGTAACGGATGAACAGACCCAGATATCTCTTGAGGAAGGACGAAGGCTGGATGCGGGGTGCCAAATTGGTGACAGCCTGGGAACGAAGATGGACACCAGCGGGTTTGGCCGTATAGCTGCCCAGGCTGCTAAGCAGGTCATTATTCAGAGGATGAAAGATGCCGAGCAGGGTGTTATTTATGAAGATTTCAAGAATCGTAAGGGTGAAATAGTGAACGGGATTGTACAACGTTTTGAAAAAGGGAATATCATCGTCAATCTCGGCCGTACAGACGCTGTATTGCCGGTTGAAGAACAGATAAGCCGCGAGACTTATCGCCGTGGTGACCGAATAAGGGCTGTGATAATAGATGTTCGCAAACATAGCGCCAAGGAGCCGCAGATTGTTCTCTCGCGTACGCATCCTTTATTTCTGGCCAGACTTTTTGAGCTGGAAGTCCCTGAGATTGGTGACTCTATAGTACAGATTATGGGCGTGGCCCGCGAGCCGGGCAGCAGATCAAAGATCGCCGTGGTCTCTAACGATTCCGACGTTGATCCGGTGGGAGCATGTGTTGGTATGAAGGGTTCGCGGGTACAGAATGTGGTGCAGGAGTTAAAGGGAGAACGGATTGATATTGTTCCATGGAATGCAGATATAGCCAAATATATATGTAATGCCCTGGCGCCAGCCGAGGTTTCGCGTGTGATTATGGACGAGAGCAACAAATCCATGGAGGTTGTTGTCGCAGATGATCAACTTTCACTGGCTATCGGCAAGCAGGGGCAGAACGTACGCCTGGCCTCTCGCCTGGTAGGCTGGAAAATTGATGTAAAAGGTGAGAGCAAGTATGCAAAGATGATGCATGAAGGATATCAGTCATTAATCAAGATTCAAGGAGTAGAGGAAAGCATTGCTGACGCCCTTTTTGAAAAAGGTTTTGTCTCAGCCGACTATGTTGCAAATGCCACTGTAGAGGAGCTTCTTCAACTGGAAGGCATGTCCGAACAACAGGCGCAGGAAATCATCCGGGCCGCCCGGGAATATGTTTCGGCGCAGCCTGCCGAAGAGGATGTTTTAAAAGAGGAAAAAGGGGAGTAATAATTATTGTCTGCTAATCGTATACGGACGTGTATAGGATGTCGCACCAAAAAAGATAAATATCTGATGCGGCGGATGGTTCTTGACGACAGAGGGGTGCTTCTTTTTGATGAGAAACAGTGCCTGCCTGGTAGAGGGGGTTATGTCTGTTTTAATGACCAGTGTATAGCCCTGGCTTTGAAGAGGAGAGATCTTTCCAAGATTTTTAAAAATCCGGTTAAGGGCGTCAACTTAGGAAATTTGTACGCTCGGGTGGAGGTGATGACCGCATGTCAAAAATAAGAATTTACGAATTGGCCAAGGAACTACAAATGGATAACAAACAACTCCTGGCACAGGTTAAAGAAATGGGATATGACGTTACAAGTCATATGAGCGCCTTGGAAGAGGGCGATGTTCAAAGGATAAAAGATATAATTATGGGTGTTCGATCGGAGGTAGTGGTAGATGAGCGCGTACGCCCGAATGTTATTCGGAGGCGCACCAAGGTAGTGCAGGCTGAACCCGGGCCGGAACAAAAGACAGCGGCTGAAGCACCACCAGAAATGGTAGCTGTAATTCCGCCCCAGCCTCCTGTAGAAAAGGTCGAGGCAGAAGAACAAAAGGCTCCCAAATCGACAGAGGTCCCGCCAGTCTCTGCCGGGCCCCTTCAGGAAACACCTGTGCCGACGCAGAGACCGAAAAAAGAGTATGTGCGGATCATTCACCGGCCGGATGCAGTAAAACCAGTTAAACCCGAGGAGCCGATAAAAAAGGAACCGGTCCAGGAAACGGTTACGCCTGCGCCGGTTGTGAAAAAGCCCCCGGTCAAGCCTGTTGTCGGAGCGGCTACTGAAGCGGAAAGGCCAAAACCAGCGCCGAAAGAAGTCGCGAAGAAAAAACAGGGTAAAAAGCTCGTTGAAGTTGTGCCGGAGCATATTGAACAGCGTAAAAAAAGTGTATTGCGTCGCCGGGAAATCATTGAGAAAAGCCAGCTTTACGAACGTACAGGCGGCGAAGCGAGGCTACGGCCCAGGAAACTGGAGAAGCTTGCGGCAAAGAAGAAACAGACGACCGAAGTCACCATTCCCAAGCCCATCAAACGACGTATCAAAGTTGATGATACCATCCTGGTCGGTGAGCTGGCCAAACGGATGGGTATTAAAGGGAGCGAGGTTATCAAGAAGCTCTTGCAGCTTGGTGTCATAGTGACTATCAATCAGGTCATTGACTTTGACGCCGCGGTACTGGTGGGTAGCGAATTCGGCTATGAAATAGAGAAGGCCTCGTTTGAAGAGAGTGATTTACTGCAATCTAAAGAAGTATCAGAAGATGCCTTCATGCCCAGACCTCCGGTGGTCACCATCATGGGCCATGTTGATCATGGTAAAACCTCTCTCCTCGATGCCATCCGCCATACAAATGTTACGGCCGGTGAGGCCGGAGGTATAACACAGCATATCGGTGCCTATCACGTCAACATCGACGGCCGGGATATTGTTTTCCTGGATACACCCGGGCATGAGGCATTTACCGCTATGCGTGCGCGGGGTGCCAAGGTCACAGACGTGGTGGTTTTAGTAGTGGCGGCAGACGACGGCGTTATGGAGCAGACGAAAGAAGCTATAAACCATGCCCGGGCGGCTGGAGTCCCTATCGTAGTGGCTATAAATAAGATCGATAAGCCTGAGGCTAACCCCGACCGGGTAAAGCGTGAACTGGCCGAGCTGGGCCTGATCCCCGAAGAGTGGGGGGGACAGGCTATATTTGCTGAAGTCTCAGCAAAGCAGAAAAAAGGGATAAAGGAATTATTGGAGTTAATCCTGTTACAGGCCGAGGTCTTGGAGTTAAAGGCCTCTCCTAAAAGATTGGCCAGAGGCAGGATTATAGAGGCCAAGATCGATAAAGGGCGCGGTCCGGTAGCCACAGTCCTGGTACAGGAAGGAACCCTAAAGCAGGGCGATCCATTTGTCTGCGGGCAGTTTTTCGGCAAGGTCCGGGCTATGTTTGATGACAATGGGATTCGGGTGGTTGCGGCCGGCCCGTCCATGCCTGTTCTGGTGCAAGGTTTATCCGGAATCCCTATGGCGGGAGACGAATTTATCGTGGTGGACGATGAGAAAAAGGCCAAACAGGTAAGCGCCCTCCGGCGGCAGAAGTTGAGAGAGGTAGAACTGAGCCAGGTAACCAAGATCTCGCTGGAAAGATTGTTCGAAAAGATGAAAGAGGGTGAGGTTAAGGAATTAAAGCTTGTCCTTAAGGCCGACGTGCAGGGTTCTCTTGAGGCCTTGAGTGATGCACTTACAAAACTGAGTACCCCGGCGATCAGGGTTAATATCATCCATGGTTCTACCGGTGCTATAACGGAAAGCGACGTATTATTGGCCTCGGCATCTGATGCTATAGTCATTGGCTTCAATGTTCGTCCTCATTCCAGGGTGCAGGAATTGGCCGAGCAGGAAAAAGTGGATATGCGTACTTATGACGTGATTTATCAGGTCATAGAGGATGTCCGCAATGCTATGAGCGGCCTCCTTGAGCCTGTTTTTGAAGAGAAGGTATTAGGGCGGGCCGAGGTCAGACAAATATTCACTGTTTCCAAAGTAGGTACAATATGCGGTAGCTTTATTACAGAGGGAAAGATCGAGAGAGGAGCTAAGGCCCGGCTCATTCGGGATGGTGCGGTTATCTACAATGGGCGTCTCGCTTCTTTGCGGCGGTTCAAAGAGGATGTAAGGGAAGTCCAGTCTGGTTATGAGTGCGGTATCAGTCTGGAAAACTACAATGACGTTAAGGTCGGCGACGTGATAGAAGCCTATATACTCAAGGAGGTAAGGCCGACTCTTTAATGTGGGGGGGCGGCAGCGGCACCGGGTATGGTTATTGGTATCTGTCGGTTGGATCTGCGGTTACCAGAAAACGGCTCCTTGAAGGGCAAACGGAAAGTAATCAAGAGCATTATGGCCCGGGTGCGCGACAAGTTTAATGTCTCCATCAGTGAAGTGGACGGGCATGATTTATGGCAGAGGGCGCATCTGGGGGTAGCGGCCGTGGGCAATGACCGCAGAGTGGTCAACAGCGCTTTAGATAAGATAGCAGATTTTGTTGAGTCCATGGGTTTAGCCGAAGTACTGGAGATAAAGATAGAGATTATAAACAGTTAGTCTTTTCGAGCGAATCAGAATATTAGGAGACAAAGAAGCAGCGATGAGGCAAGTTCAAATGACAAAATCCAAAGTTCAAATAACAAATGTCATCCCCCTCCGGCGGACTCCATTTGCGCTTTGGCCTTTGGATTTCATTTGAGCTTTGAGTTTTGTCATTTGTCATTTTTCTGAATTTTGACTCCTGACTTCTGTATTCTTTTTCTGTGTTCTCTGCGGTGAAGGTATTTTCAGGTGAAACTTTCATATAAAAGAGCAGATAGACTCGGCGAGTTTATTCAGACAGAAGTATCTGATATTATTTTAAGGAAGATTAAAGATCCGCGCATTCGTCTGGTGACAATCACCGGGGTAGATGTAAGTGACGATCTTCGCATGGCCAGGGTCTATTTCAGCGTCATGGGAGATGAGAAACAATGCCAGAAGGCTATGGACGGATTGAAGAGCGCCACGGGATTTATTAAAAAATCCCTCGGTCCGCGGCTTGATCTTCGCTATGTCCCGGACATAGAATTTCATTACGACCGTTCCCTTGAATATGGCGAGCGTATCGATAAATTACTCAGAGAGATAAAAGAAGAACATGGCAATAGTTGAAGATATAGAGCGTGAGATAAGCGCGCGACATCGTTTCCTTTTGACCACACATATTCATCCGGACGGCGATGCCATCGGCTCGCTTTTAGCTATGGGCTTTTTGTTAGAGTATCTGGGTAAAGATCCCGTTCTTTTTACCGAGGATCCCATCCCGCCCCAGTATCATTTCCTGCCCGGAGTAGAAAAGATTACACATGAGCTTCCAGATTTATCAGCCATTGATGCCTGTTTTGTGCTGGATTGTGGCGATAGCAAGCGGATCGGCCGTGTAGCTCCCCGGCTTTTAGAAATAAAGCCTATTATAGTTATAGATCATCATCTGGGGCGTAATGCCTTCGGGGATATATGCTGGATAGATCCGCAAAGTGCTGCCGTCGGCGAACTGGTCTATCATTTGATAAAGGCTACGGGTACGGATATCTCATATAATATGGCTATAAATATCTATGTGGCTATCCTTACGGACACCGGTTCCTTTCGCTATGCATCGACCAGTTCTCAAACCATGCGTATTGCCGCAGAGATGATAGATTTGGGCGTCAAGCCCTCATGGGTATTGGCAATGGTTTATGAAAATTATTCGGCTAATCGTTTACGGTTGCTGAGCGCCGTCCTGTCCACCTTAAAGACTTATTATGAAGGGCGGGTAGGTCTTATTTCGGTCTCCAGAGACATGCTCAGGGCTACCTGCACCTCAATTGAGGATACAGAAAACTTTGTCAATTACCCGCGGTCTGTGGCCGGAGTCCAATTAGCCGTTATTATTAAAGAGATAGAAGATGGACGCTTCAGTGTCAGTCTGCGTTCACGTGATGGTATTAATGTCGCCCGCCTGGCTGAGAAGTTCGGGGGAGGCGGCCATTTTAATGCCGCGGGTTTCAAAGGAAGTGGTGACCACGAAACTATTAAGCAGGAGTTGTTATCAGAGATAGGCAATCTTATGGAAAAGAAGGCCGTTGGATTCTAATGGATCGCGCAGGGATAATAGTAATCGACAAACCAGCCGGCTGTAGTTCCTTTAAAGTGGTACAGACCATAAAGAAGGTCCTGGGGGTTAAACGGGCCGGACACACCGGGACCCTGGATCCCTTTGCTACCGGTGTCTTACCGGTTTGCGTAAATGAGGCCACCAAGGCTATCCAGTTTCTGTCTGAAGATGAAAAGGAATATGAGGGTGTACTGGTTTTAGGCACAGCTACCGATACATTTGATGTAACCGGTAAGATCATGGCCACTTCGGATGCGCCCAATATATCTTTTGGTGAACTGCAGCAGGTATTTGCCGAGTTTACTGGGGTCGTAAAACAGGTCCCTCCGCCTTTTGCGGCGGTGAAATTCAAAGGGAAACCCCTTTATCACTGGGCCAGACGGGGAGTTTTTGTAGAGAAGGAGGCGAGAGAAGTTACTATCAAAGAGCTAACGGTGGAGAAGGCTGCTTTTCCCGAGGTATCTTTTAAGGTGGCTTGTTCTAAAGGGACCTATGTGCGGAGTTTGGTCCATGATATAGGTCAGAGGATTGGTTGCGGCGCTTACTTAAAGGAATTACGGAGGCTGCGCAGCGGCCCCTTTACTATCGAACAGGCCGTCGCTATGGAAGCCGTTGAGGATAAATATCTGCTCCCGGTCTCGGACGCCCTTGGTTATTTGCCCGGGGTGGAGGTAGATGAACCCCAGGCCAGGGAGGTACAACAGGGGCGGGAATTATTCCTGAAAAAGACAGAGGTTGCATCCGGCTGCAGAAAAATAGGCCGGCCCTGGGTCAGGATCCTCTCCAGGTATGGCGATCTCCTGGCTATATATACATGGCGTGACAGCAGTGGGCAATTAAAGCCGGTTCGTGTTTTTAAAGGCTTATAAGTGTAGGATTTAGAATTTTTAGAAAGAAGGGGGGGATAGATGTTGATTGGAACCGAGCAAAAGAAAGAGATCATTGAGCGGTTCAAGCTCCATGGTACGGATACAGGCTCACCAGAGGTGCAAATCGCCCTTTTAAGCGAACGTATCGGCTACCTGACCGAACATTTTAAGGTCCATAAAAAGGACCATGGATCCCGGCGTGGGTTACTCAAGCTGGTGGGGCAGAGAAGGCGCTTGCTCAATTATCTTAGAAAGAAAAATATTGAACGATACCGCGATGTAATAGCTAAGCTGGGCATCCGCAAATAGCTTAGAAATAGATGATTTGGAGATAAAAGAAGATGGTAAAATGCTTTTCAACCAAGCTCTCAGGGAGAGTTCTTACTATTGAAGCCGGTAAGGTGGCCAAACAGGCTGCCGGCGCGGTTACTGTATCCTATGGGGATACGGTGGTGCTGGTAACGGCTGTGGCCTCTGACCAGGTGCGGGAGGGTATAGATTTTTTACCCCTCACTGTGGATTACCAGGAGATGCTGTATGCTGCAGGCAAGATTCCCGGAAGTTTTTTCCGCCGGGAGATCGGCCGTCCCAGTGAGAAGGAGACGCTTACCTCAAGGCTCATCGACCGGCCCTTGAGGCCCCTTTTCCCGAAGGGGTATCGCTATGAGACCCAGATCATTGCTACCGTGCTTTCGGTAGATCAAGAAAATGATCCGGATATACTGGCTATGATCGGGGCTTCGGCAGCCCTGGAAATGTCTGATATTCCTTTTGCCGGCCCTATAGCCGGTGTGCGGGTTGGGCGGATTAATGGACAACTGGTACTTAATCCTACCTCCGCCCAACTGGCAGATTCAGATATCAACATCGTGGTAGCGGGAAGTAAGGATGCCATTGTTATGGTCGAAGGCGGCGGTCTGGTCGTCCCCGAAGAGGTAATGCTGGAGGCCATATTTTTTGCGCATGAGGGTTTGCAACCTATCCTGCAGTTGCAGACCGAGATCAGGGAGGCCGTCGGCAAGCCCAGGAGGGTAGTCCCCGAGGTTGTGGAGGATGAAGCCCTTAAGGCCCGTATTATAGAGATAGCCGGGGGGGATCTTCGCCAGGCCATTACTATTGCCGCCAAAATGGAACGCGGAGAGAGGTTGCGGGCCATTGAGCAAATGGTCGTGTCAGCGCTTTTACCGGATTACGAGGGCCGGGAAGGAGAAATCAAAAAACTCCTCTATGCCCTGGAGAAAGAAACTGTCCGGGCTATGATCGTTAAAGAAAAAAGGCGTATCGACGGCCGCGAATTTAAAGATATCCGACCTATCTCCTGTGAAGTCGGCGTACTGCCGAGGACACATGGTTCAGCCCTCTTTACCCGTGGCGAGACCCAGATTATGGCGGTTACTACCCTGGGAACGTCTGAAGACGAACAGCGGATTGAATCATTGAACGGAGCAACCTTTAAGCGGTTCATGCTGCACTACAATTTCCCGCCATTTTGTGTGGGCGAAGTACGTATGATGCGGGGGCCTGGACGCCGGGACATAGGTCATGGGGCGCTGGCGGAAAGGGCCATCACAGCAGTTTTACCCACTCAAGAGGAATTCCCTTATACTATCCGCCTGGTGTCTGATGTGCTGGAATCAAATGGTTCTTCCTCTATGGCCACGGTCTGCGGTGGGTCCTTATCTCTTATGGATGCGGGTGTCCCCATAAAGACCATGGTGGCCGGGATTGCCATGGGGCTGATAAAGGAGGGAGAAGAGATTATCGTCCTGACGGATATCCTTGGAGACGAAGACCACCTTGGAGATATGGACTTCAAGGTAGCCGGTACCGACCGGGGGATTACTGCCCTTCAGATGGATATCAAAATCAAGGGCCTGACCAGGGAGATCATGAAGACAGCCCTGCAACAGGCCAGAGAAGCACGGCTTTTCATACTTGGAAAGATGCGTGAGGTAATTCAGCAACCACGTGAGATGCTGTCCATATATGCCCCAAAGATCGTTACCATCCATATTAACCCGGAGAAAATAAGGGACATTATCGGTCCGGGTGGAAAGGTGATCAGGCAGATTACCGGTGAAACCGGGGCTAAAATCGAAGTAGAAGATGACGGCAGTGTCCGGATCATTTCTCCTAATGATGCAGTCCTGGAACGCGCCCTTAAATGGATTAAGGATATTGTTCGTGAACCGGAGGTCGGGGAGCTATACCTGGGCAAGGTCAAAAAGATCGTAGATTTTGGCGCCTTTGTGGAGATATTGCCCGGGATTGATGGCCTCATTCATATCTCACAACTTGACACCCGGCGTGTAAATAAAGTCTCCGATATTCTCCGTGAAGGTGACGAGGTCATGGTGAAGGTCATAGAAATCGACAGTCAGGGCAAGGTCAAGCTGAGCCGCAAGGCTGCCCTGGGACAGACCGATAAACCGATCGCTAAAATGGAACACAAGGCTTAAACAGACGTGTATCGCAAGACTATCCTCGATAACGGGATCAGGGTGGTTACGGAACATATTCCGTATGTGCGCTCTGTTTCCATGGGTATCTGGGTAACCGTGGGGTCACGCGATGAAGCGAAAGAAAATAATGGCATTTCTCATTTCATCGAACACATGATCTTCAAGGGAACGGCCAAGAGGTCAGCCCTCCAGATAGCTAAAGAGTTAGATGCGGTCGGCGGTATGTCCAATGCCTTCACCTCCCGTGAGAACACCTGCTTTCACGCCCGGGTCTTAGATACCCACGTAGATGTCATTGTTGATCTCCTCTCAGATATTTTTTTGAACTCTCTGTTTGATCCGGCGGAAACAGAGAAGGAGCGACAGGTCATACTACAGGAAATTAGTATGGTAGAGGACACGCCGGACGACTATATCCATGACCTTTTCAGCAGCCTCTTTTGGGGGGATAATCCGCTTGGCTTTTCTGTGCTGGGGACCGCGCAGAACGTCATGCAGATAAATTCTGAGACCATCCATGCGTACTTACATAAGACGTATTTGCCGGACAAGATCGTCGTTGCGGCTGCTGGCAACCTGGAACATGATGCCTTCCTGGAACAGGTGAGGCGGGCATTTTCCATTGTGCCCGGCCGGAACGGTGTGCCTGAACGTGTGACCCCCGCCGTGGAATCTCGTTTGGCGGTCTACCCCAAAAAATGTGAACAGGTTAATCTGATTTTAGGGACAAAAAGCTGTTCGGCAACAGATAGTCGCCGATATGCCTGTATGCTTCTAAATATTATTCTGGGTGGCAGCATGAGTTCCCGGCTTTTTCAGGAAATCAGAGAACGCCGTGGGCTGGCTTATACCATTTACTCCTTTATCTCCTCATATATGGATACAGGTCTTTCGGGTATCTATGCCGGGGTAAGCAAGAAAAACGTTGTCCAGACTATAGAATTGATCCTGCGTGAGATGCAAAACATCAAGAAAAACTCTGTTGATGAGGCGGAACTGGCCAGCGCCAAAGAGCATTTGAAGGGCGGCCTGCTATTGGCCGCGGAAAGTTCTGATAACCGTATGACCCGGCTGGCCAAGAACGAAATACACTTTGGCTATTTTATAACTTATGATGAGCTGATAGCGCAAATAGATGCCGTAACCAGAGAAGATATCGCCATGCTTGCCCAGGAATATCTTTCATCACAGACATTGTCTCTAGCGGCCCTGGGGCCTATTTCTGAGAAAGATATTGCAGGAGATATACTTTCCTTGTAACCTCCAGCCGCACACGCCTAGGATGTAAGAAGTCGCTGAGGACGCGGTAATACAATGGGCGCTAGTCAATAGTCGGCAGTCGATAGCTGAAAGCTCAAAGCAGAAGGCTGAAAGCCTTAAAACCAGACAAACCAAACAAACCAGAAAAACAATGGACCACGGACAATACGCCCTCCCCTCCTGCGGCGGATCTACGATACTCAGCAGTGGAAGAGGCTTTTTACGAATTGATCAAGTAAGGGTGAGAGAAAAAACATGGATGACACCATCCGAATAAAAGTAAGGCACGTAAGACCGGGAAAAGACGCTGACATACCGTTACCCCGTTACATGACGGAGCATGCCTCAGGTATGGATCTTCACGCCGCAGTGGATAGCGAGGTATCCATTTCATCTGGAGAGATTTATCTTGTCCCAACCGGCCTATCGGTGTCCATTCCCCCAGGTTTTGAATTCCAGGTTCGTCCCCGGAGCGGTTTGGCGGTCAAACACGGGATCGGAATCATAAATGCCCCGGGGACTATCGATGCGGACTACCGGGGAGAAGTCTGTGTAGCCTTGATTAATTTCGGCAAAAAGCCGTTTGTCATTAGACGCGGAGAGCGCATTGCCCAGATGGTTTTAGGCCGGGTCCACCGGGCCAATCTGGAACTGGTGGATGAGCTTGACCCCAGCGCCCGCAACACCGGCGGTTTTGGGCATACCGGCCGATAAATACCAACCCATCCGTCCGTCATTCCGGCGGAAGCCGGAATCCAGCTTTAGTTTTGGACATACCGGCCCATCCTCTAATATTCCCGCCTGCCATTCTCCTTCTACGCCTACGCTGACTGTGCATTTGATGTTTGCTGTGCGCCATGCTGCTGGCAAATAGGGCAGACAAGCGGCAGCCGCTAAATAAGAATATCCAGCATCGAACCGATCACGATAAGAGCTAAGAACGCTTTAAAAAGTTGATTATAAAAATTGAATTATGTAAAATATGGAAATTTTATTTTACTAAAGGATATGGCGATGGGGAAAAAGATAACAGCAACTGAAGCGGTACGTAAGTTTTCTGACTTATTAAACAACATCAGATACAGAGGCAGCCGTTATACAATACTAAAGGGTGGAAAACCCGTAGCGGCGGTTGGTCCCGTTGGGGAGTTCCAAGCTGAACGGACCTTGGGTGAACTTCCAGAACTCCTGGAAGCCTTACCTAGCCTCGGCGAAGAAGCAAAGTCATTTGTAGCAGATCTTGAGGAAATACTAAAAAGCCAACCTGCAATGCCAATGGAAAAACCATGGGCGTAATCCTCGACACCAGTGTTTTGGTGGCTGCGGAACGTGGTCCATTTGACATTAGAAGATTTATCAAGGGGCGCGAGGATGAACCTTTTGGGATAAGTGTGATAACTGCCTCAGAACTGCTTCATGGGGTTTACAGAGCTGATACTGAAAAACGACGTTTAAGAAGGGAAGCCTATGTTGAAAAAATCATAGAAAGCTTTCCTATTTACAACTTTGACCTTCGTGTAGCAAGGATATACTCCCGCATTTGGGCCAATCTTGTGGCGCATGGTATACGGGTAGGGGCACATGACCTGATAATTGCTTCAACGGCCATCGCCGCTGGATTTTCGGTGGTAACACTCAATATGAGAGACTTCGAGAAGATAACCGAACTCACCGTGGAAAAGTTAGTCCCGTGACAGACATTCCCGCCTGCCATTCTCCTTCTATGCCTACGCTGACTGTGCATTACACCTTCCCCTTGATCTTTAACACAGTTTCCATGTATCAGGCTGAATGCTGAGCGCTGACGGCTCCATCCGGCAAAATTTGTGATATAAAAACAAGATTAAAGACCTGACACGCTTATTTCTCTTTAATTTCTACAGTGGTTAATGTCGACTGATTCTCGCTTGATGAGCTTTTAAAAGGGAAATGATGACCGAAGAAAAAGCGCCGGTTCCTATGGAAGTAATTTTGCGCCAGATAATCATTATTCGTGGCGAAAAAGTTATGCTGGACCGGGACCTGGCTGAACTGTATGGAGTGGAAACGAAGCATTTGAAGCGCGCCGTTCGCAGGAACATAGATCGATTTCCGCCGGACTTTATGCTTGAACTCAGCAAGGAAGAGTAGGATGCTTTAAGGTGCCAAATTGGCGCCTTAAAAAGGGGCGAACACGCAAAGTATCTGCCGATAGCCTTTCACAGAGCAAAGCGTGGCCATGTTATCATCCGTGCTCAACAGTAAACGGGCCATTGAGGTAAACATATTAATCATGCGGGCCTTTGTGCAACTCCGTCAGATGATATCTTCGCATAAGGATTTGCTGCGTGCCAGCGGCAATCTGAAAATGTATTAAATCAGGCCGCATGAAAATGCGGTTTTGGGATATTCTTCCCGTCTTCTTCTCTCTTCTTCCCAACCATCCATAAAGTCTTTTTTCTTTCCTTCTTTTTCTTTCCGGTATTTTCTTAGCAAGAAGCGCCATTTACTTGTTACCTGACCTCAGAGGTAACAG
>JBFMAZ010000025.1:0-16710 GCA_040755415.1 Thermodesulfobacteriota bacterium | reverse complement strand
CACAAGCACAATGAACTGGAGGTTTGAAAACTGAATGAAAGGAACATTCGAAAAGCTATCAGACTCAACATAAAAAAACGGGAATTATAATTGTCGTTGAACGGGAAAAATAGTTGACGTTAATCAGGAGGGCAAATTATGAGGAGGTATGTGTTCGCAGTTCTTTTCGCGGTAATCCTTGCCGTCAGCCCGCAGTGGGCCCTGGCCGATGACGGGCACGGAGTTGGAGAATACGTGCGTGAGGCCGCGCCTCATGGGCCGGGGGCGGCCATAGCGCCGAGGGCATTATGGCCTGATCGCCAAGTATGCCGACCGGTTTCTCAGCACCCCGCCGGGACCGCATCGCACTCTCTATGCTGCCGATCTCATGGATGGGGTTGATGATCCTGCCAAAGCCGATGAGATAGACGAATTTTTTGTCCTCGACATCAGGTCGAACAAGGATTATTGCGCCGGGCACATAGCCGGGGCAGTAAACATCCCCTTTGAGGACGTAGCCAAGCCTGAAAACCTGGCTCAGTTGCCGGTGGATATGCCGATCCTTGTAGTCTGCTACACCGGCCATACGGCCAGCCAGATTAACTCCATACTTAACATGCTGGGTTACAATGCCTGGACACTCAGGTTCGGCATGACCTCTTGGCGCGCATCTAGCCCGACAAAGGTTTGGTTAAGCAGCCAGACTCCGCAGGATATCTATGGCGCCGGTTTACCCATGGAGATGTGTCCATAAGAAAGGGGTTCTCTCTAACATTGTGTGGGTAAGTTGAGCTTACCCGCTACAAGGTAGATTATGATTCTGTAGTAGTTGAAGGACTTGAAGCCGTAAGCCCTTTTGAGAGCGGTCTTGATCTTGCTGTTAAGCCCTTCGACTACCCCGTTTGTAATGCGGCTTTTAAGGAAGCGGAGTATCCCTTCCTCGTGCCGCTTGATAAGTTTTGCGACCTCGACCATCGGTTCAAGCCTGCTGTGGGTCGCCCAGAAGTACCATTTTTTTAGGTACCTGGATGCGGCGGCCGTGTATTTGAACTCCCAGAACCGCCGGAGGGCCAGCTTGATATGGTAAGCCCTCGCGGTCTTGAGGTCTTGCTCTTTGACACTGTTTAGTTTGAGCCTCTGTTTCCTGGTCAGGTTCTCCGGGTTCTTGAGCCAGAGGTAACGTGTCTCCTTGAGGAGAAGTTCTTCTTTGGCCTCTCGCCGCCTGACTTCATCTACGGCCTTGTTCATCTTGGCCATAACGTGGTAACGATCAAAAGTCACGGCGGCTTCGGGCAGGTTCTCCTCTATACCCGATAGATACGCAGGCCACATGTCGCAACAGACCTCCTTTACCTGTCCGGTATCAAGACCCTTGTCCTCCAGGTGCCCGGCGAACGCATCCAGCGTGTTGGAGCCGCGTCCTTCGGCCACGTAAACGACCCTGGACTTGTCAAGGTCGCAGAAGGTGGTGATATACTTGTGCCCCTTCTGCTTGGAGCACTCGTCAATGCCCACGGCCTTTATGTCCGAGAGGTCAGCGGTCTCGACTGCCTTTTCGACGTAGCGCTCAAGGATGCGCCAGACGCTCATCTGGTTAACCGAGGCCAGTTCAGCTACGGATGTCACGGGCATCTCCCTGGCCATATGGAGCACAAGGGCCTCGAACAACAGGGTAAAACCACTGCCGGGGCGCGCCCAGGAGACGGTGACCTGCTTCACTCCGCACTTGGGACAGTTGGTGCGGGGCACCCGTGCCGTGAGGTACGCCTTGTGCTGAAAGAAGTCCAGGTGCCGCCACGTGCGCTCGGTAGTATCATGGATGGGGCTTGACTCGCCGCACTCCGGACAAGGGAAACGGCTGCCCCTCTTGAAGTCAAGAAACAGGTCCAGACGCTTGTTGGCGGCGTCAAACTCGATTTTATCAATGTACCACGGTGAAACAAGGCCCAGGGCCAAACCAAACAGGTCTTTCTCATTCATAACGCTCTCCTCTCTCAGTAAGCTGGAGGAGAGTATAACTTAAACTTTAACCGTTACCCACACAATGTTAGAGAGAACCAATTATAAAAATTTTCTGCTTATCTTATGGTTACCTTCTGCCGTTGAGAACTAGAAACGAAAAAAGATGGCCAGAAAGAGACGCATAGAATTCCCTCACGCCTTTTACCATGTGCTTGCGCGTGGCAATCGAAAGCAGGAGATATTTCTGGAGGGCGCAGATTATTATCGTTTCCTCAATTATCTCAAAAGCTATCGCGAGTGGTGGAGAGGAGCCAGTGAGGTGGTGAACCGCCTGGAGGATTAATTCCTATTGGTGGTGGATAAGGTTACCGAAGCCTGACTCCATAACCGCAGGTCATGTCTAAAGGAGAAGGCTTCATCTGACAGTCGCCAGTTTTATACCCATCTTTGAAGCCACCTGGTTGAGGGTCTTGTCTGAGCAGAGGAATTCCGCATTATGGAGGCCATGGGCCGCAGATAGCTGAAGGGAATCCAGGGTCTTGATGCCATATCTTCCACCAAACTCCCTTATCAGGTCAGCCGCCTTGAAATAATCTCTGTCGTCCAGGGTTACCACCTCCATCTGTCCAGTCTGAAGGTCATCAAGAAAGGTATTCCATAAAACAGTTTCTTGCTCTTTTCTGAGATCACCCGTCCTTACCTTCTTGGATAAGGCGGACGCCATTTCTACAATAGACAGATTGGTAATGTATATGCGCTCGGCCTGCAATAAAAGGGTTTCTATCCTGTCGCTATCCGGTTCGGGATAGTAGAATTTGACCAGAGAGCTTGTATCAACGAAGATGGAGGACATCAATATGTCTCTTCTTTTCTTGATTCAGAAACAACCTGTGATAGAGGTTTCCCTTTTGCAATGATTGACGCCCTTAACTCTTTGTGGCTTCTCAGATGACGTCGTACCTTTTTCTTGATGGGCTTAATTATCGCAATGGGTTCATTCCTCCTTGAGATGATAACCTCCTCCCCCTTCTCTACTCTGGCAAGGTATTCTGTGAGGTGTTGACGGGCCTCCTTGATTCCAGCAGTCTTCATAAAGATGACCTCTCTTTCTATTGTGACTACCAGGGTACACAATTCCTGCGGTGTTTGTCAAGGAAGTTCTTACCCCAAATCCACCATCAAACCACAGAGCGCACAGAGGAACTTATTTCTCACCGCACTCTTTGGGTGAAAGGATATTTTTACTTTGGAATCTTAACCTGTTGAAATCACAGAGATGCTAACTCTGTGGGTTCTGTGGTTGGGGAATTTAGGCTCCGGTCTTTTCTGGACAATAGAGGGTAGATAAGGTATACTTTTTCGCACTTGCCTGCGAAATAAAATGTCAAAAGTTTTGACATTTCTGGAAAGGATAAAAGGCTTAATACCTTAATTGGGATGAATAAGGCTAAAAGGGCTTATAAGAAGGGAGAGGCCCGGGGCGGCTTAACTATCAACTCCGTAAGATTGTGAAATTGGGGTAGGGCCAGGCGGGGAAATGTCCTGATTTTGGGATAAGAAAAAGGGAGGCTAGCTAATGAAATGCTTATATTGTGGTGGCGAGATGGAGAAAATCTCCTCCACCTATACGGTGGACCGAAAAGGTTATCATCTCTTTCTAGGGCACATTCCAGCCTATGTCTGTAGTCGATGTGGTGAAAAATATTTTGGAGAAGAAGAGATCGATGCCATCAGCACCTGATAAAAACATTAGAGCAGCAGATTGAAAGAATCCAGGCCGTCGGATAAGTGCAAATGAAGAAATGAGACACACATGTCGACAAGGCGCACAAAGGAGGATAAAAATCGAACCTGGGACAGCCGAGACGCCTGTCCTACCACAAAGGGTGATTTTTTAACCAGTAGGACAGGCGTTTCGCCTGTCTAAAAAAAGTATCTGCCGGTCAAGGAATAGGATTTTCAGATGAAAGTTATTCCTGCCTATGCTTCCGCAGGCCCCGTATTTTATACGGGGTCAAGCACGGGATGACAAATAACAGGCACGGAATGACAGATCGGGGGGCAGGTGAAAAAGGCGATTAGATTTTTATCAGGTCTTTTGCTATTGGCATTTACAGGCTGCTTAGGGCTGCCGGCCTCCCTGGAATCCAACGGGGTTACAAGGTTAACCCTCCTCTTTTCCGGGAACACCCAGGGGGCCCTGGAGCCCTGCGGCTGAGGCTCAAAAAAATCTGGCGGTCTGGCCAGACGGGCTACAGTCATTTCAAATGTTTTAAAGGAGAACCCTCAGACTTTACTCATCGAGGGCGGCGGCATCTTCCGCGGCTCGCACTGGTCAGACCGGCTAAGGACGGAGGTTTACTTAAAGGCCCTGGAAAAGATGGGTTACCATGCCACTGCCATCGGCGGAGAGGAATTCGTTTTTGGGACTGAGTTTATCAAGGATCAGATCAAAGGGTTAAAGGTCCCCTTCCTCTCGGCCAATGTCTATGTGGATGAAACGCACATCCGCCCGGACCGGACAAAGGACAATGTAAATCCCCCCTCACCCCCCTTTAGTAAAGGGGGGAATCCGTTAAGTCCCCCTTTGGAAAAGGGGGATACAGGGGGATTTACAGTTGAATCAAAGGAGCTACTGGGGAGGCCATACGTCATTAAGGAATTCGGCCATATCAAGGTGGCCATCCTGGGACTGACCGCCCCGCCTATCAAAAGATTCCCTGTTCCCCGTTGGCGCCGCGAACCTGTTCAGGCCGGGGAGTCAGGGGTTGAGGTAGCCGATCCCTTGCTCAAGGCCAGAGAATATCTGGCTATCCTGAAAGACAAGGTAGATATCGTCATAGTGGTGAGCGATCTCCCGGAAAACAGAACCTTCGCCTCTGAATTTGGTGATATACAGGTTATCCTTAGCTCGAGAGGGAGAGCCCCTGTAGAAAACGTGAACGGGACTGTCGTGGTCACAGCCAGGTCTGGATACCTGGCCCGATTGGACCTTTATGTAAGTAGCGAGGGGCGGCTTTTACGACATGAGATCAACTGGATACACCTATCTGAGAAGATCGCCTCCGACCCTGAGATAAAGCAGTTCATCTCCCGATCCTTTGCCGAGGGGATTAAAAATAATCCCCCCGAATCCCCCCACACCCCACCTTTGCAAAAGGGGGGCAGGGGGGGATTTTCTGGTGAGAGGTTGAATCAGGAGGGGGATAATGGGTATGTAGGGGGGTGAGAACTGCCGCCGGTGCCACGAAAAGGAATACCGTGCCTGGAAGATGACCAGACATGCGCGGGCCTTTGAGACCTTGATGCAAGCCCGGAGCCAGGTTTACCCTGATTGTTTTTCGTGTCATACCACCGGCTTCAGGCCAGGTCCCCCCCTTGGGTCGCTTAAGGGGTGTGCAGTGCGAGGCATGCCATGGACCGGGGAAGCAACATATCATCCAGCCTCAGGTGTCCCGGTTAATAGATGATGTACCGGTTTCTGTTTGTATGGAATGCCATAATAAGGAGATAACGCCCAATTTTGACCAGCAAAAGGAACTCTTCTTTGACAAGATAAGGCATGATGGCATGAGTAGAAAGAAAGGACAGCCTCGTTAAAGATATCGGTTTGGGCGACACGATCGTATTTAGCCTGAGTATTCTTCCATGGACCCAACGCCCTCGGCTATCTGTGGTTCATATCCCTTTCCTGTTTGCTAATTAGTGAGAATCTTTTTATAATAGGTCTGCCTTGTACCTAAATTGAGCGATTTTAAACCAGTGCACAGAGAAAGAGAGTCTTTTCTTTTAGTTATCATGTTCTTCTCTGTGTTCTCTGTGGTGAATCGGCTTTTTTAGGTTGTATCAAAAAGGGATGCTTTAGATAATACTTGATGCATGACGTCTAAGCTTAAAACAAGGAGCCCCAATCGTGCCCTATTTTAAGTGCCGCCTGGGCACTGAAGACAAAAATATCATTGAGCAGGTCTTCGAGGCCGAGACCAGATTGGAGCTTTTGTCCCGACTGAAAGAAAAGGGGTACTTTGTTTTTAACATGCGGCGGCTGTTCTGGCCCTTTGGTTCTTCGGCCAGATCTGCTTCTTCCTGGAAGACCAGAGATTTTATAGTCTTCAATCAGCAGGTTATGACCCTACTTCGATCCGGTGTCTCGCTGAACACCGCTCTTGAGGCCATGGTTGAACAGGAGGAAAAAGGGAAATTCAAGGAGGTATTCAAGGGTCTTAAAAAAAACATCGAGACAGGCGCTTCCTTCTCAACGGCCTTGGAGAGCTACCCCAGGCTCTTTCCTCCTCTGTATGTCTCAACCTTGAGGGCCGGAGAAGGAACCGGGAATCTGGTTCAGGCCATGGAGCGGTATATAGGATATCTTAAAAATATCCAGGAAGCGAAGCGGAAAATCTTTTCTGCTGCCTTTTATCCTCTGGTCCTGACAGGCGTTCTCCTCTCGGTGGTGCTCTTTTTGTTCACCTATGTCGTGCCCAAATTCTCTCAGATATATGCCTCGGCCGGTGCCGATCTCCCCTGGGCCACAAGGATTTTGATTTCCTTTACGGCCGTCTTTACAAGACACCTGCCGATCATTTTTCTGGGGTTTGTTCTGCTTACTGCCGGGCTTTATTATTACTGCAGGACCAAGCCGGGACGCCGGCATCTGGATGCCTTCAAATTAAGATTGCCCTTTGCCGGCGAGGTATTGCGACAATACCTGCTTTCTGTGTTTTGCCGGGCGCTTTCTACCCTGCTGGCTGCCGGAATCCCTCTGGTTCCATCCCTGCGCATGTCGTTCGACGTATTTACAAACAACATCCTGAGAGAAAGGATGGTACTGGCCACTAAAAAGGTTGAGGAAGGAGTAAATCTTACGGACGCTGTGTCTTCTGCGGGGATATTTCCTCCTTTGGCCTTGAGAATGATACGGGTAGGTGAGTCCACAGGCACGCTTCCTTTCATCTTAAATGAGATAGCGGAACATTATGAGGCCGAAGTCGATGTCCGCCTCCAGATCATGGCCAAGGTCATTGAACCCGCCCTGATGGTGGTCATGGGGCTTATTGTGAGCGGCATCGTTATTGCTATGTATCTTCCTATCTTTAGCCTGGCCGGTACAGTATATTAAGGGGGGGGTGGCATTGTCTATAACGAGGGAAATAGATAGGATCTTGATTGAAAAGGGATACCTTTCGGAGGAAGTAGTCCGTTATCTCGCACGAGGGAGGGAGGTAAGGGCGGAGGATATCATCGAGCGGGCCATGGTGGAGGGGTATTTAACTGAAGAGCAGGTAGCACGGGCGGTAGCGGATCATTTTGCGCTGCCCTATGTGGAGCTTAAGGGGTGCCCGTTGAGTAAGGATCCGGGTTCCCGGGTACCCTTGGAGGTAATGGTTCGCCACGAGGTGATCCCCTATGGGATGGAGAACGGGCACCTGGTGGTAGCGGTGGCTGATCCCACCAATGTAGAGGCTGTAGATGAGATAGAGTTGACGGCTGGGGTCCCGGTCTCTCTGGTAGTGGCAAGCTCCAGGGAGATAAAGGCGTTTTTGAAACGTCTGCAGGAATCGGAAGGCATTTTAAGAGAAGCTGCAGACGGCCTGGTGCATCTGGTAAAGGAGGCGGAGGAAGATGACAAGGTCCTTTCTCTGGAGAGATTTACCAAAGAGACCAGCCCTATCATCAAACTGGTCGATTCCACCATACTGGAGTCCTTAAACCGCAGGGCAAGCGACATCCACGTGGAGAGTGGCCCGGGTGGAGTCGTGATCAAATATCGTATCGATGGAATGCTGTATCCGGCGGCGGAACCGATCGATGCCCAGTTCCAGAGCCAGATTATTTCCCGGATCAAGGTAATGAGTGAGCTGGATATATCCGAGAAACGCATTCCCCAGGATGGCCGGTTCAAGATACGGTTTCAGGGCAAGGTGATCGATTTTCGGGTCTCGATTTTACCAACCATCTTTGGTGAAGATGCCGTAATCCGGATACTGGATAAAGAGTCCATAACCGCTGAGCTTGGCGAGCTCCGGCTGGATATTCTCGGGTTTAATCCGCGCGAGCTGAAACGTTTTCGGCGGATGATCCGGGAGCCCTACGGCATGATACTGGTCACCGGCCCTACGGGAAGCGGGAAGACCACTACCCTGTATGGCGCCCTTTCGGAGATTAATCGCAGTGACGAGAAGATTATCACAATCGAGGATCCGGTGGAATACCAACTAAAGGATGCCGTCCAGATACCGGTCAACGAAAAGAAGGGCCTTACCTTTGCCCGTGGCCTGAGGTCCATTCTCAGACATGACCCCGATAAGATCATGGTCGGTGAGATAAGAGATCCGGAGACGGCCCAGATTGCAGTGCAATCCGCCCTTACCGGCCATCTGGTCTTTACTACCGTACATGCCAATAATATATTCGACGTCATTGGGCGCTTTATACACATGGGGATAGACCCTTATAATTTTGTCTCTGCCTTGAACTGTGTGCTGGCGCAGAGGCTGGTGAGGACCATCTGTCCGGCGTGCAAAGGGCCGGTGCAGTTGGCCCCCGGGGTTTTGGAAGATTCCGGCCTGGACCCGGGACTGAGTGATACGCATACGTTCTATCAAGGCCGGGGCTGCGCAGAGTGTTACGGGACAGGATATCGGGGCCGCACGGCTATTTTTGAACTGCTTGACCTGACAGACGATATGCGCGAGATGATCGCCGGCCGGACGCCTCTTTCCAGGCTGAAGAAGGCGGCCCGTGAATGCGGGACAGTCTTCCTGAGAGAGGCGGCCGTGGAGAAGGTGTTAGAGGGCGCTACGACGTTAAGCGAAATTAATCGGGTAACTTTTGTGGAGTGATGAGTAATGAGTGATTTTAGCTGAAAGCTATGAAGTAGGACAGGCGTCTCGCCTTTCTAAGAGTTTTGGGTTACGAGTTTCGAGTTGCGGGTGATGGGGTTGTTTTTTAGAAAAGAGAAACACACATGCCGACAGGTCGGCACAAAGAACAATGAAAATGTCATTCCTGCGGAAGCAGGAATCCAGACTCCGTCCCTGCGGAAGCAGGGAACTATATAAATGAACTGGGTTCCCGTTTTCACGGGAAACCCTGGATTCCGTGTCAGGCACGGAATGACAGATAAAAGGTATTTTCAGGTGAAAAAAAGCCGCACTGTTTTTCAGCTCGACTACCGTGGTGTCTATGTAGTCCAGGCGCAGCCTGAGAACGGGGGCATACGTATTGTTTCCTGTGCACACAAGGTGTGGCCGGAACACGGGAAAGAGCTTCCCTTTGCCGAACCGGAAGGCATCAAAGAGAGTTTCCAGGCTATCCTTAATTTGAGCGGCCTCAAAGGGAGAGAGGTTGATATCCTGCTGCCTGACTGTATGGCCAGGACAGTGATCCTGGAGCTTGATTCTCTGCCCAGGAAGAAAAATGAACTCCTCAAACTGGCATATTTTAAAGGACAGAAAAGCCCGCCCTATCCTCTTGAAGACACACGCATCGGCATCCAGGTCTTATCTAATCCCCCCTCGCCCCCCTTTAGTAAAAGGGGGGTGGGGGGGGATTCAGGCGGAAAGGCCCGCATTTTTGCGGTTTTCATCTCGCGAGCCCTGATTAAGGGATTAGAAAACATATTATGTGATCTGGGCATGGAGCCAAGACGTATCGGGCTCACCAGCCTGAACCTCTATAACCTTTTCGAAAAGAAACTCAATCAAGAAGGGGATGCTGCTTTTGTGTCCACCTTCGAAGGGTTTTTCAGTCTCCTTCTCTTTTCCTCCGGCCTGCCGGTGTTTTTTCGCTCTAAAGCACTTGAGGCCGGGGACAGCAGGCTCTTCTTTGAACTCAAGACCTCGTTTCTCTATTACCAGAATCAGCATGCCTCCTATATGCCGAAGCGTGTGTATCTCTGGCAAGGTGCTGAGACAGGGGATTTCTCTTCCTGGTCTGAGGAATTATTCGGGGTGCAACCGAGTATTCTGGAACCCCGGAACTTATTACCCATCAAACAGGACTTGGCCCTTACTCCCTATGAACTCATGCGTCTTACGCCGGCCCTGGGGATGGTTGCTAAATGAGGCTGCGTTACGATGCGTATTGACATAACCCTCGCTTCACCCCATTACGCCCAGGGCAAGAAGCTCAGAAAAATACTGTTCTTCTGCTTATTAGCCCTCTCTGCTGCCCTGCTTTTCAACGGATATGCCTACGTAACGGCTAAGGGAGAATTGAAGCACTATAGAAAAAGGGTCGGACAACTGTCCACGCGGGTTCCGGCCGGCACTCTGAAGGTGGGTGGATTCCGGGTCGATCCATCTGAATTAAAAAAAACTGAGCGGAGTGTTAGTTCTTTAAACCAGATCATATATCAAGATGCCTTTTCCTGGGTGGGTCTCCTGAATGAGCTGGAAGAAATCACCCCCAAAGAGGTTTCCCTTGCCGTGCTGGATGCTGATTTCAAGAAAGGAGAGATACAAATTACCGGAGAAGCAAATCTCTCCTCACAGGGTACCGATTTTTTAAAAAATCTACAGAAGAGTAAGTTTCTTCGGGCGTGTTTTCTGGTTTCCCAGAAGACTGAAGAGAAAAAGGGGCATATCCTCTTTGAGATCAAAGGGCAGCTTAGGCACATTTCACATGGGCTGTAAAGATACTATTATCCATTTTATCAAGAGATTCAGATTGCTCCTGGGTCTGGTAACCGGGATTTTCCTCTTCAATGTCCTTTTTTATTTTATTTTTGTGAGACCGGTCAGCATCGATAGAGATGGGCAGCAAAGAATGTACGGAGAGATGAGAAAGGTCCTTAGCGGCAGGGACACACAGGAACAGCGCTATCTACAGGCGGGGAAGGATATGGAGACGTTCATGTCCCGTTTGTTGAAGAAAGAAGACGAGATAAAAATTATAGAAGAGATGGTTATACTCAGCCAGCGTACCAATCTTACCTTGAAAAATGCCCATTACTCCCGGAAGCCTATAAAAGAAGAGGAACTATGGGCCTATGGTATGGACTTGCCCTTTACCGGGCAGTACAAGGACATAAAGGATTTTCTGGCAGAAATAGAGAAGTCTCCATCTGTCTTGTGCATAGAGCAGTTTAAAATTACCAGGAGTAAGGATGGTCCCCTGGAATTATCCTTAACGCTGGCGACTTATCTCCGATGAGTGTAATGGCTCGAGGAAAAAAAGGGGTTATTCTTTTCATTCTTCTTGCAGTCTTGCTGGGGCTGCAGGTGCATCGATTTTGGGTGGGAGGGGCAAAAGATAATGCGCAGAGCCGGTGGCTCACTCAGAGAAGTAAGACGCGTTCCCACGATCTTCTGAAGTTACGCCTGGATTTGTTAGAACCAAGGAAGATAGAAGTCACCGCTTCGCGGAATCTCTTTGCTTCCGGTGATGAAGAAGCGAAGGTGGTTGCACCAGTTAAACCAGTAGTGCCAGATGTGCCTCTGGTAGTCGAGCCGCCTGAGCCAGGGCTTCCTGATCTGGAGTATATAGGATTTGTGGAGTCTGCTGGTGAGAAAATAGGGTTTTTTACCAGGGGGCAGGCGCCATTACAGGAGATACTAATGTTGAAGATAAATGAGCAGGTAGAGGGCAGGTTCAGGCTGACGTCCATAACCGCGGATTGGGTAAGGTTTTGCAATGTGAACACCGGGAAAGAGGCCGAGTTGAAAATCGTAGAGAAGACGTCCATGCCGGCAGGTTCTCCTTTTCGGCCCTCCCCTCAGCGTCCCCTTCCGGGAGGGGATACGCGCCCGTCAACCCAAATGCCCCCGGGATTCCCGCGCCCTGAAGTCAGGCCGGAAGGCCTTAATAACAGTGACTCAGAACAAGGCGTTAGAAGGTCTTTTAGGAGAGTACCCCAATGAAAGGACAGATCCATTGCATATTGCTGTTGATCGTTGGTCTCATCTTCTGCCTGACTGCTTGCGCGGCAACCAAGGCATTCCGTGCCGGGAGTGAGGCCGCCGCTGCAAGTAAGTGGGACGAGGCCGTGGCCCATTACCAGAAGGCCCACTCCATGGAGCCGGGCAACGTTGAATATAAGATGGAACTCTTGAAGGCCAAGGCAAGGGCGGCTGCCGGTCACTTCGACCGGGGGAGGACACTGCTCAAGGGTGGCGAGCATGATGCGGCTATCTTAGAGTTTCAGGTAGCCTTAGCCCTGGACCCATCTTACAAGAAGGCTGAGTTGGCCATTATCGAGGCCAAAAATATCAAAGATTCCTACCAATATTACCAAGAGGGACTTAATTTCTTAAAGTCCAAAAGGGAGGACGCCGCGCGCCATGCCTTTAAGAGGGCCCTTGAGCTTTATCCGGAGAATGACCAGGCCAGGGCCGAATGGGAGAAATTGTCCACGCCTGATGAGAAGGCGCCAAAGGGTCTGGCGCTGGTTCCGAAATCTGCCCAGCCCATCACCCTGCGTTTCCGGGAGACCGCCCTTAAAGATATCTTTGAGGTCCTTTCTCGCCTTTCCGGGGTAAATTTTGTCTTTGACAGCGATTTTAGAGATGTGCGCAGCACTATCTATCTGGAAAAGGCCACCTTTGAGCAAGCCTTGGGTCTCATATTAACCAGTAATAATCTTACCTATAAGGTGATTAGTGAGCACGCCGCTATTATCTATCCCAAGACGCAGGCCAAGATGGCCCAGTATCAGGACTTGATTGTACGGACCTTTTACCTTTCGAACATCCCGGCCAAACAGGCCCTGAATATCTTAAGGGCCACCACCCGGAGTAAAGACATCGTGGTGAACGAGGAATTAAACGCCGTTACCATACGGGATACGCCCGGGACCATTCAGGTCGCGGAGAAGGTGCTTGAAGCCCAGGATGTCTGTCCGGCGGAGGCGCTTCTGGATGTCGAAATCCTTGAGGTCAGCCGTAATAAGACGCGTAATCTCGGCCTGTCCCTTTCGCCATATTCCATAGGCGGCAGCTATGGCCTCGGTGGTAATCTGATCAGTCCAAGTATTACGACTGGCACGACCACTAGCACTCTTCTGACCTTTGATGATCTCAGTGATTTCTCCGGCAAGCATAACATATTTGTGACCCTCCCCCGGGCCACCCTCAATTTCTTAAAGAGCGACGCGGATACCCAGACCCTGGCCAACCCGCGCCTTAGGGTGAAACACGGCGAGAAGGCCAGGATACACATCGGTGACCGGGTTCCGGTAAGGACCAATCGCCGCGTGGACACCACGGGTGCCATCACCTATGACTTCCAGTATCAGGACGTAGGCATAAAATTCTCGGCCGAGCCAAAGATAAACAGTCAGGAAGAGATAAATTTAAAGGTGACCCTGGAGGTAAGCACCCTGGGAGCCAATGTGGGAACGACCGATGACCCCCAGTATAGTATCGGTACCAGGACCACGGAGACGAACCTGCTCCTTCGTGATGGAGAGATGGTAATCATGGGCGGGCTTTTAAGGGAGGCGGAAGGCGACACGGTAAACCGTATCCCTCTTTTGGGCGACATACCCCTTTTGGGCAATCTCTTCTCTAACTTTTACACTACCAAGGAAAAGACCGATGTGGTCATGTCGATAACTCCCTATATAATTCGCGGTCAAGGGATGCCCAGTCCAGAGGCCCTTTCTATCTGGTCAGGTACCGCCAGTGACCTTTCCGTTGCCGAGCCTTATGGTGGTGAGCTGCAAGGAAGGCCGACCCCGTTTCAGCCCGGTGGCGCACCGCCCGCACGTGAAAAAGAGAGAGAAGTAGCGCCCGGCCCGGCTATGCAAGGCGTTCCAACACCGGCGCCGGAAGAATTAGAGGCCACTCCGCCTCCATCTGAGCCTGGCTCCCAACAGCCGGAATCTCCACCGGCGCCGCCTGAGGGAGATGAAGCCGAGATGACCACGCGGTAGCCATGAAACACACATCCGCCTTGCGGCGGACAAAGGACAATGGAAATAATCCCCTCTCGCCCCTCTTTACTAAAAGGGGGCACATCACATTCCCCCTTTGGAAAAGGGGGATACAGGGGGATTTACAGGTAAAGTGAACTCGAAACTCGAAACTCGAAACTCGAAACCGCTCCGCAAGGCGGAGCATGGTCTTACCCTGGTTGAATTGGTAATCGCAATGGCAGTGCTCTCTGTACTGGCCTCGGCCATACTGCCCCTTTCCCAGATGGCGGTTAAAAGGACGAAGGAGGTCGAACTGAGACGCACTTTACGTGAGATACGTACAGCCATAGATGAATACAAAAAGGCCGTGGATGAAGGAAAGATTGCCAAGGACGTAGAGGATAGTGGCTATCCCAAGACCCTGGAAGTGTTGACGGAAGGGGTTGACCTGGAAGGCCCCATCCGGGAAAAAAGGAGATTTCTGCGGCGGATACCGCGTGACCCCATGGTCGAAGACGGAGAATGGGGGCTTCGCTCCTATTCAGACGATCCTGAGAGCACGGTCTGGGGTGGTGAAGACGTCTATGATGTCTATTCCCGCAGTGAAAAAATAGCTCTTGATGGCACAAGGTACTCTGAATGGTAAGGTTATGAACCCGAAAGCCGCAACTCATAACCGGAAACAGCTTCGCAAGGCAGAGCGCGGTTTTACCCTGATCGAACTTATGATCGTGGTGGCCCTTATCGGGATTCTGGCCACTATCGCCCAGCCCATGTATCAGACCGCAGTGATTAAGGCCAGGGAAGCAGTTCTAAGAGAAAATCTCTTTAAGATGCGCGACCTCATCGACCAGTACTACACAGACCACGGGGTTTATCCGGATTCCCTTGAGGGCCTGGTAACAAAGAAATACATGCGCGCCATACCCACAGACCCTTTCACCAAATCTGACGGCACCTGGGTTCTCATCCCACCCGGCGGCGAGATGGATGATACCGGTCAGGTCGCAGAGGAAGCAGGCGGCGTTTTTGATGTCCGGAGCGGTAGCGAGCTTATTGGTACGAACGGAATACCTTATAGTGAATGGTGAAAACTCACCGCAAAGACGCAGAGAACGCAAAGAAAAGCATAATTATATGGTCTTCACGACCATTAATCGACTGAGTTATAATAGAGCCTCTTGCAAAAGTCTTGTAAATGGCGTTCTTGTCATTCCGGCGAAAGCCGGAATCCAGTAATTTCAAGCATATTGAGATACCTCTGGGCACCGGCTTTCGCCGGTGTGACGATTTTTGCAAGAAGCTCAATAGAATAAAATTAACAAATTGAGCGGCAAAATCATTAAAAAACCGGAAATTAAAGACTCTTAGTGCCCTCTGCGCCTCTGCGGTGAATTCATGCCTAACCAAAAAGGTTTCACCCTGATCGTCCTGGTCTTTGCCATCCTGGTCATCGGCATCTCGCTGGGCGGGGTGGGGATCATGTGGAGTACGGCCATGAAAAGGGAAAAGGAGGCAGAACTCCTCTTCCGGGGTGATGCCATTAGAAGGGCGCTTGAGTCTTACTATAACTTTACCAATAATCGGGAATATCCACGGAGCTTAGATGACCTCCTTAAAGACCCACGCAGCCTCACTCCCAAAAGGCACTTAAGGAAACTGTACCGGGACGTTATGACCCCGGATGGCGAGTGGGAATTGATTCTGGATGATACCGGCGGCATAAAGGGTGTGCGCAGTAAGTCTGAAGAAGAACCGCTAAAAAAGGCCAGGTTTCCTGATCCGTATCAGTCGTTCGAGACCGCCTCTACATATAATGACTGGAAGTTTGTGTTTGAGGCGCGGACTACCGGCTCCCCGCGTTCACAGTCAGATGCCACGGCCAAGGCTTTGACGGCACGGTGAGTTCCGTGCTTCCGCTGTTATTCATGCCTCTTCTTTCTTCAGCGGTATAGTTTAGTTCCTTGTCAGAAAGATAAATAAACAGGTTCCACTGAGTCTATGGACTTTATGGGAAATGTCCTTGCACCGTAGCATCCCACGGTTTGCTTTATAAATCTGTTAAAAGCTTCTTATATTCCAAATTTTTAGAATAATATCTTACATGATTACGGTAAGTTATCTATGGCAATGAAATAATGTGCAAATTTTTGAACACATTCAGTATGTTCTGTCAAAACCAGGTAGTTATTTTGCGCAATAATAGCAAGCGATTTTGATTTTCCATTATTTTTGGCACATCCTTTGCGACTCTCTGACGGAACTACGAAAATTCGAATTTAACCGGTTACCAACTGCAAAGGAGGAACGAACATGGCCATTATGACGCGAGGTTTTTTCTTTGAGTTTTTTTCGAAGCGGATCATGAAATTAGGCTCGATTTTTTTGATGGTAACTCTGTGTTCTATTCTAATTCCATTGGCTAGCCATGCTGGAGAGATAACAGTCGGTTCAGGAGTTAAGGTTAGGGACTTAGCCAAGAATACAGGCGCTGCTAACATGACCATCCCTATAGAAATTCCTCCCGGCCGAAAAGGGCTAGCTCCCAACCTGGCCCTTACCTACAACTCCAACCGAAGCGAAGGCTGGATTGGCGGGGGCTGGGAGCTTGAACTCGGGGCGATCCAGAGAGCTACCAAGAGGGGGGTCAACTATAGTGCCAACGACTTTGTCTTTATAAAAAACGGTTCTTTCGAGCTTGTACCAAGAGGCGATTGGGGCGCGAACTGTTATGGAAGTAAGATAGAAGGGGAATTTTCCAAATTTTATTATAACTCATCAACCGGGTGTCAGTTCTCAAAATAAATGGATAGAAACCTTTATGTATTTTTCAGAATGACTTGACAGGGAAAAGATATTTTTTAGATTATTTTAAGCCTCGTTAGAGGCTTTTTTATTTTTTGAATGGTGGG
>JBFMAZ010000024.1:0-13664 GCA_040755415.1 Thermodesulfobacteriota bacterium | reverse complement strand
TTTTTCAAAGGGGGAATGTAGGGGGATCCCCTTTTTCAAAGGGGGAAATGTTTCTCCTCCCTTTGGAAAAGGGAGGTTGGGAGGGATTTTAAAATACTTTTTCAAACAGCTAAACTGATACTAATTTCGGATAATTATCTGCTCAAAATGTAATAACCTTGTCAGCGTCCTTGGTCAATTCGTACAGATCGTCCATCCAGGCAATCGGGCAGGTGCTTGATCCCTCCAGACCGTGGGATTTCATACAAACCCCTCAGACATAAAAATCTCCTTTGAACTGATTGACCTGCTCCATGACGTTGAATTCTTCGGCACTGCTTTTTTCAAAACATACCCCTTTCCCGAGCATAAATACACCGACATCGTCACCCTTTTTGATCCCCACATTGGCCAATCTCATGGCATTGTATATTGTCTCTCCATCATCCGCAGTAATGATAAATAGAATTTTCATCCCCTACCCCCCACACGGTCAAAAGTGTTCTCTCGTCTGTGTATCATATCAGAAAAGTCAGCAGGTTAGAAAAAACTTTTGACATCCTTGGTTATTTGGTTATATTACCAAATAACCAAATAATTAATAACCATATGCGGAGGACAACTCTGTGTCAACAGTAAAAAAAGAGCGAAAATTTGATGGCCGGTTACAAGCCCACTTAGAAGCGCGGACTAAAATTATTAAGGCCCTGGCTCATCCCACTCGTTTATTCATGGTCGAAGAATTATCCCAAAAAGAGCGGTGTGTAAGTGAGCTTACAGAGATGATCGGCTCTGATGTCTCGACAGTATCCAAGCATTTATCCATATTAAAAAACGCTGGTATAGTACAAGACCAAAAGAGGAGCTCACAAGTTTATTATCTTCTGCGGGTGCCCTGTATTCTCAAATTCTTTGACTGTATTGAGGAAGTATTGGAAGCCAACGTCAAAGCCCATATAGAACTGGTAAGGCCCTGTTGTACACTTTAATCCCTCAAAAACAACTCGAGATGAAACATTCATCCCGCATAGCGGCACAAAGGACAATGGGAATAATCCCCCCGAATCCCCATACCCCCCCCTTTGGGAAAGGGGGATACAGGGGGATTTTCAGATGGAAAGCCTACGAGGTAAAGTCAAGTTGAAAGAATGGAAGGCTATCGGCCTCATGGCCAGCATTTTTCTCGCGACATATTTCACCCCTTTTGCTCACCCTATTGTGCGGCAGTCCGGCCTGGAGGCCTTTATGATGCTCCAGGAATATGCCCGGGAACATGTGCTTCTCTGTCTGGTTCCGGCCTTATTCATTGCCGGGGCCATCGCTGTCTTTATCAGCCAGGCCGGTGTTATAAAGTACTTTGGCGGGCAGGCCCCAAAATGGCTGGCCTATTCCGTGGCCTCGGTATCCGGCGGAATCCTGGCCGTCTGCTCCTGCACGATACTGCCTCTCTTTGCCGGTATCTATGCGCGCGGAGCAGGCATTGGCCCGGCCACGGCCTTCCTCTATGCCGGTCCGGCCATTAATGCCCTGGCCATCGTCCTCACCGCGCGAGTGCTGGGCATAGAACTGGGTGTGGCCCGCGCTGCCGGCGCTATTGGTTTCAGTATCGTCATCGGCCTTTTGATGCACCTCGCCTTTCTGAAAGATGAGCGAAAAAAGGCCAGGAAGGCCGCAGCCGTATTGCTGCCTGAGGAAGAAGACGGCAAGCCGCTCTGGAAAATGATTATCTATTTTGCCCTAATGGTCGGGATTCTGATCTTCGCCAACTGGGGCAAGCCAAGCGATGTTAAAATTACTTTAAATAACGGAAGTATTCTGGAGGGGGTTATCTCCGGTGAAACGCCGACCGAATACCACGTTAAGGCAATTGACGGCGCCGCCATCCGGGTTGTTCCAAAGAATAGTATCTCTTCCCTGGACTATGCCCTTTCGCTTTATACCGGCATTTATAAGGCTCGCTTTTATATCGCAGGGGTTATGCTTCTTGGACTCTTCGGGGTACTGTCCCTCTGGTTCAAACCGGCGGAACTGAGGGAGTGGGGAGCATCTACCTGGAATTATGCCGGGATGATCTTGCCTCTTCTTTTCCTCGGTGTACTGGCTGCCGGGTTTCTTCTCGGACGCCCGGGACATACAGCCCTTATTCCGGAAAGGTGGATAGCAAGCAGTGTGGGCGGAAACTCCTGGTTCTCGAATGCCTTCGCCAGCGTAGCCGGGGCGTTTATGTATTTTGCCACGCTGACTGAGGTTCCAATTTTACAGGGCTTAATCGGGGCCGGGATGGGAAAAGGCCCGGCCCTGGCCCTACTCCTGGCCGGACCGGCTCTAAGCCTGCCCAGCATGCTGGTCATCCGCCAGGTTATGGGCACAAAAAAAACTATACTCTTTATTACTCTGGTCTGCGTTATGGCCACGATTGCCGGCAAGCTTTTTGGCGCTTTCTGGGGATAATTGGAAAGGAGGTACAACTATGAAAATTCAAATACTGGGACCCGGCTGTATGAAATGTAATAAACTGGCCGAGGCCACAAATCAGGCGGTAAAAGACCTCGGGATCGACGCTACCGTTGAAAAAGTGGCCGATATCAAAGAAATTATGTCCTACGGGGTGATGATCACTCCGGCCCTGGTCGTGGATGGCATGGTCAAGGTGGCCGGCAAGGTGCCCAGCGTCGAAGAAATCAAAAAAATGCTATCTTGAATGTCATTAGTCAATAGTCATTTGTCACTGGCAAAAGTGACCAACTCTTCCACACTTAACCAATGACCGATGACTAATGACCAGTGACGTTCCTTATGGTATTGAAAGTCAAAAAACAAAGAGGCTCATCGTGGAAGAGTGTGGAGAATTTTCTCTTAAAATAAGGCATGCTTATTATTATCCCCCCTTTAGTAAAGGGGGGCCAGGGGGATTTGAAAACTCCTGGCAGTAACTATGCTTTCGTATAATAAAAGCCTAAAACAGTTATGATTTATAAAATCTCCCCTAACCCCTCTTTTACAAAGAGGGGAATAAAGAAGAGTAAAAATTTACCCACTCGATTACGCGAAGACCCTTACTTTAAAACCAGCATACCCCCCCCGCTCAAGGAGGTATTTATGAGAACAAAAAGTATCATAGGTTATTGGTAACACTCTCAGTATTTTTAGTTATCTCCTTAGCTTTGGCCCAACCTTGGGAGGGCCGGCGTGAAAGCGCAGGCGTCCTTGCCTGGTCAGGTTGGAGAAGATAAAATCCCAAGAACAGACAAGGAGTTAATCATGCCGTTAATAACCGCCGAGAATATTCAAAAAGACTATCAGACAGGGGAAGTAACTGTTAAGGCATTAAAGGGTCTGGGCTTTAAAATAGCTCCCGCATCTTTTGTCTCTTTCGTAGGCCCCTCAGGCAGTGGGAAGACTACGTTACTGAATCTCATCGGATGCCTCGACAAGCCGACAGAGGGCAAATTGATTATAGCGGATACGGATGTCCTTCGCCTCGACAGAAAACAGAGTGCCTCATTCAGAGGCAATAACATAGGGTTCATCTTTCAGGACTTCAATCTTATCCCTGTTCTTACCGTTTCTGAGAACATTGAGTATCCTCTGCTCATGGTGCAGGCCGTTCCGCCTGCTGAAAGAAAAAAAAGAGTAACTGCTCTTCTTGAGGCAGTGGGGATGTCCGACCAAAAAGATAAATATCCCGAACAGATCTCGGGAGGTCAGAAGCAGAGGGTGGCAGTCGCGAGAGCACTAGTGACAAATCCGAAGCTCGTGCTTGCGGATGAGCCTACTGCCAATCTGGATCACAAGACGGCATACATGGTGATCGAGCTTATGAAAAGGATGCGGGATGAATTCAAGACCACCTTTATCTTTTCGACCCACGACCAGAAGATAGTCGGAGAGGCTGAGATTATTTATTTGCTTGAGGATGGAGAACTGAAGGGCAAAGAGGTCAAGGGAGACAAAGGCAATGCGTAATCTCTTTAAAATAGCAATAAGAAATCTTCTGAGATATAAAAGAAGGACACTGCTCACTGCTTCACTCATAACCATCGGTGTTGTTTTTGTCCTCGTGTTCATTTCAGTATCAGGCTCATTTAAGAACATGATGATAGGGCAGATAACAGACTCGATGATCGGACACTTGCAGGTGCATCGGAAAGGCTATGTGGCATCCATCGAAAACCTCCCTCTGAACTTGAATCTAAAATCAGGCGCCATGACACGACTTGAAAATATCCTCAATAAACAGCCGGAGATCGTGGCATATTCTCCGAGGATAAAATTCGGCGGAATGTTCAGCAATTTTGTAGAAACCAGCAACATCAGGCTGAACGGCATCTATCCTGATAAGGAACTAAAGAGTGTCCCGCTCCTTGCTTCAAGGGTAATAGAAGGCAAAAAGATCCTCGATAAGGGAGAAATCTGGATACCGGAACTTTTGGCGAAAGGCATGAAAGTCAAGGTCGGTGATACGATAGTGGTCGTTGCCACCAATAAAGACGGCTCTGTCAATGGGAAGCAGTTCATTGTGTCGGGAGTGCTTGAAAGCGCAACGGGGCCGGGAGGCAGGGACGGCTATATCCACATAGAAGATGCCGCAGAAGTCCTCAGGATGGGGGGAATGGAAATAAGTGAGGTTGCCATCCGGTTGAAGGACTTTGGGAAGCTCAATGTCTTCAGCGAAAAACTGGATGGCCTGCTTTCAAAGGAGGTTAACCGGCAAAACAAACCCATTTTTGAACTGCACACATGGGAGAAACTCTCTCCATTTTTCAACATAGCCCGCATGATAGATGTGATGACATTTTTCATCAAGCTCATGCTCATCGCCATCGTCCTTATCAGCATTATGAATGTGATGATAATGGCGGTGTATGAAAGGATACGGGAGATCGGCACTATCGCTGCCATAGGCACCCTTCCCGGCAAGATTCTGAACATGTTCGTGATTGAGGGTTTCTGTCTCGGCATTGTCGGGGCAATTATCGGCAACATCGCGGGAATTGCCATTATCTTTATTCTCAATCTCTCAAGGGTAACTTTTGACTTCGGACAGCAAAAGGGGATAATCCTTCAGGCCAATGTCAACTCAATGGACGTTCTGGTCATATCGGTAACCGTAATAATCGTCTCTGTAATCGCCAGCCTTCAGCCTGCCTTCAAGGCGTCGCGCATGGAGCCTATTAAGGCGCTGAGGCATGTATAGGAGGATTCGATGCCTAAAATATTCGGCTTTATTCTTGTATTAATGACGGCGCTTCCAGCTTATGCCATAGACGGAACAGAGCTTCTCAAACAGATAGACAGAAACCTTAATCCCGAATCTTATGAATCTTACCGAAAACTTATAAACATAGAGCCCGGCGGCAGGAAAAAGGAATATACCCTTTTTACCGTCAAGAAGGGCCTGGACAAGGTTGCCGCCCTCTTCCTTTCCCCTGCAAGTGAAAAGGGTAGGAGCACGCTGAGGCTCGGAGACAATATGTGGCTCTACATTCCGAACGTGGGCAAGCCGATTCGCATAACAAGCCTTCAGTCAGTAGTTGGAGGGGTCTTCAACAATTCCGACATCTTGCAACTGGATTACGCAGCAGAATACCACGTTGAAAAGGTTGAGGAAAAGGGCAGTGAATACATCCTGCATCTTAAGGCAAAGACAAGGACTGTGGCTTATGACAGGATTCGGCTCCGGGCTGACAAAAATAAAAAAATTCCCACAAAGATAGAATGTCTTACGGAAAAAAACCTGCTGATAAAAACACTCTATTTCAAGGAAGCCAAAGATTTTGGAGAGGAAATCATAAGACCGTCTGTCATAGAGACGGACAGCCCCCTATACAAAGGCTATAAGTCAATAATGATATATGCAAAGATTAAGAAAAGGAGCTTTAGGGATGAGGTTTTTACATTAACCTTTATGCCAAATATAGAGTCCTTAAGATGACAGAAGACAGAGGCCGGGGGTCAGGAAGCGGAAAACATCAAATGACGGTCTTCTTTTCTTTTCTCTGGGTTCTCTGCCTTGTCTTTTGTATTCAGCCCCATGTTTTTGCAGAGGAGTACACCTTTGACATCTCCGAGATAGAGAAAAAGCCCTACTATCTTGGCGGATATGCAGAGGTCAAACCAGTTCTCTTCTGGCTGGACAAAAACGCATCGCTTTACAAAATGAGATTTTATAACCGTGACGAAGGCAGTAAGGTTGAGGAATATGATGCAGAGCTACAGTTGGAAGGGGCTATCGAGAAAGGCATCTCAAGGCTATACATTGTGACAAATACTCAATACCGAGACTCATATCTTGGAGAGGACCAGAAAACCATCCTCTATGAAGGGTATCTGTCCCTGAAGCCCTCCGTATCCCTGACAATTGACTTGGGCAAAAAGACGCTGAAATGGGGTAAAGGTTATGCATGGAACCCTTCGGCATTCATTGACAGACCCAAAGACCCGGATGATCCAGAACTCAGTCGTGAGGGATTTACCGTAGCTTCAGCAGATTACATAAAGAGTTTCAAAGGTCCCTTGAAAACTCTCTCCTTCACCCCGGTAGTGATCCCTGTTTATAACCACATAAGTACCGGTTTCGGAGAAGTCAATAAACTGAATTTCGCGCTGAAACTCTATCTTCTCTTCTATGACACAGATATTGACTTTATTTTTCTTACCGGCGGTAGCAAGACAACACGGTATGGTATGGATTTTTCAAGGAACATAACCACTAACTTTGAGATACACGGAGAATTCGCATTCATAAACGACTACCAGAAAAATTACATCGATAGAGACGGGAATAACTTTAGAAAGGAATACAACGCCAAAAGTTACCTGTTAGGAATCAGGTACCTGACAGAGCTTGATACCACTTACATCATTGAATATTATCATGATGGGACGGGTTTCACATCAGATGAGATGAAGGACTATTTTGAATTCATAAATAAGGGCTATAATTCATATGTGTCAACGGGCGGCGACGCCCTGCTGAAAACAGCCTTAAATGTCACTGAAGAAAACTACGGCAGGATAAATCCTATGAGAGATTATCTCTACATGCGGATAAGCCAGAAAGAGCCTTTTGACATCCTCTATTTTACGCCTTCCATAACAGGTATCTTGAATATTGATGACGGGAGCTTCTCCCTTTCACCTGAATTGCTGTATACAGGGATTACCAATCTTGAATTGAGGCTGAAGACGGCCTTTATCGCGGGTGAAAGGGAAAGCGAATATGGGGAGAAGCAGAATGATTGCCGGGCAGAATTAAGGATAAGGTATTATTTTTGATGGATGCTGTTACAGTAAATGAACTGAGAAAAAATTATAACGCATTTCCTGCCCTTGACGGCATCAGTTTCTCGCTAAGGAAGGGAGAGGTCTTTGGCCTCCTCGGGCCAAACGGTGCAGGGAAAACGACAACGGTTAAGATACTTTCAGGGCTTTCCAGACCTACATCGGGAACTGTGAAAATACTGGGATATGATGTCGTGAGTAATCCTGTAATGGTTAAGCAAAACATCGGCGTGGTTCCGGAGACGTCAAACCTGTACCCTGAACTCACCTGTACTGATAATCTCATTTTTGCCGGAAGGCTTTACGGGATAAGCACTGAAAGGGCAAAAACAGGAGCTAAAGAACTTCTTCATATATTCGGGCTTGAAGAAAAAAGGGGAGTTCTTTTCGGGAGATTATCGAGCGGCATGAAGAGAAGGCTCACTGTGGCGGCTTCTCTCATTCATGACCCACCAGTGTTGTTTCTTGATGAACCGACCACAGGGCTTGATGTAATGAGCGCAAGGGCATTGAGACAGGTTATGCAGTCCTTGAAAGACAAAGGGATAACCATACTTCTTACGACGCATTACATCGAAGAGGCTGACAGGCTTTGTGACCGGATTGCCGTTATTGTGAAAGGAAAAATCATCACCATTGATACACCGGAGGCGCTAAAAAAATCCGTAAGAACAGAAAAGGCGGTTGATGTCAAAATCAGTCCGTATTCTCCGTTTATAGAAAAAAAGTTTTCAAAGATAACCACGGCAGTGAAATATGAGAAAAGAGAGGAGATGTTCAGATTTTTTATAGAGGATCTGGACGCGTTCCTGTCGGAATTTTCTGCCTTCATAAAGGGGCAAGGTTTAACTATAGAATCTATAAATACTGTTTCGCCATCTCTCGAAGATGCCTTTGTAGAGATTACAGGTCTCAGCCGGGAAATAATGATTCAGGAAAAGGGCGGCGGCAAATGAAGGGTACATTGCGAAGCGCTTTCTTTATCGCACTGAAAGACATGAAGGCATATTACTTCAAGCCGCCGAATATAAGCTGGGGAATGCTCTTCCCGCTTGTGTTCATCCTGGCATTTTACCTCAGGAGTCCTTTGGACTTTTCGCATCTGATACCGGGGCTTCTGTCACTCAGCCTCTTGTTCAGTACAACCTCTATGGAGGCCATAGTCATTACCTTTGAGAGGATGACCGGAGCGCTGGAGAGGCTGATGCTGTATCCCGTTTCTGTAACAACTATTTTAGCGGGAAAGATCTCAGGAGGAGCATGTTTCGGTATAACTGTTACCATAATTTTTCTTTTGGGTTTGCTTATTCTGTTCCCGCTTCATCTCGAAAACCCCCTGTTGTTTTTAGCGTCTGTTGTTATTTCATCATTCACTTTTTCTGCACTTGGGGCATTTGTGTCCGTCTCAGTAAAACAGGTTTTTGAGGCCCAGACCCTCGCCAATCTCTTCAGGTTCCCGATGATCTTTCTGGGCGGTGTCTTTATCCCGGTAAATAGCCTGCCTTCAATGCTAAAACCAATAGCGTATATTATGCCGCTCACTTACAGTATTGACAGCATAAGAGCAGCTTTTGGTTATGAACCTCAAATAATACCCCCTCTATTAAGTCTGCTTGTTCTTACCGTTTTTGCTTTTATATTTCTTGAATTGTCAGTGAAAATATTGAAAGGCAGGATGTCGTGAAAATATATTTCAAAAAAGTTCAGACCCCAAAACTTAAAATACTCTTAAGGGATACTGCTGTGAGCCGGGGGACAGGCTATGCCATTTAAAAGAATATTCATTATGAGCAACAAGGCAAAACCATCCTGCATAACCATAAAAGGCATCCGGGTGGGTATCCTGGGCCTGAGAGAGGTGCTGGAGGAATTGTCCGCTTGGAAGGGCCGGAAAGATGAAGAAATTGCCGACCTGATGCTCGCAAAATTAAAAGCCAGAAATTACATACCTCCCTCAGCAGAGACCGAATATAGGCAGGCCTTTCTGCGGGAGTTCAAGAAATCCGTGGGAGAATCAGTGGCCGAAGAAAAAACGTCTATTTTAAATATTGCCATCTTGGGGCCAGGGTGCCCGAGTTGCGACCAACTGGAGCAGATGGTCATGTCCATTCTTACAGAAGAGAATATAGGAGCGGAGGTAGAGCACATCCGTGACGTGCGAGAAATCGCCAGCTATGGGATGGTGGCTACCCCGGCCCTGGTCATAAACGGCAAGATCAAGTCCTCTGGCCATTTGCCTTCCAAAAACAAGATAAAGGAATGGATAAGGGAACATAGAAAAGTGTAACTACGGAATGCAGCCCAAGTCGAGATTAAAAATTCTTTTCCTGTGTACCGGAAACACCTGCCGTAGTCAGATGGCAGAGGCATGGACCCGGTATTTAAAGGGGGGACAGCTTGACGCCTATTCCGCCGGGATAGACCCACACGGAGTGGATCCCAGGGCGATCAAGGCCATGGCGGAGGTTGGCATTGATATCTCGGGGCAGAAATCCAAGGACGTAAGCTCAGTAGGAGATATTGCATTTGATTACGTCATCACTCTCTGTGATAGCGCCCGCGAAATCTGTCCGTTCTTTCCTGCTAAAACTAAGGTTATTCACATGGGGCTTGACGACCCTCCAAGGTTGGCGGCAAGTGCACAGAACGAGGAAAAGGCCATGTCCCACTACCGGCGGGTAAGAGACGAAATCAAGGCCTTTGTAGAAAAATTACCTGAAATACTTACAGGAAGGTGAGTTAGATGATAAGAGATTTGATACTAAAGAACAGAAGCTATCGGCGCTTTTATCAGGAAGTTGCTATTCAGCCTGAGACACTGGGGGAACTCGTTGACCTGGCCAGACTCTCGGCGTCCGCCGGTAACCTCCAACCCCTGAAATACATCCTTTCCTGCGATCCTCAAAAAAATGCCTTGATATTCTCGCACCTGGCCTGGGCTGCTTACCTCAAAGACTGGCCCGGCCCGGCGGAAGGAGAAAGGCCATCGGCCTATATCGTGGTACTTGGGGATAAAGATACCAACCTGTCCTTTGTTGCCTACGATACCGGAATAGCCATTCAGAGCATCCTCCTGGGTGCAGTCGAAAAGGGTCTGGGCGGCTGCATTATCGGGTCAGTACAGAGGAAGGGACTCCGCAAGGCCCTCGGAATACCATCACGCTACGAGATACTCCTTGTTGTGGCCCTGGGCAAGCCCGGAGAAAAGGTAGTAATCGAGACAGTCGGGCCGGATGGAGACATCAAATACTGGCGGGATGCCGAAGACGTACACCATGTGCCAAAGCGGCATCTGGATGATATTATCCTAAGTTAACAACTCAACACCCGGCAATACCTAAACGTTATACAATATCAGAATTGACCCGTCTTTTATCGGGTCAGGACTCTTTGGGGAGCACTTCTGTCAAGGGCCAAGCAAAACTAATTCTGATTTACGTTAGCACGTCATAGATCATGCGAATAGCGGCAAATCCTATTATGAAGGCCAGAAAGCGGCGAAGCAGGACAACAGGGACTCTATGGCTGAACTGGCCGCCCCAGCGTGCGCCGGGGATAGCTCCGAGAACAACGGCGGCTGTTGGCAGGTATGGCACCTGACCTGTGAAGATCTTTCCCAGGAGGCCGGCTACAGATGAGATGAAGACTATGCCCATAGTGCTCCCCAAGGCAATCCGGGTCGGTATCTGTAAGATATAGATCATCAGAGGAATAAAAATGTAGGCTCCCGGTGCTCCCACCATACCGCCCACAAATCCCACCACCAGGGCAATCAGGAATGCACCCGCCCGGTTAAATTGTACTTCATCGGCCAGCACATCTTCACCCTGTTCACGGCGGGGAATCCACATCATTATCGCCGCGATTACAGACATAGCGGCAAAAACAGCCAGGAGGGAATCGGCCTTGGTAAACTTAGACAGGTAGGCCCCGGCAAAACAAGTTAAGAAACCGGTGATCCCCATAATTAAGACCAGACTCTTGCTCACGGACTTGTGCTGGTGGTGTGTGAGCGTGCCAATCAGGGAGGCGGTGAAAACCATGGTGATCGTAATTCCGGCCACCTGTTTCATATCCAGACAGCCCACGCTTACGAGTGGCGGTAGATAAAGCAAGGCCGGGACGATAATAATAGCGCCGCCCAGACCGGTCATGGCGGAAACGAATGACCCAGCAAGGCCTATGAGAAAAAGAGTCATTAGAAAAGCCCAGTCCATCAACATTTCCTTTAGAAGCAAAGCACCTTGTCACTTGTGGCAACTATTTCGTAGAGGTCCTTCTGACTGCCCTTGCGGCAAAGGTCATCTCCGTCCAGGCCCCGGAAGCCCAGGCACTTGCCGCAGGCCAGAAGCTTACCTTCGCTGAGGACAAAGGTCTTCACCAGCTCTTTGATGTTGAATTTTTCAGAATCGGCCTCTTCGTAATGAACGGCTTTAGAATTCAAGAAGATCTGGACCTCATCCATCCGGTCCAGGCAGAGATTTGCAAAGCGAAAGGCATTCCACATGGTCTCCGGATCGTTTGTGGAAATGATAATTCCGATCTTCATTCGCGCTCCTCCGATAAAAGGCTTTATGAATCCATTTCGTGCGCTTACTTCTTCTAAATCTTCCTTTCTTCTTTAAGCCTTTTTACCAGGTATTTCCCGCTTTCCAGGGAGATATTAAACTCCTTAGCCAGCACTTCCGGGATCACCTCCCTTTTCCCTTTTACAAAGGTAAGAACTTCCTTTTCCAATTGTGTCATCCAGTCCTCAAACAAGGCTCGTATTGCAGAGGGTGCAACCGTCTCCAGTAGGGCTTTCTGTTGCATAGATGAAACTAGTCTTTTACACATGTTCGTTGGATCGATACCTTCGTCCATGCACTTTGCAATTCAAAGGTGAACCATGCTGGTGGTCCCTTCGTCATCCGATTTGCCCACTATTTTGAGAATCAAATCCCTCTTAGCCGGTTCGTCGAGTACCGGGAATATCTGTTCCATTAATGAAATGATCAGATCTTTGATCTGATTTACAGACATCCTCGAAGTTATTTTATTTATTTGCTCTTGATTCATGTTCAAACCTCCGGAACAAGATCTAAAATAGGTCCTGATTCTTTACGAGCTCTGAAACCAGGTTGTTCAGTCTCTCTATAGCTTGGAGCACCTCGCCGTCGGCGATTTGGTAGTACACAAACGGGCCGCTCCGTTCCACCTTGAGCAATAAACTCCGCCTGAGTTCCTTAAGATGGTGCGAAACGAGAGGCTGCGACAAGCCCAACTCTTCCACTATCTGCGACACAGATTTTTTCTCACTGCCTATGGCCATCAAAATTCTCAGTCTGTTCTCGTCGGATAACGCCTTACAAATAGCCGAGAGTGGTCTGTAAAGGAGTCTCAAAATTAACCCCTGAATATAAACTATTATTTATATGTTAATATCTTATAAACGGGTAGAACTTTTCTGTCAAGGGGAATCTGAGAGATAATTAAAGTTACATCACGGGAAGTACCATCAGGCCTATGTCAATGGTGCCATACTGGAAAAACTGGATAAGGCCCGAAAAGCGGGTGCTGACCTGGTGGGTAAACGGAGGGATGGGCAGGTCACATCAGCCCCTTTTCCTTAAAAGACAGGTATCCCTTTTTTGTAATGATTATATGATCTAACACAGATATCCCGAGGATTCTACCTGCCTCAACCATCTGTTCTGTTATGGCTATATCATCAGGGCTTGGTTTCAGTACACCTGACGGGTGGTTGTGGGCAAGGATAACGGATGCGGCCCGGTCGGAGATGACATCGGCAAATACCTCCCGGGGATGAACCTGACTCGAATTAAGAAGGCCAACAGTGACCACCCGGTTCCCGATAACCTCATTGGCGCCATTCAGAGATATGCACAGGAAATGTTCCTGCTTTTTGTCCGCAATATGTAAAATAAGGGGTAAAATATCTTTCGTCTTTTGAACAAATAATAAGTCCTTGAAGAACCTCCGTCTTGCAAATTCAAAGGCAGCCACAATCTGGCAGGCCTTGGCAAGACCAACGCCGTCAATGGTTACAAGATCTTTTAGATCTACTTTTCCCTTATCTTTATCAAGTCTTCGCAGAATACTCTGAGCTACCTGAAAGACGTTTTTGCCCTTCACGCCACTTCCAAGAAGTATGGCGAGAAGCTCTATATCCGATAGTGCCTCCGGCCCCTGGGCCGCCAGTTTTTCACGAGGTCTGTCAAAATCGGGGAGGTCTTTAATATTTCTCATGATTACTTCATGTTATTGTATTTCTGGGTCTTCGCGTAATCGAGTGGGTAATTTTTTACTCTTCTCTATTCCCCTCTTTGGGAAAGAGGGGTCAGGGGAGATTTTAAAAATCATAACTCACTCCATATTTTCTCCAAAACCGCATTAACATT
>JBFMAZ010000023.1:0-5661 GCA_040755415.1 Thermodesulfobacteriota bacterium | reverse complement strand
CTAAAGTAGAAGTCATTAGTCAATAGTCATTTGTCACTGGTAAAAGGGGTCTATCTTTCTCCCGACTTAACCAATGACTAATGACCAGTGACCGGTGACGAGTGACGTTTTGGGTTTCGGTAATTTGGCATTCATTTGAACTTTGAACTTTGAAATTTGAACTTTTTAGCTCAGGCCTCCCTTAAAATCTCGTCTCCCACTCATCACTTTTTTAAAGGCTCCCCTTTAAAATCCCCAGAGGAAACTCTGGAATCAGTGCCTCACCCACATGGCGATTGGCCTCGCACGGGGTCATCTTCCAGTTGGTCGGACAGGCAGACAGGAATTCGACAAAGGCATAGCCCTTCCCTTCCACCTGGATGCGGAAAGCCTTTTGAACCGCCTTCTTAGCCTGGAAAATACTTTTGGGATTGTTAACGGCCACTCTGGCCACAAAGGCCGCCGGCTTCAGTGCCGCAATCATCTCGGCCATTTTAAGCGGGGCCCCTTCACCAATCATCTGGCGACCTGAAGGTGTCGTCGTGGTCTTCTGCCCGGGCAAAGTGGTAGGGGCCATTTGTCCCCCGGTCATCCCATAAATGGTGTTATTGATAAAAAATACAGCTAACTGTTCTCCCCGGTTAGCAGCATGGATAGTCTCTGCCAGACCAATGGCGGCCAGGTCCCCATCGCCTTGATAGGTAAAGACTATGCTTTCGGGCCGCGCCCTCTTTATACCAGTACCCACCGCCGGTGCCCGGCCATGCGGGGCCTCCAGCACATCCACGGCAAAATAATCATAAAGAAAGACCGAACAGCCGATAGAAGCCACGGCAATAACCCGTTCCTGAATGCCCAAAGCATCTATAGCCTCGGCGATCAGACGATGGGCTATGCTGTGATGGCACCCGGGGCAATAATGAAAAGGGACGTCATAAAGGCTTTTTGGTCTCTTAAATACCGGCTTCATTAGCCACCATTAGATTCAGACTCGCTTCCATCCGGAAACCCTACATTCCCTCCCCCTTTGACGGGGGAGGGCTAGGGTGGGGGTGAAAAAGTCATGTAATTTAAATATGCCTTCCCCCTCCCCTTAGTCCCCTCCCGCCAGGGGAGGGGAAGTTTCGGATGGAAGCCAGACTAGTATCTCTTCTTAATCTCCCGAAAAAGTTCATTCGGGGTCGGGATATAACCCGGACACAGGCAGGACTCCACAGAGGTGCCTGGCTTAACCGCTAAGCGCACGTCTTCGACCATCTGGCCAGTATTCAATTCACAAACCAGGAACCGGTTCACCCGGTTCGACATAGCGGCGAGCGCTTGCGAAGGAAATGGGAAAAGGCTTATGGGACGAAACATTCCGACCCGCATCCCTTTCGTGCGGGCCATTTGTATGGAAGTCTTGAGAATTCTGGCTGCGCACCCAAAGGCCACGACTATGGCCTCGGCATCCTCTGTAAGGTACGTTTCGTAACGGATTTCTTTCTCCATACGTCTGTATTTCCTGAAAAGTTTCCAGTTGCGCGCCGTGAGTTCACCTTCGTTCAAATACAGACTTTTCAGGTACCGGGCCTTACGTCCCGTGGCGCCGGTAAGTACCCAGGGCTTTCTTATCTCCCGCCCCTTATAACCCCGGAGATAAACAGGCTCTTTCATCTGTCCCAAGACTGCATCACTTAAAACCAAAACCGGGGTCCGGTACCGGTCCGCAATATCAAAGGCCAGCATGGTCAGGTCATAACTCTCCTGCACGGAATGGGGCGCCAGGACAAAGGTGCGATAGTCACCGTGACCGCCACCCCGGGTGGCCTGAAAGTAGTCCCCCTGGGAAGCGCTTATCCCGCCCAACCCTGGTCCATTACGGCATACATTAACCACTACACACGGGATCTCTGACCCGGCCATATAGGAGATGGCCTCTTGCTTCAGAGATATGCCCGGGCTGGAAGAAGAGGTCATGGCCCTTGCCCCTGTGGCTGCAGCCCCCATCACCATACTGATAGCCGCTATCTCACTCTCCGCCTGAATGAATGTCCCGCCCACGGCAGGCATCTGGCCGGCCATGAATTCCGGGATTTCGTTCTGCGGGGTAATCGGGTAGCCGGCATAAAAACGACACCCGGCCGCGATAGCTCCCAGGGCAATGGCCTCGTTCCCCTTAACCAACTTCCGGTTAGAAATCGCTTCTGTCTTCCGCATCTTTAACGCCAGACCTCTATCACCATATCCGGGCACATCTCCGCACACAGGCCGCAGCCGGTGCATTTCCCGGGCGAGGCCAGAGAAATTACATAATATCCCTGTCTATTGATCTCCGTGCTGATCTCAAGGAGGTGTTTGGGGCAGGCCAAGGTGCAAAGGGCGCATCCCTTACACCTGTCTTTGTACAAAATTATCTTTGGCATCTTAAAGCGATCAGCTATCAGCTATGAGCTTTCAATTTCCAGCTAACCTTTCAGCAATAGCCAAAAGGCCTTCCAGATCGTCGGCCTGATAGATTTCAAAGCGATCATCCGCCGGTAAGGTCTTTTTCAATAAACCGGATAAAACCTTTTTAGGACCGGCCTCAACAAAAATAGAGACACCCCCGGCCAGCATCTTTTGCATTATATCATACCAGAGTACGGGTGAACATATCTGCCGGGACATGATCTTACGGATCTCTTCCGGCTCTTCCGCGGAATCGGCAGTGACATTGAATAATACAGGGACAGAAGGGTTGTGGAAAGCAATCCCGGCCATAAATTCCTTGTAATCACCGGCTGCATCTTTTAAAAGTGGACTATGCCAGGGCCCGCTGACCTTTAAGGGGATGGCCTTCCCGCCGGCGGCGCTCACCTTGGCCGACAGTTTGGCCAAGGTCTCTTTCTCCCCCGTCATCACAACCTGCTCATGTGTATTATGGTTGGCAATAGCAACTACGCCCTCTCCGGCAAGTTCTTTCAGCAACTTTTTTATAGCATTTATGTCCAGACCAACAGCCGCTATCATGCCCCCGGGATTCTTCTCCGCCTCCCGCTGCATTAGCCTGCCCCTCTCCGCTACCAGGCGAAACGTATCCACCAGGCTTACGACCCCTGCCGCATAGAGCGCCGAATATTCTCCAAGGCTATGGCCGGACACCAGATCCGGAGTCAGTCCATTTTCCTTTAACACGGCCAGGCAGGACAGATTAACGGCGGTAATGGCCGGCTGGACATTGACTGTCTCCGTCAATCTTTCTAAGGGGCCGTCAAAACAGAGAGAGGCCAGATCAAGACCGGTAATGGCAGAGGCTATGTCAAAGATCTTCTTTACCTCCGCCCTTTTCAGATAAAGATCCTTCCCCATGCCCACGTACTGCGACCCCTGGCCGGGGAATAAAAAAGCCACTTTCTTCAAAGGACTAAACCCTCTTCAATCTAGATTACAGGTAAATTTCATGTGGGGATGATGAAAAAAATAGCGGTCGATTCCTTCCCTAATCTGCTTCTATTTCCTCTTCTTCTAACTCCTCTAACTCCTCTTCCCCTTCTTCCTCTAACTCCTCCTGCTGCACATATTCCCTGTATTCGTCCGCACTCATAAGCTCATTATATTCCTTAAGGGAAGGAACCTTTATACGTATAAGCCAGCCTTCTTCATAAGGGTCGTCATTGACTATCTCCGGGGAATCGATGCGTTCTTCATTAATTTCGATTACCTCTCCGCTCAAGGGAGCATACAAATCGGAAACAGATTCGGAAGATTCTATACTCCCGAACGGCTCATCTTTGATGATCTCTTCTCCTTCCTCCGGCAGTTCGATATAAACGACATCACCGAATTTCTTCTGCGCATAATCGGTGATGCCTATGGTAATCTTTTTACTCCCATCGTTTCTGGCCCACATATGTTCTTCAGTATATTTGAGATCTTCCAGAATAAGCATACGCACCTCCAAGTAGCCATAAGCAAATCAATGATGATCAATTTGTAAAAATGCCTTTTCACTGCTGAGCGCTTATCGTCCGTTGTTCGTAGTCTGTTGTCCGTCGAAGATCCGCCTTTGGTCCGCCTCTGGCGGACAACTGACAACTGACAACTGACTACTACATGTTATCTCAGTGTTCTCAGCGACCTCTGCGGTAAAATTTTTACGGGTTCATCAATAATGGCGGGCCTAATAATAATGAAGTTTGTCCCTTTTGCAAGATTTTTTTATTCGCGCCGCCCCTTACTTTGCGCCTTGTTTCCTCAGAAAATAAAAGAAACCTATCAGTGCAGCAACAGCCGAGAGTAAGCTTATAAACTGACTGGTAGAAAGGATATTGCCCCATACCGCCCCACGGGGATCGTCGCGGTAATTTTCAATGATAAATCGTGCTATTGCGTATAGAAAAAGGAATGTCCACATGATTTGCCCTTCAAACCGCTTCGCCCGGCGCGTAAGCATAAGGATGGTAAAGATAACAAGGGCCGCCCCGGCCTCATAAAGCTGAGTAGGGTGGAGGGGAATATAAAGCGGCGCCAGTGAATCCGGATTGGTAAATGTAACCGCCCAGGGGACATCGGCAGGCCGGCCATAGCAACAACCGGCAAAGAAACATCCTGTGCGGCCAAAGACCAGGCCAAGGGCCACAGACGGGGCCAGGATATCCATGATCGTCCAGAGCGGCAGCTTGTTATGCCTTATATAGAAAACCGTAACTACCACCGCCAGGATAAGACCACCGTAAAAGACCAGACCGCCTTTCCAGATCTTAAAGATCTCGAAGGGAGACGTTATAAGGCCTGGAGCCTCTGCTATGACATAGAGAAGCCTCGAACCAACGATCGCCGAAATTATGATCCAGAAAAAAAGGTTGGAAATCTTCTCGGTATCCAGGGCCGCGCGCCTGGCCTCCCGAACGGCGAGGGCCATACCCATCAGAAATCCCATGGCCACAAACAGGCCATAGGCATGGATAGTAAGACCCCCTATGCGAAAGAGTATCGGATGCATGTTACTCCTTGTGTCTATAAAGCGTAAGCGCCAGATACAGTACACCGCAGGTTATGGCGGCATCAGCCACATTGAAAGCCGGCCAGTGGTAACGGCCAATATAGAAATCAACAAAGTCGATCACTTTACCCAGACGCACCCGGTCTGCCATATTGCCAATGGCGCCGCCCAGTATCATGCCCAGAGCGATAACTGCTCCCCGGCCTTTTGATCTGAAGTGTCTGAAGAGATAAAAAATGAACCCTATGGCCAGCAGTGTTACCGAAAGAAAAAACAATCGCTTCCAGGTATCCGGCTCTCCATCCATGAGCCCAAAAGCTACCCCGGTATTTGTTATATATGTCCAGTTTAAAAAGCCAGGGATGACGACCCGAATTTCATACAGGCAGAAATGGTATTGTATATGCCCCTTGGTCAACTGATCCAGGGCGAAAATACCAAAAGCCACGGCCAGAAATAAAGACCACAGCCTTCTCTGAGAAAGACTGCATGCCTGTTTTAAAGATTTTTTTTCTGATTCTGATAGAGTATCCATATCTCCCTAATCCGGACAAACCGGAATTTCAAATGCCAAAATCCAAAGTTCAAAGGGAATCCAAATGACTAAAGTAGAAGTCATTAGTCAATAGTCATTTGTCACTGGTAAAAGGGGTCTATCTTTCTCCCGACTTAACCAATGACTAATGACCAGTGACCGGTGACGAGTGACGTTTTGGGTT
>JBFMAZ010000022.1:64373-159574 GCA_040755415.1 Thermodesulfobacteriota bacterium | reverse complement strand
CAACCTCCCTTTTCCAAAGGGAGGAGAGACGTTTCCCCCTTTGAAAAAGGGGGATTAAGGGGGATTTTTGAGGCGCCGCTTTCTGGACGACCAGCTTTTTTCAAGCAGCTAAAGTGTTACCAAATTTGAAATTTGAGATGTCTTAAGGGATATGAGGACGTTATGGCTAAAGATAAAAAGATAAGGTTAGCCCTGATTGCGGGGGGAGAGTCGTCCGAACGGGAGGTCTCCCTTAAAGGGGGGGACCAGGTAGAAGGCGCACTGGATAAAGACAAGTATGATATTATACGCTATGATCCGGCTTATGACCTGCAGGTTCTGGTTAAGGATGCGGGCCGCATAGATGTGGCCTTTGTCCTTCTCCATGGTAAATATGGTGAGGACGGGACTATCCAGGGGCTCCTGGATCTCTTGCATATACCTTATCAGGGTTCCGGGGTCCTGGGCAGCGCGCTGGCCATGGACAAGGAGTTATCACGGACTCTTTATTCTCAGGCCGGCCTGAATATCCCGCGTGGTAAGGTCATGCGGCCGGGTTCTTATAGTGCTGAAGCTATCGCTGCGGAATTCGGACTTCCTGTTGTTATCAAACCTGTAGATCAAGGTTCCAGTATCGGTATGAATATCCCGCAGACAGTGGAAGAGGTGAAAAAAGGCCTGGCCGAGGCCTTTAAATATAGCGCGCGTGTGCTTGTGGAAGAATATATAAAAGGGGTTGAAATTACCGGCGGGGTTATAGGTAATGATGAGCTGGAGGCATTGCCCATTGTAGAGATCATACCGGGCGAGGGTCACGTTTTCTTTGATTATCAGGCCAAATACCAGGCCGGAGCTACAAAAGAAATCTGTCCCGCACGTATCAGTGCTTCATTGACCCAAAATGCCCAGGAATGTGCCGTCACAGCCCATCGGACCTTGCGATTGCGGGGTTATAGCCGTACGGATATGATCATCCGCGATGACCGGATTTACGTCCTGGAGACAAACACCATCCCGGGTATGACCAGAACCAGCCTGTTACCCCTGGCGGCCCGTGAGGCGGGGATGGATTTTTCTACCCTGTTAGACAGGCTGATTATGTTATCCCTGGAGGCTGCAGGGAAGGCTATCCCCTCTAAGTAATTTTCATCCGGCCACAGGCCGACCGTAGGCCGGAACCCCAAAAATTCCGGATAGGCTTTCAGCGCTCAGCATTCTTAATTTCAAATTTGAGATTTGAAATTTGAAATCTCTTTTTGCTGAGCGCTGAATGCGGCTTACATTTTCCCGGCCCTAGTCATCAAGGATTCCAGAGTCTCGCGAAGGCGTGCGGCCAGCACATCTTTCTGGCCGGGTTTGTAATCAGCGGTCTCTATGGCCTGGCCGATCAGGATATGGATATGTCCAGGCCGCACCCACAGGCTGCCACGCGGGAGAACATCTTTAGAACCATGGATAGCCAGGGGGACAACCGGGCATCCAGATTTTAAGGCCAGGACAATACCGCCCATTTTAAAAGGCAACAACCGGCCATCGACACTCCGTGTCCCTTCGGGGAATATAAGAACAGATGTCCCTCCCCGTATTTTCCGGGCGGCTTCTTCCAGGCTTTTTATGGCCTCTTTAGGGTGAGAGCGATCGATTGGTATATAGCCGGCCCGACGCATGGCCAGACCGAATAAGGGTATCTGGAAGAGTTCCTTCTTGGCCAGCCAGCGAAATTGCACAGGCAAATAACCCAGGACGGCCGGTATATCAAACTGACTCTGGTGATTGGCGGCATAAATGTATGGATGCCCCTGGCGTATATTCTCTAACCCCTCTACAGTGACTTTTACCCCACATTCCCAGAGGATGAGTCTGGCCCAGAGCCGGGCCAGACGATGCGGGACATTACCCCGGCGGTCAAAGAGAGAACTTACGATGGTCATGACACTAAAGATCAGGGTGGTAACCGGTAACCATATAAAGAGAAAAACGCTGCGTATGCCGCTGAGTATCTTTCTCATCTGAAAATCCCCCCAACCCCCCTTTACAAAAGGGGGGCGAGGGGGGATTTTCGTTGCCCCTTGTCTGCCACAGGCGGATGTGTGTTTCATTTTGCTTTTGTTTTTTCGGGCGCTTAATGGCCAATTTTGCTGACCGAATGTACCTTCTTTTAATTTGATAAGTCAACGCAAAATTTATCTAATCTTTTGGTTGACAATTCTTGCCTAATCACTATTATGGTCTCACTAATCAGCATCTTAAAAAGTAGTTCTGCTAAGGAGAAGGGCCTATGGAAGACTTAAAGAAGATGTACAAGACGATTATGGCCGACCGCTTTCCAGAGTCTATGACCATTACCTTTGGAGATCAGACCTTGATTTATCGGAAGAGGACCTGGAAGATACCGGATGAATCAGGGGTTTTTGTGGAGAAGGGGCTACGCTATGGCGAAAATCCAGGCCAGGAGGCTGCTCTTTATGAGCTGGTAAGCGGAAACCTGGTTCTCGGGGAGTGCCATTACATTGAACCGGGGCGAGGCCTGGTAAGTGCCATAACCGAGGCGGATATGATCCAGGCTGGTAAACACCCCGGCAAAACCAACCTTACCGACGCTGATAATTCCTTGAATATTTTAAAATTCTTAACCCGCAAACCGGCCGTGGTTATCGTAAAACACAATAATCCCTGCGGCGTGGCCTATGGTGATACCCCGGCTGAGGCCTACCGGCGGGCGGATCGTGCGGACCGCATAGCGGCCTTCGGCGGGTGCGCGGCCTTTAACCGGGCCATGGACAAGGAGACAGCGGAGGAGGTATCCGGGCATTACCTGGAGGTGGTGGCGGCTCCGGAGTATGAGGAGGGTGCTGTAGATATCCTGAAACAGCGTAAAAACCTGCGGATCATACGTATCAGCCGGATGGATCGCCTGGAGGATTATTTAACCGCCCGTTTCGTGGATTTTAAGAGCCTTATGGACGGGGGCATTATTGTCCAGCAGTCTCCGGTCAATGCCATCCGCACCAGGGAAGATCTGAAACCGGCCCATACCGTGTATAAGGGGCAGGAATATCTGATTAAAAGGCTGCCTACGGAGAGGGAGTACGAAGACATTCTCTTTGGCTGGAGTGTCGAACAGGGGGTTACCTCGAACTCCGTACTTTATGTCAAGGACGGCGTGACCGTGGGCATTGGTACCGGCGAACAGGACCGGGTCGGTGTGGCCGAGATCGCCGTGTTTAAGGCATATACCAAGTATGCAGACACACTTTGTTTCGACCGGTATGGTATTCCCTACAAAACACTTGAACTTGAGGTAAAAGCCGGCAAGAGAGATAAGGCGGTTAAAGAGGAGATTGACCAAGAGACCAGGAAGGATCACGCGGGCTTGAAAGGTGCGACTATGGTCTCGGATGCCTTTTTCCCTTTCCGCGATGGGGCTGACGTTGGTATCAAGGAAGGTATCTCTGCTATTGTTCATCCAGGCGGATCAGACAGGGACTTTGAATCCATTTTGGCCTGTAATGAGGCCGATCCACCGGTGGCTATGGTCTATACCGGACAGCGGGCATTCAAACACTAGCATTTTTGGGGTATTTCCCCCGTTATGGGGTACAATACCCCATGAGAAAAAACCCGCAGATCTGTTTTCTCAGGCAGATCTAAAATAATCATTAATATCAGCATGTTGATTTGAAAGTTCTTACCGCGTACACCAGTTTGTCTGTGGCATGTAAGTTGCATAAAATTAAGGCAATCTTTTTATAATTACATGGCAAGCCCTGGAAAAACTGAGATCAGAAGGTCAGAATCAGGTGCCTGAACCCAGATATAGCTATATTGCCCTTTGTTCTAGGGATGAAAATTGTACTAACCAGGTCCATGAGGTAACCACCGCCTTTCAGGAGAAGTTTAAAGAGCTGGGTGTTAAAGTAGGCGTCCGCAAGATCAAGACCGTATGCAGTGGCCGTTGTAAAAGGGGTGTCTTTGTGGATATGGGTGGGGCTATGTTTTACCATATGGTAAGACCCGATAATGTGGAATCCATTATAAGGGACACCATATTGGAAGGAGATGTACTTTCAGCCCATTATTCGATTGAACACTCGTTTGCAGGCGATGAAAAGATCACATACGACCGGTCTAGCAATGTCTTGATCTATCTAGATTCTCAATTTTGCCTGGCAGAAGGATTGCGGGTCCTGTTACGCAAGGACGGCCTTTCCTCTTGCGGGAAATGTGTTCCCTGCCGTCTGGGTGTCAAAAAGTTAGACCAGATATTATCGGCTTTACTTGCTGGGAAAGCACGGGTGGATGATGTGGATAGGTTGCGGGAACTAGCGGTGGTTATGGATGCCAGTTCCCGGTGTGCTCTGGCGAGTAAGTTCGTGGCACCTCTCTTTATGGCCATGGACAATTTTGGGGAAGAGTTGAACTTTATCTGCGTGTTAAGCGAAGATTTAAGCCGTGCTTGCAAGCTGAAGGAACACGGTGGACAGTGTATAGCTGAGACCGCTTGAAAGGCATAGAAGTCACGATATTAGAGGAGGGTTTATTATGGCGCTTGATCCAAGGAAGTACAAGGACTGGGAGATTGCTGAAGACGCAGAAAAACGGATGAAAACTGTCTATCAACTGGCGGATGAATTGGATCTGAAAGAGCTTTTACCCTACGGGCATTATGTGGCCAAGATTGACGCTGCCAAGGTTTTAGATCGCCTGAAGAAGAAACCAGATGGGAAATATATTGATGTTACGGCCATCACGCCAACGCCGTTGGGCGAAGGCAAAAGCACTTCGTCTATGGGACTGGTGGAAGGTCTGGGCAAGAGGGGGAAGCGTGTCATCGGAGCCATCCGGCAACCATCCGGTGGGCCGACTATGAATATCAAGGGTAGCGCGGCTGGTGGAGGTCTGGCGCAGTGCATTCCGTTAACCCCTTTTTCGCTGGGTCTCACCGGCGATATCAACGCCGTCATGAATGCCCACAACCTGGCCATGGTGGCCCTTACCTCGCGTATGCAGCACGAATACAACTATTCAGATGAGCGATTGAAAAAGATAGGTTTAAAGCGACTGGACATCGACTCTAAAAGGGTGGAAATGGGCTGGATCATGGACTTTTGTGCCCAGGCCCTGCGCAATATAATCATTGGCCTGGGTGGCAAGATGGATGGTTTCACCATGCCTTCTAAGTTTGGCATAGCGGTCAGTTCTGAGGTTATGGCCATCCTGGCGGTATCGACCAGCCTGGCGGATATGCGCGAGCGTATGGGGCGGATTGTAGTGGCTTACAGCCGGTCCGGTGAGCCTATAACTACCAAGGACCTGGAAGTGGACGGCGCCATGACGGCCTGGATGGTCGAGGCCCTGAATCCCAATCTGATGCAGAGTCTGGAAGGGCAGCCGGTGCTGGTTCATGCCGGTCCTTTTGCCAACATTGCTATCGGGCAGTCTTCTATCGTGGCTGACCGGGTTGGGCTTAAACTGGCTGACTACCATGTTACCGAGAGTGGCTTTGGGGCCGACATAGGGTTTGAAAAATTCTGGAATCTGAAGTGCCGCTTTAGCGGCCTAAAGCCGCACTGTGCGGTGGTTGTAGCTACCATACGGGCCCTGAAATGTCACGGCGGTGCTCCCATCCCAGTTCCGGGACGTCCTATGCCTGCCGAGTACGCGAGCGAAAATGTGGGCTGGGTGGAAAAAGGTACGGCAAATCTTGTACACCACATCCAGACGGTAAAGAAGGCCGGGATTAATCCCGTGGTTTGTATCAATGCCTTCCATACGGATACCAAAAATGAAATCGCCGCGGTGCGCCGGCTGGCCGAGGCCGCCGGGGCCCGCGTAGCTGTGTCCAATCACTGGCTGAAGGGCGGTGAAGGAGCCCTTGAATTTGCCGATGCAGTAGTCGATGCCTGTGAGGAAAAGACCAAATTCAAGTTCCTTTACGATCTCAAAACGCCGTTAGCCAAGCGCGTAGAGCTTATCGCCAGGGAGGTCTATGGGGCCGATGGCGTCAGCTTTGCTCCGGAGGCGGCGGCCAAGCTTCAGGCCATGGAAAAGGACCCTGAGATGGCTAAGCTTGGGACGTGCATGGTTAAGACCCATTTGAGTCTGTCCCACGATCCGAATATAAAAGGTGTGCCTAATGGTTGGGTCCTGCCGGTAAGGGATATACTGGTCTATAAGGGCGCGGGATTTGTCGTTCCGGTAGCCGGTGCTATAAGCCTCATGCCGGGAACAGGTTCGGATCCGGCCTATCGCCGTATAGATGTGGATGTCAAGACTGGAAAGGTTAAGGGACTATTTTAAAAGTAAATTGCCTAAAGTTTTAAGTGCCTAAAGTGAACTAAAGTTAAGGGAGCCTGTTATTTATATAAAAAAGACCATTAACCTTAACTTTAGACACTTGAGCGCACTCTAGGCATTTTAGACATTTAATTGGGGGATTAAGATATGGCAGCAAAAATTATCAGCGGAACAGAGATTGCCAAACAGATTCGGGCGGAGTTAAAGGAGGAAGTGGCCAATCTCAAGGTGAAACATAATATCACACCCGGCCTGGCCACCGTCCTGGTCGGTGAGGACCCGGCCTCCAAGGTCTATGTGGGCCAGAAGGAGAAGGCCTGTAAGGAGCTGGGCATTTATTCGGAACGGATTGATTTGCCCGGGGATACGTCTGAGGCCAATCTTCTGACCTTGATTGACAAGTTGAACCATGACCCAAAGATTAATGGAATACTGGTACAGTTACCACTGCCTAAGCATATTAATGAAACCAAGGTTCTTTATGCCATTGACCCGGCCAAGGATGTCGATGGTTTTCATCCGGTAAATGTCGGCAAACTCATGATCGGCACCAAATGTTTTCTGCCCTGTACACCCCATGGTATCCAGGAACTGCTCATCCGTTCCGGCGTAGAGACAGCCGGGGCTGAGGTGGTGGTCGTGGGGCGGAGCAATATCGTGGGCAAGCCCATTGCCAACATGCTCATCCAGAAAGGGAAGGGCGCAGATGGCACGGTTACGGTCTGCCATACCCGTACCAAAGATATGGCCTTCCATACCCGGAGGGCGGATATCCTCATCGTAGCCGCTGGCCGGCCAAAGACTGTAACGGCGGATATGGTCAAGGAAGGTGTTGTGGTGATAGATGTCGGCGTGAATCGTATAGGGCAGACACCGGAGGGAAAGGCCATTCTGACGGGTGATGTCGATTTTGATGGCGTGAAGGAGAAGGCCGCCGCTATTACCCCGGTGCCCGGGGGCGTTGGTCCTATGACTATTACCATGTTGATGCAGAACACGGTCCAGGCCGCCAAAGAGCAGGCCGGGCTTGCGTAATAAATGTATTTGACTATACCTCAAACGGTATTATTTTTAATTTTAAACAATGCGCTGATCATTTGGAGTCTCCCGTAGGACAAGCGTCCTCCTACGATTCGCCGCAGGGCGGACACCTGGAAGGTGCTCCTAACAGTCAATATTTAACTTTTTTGGAGGAATGAGCATGGAAAGGAAGAGAATGGCCTTTTGTCCATCGATCTGCCCGGGTATCGAATGTGAGGCCAGCAATCAGGTCCTTGAATTTGCTAACAAGAAAGGGGTTAACACCTTTGTTCAGCGGATAGAAGGAAGGGGTCTGGACCGCTGTCAGTTCGGAGCAGGAGGCACTTGTTGTCGCAACTGTTCTATGGGGCCTTGTATGATGATCGAAAGCGTCCCGGAGTCCATAGGCATCTGCGGGGCTACACCGGCTACTACGGCGGCCCGCAATTTTTTGCGGATGATAGCGGCAGGCTCTGCCGCCCATATTGACCATGGGCGGGAGACGGCCATGGGATTCCTGGCAGCAGCCAAAGGGGAGGCGCCTTATGAGATAAAGGACGAGAGAAAACTCCTTTCCACCGCTCAACTCTTTGAGATCAAGACCGAGGGGCGGAGTATCAAGGATATCGCCATTGAACTGGGTGAAAAGGCCATAGCCGAGTTTGGCAAACAGAATGGGGGCCTATATTTAATAAAGCGGGCGCCGGCCAAGAGGCAGGAGGTGTGGAAAAAGCTGGGCGTCCTGCCCCGTGGGATTGACCGGGAAGTGGTGGAGATTATGCACCGCACGCATATGGGGACGGATCAGGATTATGTGAACCTCGTGCTGCAGGGCACAAGATGCGCCCTGGCCGATGGCTGGGGCGCCTCTATGATCTCTACGGAACTCCAGGACATCATGTTTGGCACACCGGTACCCATCCGGGCCACGGTCAATCTCGGGGTCCTTAAGGCGGACGAGGTCAATGTTGTCGTGCATGGTCATGAGCCGCTCCTTTCCGAGGCCCTGGCCATGGTGGTGGATGATCCGGAGATTGTAGCTGCGGCCCGGGCGGTTGGCGCTAAAGGCGTGAATCTGGCCGGTGTTTGCTGTACCGGTAATGAGGTCTTGATGCGTCACGGTATCCCCATCGCCGGTAGTTTTATCCAGCAGGAGATAGTCCTGGCCACCGGCGCGGTGGAGGCCATGGTGGTGGACATCCAGTGTATTATGCAGTCTCTGCCTGCCGTGGCCAAATGCTATCATACTGATATTATTACCACCTCACCGCGGGCGAAGATAACCGGGGCCACCCATATAGAATTTGACCATCATAACGCCCTGCAGGTGGCCAAGGATATTATAAAGCGGGCCATCTCCCGTTATCCGCAAAGGGCTGCCGTGCATATCCCGCAGCGCAAGATGGATGTAGTGGCCGGGTTCAGCCATGAGACGATTAACCATATGCTAGGCGGCGCTTTTCGCGCCTCGTATCGTCCCCTCAACGACAACATAATCAACGGGCGTATAAAGGGCGTAGGGGCTATAGTCGGCTGTGATAGTGCCCGGGTGCGTTCCGGTTACGTGCATACTACGGTGGCCAGGGAATTGATTGCCAATAACGTCCTGGTCATTACCACCGGCTGTGCGGCAACTGCCTGCGGGCGGGAAGGACTGCTTACGCCGGAGGCGGCCAGCCTGGCTGGGCCGGGTCTCCGGGAGGTCTGTGAGGCAGTGGGTATCCCTCCGGTACTGCATATGGGTTCCTGTGTGGATAACAGCCGCATCTTGATCGCTGCCACCGAAATCGTACGGGAGGGCGGCCTGGGCGATGACATAAGCCAAATCCCGGCGGTAGGTTGCGCCCCGGAGTGGATGAGCGAAAAGGCCATAGCCATCGGGCAGTATTTTGTGGCTAGCGGGGCCAATGTCGTCTTCGGTCACACCTTTCCGACCACCAAGAGTCAGGTGTTTACGGATTACCTCTTTAAAGATTTACTCGACCTTTACGGCGGCCAGTGGGGTATGGAAAATGATCCACATGATATTGCTAGATGGATGATTGAGGCGTTGGATCGGAGGCGCGAGGCCCTGGGCATCCATAAGAAAAAGGAACGGGTCCTCTTTGATATGGCCATGCGCAGAGAATTATAATGTGAGGTGATTTTAATTGTATGGGTTACAAGGGGAATTAGGTGAAGTAACGGAGTCCACACAGTTCCAGGAGGCGGAATTAAAAGACGTATGGCAGGACAAGGCCGATGCCCTCAGAAAAGCCATTAACCGCTGCCTTACATGCGGGACATGTTCGGGAAGGTGTCCGGCCGCGGGTATAGACAACCTTGATCCGAGAAAGATCATTCGTATGTTGGCTTTTGGCAAGACGAAAGAGGTCGTCTTTTTAAGATGGCCCTGGGTCTGTACCGGATGTGGCCGGTGTGTAGTTGCCTGTCCTGAGGGAATTGATATGGTAGCCTTGGGGAAAATGCTCAAGGCCATGCGACCCCGGGACAGGGTTCCAGGCAGTCTACACAGGGGGGTTGAAAATGTCTTAAAGACAGGCAACAATATTGGAGCTCCCCGGCATGAATATCTCCTGGTGATGGAAGAGATAGGAGAAGAACTGGCCGCGGAGGGATGTCCGGGTTTTAAAACGCCTATTGACGTCGTAGGGGCGGAATATCTATTTTTTCCGAATTCCAAGGAACTTATGGCCGAACCTGACGACATGAAGTGGTGGTGGAAGATTTTTTATGCGGCCGGGGTAACCTGGACTATGCCTTCCGAGAACTGGGAGTCTGTGGATTGGGGCCTGTTTACCGGTAATGATGAGGCCTCTAAACAGATCGCCCGATATAAGGTCGATAATGCCAAGAAGCTGAAAGTCAGGTATATTGTTGCGCCGGACTGCGCCGGTGGGTCTTTTGGTTTCAGAAAGAATTATGAAACGTATTTCAAATCCGAATTGAATGCGCAGGGCATTGAACTGGTTTATATATATGATGTCCTGGTTCGTTTCCTGAAAGAGGGGCGTATCAAGGTTGACAAGTCCAGAAACCCGGGACTGACCACTTACCATGATCCGTGTAAACACGGGCGGGAACTGGAACGGGCTTACGGCCGGCCATACTACGATGAAGCTCGCTGGATAATCAGCCAGTGCTGCGATAATTTTGTAGAGCTTTCTCCGACAAAACGGGAAAATTACTGTTGCGGCGCGGGTGGAGGGGCCTGGGCCGGTCCTTATATGGATGCCAAGATCTACTACGGACGCCTGAAGGCGGAGCAGATTAAAAATTCCCAGGCCAGGGTGGTGGTGACTTCGTGCTCTAACTGCCGGGACCAGATCATGAAGGTCCTGGCTAAAGAATATAAGCTGGATATAGAGGTAAAGTATATCTGGCAATTAGTGGCAGAATCCCTGGTCTTGACGTGAGAAAACCAAATTACGTATGAAAGTTATTAAGATGAACTTCGGGAAAGAAGATATGAAGCAAGAAGAGAGTATAAGGGGTTCCGTATTGGTACTCGGGGGCGGTGTGGCTGGTGTCCAGGCCGCCCTTGACCTTGCCGAGATGGGTTTTTATGTCTATCTGGTAGAAAAGTCGGCCTCCATTGGTGGGGCGATGGCCCGTCTCGACAAGACCTTTCCAACCAATGACTGCGCGCTCTGAATCCTGGCGCCCAAATTGGTTGAGGCCGGTCGGTCTCCAAACATAAAGGTATTGACAAACACCACGCTTGAATCCTTAGAGGGTGAGGCTGGAAGCTTTATGGCCCGGGTACATCGCCAGCCGCGTTTTATAAATGAAGATTTGTGTACAGCTTGTGGCGATTGTACCATGTATTGTCCGGTCTTTGTTACAGACGGCTACAATGAAGGGCTGGCTATAACCAAAGCCCCTCATAAAGATTACCCCCAGGCTATTCCGACGAGCTTTTATATTGATCCTAAGAAATGTCTGTTCCTCAACTATGAGACCTGCCAGATCTGTGTGCCCACCTGCCAGGCCAAGGCCATAGACTTCAGCCAGAAAGAAGAATGGCTGGATCTCAACGTGGGAGCACTAATACTTGCTCCCGGGTTTGGCCGGATTTCTGACGAGGTCCTTTCGCGCTATGGCTACGGACGTTTCCCCGACGTCGTGACCAGTCTTGAATTTGAAAGGATTATGTGCGCCTCCGGGCCTTCAAAGGGAGAAATAATAAGGCCGTCCGACGGAAAACACCCCAAGAGGATCGCTTTCCTGCAGTGCATAGGATCGAGAGACCTTACTTCCGGCAACGGGTATTGCTCTTCCGTCTGTTGCATGTACTCCATCAAGGAGGCCACGGTTGCCCGGGAGCATGCCCCTGATCTGGATATTAGTATATTTTATATGGACATGCGTACTCAGGGCAAGGGCTTTGATGCCAGTCGGCAGAGGGCCCGCGACCAGCATAATATAAAGTTTATTCGGAGCAGGGTGGCCGATGTCTTTGAGAGAGAGGGCCGGCTGAGACTTATTTATGCAGACCGGAGCGGTCAGCGCAAGGAAGAGGACTTTGATATGGTTGTCCTTTCCGTAGGACTTGAGTCTCCGGAAGATGTCCAGCCCCTGTCCAGGGCAGTTGGTGTCAAGTTGAATCAGTATGATTTTTGCCGGAGCCGGGCCTTCTTACCCCTCAATACCACACGGAAAGGCGTTTTCGTGGCCGGTGCCTTTCAGGGGCCAAAAGATATCCCGGAGAGTGTAATGCAGGCCAGCGGCTCGGCAGCCGCGGCAGCCGAGATATTGCATGTGGCTCGTGGTACCGAGGTGATCAAAAAGGAGTACCCGCCGGAGATGGAGATAACCGATGAGCCTCGCATCGGGGTTTTTGTCTGTCACTGTGGGATTAATATTGCCGGTGTAGTGAATATTCAAGAGGTGGTTGAGTATGCGCGTACACTGCCTGATGTGGTGTTTGCAGATGGCAGTATCTACGCCTGTTCTCAGGATAGCCAGAATGTCATAAAGGATATGATCAAGGAACACAACCTGAACCGCGTAGTAGTGGCCGCTTGTACTCCCCGGACCCATGAGCCGACGTTTCAGGAGACCTTAAAAGATATTGGACTGAACCGTTGCCTTTTTGAAATGGCCAATATCAGAGATCAATGCTCATGGGTACATGCCTTGGTGCCGGAAGAGGCTACGGCTAAAGCCAAAGACCTGGTGCGTATGGCCGTGGCCAAGTCACGGCTCCTTTATCCTCTTCCGGAACAGACGGTACCCGTTATCCCACGCGCCCTGGTAATCGGTGGTGGTATGGCCGGCATGACAACGGTGCTCAGTATTGCCGAACAGGGGTTCGAGTGTTTTCTGGTGGAGAAGTCAGGAGAGCTTGGCGGTAACTTGCGGCATATACGTTACACCCTCAGCGGTGAAGACCCGCAAGAGTTACTCAGAGAGACCGAGGCCCGGGTGAGGAATCATCCCCTTATCCATGTTTATACCAGTACCGAGGTGGAAGATGTCTCGGGTTACATAGGTAATTTTGCAACTACGCTGTCTGGACCAGCAGGCAGAGACGTGGTCGAGCATGGTGTCATAGTTATTGCCACCGGTGGCCGGGAACACCATGTCCAAAGATATCTGTACGGACAATCAAGGCGGGTGGTTACACAGAATGAGCTGGAGAACGTCCTCACATCACCGGGAGAGGCTAAAAAAATAAACGAAGTGGTGATGATTCAGTGTGTCGGTTCGCGGGGAGACGACCTGGCTTATTGCAGCAAGATATGTTGCAGCCAGGCTGTAAAGAACGCTATCCGGCTCAAGGAATTGAATCCGAAGGCAAACATCTATGTCCTTTACCGGGACATACGGACCTACGGGTTCATGGAGGATTACTATCGCCAGGCCAGGGAACTGGGCGTGGTCTTCGTAGAATACGAGAGGTCCAATCCGCCGCAGATGTCGCAGGATGGGGACACCATTCAGGTCGAATTTACGGATATGCTGCTAGGCGAGAAGGTCCGCTTACAACCTGATCTGGTGGCCCTCGGTGTCGGTATTGTCCCTAACGAGGTGGAAGGGCTGGCAAGGCTCCTCAAGGTCCCCCTTACGCAGGAAAACTTCTTTCTGGAGGCCCATGTCAAGCTGCGCCCCGTGGAAATGGCTGTAGCCGGAGTTTATGTCTGCGGACTCGCCCACTCACCCAAACCTATTGATGAGTCCATTAGCCAGGCGCAGGCGGCGGCCGGCAAGGCGTGTATCCCGCTGGCCAAGGGTTATGTGGCCGTAGAACCAGTGGTTTCCAGCGTGGATAAGGGAAAATGCATCGGGTGCGGGATTTGTGAAAGCCTTTGCCCGTATAAGGCTATCCAGTTAATTAAGGTTGACAAGAAGAAAAAGGCAGAGACTATCACTGCCTCATGCAAGGGCTGCGGGATATGCGCCTCACACTGCCCAACCATGGCCATCTCCATGGGAAGATTTACCAATGAGGCAATAATGGCCCAGATAAGGGCTTTCGGACAATGTTGATGATAAAATTCGAAATTCGAAGCACGAAACTCGAAACAAATTCAAATGAAAGAATGTATAAAGATCAAAACAAGAAGTTAGAATAGCCGTTTCTAATTTTGATATTTGGATTTCGGATTTGTTTCGGATTTCGACATTCGATATTCGGATTTGTTTTAGGAGGTAAGATGGATCAGGATTCCTTCAAACCGAAGATACTCGGCTTTCTCTGCAACTGGTGCTGTTATGCAGCAGCAGATTCGGCAGGGGTTAGCCGTTACCAGTATCCGGCCAGTTTGCGCACCATAAGGATTATGTGCACAGGACGGCTCGATCCTGTGTTTGTCCTGGAAGGTTTTACCTGCGGGGCAGATGGCATCTTTGTAGGCGGCTGACACCCTGGCGAGTGTCATTACCAGGTTGGTAATTATGATGCAATGCTAACGGGAGAGCTGGTTCATACTATTCTTGAGGGGGCAGGGGTAACCCCCGGGCGTTTTTCCCTCGAATGGGCATCGGCCGCTGAGGCCCCGCGTTTTGCGAGCCTCATAACTGCCTTTACGAACAAGATAAAAGAAATGGGGCCGGTAGGCCAGGTTGAAGGAAAGGACAGGGACGAGTTGCTGCTTAAGTTATCTGCAGCCCGGTCGGCCGTAGAAGCCATGAAGTTAAGGGCAGGGCTCGGAAATTTAGCCAAAGACTTTAGAAAAGAAGGCGATTATAACCTCGAGGTCATAAGACAAAAAATCAGCGAAAAGCTGGGTTCAACCGTGCGATCCGAGGTGGGTGGCCAGGAGGTAATGCTCAGACTGAAGCAACAGGGACCACTCAGTGCGTCTGAGCTGGCTGAAAAGGTGGGCTTGCCAGCCGATGAGATTACGGATTACCTGGGTAAACTCGGGAAAAGGGGACAAGCCTCTGAAAAGGATGGGCGCTGGATGCTGGTCTGAACCGGCATGGGCCTGATAGGTGATAATCTTGGGAACGGGATTGGTGACAATCGGCGAAGAAAGTCTGGACCCGGATTTTAAGTTTTTATTGGCAGATATCCCGGGCGCTGAGGATATCAGACGCTGTTTTGCCTGCGGAACCTGTACCGGCATCTGTCCGGTGAGCAGGGAAAATTCCGGTTATGACCCGCGAAAAATTGTCCACATGGTCATCTTGGGCCTTAAGCAAAGGCTTCTTTCTTCGGAAATGATTTGGCATTGCACCCATTGTGATACCTGCCAGTTTGCCTGTCCCCAGGGCGTTCGGATGAGTACGGTCATTGACGCCCTGCGGCGGATGGCAGTGGAAGGAAGATATGTTGATGTTCCTACCCTGCAAGGGTGGGGCAAGGTGGCTACGATAAAAGGTGGACGCTGTGCCGGATGTCTGACCTGTTCCCGTGTCTGCCCGTTCGAGGCCATTTACAGGGAAAAGAAGAGACGGGCCCTTGTCCAGGTTGATCCGCTGAAATGCCGGGCCTGTGGCCTCTGTACGGCTGAATGCCCGCGTGGGGCTATTGTTATCAAAGCACAAGACGCGATGTTAGCGGCGTAGGAGAGGCTTGATTCGTGATTGTTGCATCGAGAAAGCCCTTTACTGAAATCAAGGGATTTGTTGACGGCTGCAAAAAGGTCCTGATCGTCGGTTGCGGTACCTGTGTTGCCGTATGTCTGGCGGGCGGGGAAAAAGAGGCGGCCATACTTGCTTCTCAATTATATATGGCTTCGAGGTTAAGCGGCCATGCGACACAGTTTGATAAGGCCACGGTAGAGAGACAGTGTGACCGGGAGTTTCTGGTCGATTTGGGCCGCAATGTAGATGTGGCCGGTTACGATGCTATTATCTCCATGGCCTGCGGGGCAGGTGTTCAGTTGCTGGCGGAGGTGTATGACTCCAAGGTGGTGGTTCCGGCTCTCAATACTGTTTTTATTGGCGTAGCGGAAGGACTGGGGGTGTGGACGGAGCGGTGTCGGTCTTGCGGGAATTGCGTGCTGGGCGAGACGGCCGGTATCTGTCCGGTCACCATGTGCGCCAAGGGCCTCTTAAACGGTCCGTGCGGCGGGACAAGACATGGAAAGTGCGAAGTAAATCCTGATGTAGACTGCGCCTGGGCAAAGATATACGAACGCCTGGCTGCCCGGGGTAGATTGGAGGATATCACCCGGATAATCCCTGGCCGAAAAGACGCTAGGGGTATGCACCCGGCCACGGCGGTCCATCCGGCCTACAGGCGGATTCAATAAAGATGAAGAGATCGTTTAAAGAGGCCCTGGTGTCAGGAGAGTTTCTATTGACGGTGGAAGTGACACCGCCAAAGGGGACTGATACCAGCGCAATCATATCCACCATGCAAAACCTGAAGGACGTGGCGGACGCCTTCGGCGTAGCGGACAATCCACGATCGGTTATGTGCATGAGTCCGTGGGCCGTTTGCCGGTTGATATTGGATGGAGGGGGGGAACCCATTCTGCACGTCAGTTGCCGTGACCGGAACCGGATAGCCCTCCAGTCCGACCTGTTGGGGGCGGCCTCTTTGGGTATAAAAAATATACTCTGTGTCAGCGGAGATCATGTTTCTTTTGGCGACCATATCGATGCCCTGCCGGTTCATGACCTGGACTCGGTTCAGCTTTTAGGGGCGGTTCACGAATTGACCCATGGCCGGGATATGGCCGGACATGCGCTATCCGGCCGCCCTGAGTTTTGTATGGGGGCCGTGGCCAATCCGGAGTCCGATCCTCTGCCGCCGCAGTTTCTCAAGTTTCAGAAAAAACTTCGGGTCGGGGTGGACTTTATCCAGACCCACCCGGTTTTTAACCTGGATAATCTCGCACCGTTTGTGAATGAGGCCAGAGAAAAAGGGGTCAAACTGCTGGCTGGTGTCCGTTTTCTGGTGCCCGACGAGGTTTCTAAATACAGGGAGGGCCGTTATCCGGGTCTCTTTGTCCCGGATGCTCTTCTGGCAGAGATTGAGGGTGCCGGTAGTGAGAAGGGCGTAGAGATAGCAGCCCGGCTTATCAGGGCGATGAGAGAAAAGGGACTCTGCGATGGCGTGCACATCTCAGCCCCTGGGCATGAGGAGAAGATTCCCGATATCATCAAGGCGGCTGGAATTTAGATGTTCATATGGAGAGCGCGATGCGTATAGATCCGGCCTGGCTTGACGAGGTAGAGGACGAGAGCGGGATCCAGCTTTCATCCTGCTACCAGTGCAGGAAATGTACGAACGGCTGTCCGCTTACCTTTGCTATGGATATCTACCCTGATCAGGTCATTCGTCTGGTTCAGATGGGACAGCAGGAAAGAGTCCTTACCTGTTCCACAATTTGGGTCTGTTCGTCCTGTGAGACCTGTACGACACGCTGCCCTAACGGTGTGGACGTAGCCGGTGTTATGGATTACCTGAAGGAGACGTCTATCAAGATGGGGTTCGACATACCGCAGCCAAATACTTATATCTTCCACCGGGTATTTATGGATGAAATAAGGAAGCGGGGGCGCGTCTTTGAGGCTGGTTTGATGAAAAGTTATATGGTGGCGAGTGGGGAGCTAAAGAGGAAGCTGGAGGACAAATCCATACTCGAAGACCTCGCTCTGGGTTGGATCATGTTCAAGAAGGGACGGATGCCCCTTTTCCCAAAGGGGATAAAAGGCAAGAGAGATATAAGGGAGATCTTGAAGTAACAGGAAGATATGAAGGATGTAAGCTATTATCCCGGTTGTTCCCTGGAGGGCACGGCCAGAGACTACAGAGAATCAATCCATGCGGTGTGCCAGGGATTGGGTATTGGATTAGAGGAATTGCCGGATTGGAATTGTTGTGGGGCCAGCTCTGCTCATAGTATCAATCATAAGGCAGCGATCGCCCTTTCGGAGAGAAATCTGATTATAGCGGAGCGGGTAGGCCGGGATATGGTGGTGCCGTGCCCGCTTTGTTATAACCGGCTTAAGACCGCGGAAAAGGCGCGGGCTCATATAAAGGGGCGTATCAAGATATGGGACCTGGCGGACTATATGGGGCGGGACGAGATTCTGGCTGAGATCGAATCAAAAGTGACCAGGCCTCTCTCTGGTCTCAAGGCCGTCTGTTACTATGGTTGTATGTCCAGCCGGCCGCCCAGGGTTACCGATGTTGCGGACTGTGAAAACCCCATGAGTATGGATAATATTTTGGAGCGTCTCGGCGTAGAAGTGATTCCCTGGTCTCATAAGACGGATTGTTGCGGTGCGAGTCATGCTATTGATAGACCCGATTTGGTTTTTGACCTGGTGGGAAAACTCTATAAAAGGGCGATTCAGTCTGGCGCTAATTGCATAGCGGTTTCCTGTCAGATGTGCCAGGCCAATCTGGATATGTACCAGGACAGGATCAGTCATGCCCGGAAGACCGCCTATTACCTCCCCGTCCTGTATTTTACGGAATTGGTCGGTTTGGCTATGGGGCATGGAGATGCCGGGACATGGTTTGCGCGCCATTTTGTTGACCCGGCCAGGTTGCTTAATGAAGCAGGGATAGCGGCTTAGCTGCTGGGCCATGGAGTGGGCGGAGGGAAACATTTCGATATGATACCATGGGATTTTCGGCCAAGTAGCGCTTGTGGCCAGGTTTTGAGATACAAGAGAAGGAACGCAGAGTCGTAATGATCAGGCAGGGTACATTGGATATAGCCGGAAAGAGCGGGGCTATAGTCGTGGTCGGCGGCGGTATTTCTGGAATGCAGTCAGCCCTTGACGCTGCCAACTCCGGGTTCAAGGTCTATCTTGTCGAAGAGCGGCCCAGCATCGGCGGGGTTATGGCCCAGTTGGACAAGACCTTTCCCACGAACGACTGTTCGACCTGCATGCTGTCGCCAAAATTGATTGAAGTGGCCAAAAACCCGAACATTGAGATCCTGAGCTATGCGGAAGTCCTGGATATCCGCGGGAATCCCGGTGATTTCCAGGTTAGTATTCGTAAGAAGGCCCGTTATGTGGATGCACAGAAGTGTATCGGCTGTGGCCTTTGTGCCAGTAAATGTCCGAAAAAAGTGGCTGACGAGTTTAATCAGGGACTGGGGCAGAGAAAGGCCATCTATCTGACCTTTGCCCAGGCCATTCCGCTCGTTTATACAATCGACAAGGAAAGCTGCATCTATTTCCAAAAGGGAAGATGCCGCGCCTGTGAAAAATTCTGCCCGAATAAGGCCGTAGATTTTGAACAGCAGGATGAGGTCATCGGGATTGAAGCGGGAGCCGTTATACTGGCCCCCGGTTTTGAGACCTTTGACGCCCGGCTGAAGGGCGAATATGGCTATGGTCGCTACGCCAATGTCCTGACCAGTCTGGACTATGAGCGCATCCTTTCCGCCGGCGGTCCATTCGGCGGGCACATTCAGCGACCTTCGGATGGCTGTGTGCCCAAAAAAATCGCGTGGATTCAATGTGTGGGTTCGCGGGACGCCACGGTGGGCTGCGAGTATTGTTCTTATGTCTGTTGCATGTATGCTACCAAGCAGGCCTTGATCTCCAGGGATCACGACCACGAGATAGAGCCAACGATCTTTTACATTGACATCCGTGCCCAGGGCAAGGGTTTTGACCGGTATTACGAGCGGGCTCGCTGCGAAGGCGGGGTGCGCTATATCAGGTCCATGGTCTCTAAGGTGGTAGAGAATACCCGGGACAAGACCCTCGAGATTAGTTATGTGGATGCCTCTGGCCAGATCCAGACAGAGGTATTTGATCTGGTCATCCTTTCGGTGGGGCTCCGTCCTAATTCCGGTTTTCAGGCTCTGGCCGGGAAGCTGGGAATTGCGCTGAACGAGTTCGGTTTCTGCCGGACACTACCCCTGGACCTCGTTTCTACCTCGCGCGAAGGCCTCTTCGTCAGCGGCGCCTTCCAGAGTCCCAAGGACATACCGGATACCGTTATTCAGGCCAGCAGTGCGGCCGGCGCAGCAGCCTGCCTCCTGGCGGAGGCCAGGGGCACGATGATCAAGGAGAAGGTATATCCGGAAGAAAAACAGGTGGTCGGCCATGCGCCCCGCATCGGCGTTTTTGTCTGTCACTGCGGGATCAATATTGCCGGAGTGATTGACGTCAGGGCCGTAGCCGAATATTCCCGGTCCCTGCCCGGTGTCGTCTATGCCACGGATTACCTCTTTACATGCTCTACTGATAGTCAACAGGAGATGAAAAAGGCTATCGAAGAGCACGGGCTGAACCGTGTAGTGGTGGCCTCCTGCTCACCCCGTACCCATGAGGCCCTCTTTCAGGAGACCCTGAGGGAGGCCGGTCTCAACAAGTATCTCTTTGAGATGGCCAATATTCGTGACCAGGCCTCCTGGGTCCATGCCGGACAGGGCGAAGCTGCCACGACAAAGGCAAAGGATCTGGTACGGATGTCTGTGGCCCGTGCGGGCCGTTTGGAGCCCCTTTCGGACACCTCTTTTGAGGTTATCCCCAAGGCCCTGGTGGTGGGGGGAGGTGTGGCCGGACTGACTGCCGCCCTGACCCTGGCCGAAAACGGTTACGAAACGTGCCTTGTGGAAAGATCGGACGAGCTGGGCGGCAATGCCAGATTTATCCACTATACGGAAGACGGGGCTAGCCCGGCCGGGTACGTCGCCGGTTTGATTGAAAACATTAAAAAGCATCCGCTTGTTACGGTCTATACCAGGGCTAACGTAGTTGACTGCAGCGGGCACATCGGCCATTTCAAGAGCCGGATTTCCGCAGACGGGGAGGTCCACACGGTCTCCTACGGAGCAGCGATCATCGCTACAGGCGGTGAGGAATATAAGCCGCAGGAATACTTATACGGTAGCAATGACCGGGTGCTCACCCAAAGGGAATTTGAGCAGCAATTGGCCGCGGGTGCAAATGAACTGAGGGGTATCAAAAACGTAGCCATGATCCAGTGCGTTGGTTCCAGGGATGAAACGCACCCCTATTGCAGCCGCACCTGCTGCACCGCGGCCATAAAAAACAGCCGCAAGCTGAAGGCACTTAACCCGCATTCCAATATCTACATTTTGTTCAGGGACATGCGGACGTTTGCCTTCAAAGAGGTCTTTTACAAGAAAGCACGCGAAGAAGGCATCCGGTTTATTCGTTATGAACCGGAAAGAAGGCCCCGGGTAATTGAAAGAGATGGCAAACTGACCGTCAATGTCTACGACCAGAACCTTGGGACTGAGTTAGAGATTGAGGTCGAGCGTCTGGTGCTGAGTGCCGCCATCCGGCCGCATCCCTGGAGCTTCGAGTTGGCAAATGTCTTAAAATTGCCGCTTGATCAGGACGGGTTTTTCATGGAGGCGCACCTGAAATTGAGGCCGCTTGATTTTGTTAATGCCGGCTTTTTCCTTTGTGGCCTGGCGCATGGTCCTAAGTTCGTGGATGAATCCATTGCCCAGGCCAAAGGCGCGGTTTCCAGGGCCTGTACTATCCTGTCTAAAAAGAAGATGTTTGCCGGCGGGGATGTGGCGCAGGTTGATGCGGAAAAGTGTATTCTCTGCCTGACCTGTGTGCGTACCTGTCCTTATGGGGTGCCGAGGGTGGATGAAGAGGAGGGGGTTATTGTAATCGACGCCGCTGCCTGCCAGGGCTGCGGCAATTGCGCCAGCGCCTGTCCGCGCGGGGCCATTGTGGTCGGCCACAATACGGAGGAGCAGTATATTGCCAAGATAAGCGCGCTGTACAGGCTTGACGCGGCAGCGGGGTAAGAAAAGGGATAAGGTTGAAAATGGAGCAACAAGGAACGAGGCTGGCGGAGCCGGAGGCGGGAAAGGGACCCCAGCCCAAAGTTGAGGCGCTGGTATGCACTTATTGCACCTATACGGCTGCCGATATGGCCGGTTCCCAGCGTTTGCAGTATCCGGCCACGGTGCGGGTGGTCAAATACCCGTGTACCGGCAGAGTCTCTATCCTGCATATACTCAAGGCCTTTGAGGCCGGGGCGGATACTGTATTCGTGGGAGGCTGCGAGGTAGGCAGTTGCCACTTTGTGGAGGGAAATTTGCGGGCCGCAGAGCGGGTAGCTTATGCCAAGACGCTTTTGGAGGAAATCGGGCTGGGCGGTGACCGCCTGGAGATGTTTCATATCGGTGCCTCGGATCCACATGGCTTTGTCAATGCGGTGCGTGAGATGACGGAAAGGGCAGAGAAGTTAGGGCCCAATCCGTTGAAATAAGATTGTTTTTACGTAGAGAACGGTCAGCAGGGGAGAAATTATATGTCGGCTATGACCAAGAGTGAGATTGATCCGCAATTCAAATTCGATCTGGCCCGAAGGTTGGGGGGGGACAGCATCAAACGTTGTTTTGCCTGTGGCACATGTACGGCCAGTTGCCCGGTGAGCGGGGTCAGGGAGGATTTTGATCCGCGAAAGATCATTCATATGATCCTTCTCGGGCATAAAAAGCAGGTGCTCTCGTCGGACATGATATGGTATTGTTCTCTTTGCAATACCTGTTCTTTTGTCTGCCCCCAGGATGTGAGGTTCAGCGAGGCCATGGTGGTTATCCGTCAGATGGCGCTGGAAAACGGCTACATTCCCGTTTCTTTCCAGGCCAGGTGGCAACAGTTGGAGAGGCTTGGTCAACAGTTTCGAACGGAGATGTTGAATTCTTTCCTTGCAGAAAGGGGGCAGGAGCAACTTTTGAGTCCCGAAGAACTCCTTCGGAAGGCATACGCCCATTGTATAGGTGGCAAATAAGGTGAAGGCTGTTGTCGATTCCAAGATAGGTGCGGTACTGGTTGTGGGTGGCGGGATAGCCGGCGTGCAGGCCTCGCTGGACCTGGCGAATTCCGGATATTTCGTCTATCTGGTAGAGCGGACAGCGGCCATCGGCGGTGTCATGGCCCAGTTGGATAAGACCTTTCCCACTAACGACTGTTCGATGTGTATCCTGTCCCCCAAGCTGGTCGAGTGCGGGCGGCATTTGAATATAGAGATACTTACTCTTTCCGAGGTGAAGGAGATCGCCGGCTCGGCAGGTCATTTCAGGGTAAAGATAATCCGTCATCCGCGGTACATTGACGAGACAAAATGTATTGCTTGCGGGACCTGCGCTGAAAAGTGCCCCAAGAAGGTGAAAGACGAGTTCAACGCCGGCCTGGCCGTCAGAAAGGCGGCTTATATTCAATATCCCCAGGCCGTTCCCTTAAAATATGCCATTGATCCTGTAAACTGCATCTGGCTCAACAAACCGGGCAGATGCGGGGCCTGTGCCAAGTATTGCCCGACCCAGGCCGTCGATTTTACGCAAAGCGATCAGGAGGTAATTATCGACGTAGGCTCAATCGTCCTGGCTACAGGGTGTGGCCTCTCGGTTGGGACCGTATTCCAATATGCCAATTCTCCAAATATTGTGACCAGTCTTGAATTTGAGCGGATTCTGAGTGCTACCGGCCCTTCTCGCGGCCACCTGCTAAGGCCGTCTGACGGGACTCCCCCCAAAAAGATCGCCTGGTTACAGTGCATGGGGTCGAGGGACAGGACCAATCGTTACTGCTCGGCGGTCTGCTGTATGTACGCGATAAAGGAGGCGGTTATTGCCAAGGAGCACAGTGTGGAGCCGCTCGATACAGCCATATTTTTCATGGATATGCGTACTGCCGGCAAGGATTTTGACCGGTATCAGAGGCGGGCCGCACATGAAAGCGGGGTGCGTTTTGTCCGGTCCCGCATCCATAACATCAGTCCGCTTGAGGACGGGGGTCTTCTGCTCCGCTATGCCCTGGAGGACGGCCGGATAATCGCGGAACCCTTTGACATGGTGGTTCTGTCTGCAGGCCTCAAACCGGCCGGTAACATGATCGATCTGGCTGAGAGGCTTAATCTGGAGGTGGACCCCTACGGATTTATTACTACCGGCGACCTCTCGCCGATTGCGACCTCGCGACCCGGGATTTACGTGTGCGGGGCCTCCGAGGGGCCTAAGGACATCCCGCAGTCGGTCATGGAGGCCAGCGCCGCCGCCTGCGGGTCAGCCACGCTCCTGAGCGAGGTGCGGCACACTATATCCAGGGAAAAAACCTATCCCGAGGAGTTGGATGTCTCCGGTGATGAACCGCGTGTCGGTATCTTTGTCTGCCACTGCGGTATCAATATCGCAGGCGTAATCGATGTTGAGGCGGTACGTACATACGCCGGCGGGCTTCCCAGTGTAACCTACATCGAGGCCAATCTCTTCACCTGCTCCCAGGACACCCAGGAGAAGATGAAGAACGTCATTAAGGAGCACAAGCTGAACCGGGTGGTGATAGCATCATGCAGCCCCCGGACTCACGAACCGATATTCCAGGAGACCCTGCGCGAGGCCGGTCTCAATAAATACCTTTTTGAGTTGGTCAATATCCGGGATCAGGGCTCATGGGTCCACCGGAATGAGCCGGAAGCAGCCACGGAAAAGGCAAAAGCCCTGATCCGTATGGCCGTGGCAAAGATTTGCCAGGCGGAGGCCCTGCCGACCTTAAGAATGCCCGCCGATCGATCCGTTCTTGTGGTGGGCGGCGGCGTAGCCGGGATGGTCAGTGCCCTGGAGGTGGCCGAACAGGGCTATCACGTCCATTTGGTAGAAAAGGGTGATGGGCTTGGGGGGCAGGCGCGCCTATTGCGAAGGACATGGCGGGGCGAAGACGTCCAGGCTTATCTGGCCAGCCTAGTGGAGGCGGCCAAATCTCATCCCCTTATCAAGGTTTATCTCCAGGCGGAGGTGAAAAATGTCTCCGGTTCGGTCGGCAATTTTGAGACGACGATAATCTCGACAGCGGACGGCACATTGTGGAAGGTTAAGCATGGCGCGGCTATTCTGGCCACGGGGGGACAAGCGGCGGAGACAGGGGAATACCTTTACGGTGAACATCCGCGTGTCTACCGATGGCATGAGCTGGATGGGGCAATCGCCGGAGACGGCGGGATGATCAAAGGGGCGCAGTTGGCTGTCTTTATCCAGTGTGTGGGTTCCCGTGACGATCAGCGGCCCTATTGCAGCCGTATCTGTTGTACACATAGTATACAAACCGCCCTCGAATTAAAAAGAGCGAATCCCGGGATAGAGATATACATCCTTTACCGTGACCTGCGGACCTATGGTAAACGGGAAGATCTTTATCGTCGGGCCAGGGAGGCCGGTATTATCTTCTTGCGCTATGATCGGGAGGACAGACCACAGGTGCAGGCAGTGACGGATGCCACGGGTTCGAGCCGGCTGAAAGTGTCGGTTACCGATAGGCTTCTGGGCGAACGACTGGAGTTGTATCCTGATTTCATATCATTGGCTACCGCTATCGAGCCGGGAGATCAGAAGGCCTTGGCCGGGTTGTTCAAGGTCCCGGTAAGTGAGGACGGATTTTTTATTGAGGCCCACGTGAAACTGCGGCCAATTGACCTGGCCACTGAGGGCGTATTTGTCTGTGGCCTGGCCCATTATCCCAAGCCGATCGAGGAGAGTATCGCCCAGGCCAGGGCTGCGGCCGGAAGGGCGACATCCCTTCTGGCCAAAGGCTACCGGGATATCGAAGGTGCGGTAGCCTCTGTGAACCCCGGGCTATGTATAGCCTGTCTGACCTGTGTCAGGCTCTGTCCCTACCATGTCCCGGTCATTAATGCGCAGGGCAAGGCTGAGATCGATCCCGCCGCTTGTCAGGGATGCGGGATCTGCGTGGCCGAATGCCCGGCTAAGGCTATAAGTTTTAAGTATCTTACAGACAAACAGGTCATTGCCGGATGCACTGCCCTGTTGAGAGAGGCGGTAAGTTGAAAGATTTTAGCCCCGCAGTTGTGGCCTTTTGTTGTAAGTACTGAGCATACTCGGCTGCTGACCTGGCAGGTTCAGCCCGATTGCAATACCCACCTAATATCCGGATCGTGCGGGTGCCTTGTACCGGAAGGGTTGATGTCATCCATATCCTCAGGGCCTTGGAGGATGGGGCGGATGGTGTCTATGTGGCCGGTTGCCTGGAAGGGGAATGCCATTTCCAGACCGGAAATCTCAAGGCGAAAAAACGGGTTCAATACGTCAAAGGGCTCTTGCGCGACCTGGGCATTGAGCCGGAAAGGGTGGAAATGTATAATATGTCCGCGTCCCAGGGCGGGCGCTTTGCGGAGGTGGCCAGGGAAATGGTAGATCGGATAAAAAAACTAGGGCCAAGTCCGTTACGAGGAGATTAAGGATGATTGTCGCTGAACAGAAACCATTTGCGGAAATTATGGAGATGCTGGAAGGATTCCAAAAGATATTAGTCCTCGGCTGCGGCACGTGCGTAACCGTATGTTTTGCCGGCGGGGCCAAAGAGGTTGAAATCCTGTCCTCCCTGATCCGCATGGATCGTAAGAAAAAGGGGCAGGCCGTTGAGATCGTGGAAAGGACCCTGGTTAGACAGTGTGACCCGGAATATCTTCAGGAACTCTCTGATTCCGTTGGGCAATTTGATGCTGTCCTGTCCATGGCCTGCGGTGTGGGGGTCAATTTCCTGGCGGATAAGTTCTCGCAGGCCATTGTATTGCCGGCGCTAAATACCAGATTCATGGGTGTGGCTGAAGAACACGGGGTTTGGTCCGAACGCTGCGCTGGTTGTGGAGACTGTATATTGGACTTGACCGGCGGATTATGTCCGGTGGCCCGGTGCTCGAAAGGTCTTTTTAACGGCCCTTGCGGCGGCTCGGTCCATGGAAAATGTGAGATAAGTCGAGACGTGGACTGCGTGTGGCATTTAATCTACGACCGCCTGAAGGGTCTAAATCGATTGGATAGGCTGGATGAAATACTTCCTATAAAAGATTGGTCGGTAAGCCCCCACGGAGGCCCGCGGAAGATTGTAAGAGAGGATCTGAAGGTATGAAGTCAGGCAGCAATCTGGAAAAGATATTAACCACCGGTCAGTTCGCCGTAACATCGGAATGCGGTCCCCCCAAGGGAACCTCAGCCCAGGTTATTAAGCGTAAGGGGGAAATCCTTAAGTCATGCTGTGATGCCCTGAATATAACGGATAACCAAACAGCGATTGTAAGAATGTCCAGTCTCAGCGGTTGCGTTCTGTTGAGAGAAATGAACCTTGAGCCGGTTATGCAAATGGTGGTGCGTGACCGTAACCGGATTGCCATTCAGAGCGATATCCTGGGCGCCGTGGCGCTGGGAGTCCGTAATCTGCTTTGCCTATCCGGTGACCATCAGAAATTCGGCAATCATCCTCAGGCGAAAGGCGTCTACGATATTGATTCCATCCAGCTCATACAGACGGTTAAAAGGATGCGCGATGAGAAGAAGTTCATGAACGGAGAGGATATCTCGGGCGATGTCCCGCTCTATATTGGCGCTGCGGCCAATCCGTTCGCCGATCCCTTTGAATTCAGGGTGAGAAGGCTGGCCAAAAAAGTAAAGGCCGGGGTGGATTTTATCCAGACCCAGGGTATATTTGACGTAGAGAAATTTTCACGCTGGATGGCTATGGTCAGGGATGAAGGCTTAGATCAGAAGGTGCACATACTGGCAGGGGTCATTCCCATCAAATCTGTGGGCATGGCGCGGTATATGGCCAGAAATGTAGCTGGCATCAGTGTTCCCGGGGAGATTGTCGCCCGCATGGAGGCGGCAAAGGACGCCAAAGAAGAAGGCGTGAAGATTGCCGTCGAGATAATTGAGCAGGTCAAGGAGATCGAAGGGGTGCATGGCGCCCATATTATGGCCGTAGCCTGGGAAGATATTGTGCCCCGGATTGTACAGGAGGCAGGCCTGCTGCCCAGGCCTATAGTATAAGTTCGCCATGCCATGTATTGCGTTGGTCAGGACGGACTCTGGTCCGCGAATCGACGAAACGGCCAAAAGGAGGGCTTATGGGAACGAATGCAAAGATTATGGTAGTAGACGACGATCCGGATATGCGTGAGACCCTGGAGATGATACTCGGATCCGCCGGCTATACAGTAGTTACTGCCTGCAACGGCGAAGAATGCCTGACACGCCTCAAGGAAGAGCAGCCAGACCTACTTATCCTTGATCTTCTTATGCCCAAAATGGATGGTTTTGAAGTGTGTAAGGCCCTTAAAGATCCGAGGCGTGCCAAATATGCCCATATGCCGATTATTATCCTCAGCTCCATAAGGGAAGGGGTCAGCCAGCGCCGCTACGAACTGGAGACTGGCGTGCAGCTTGATGTAGACGACTATGTGGAAAAGCCTGTGGAAAGCAAGGTCTTGCTGGAGCGCGTGGGGAGGATTTTGGATAAGAGGCGTTCTGCCACGAGTTGACCCCGAAGTGGCAAAGGCAAGTGACTAATAACAGATAACGAACAACTGATGACTAATTCGGATTCATTCCTGGTTAAAACTTCGACAGCGAGGTATGGCCGTGAGTAAAAAAATATTGATGGTAGATGATGATGTTGATTTTTGTGCGGCAGTCAAACTTCTCCTTGAGAGTAGGGCTTATGAGGTTGTCTTAGCCCATGACGGAAGGGAAGGTCTGGCTAAGGCCCGGGCTGCGGGGCCGGATCTGGTTATCCTGGACGTAATGATGCCAGAAATGAATGGGTACGATGTGTGCGTCGTTCTTAAGTCCGATCCAAAGCTGAGTCACATACCGGTCATTCTCCTCACTGCGGTGGACCAATCTATATTCAAGACGGCCTACACCAAGGAGATGGGTCTAATGACTGAGGCCGACGACTATATTGCCAAGCCGGTTGATTCTGCTGAGTTGGCGAGGCGGGTGGAACAGTTATTGAGCCCCTGAACAGGAAGACGGATTTATGCTGACTAAGCCGAACATATTAGTAGTAGAAAACAACATCGCCGTCCTTAATAAAGTAAATCAACTTTTAACCGGCCGGGGGTATAACGTTGTCGTGGTTGAAACCGCCAGAGAGGCATTGGATTTTATTCAGAAAAATCCAGGCGGTGTTGATATAATGCTGCTGTCTCTTGAACTCCCACGCCTGGGAGCCATGCCGCTTCTGGAGACTCTGCGGAAGGCGAGAAGCGAGATACTGATCCTGGCCATGTCGGCAGATTGCGGTGAAGAGGCCATTGAGGCCATGCACGCCGGGGCATATGACTGCATACGAAAGACGTTTACTACAGAGCGCTTCTGGACGAAGATGGACCGGGCCATAGAAAGATTTCACCTAAAGCGGGATTTGGAGGCGCTGCAAAGAGAGAGGCGGTCCCTGCAGGGCTGTGGATCGGACAGCATGCGGGCCATTTTTGACAGTGTTGCCGACGGGATTCTGGTTACCGACCTACATGGAAATCTCGTGTTTTGTAATTCAAAGGCGTCCGATATGCTTGATATCTCATGTGACGAGCTGGGGCGCCCGGTTCAACAATTCATAAGGCATAAGGAACTGGAGAAGTTGCTATGTGCCGCCAGAGTAGAACCTGTCGAGCACCCCAAGGGTCACTATGAAGTCTGTTTATTGGAAACCGGCGATAAACGTCTAAGGATCCATGTCAATCCCGTGATCAATAGAGATGGGGCGCCGATTGGGATGGTAGCCTTAATCCACGATGTCGCGCGCATCAGCGGTATGGATTCTTTAAAGGATGATTTTATATTTATGGTTTCCCATCAACTAAAATCGCCTTTGAGTTCCATGCTGATGCAGCTTTCCGTAGTCGTAGACGGCCTGGCCGGTGAGCTTAATGCGAGACAGAAGGACCTGCTTGCAAAGGCCAAGGAAAAAACCAAAGGGATGATCATCCTGGTCAACGACCTTTTGGACTTCCGCCGTATTGAGGAAGGGAAGGTCTTACAACAGATAGAACGCTTAGATCTGCAGGAGATACTGCAGCGGACGGTCGAATTGACGGCCATGTCGGCTGAGGATAAGGGTATAACTTTAGAGACGCACGTAACTGAAAATTTGCCGCTCATAAGTGGTGACCGGAACGGAATAGAGGCGGTTTTCCTCAACTTGATCAACAATGCGATCAAGTACACACCCGGCGGTGGGCGGGTAACGGTCGATATATACGAAAGCGGTCAAGATCTGCGCATCAAGGTGGTAGATACCGGCATCGGCATCGCCCAGTCCGATATGCAGCGTATCTTTGACAAGTTTTATCGTATCAGGTCGGAAATGACCAAAAACATAGCCGGCACAGGGCTGGGCCTTTCTATTGTCAAAAAGATAGTTGACCTCCACAGAGGCACCATCCATGTAGAGAGCGAGGAAAACAAGGGCACCACATTTATAGTTTCATTGCCCATTGCCAGGTAGGTCTGACAAGAGGGTATCTGTTTTTGCCACAAGGCCGCCGATAGACAAAAAATGTAAAAACCTTGGTGATTTTGTGTCTTAGTGGCCGGCAGTTACCGGGAGGCGGGATATGATTATTGCTACACAAAAAGACTTGGCGGAGATAAAACACATGGTCGCCCCCTATAAAAAGGTTTTGATAGTAGGGTGTGGTATGTGCATGACGTTCTGTTCCGCAGGCGGGCCGGATGAGGTGGCAAGGCTGGCTGAAAATCTGGCGACGGACAGAGAGGGACTGACTGTAGAAAAGGGCATGATTCCCCGGCAGTGTGCGGATAAATTCATTGATCGCCTGGAGGAGAAAATTCGGGATTATGAAGTCATCCTTTCTATGGCCTGCGGCAACGGCGTGCAGGCTGTGGCTAGACGGTTTCCGGACAAACGTGTTCTGCCGGCGCTCAACACACAGTTTATCGGCATTGAACAAGAACCGGGCGTCTGGACTGAAATGTGTATGGCCTGCGGCGACTGTATCCTGGGGAAGACGGCCGGTGTGTGTCCGGTGACACGCTGTGCCAAGGGCCTGCTCAATGGGCCGTGTGGCGGCTCCCAGGAGGGTAAGTGTGAGGTTTCTAAAGATCGCCCCTGCGCCTGGCAGGAGATATACCATGGACTAAAGCGGCTGGGGCTTTTGGATTATTTAAAAGGCGAGACGCAAATAAAGGGCTGGGCCGTTCACCCGGGCAGGATAGTTAGGGAAGAACTGAAGGCGAAAGAAAGCTGAAACTGCAAGCCGCAGAGATAAATGGCAGATGAAAAAACTTTGTGTGCTCTGTGGCTGATCTTGAAAAGAGGGTGACAAAATGAGTTTCAGGCAGGCTTTAGAATCGGATAAATTCTTAGTTACGGCGGAAATCGGGCCCGGAAAGGGGACTGATACGGGTGTTCTTCTGGAAGATGCATCCATCTTAAAAGACCGTGTCGATGCCATTAATGTGACCGATATGCAGAGTTCTGTTATGCGCTTGGGTTCCCTGGCCGTCTGCCACTTATTGACAGATATGGGGATCGATCCTGTCCTGCAGGTGACTTGCAGGGACCGGAACCGATTGGCCCTCCAGGCCGACCTCCTCAGCGCCTGGGTACTAGGGATCAGAAACGTCCTGGCGCTCACCGGAGATCATCCGACCCTTGGGGATCATCCCCAGGCCAAGCCGGTGTTTGATCTGGACTCGGTGAGTCTGCTGGAGGTGATCGGCAAACTTAACGGTGGCGCGGACATGGCTGGAAACGAGCTTAAGGGGGCTACGGCTTTTTTGCCTGGTGCGGTGGTTAACCCGGGTGCGGATACCGAAGCCGCACTTGACTTACAGATTATAAAGATGGAAAAAAAGATGGAAGCCGGCGCCCGGTTTTTTCAGACCCAGGCCATTTATGACCTGGACCTCTTTGCGAAGTTCATGAGACGGGTGGAGGGGTATAAGACAAAGATCCTGGGGGGCGTGATCCTGCTTAAGTCGGCGGGCATGGCCCGCTTTATGAACAAAAATGTGGCCGGGGTCTTTGTTCCCGAATACCTGATCAAGGAGATGACGGAGACCAAGGACAAAGTCAAGACCAGTATTGAGATAGCGGCACGATTGGTAAAGGGGATGAAGGACCTATGCCACGGTGTACATATCATGGCCATCGGCTGGGAGAAACGGGTACCACAAGTACTGGATGAAGCAGGATTGTAAAGTAAAATTCGAAATCCAAAGCACGAATTTCGAAACAAATTCAAATTCCTAGAGTCAGATGAATGCATGATAGAAGAAGACTTGGTTGCAACAATTGCGTTTTGGGCATTTGACATTTGGATTTAAGACTTGTTTCGGATTTCGATATTCGATATTCGGAATTCTTTCTGAGGGAGGGAAAAATGGCTTTAGAGATACCAAAGGTTTCTTATTCAGGGAAAATAAAAGAGATTGTTCTGGGTAAGGGGGATAAGGCGATCACGGTAGGCGGGGAGACTGCTTATCCTTTTTACCTCTTCGAAGGTCAGATGCCTTTAAAACCACGTATCGCTATGGAGGTTTATGATAGCCCGCCCGAAGACTGGGCCCCTACGGCCCTGGAGCCTTTTGCCGATGTGGCTGCAGATCCGGTGGCCTGGGCCAGGAAATGCGTGGATACCTACGGGGCGGAGATGATTGCCCTTCAGTTGGTCAGTACAGACCCCAACGGCGAAAATCGTCCTGCGGATGCAGCCGCAGCGCTAACCAGGAAAGTGGCCGAATCGATAGACGTACCCTTGATTGTATGGGGGTGCAATAATGCGGAGAAAGACATGGAGGTTTTACGAAAGATAGCCGAGGATTGCGCAGGACGGAACTTGATGCTCGGCCCGGTGACCGAGGCCAACTACAAACAGATCGGGGCGGTAGCTATTGGATATGAACACACGGTTATTGCCTCGACCCCTATAGACATAAATCTGGCCAAGCAGCTCAACATCCTACTTGGCAACCTGGGTGTGCCGGACGGACGCATCCTTATCGATCCGACCACTGGTGCCCTTGGATACGGACTGGAATATGGCTACTCGGTCATGGAACGTATCCGGATGGCGGCCCTGACCCAGGAAGATGAGAGGCTGCAGTTCCCGATGGTTTGTAACCTGGGTAAAGAGGTGTGGAAGACCAAGGAGGCCAAACAGAGCCGGGATGAGGCGCCCAAACTGGGTGACCCGGCAAGGCGGGGTGTACTGATGGAAGCCGTTACGGCACAGCTTCTCTTGCTGGCGGGTGCAGATATCTTAATTATGAGGCATCCAGAGGCTATTGCACTCATAAAGGATATGCTTAATGATTTGCTGGCAGCGTAGCACTCAGGAGTGAGACAGTGGCATAAAAATGCTAAGCACTAAATCCCAAGGCAAAGACTCTGGTTGGTGAAGTTCGAAGTTTCAAAGCTCAAGGTTCAAATGAATGTCAAAGTACCAAAAATTAAAAACGTCACTCGTCACTGGTCATTAGTCATTGGTCATTGGTTAAGTTGGAAAGATGGACCACTTTTACCAGTGACAAATGACTATTGACTAATGACATCCGCTATAGTCATTTGGATTTGATCTGAACTTGGGATTTTGGCATTTGAAATTCCGGTCCGCCTATGGCGGATCCGGATTAGGATTTTTTTGATCTTACAATACGGGGGGAATTAAGGTGTCTAAGATTATCTGCTCAGCAGCTATTAGAGGGGCCCATAAGATCATAGAGAGGGCCGAAAAGAAATATGCGGAGGCTCTGGAGAAGTGGGGGCCGGATCAAGAGGTTGGGTTTCCAAACACTGCCTACTATCTTCCCATCATATATGGGATTCTAGGGATACCAGTGTCGAAACTGAGCGACATGAAACAGGTGCTGGATAAATGTCATTCTTTACTTCCGCCGCTGGTCAGTGATAAAGTGTGGCTGCCTTATCTGGCTCCGACCTTGGAGGCCGGCATGGCCACATTTTTTGCCGAGGAAATCATCGAGGCTATTCGGTACTTAGAAGAACCGGATTGCTACACCAAGCAGGAAGATCCGCTTGCCAACAATATCTGGCTCGGAGCGGCTGATGACATCATTCTGCGCAAGAGGGGTGTGGAATTCGTCGATGGGACGGCGCCTGGTTTTGCAGCTATACTTGGGGCTCCGCCAAACAAAGAGATTGCGGCCAATATTGCCCGGGAACTCCAGGAAAAAAACCTGTATGTCTTCATGTGTTCCGACAATAACGGGGTGAGAATGTCTGAGCAGTTAGTCGAGGCTGGCGTACAGATCGGCTGGCCGACCCGTCTGGTCTCTTTTGGTACGGACTATACGGCCACGGTTTTCGCCATGGGTTTTGCTACTCGCGTGGCCATGTCTTTCGGTGGTGTTAAGCCGGGAGATTTTCGCGGTAATCTGATCTACAACAAGAATCGTGTCTTTGCTTTTGCCATGCCTTTGGGTCCGGTCTCTGATGAATGGTATGCCAATGCGGCAGGCGCCATCAACTGGGGCTTCCCAACCATAGCCGATACCCCGATACCCGAGATATTGCCCACTGGTATCTGTACTTACGAACACGTGGTGAGCAATGTGCCTCACGACGAGATTGTTCAGCGGGCGGTAGAGGTAAGGGGTCTTAAGGTAACCATTTCCAAAATAGACATCCCCGTGGCCTATGGGCCGGCCTTTGAGGGGGAACGGATTCGGAAGGATGATCTCTATCTGGAATGCGGCGGCGGAAAGACCAAGGGCGTCGAGTTGACGATAAGCCGCGACATGGACGAGGTGGAAGACGGCTACGTTGAGATGACCGGACCGGATCTTGATGGGGTAAAGGAGGGCTCACGGCTCCCGTTTGCCATGCTCATTGAGGTGGCCGGCCGCCAGATGCAGGAGGACTTTGAGCCTATCCTGGAGAGACAGATTCACCACCTGGTTAACTATGCCCAGGGGATCATGCATATTGGACAGCGTAACATCATGTGGCTTCGTGTAGGCAAGGCGGCTGTGGAAAAGGGATTCCGTTTGAAGGACCTGGGAAAGATAATGCATGCCAAATATCACCAGGAATTCGGCGCCATTGTAGATAAAGTCCAGGTAAAAATATATACTGACGAAGCTAAGGTTGACGAAGTAATGGAGATGGCCCGCAAGGTTTATAGTGCCCGGGATAAGAGGGTAGAAGGTATGACCGACGAGTCAGAGGAGATTTTTTATTCCTGTACCCTTTGTCAATCCTTTGCTCCCCAGCATGTCTGCGTGATTACTCCGGAACGAACCGGTATGTGCGGCGCTTATAATTGGCTGGATGGCAAGGCGTCGTATGAGATCAACCCCACCGGCCCCAATCAACCTATTCCCAAGAGAGAGTGTATAGATCCGGTCCTTGGTAAGTGGAAGGGAACGGATGAATTTGTTTTCAAGGCCTCCAGACAGAAGGTGCAGACGGTCAGCGCTTACAGTCTCGTCCACGATCCGATGACGGCCTGCGGCTGTTTTGAATGCATCGCCACCATCTTACCCCTTTGTAACGGGGTGATGATCGTCAACCGTGATTATCTGGGCATGACGCCGAGTGGTATGAAATTCACCACTATGGCCGGTATGGTGGGCGGCGGGCAGGTTACCCCGGGCTTTTTGGGGGTGAGCAAACACTTTATTGCCAGCCGTAAGTTCATCCTGGCCGAGGGAGGCCTAAAGCGGGTGGTGTGGATGCCGCAGATGCTGAAGAAGGAGTTGGAAGATAAATTAAGAAAGCGGGGAGAAGAACTGGGTATCCCAAACTTGATTGATATGATCGCTGATGAGACAAAGGGGGCTACGGAAGAAGAGATTCTTCCCTTCTTGGAAGAGGTCGGGCATCCGGCGCTCACCATGGAATCTATACTTTAGATTAAAAGGACGCAGATTTTCGCCGATGTACGCAGAAAAAGATTTAACATCCTGATAATCTGCGTTTATCTGTGGCCTGATGCATAGAAAGGAGATTTTAGAATGGCATTAAGTGGCATAGAGATATTTAAGAAATTACCCAAGAAAAACTGTGGCGAATGCGGGGTTCCCACCTGTCTGGCTTTTGCTATGAAACTGGCTACTGGTCAGGCCGAATTGGCTGCCTGTCCTTATGTCTCGGAAGATGTGAGGGCAGAGATAGACGAGGCCTCGGCGCCGCCTATCCGTACCGTGACTATTGGCACGGGCGACCGTGCGGTTAAGCTGGGTGGTGAGACGGTCATGTTCAGGCATGAGAAGCGGTTTGAGAATCCTCCAGGTCTGGCTCTCATGCTTTCTGACACCATGGATGATTCCGTAGTAAATGAAAAACTTTCTAAATTTAGAGACCTGGAATTTGAGCGGGTGGGGTTGATCCTGCGTCCACAGATGCTGGCGCTCAAAGAAGAATCCGGAGACGCCGGTAAGTTTGCCACTTTTGTAAAGCGGGTGATTGATCAAATGGATGCCGGTATCATCCTGATGGGCGATAAGCCGGAGGTTATGGCCGAGGCCCTGAAGGTTGGCAAGGATAAGAAACCTCTTATCTATGCAGCTACCAAAGATACGGCAGAGGCTATGGGTAATCTGGCCAAAGAGTCGGCCTGCCCTCTGGCGGTAAAAGGCTCCGGCCTGGATGAGGTCATGGCTATTACGGATAAGCTCCTGGGGATGGGGCTTAAGGACCTGGTGATAGACAGCCAGCCAGCAAACGTTAAGAAGGCCCTGGAGGATCAGGTAGTCATCCGGCGTTCGGCCTTAGTCAAGAAGGTTAAACAAGTGGGATTCCCTACCATTACCTTCCCTGGCCAATTGACGGATAGCAAGATGAAGGAAGCCCTGATTGCCTCGATGCTTATTGCCAAATATGCAGGAATTATTGTACTCTCGGAGATGGAGGGCCATAACGTCTTTCCGCTTCTTCTAGACAGCTTGAATATCTATACCGACCCCCAGCGTCCTATGGCCGTCGAGGAAAAGATCTATGAGATTGGAGGCCCCAGGGAAGATTCGCCGGTTTTGATCACATCCAATTTCTCTTTGACCTACTTTATCGTTTCTGGCGAGGTAGAGTCGAGCCGTATTCCTTCCTGGCTGCTTATTAAGGATACCGAGGGTCTGTCCGTCCTTACGGCCTGGGCTGCGGGTAAATTTGCTGCCGATACCGTAGCCATGTTTGTCAAAAAGTGTGGCATAGCCGATCGGGTAAAACACCGTAAGCTGGTTATCCCTGGGTACCTCGCGGGTATGAGTGGTGAACTGGAAGAGGAACTGCCGGATTGGCAGATATTGGTTGGCCCCCGGGAGGCGGCTCACCTCCCGGCGTATCTTAAGCAGTGGAGTGCATGATATTAAATTTGTTGTATCACTTTAGCGCTTTGAAATGGTCCGACTTCCAGGGTTCCAGTTGCAGAGTGCGGTGACTTAAATCCGAAATTCGAATATCGAAACTCAAAACAAATCCGAATGTTCAAATTCAATAATGTCCCAAATTGCGGCAGAGCTAATTCGTTTTGAATTTCTCATTTTGGTGATTCGATATTGTTTCGGATTTCGTGCTTCGGATTTCGAATTTGTTTCAGCTTGTCTGGGGCGGGAATTTCGGTTAAAAGGTATCCAATAAGGCTCTTGCAAAAGTCTTGTAAATGGCGTTCTTGTCATTCCGGCAAAAGCCGGAATCCAGTAATTTTAAGCAGCTTGAGATACCTCTGGACACCGGTTTTCACCGGTGTGACGATTTTTGCAAGAAGCTCCAATATCTCAATTTTATCGGAGGTTTTTTATGGTTGTTTGTGTGGCGGAAAACATCAATATTATGTCCAAGACCATTGGTGCGGCTATAAAGGAGCGTCAGGCCAAGCCGATCCAGGATATGACCCGGGAGCTTGCTAAAGCCGGGGCGGATTATCTTGATCTCAACATCGGTCCGGCCCGTAAGGGTGGAGATGAGACCATGGATTGGCTGGTTAAGACCGTACGTGCGGTAACGGACCTGCCCCTCTCCCTGGATACCAGCAATCCAGTCGCTATTGAGGCCGGTCTCAAGGCCAATCCAGGTAAATCCCTTATAAATTCAATTTCCCTGCAGCCGGAACGGCTGGAGGCCCTTTTGCCGATGGCGGTTAAGTATAATGCCGATATGATCGGCCTTCTCTGGAGTCAGGAAGGTATGCCGCGAGACGCCAATGAGCGGGCCGCCCACTGCGTGGACCTTGTCTATAAGGCCAATGAAGCCGGTATCCCTACAGAAAAGGTATGGATCGATCCCATAGCCACTCCAATAAGCATGGACATCAACCAGGTGCTGGCCGGGCTGGAATTTATGTCCATGCTTCTGGAAATCGCCCCGGGCGCCAAATCCATTGTCGGCCTTTCCAATATCTCTAACGGGACGCCGCACGATCTGAGGCCTTATATCAACCGTTGTTATCTTATCATGCTTATGAAGTATGGGATTTATTCGGCCATAGTAGACGGTTATGATGAGGAGTTATTGACCATTGCGAAAGGTGGAATGACTGAAGTCGTTAAGCTTGTACATGGCATGATGGACGGTAACGAGCCTGACGCCAAGGATCTTAGCCCAAAAGAACTTGAGTACTATAAGACGGCGCGGGTTCTCATGGGAAAGACGCTCTATTCTCACTCCTGGCTGACGGTGTAATTTTTGAAGGCATATACCCGAATAATATTGTATGTATAAGGTATGGCTGAAGTAACCTTAACCATTGATGGCCGAAAAGTAACCGTCGAGAAAGGAACCACCATCCTGGAGGCAGCCCGGAGGGCTGCCATCCACATCCCTACCCTTTGCTACTTACCCCAATTCAAAAAACCCCCGGCCTCCTGCCGTCTGTGTGTCGTGGAGGTAGAAGGTAAAGACAGACTCGTCGCTTCCTGTGCTACGCCGGTCTCTGAAGGCATGGTGGTAGCCACCAACGCCGAAAAGGTGAGGACCGCCCGCCGGGTCATCCTGGAACTCCTGTTTTCTGAACATTATGGCGACTGCACAGCGCCATGTTCTCTGGCCTGCCCCGCCAATATAGATATCCAGGGGTATATTGCCCATATTGCGGCTGGGAGATACCTTGAGGCCTTAGAGCTCATTAAGGAGAAAAATCCCTTGCCCCTTTCGGTAGGGCGGGTCTGCCCCCGATTTTGTGAATCGCGTTGCCGCCGCAACCTCGTAGATGGCAGTGTGGCGATAAATCATCTAAAGAGGTTTGTAGCCGACTATGGACTTGCACACAAGGAGTCCATTCCTGTACCTCAGCAACCCTCTACCGATCACCGGATAGCCGTAATCGGAGGTGGGCCGGCCGGACTCAGCGCTGCATACTATCTGGCCCGTAAGGGGCACCGGCTAACCATATTCGAGGCCATGCCTGCATTGGGCGGAATGCTTCGTTATGGCATCCCGGAGTACCGCTTGCCTAAGAAAATATTGGATGCCGAGATACAATTTATCCTTGACCTGGGCGTTGAGGTGAGGTGCGGCCGGAAATGGGGTAGGGATTTTTCTCTGGAGAGCCTGAAACAGGAAGGGTTCGAGTCCATATTCATCGGTATAGGGGCGTGGAAGAGCCGTCCCATGGGCATCGAAGGCGAAGATCTCCCCGGAGTCTTTTCTGGCATTGATTTTCTCCGCAAGTTTGCCGAAGGTGACGAGGTTCATGTAGGGCCGAGGGTGGCCGTAATCGGTGGGGGCAATACCGCCATTGATGCCGCCCGTACCTCTCTCAGGCTCGGGGCGACTGAGGTGACTATAGTTTACCGCCGGTCACGGATGGAGATGCCGGCCAGCCACCGCGAGATCAAAGAGGCTGAAGACGAAGGGGTTAAATTTTTCCTGATGGCGGCACCAACCAGGATTACACCGGGCGACGGTTTCCTTAATCTCGAAGTGCAGAGGATGAAGCTGGGGGAACCGGATCAGAGCGGCCGGAGGCGTCCCGTGCCTGTCCCTGGATCGGAAAGTGTGATACAGGTAGATAGTGTTATTGCAGCTATCGGCCAGTCGGTAGAGATCGGAAAATGTCATGCCGAGGGTCTGACCGAAGGGCTAGGGCTTACCCGCTGGAATACTATCGAGGCGGCCCCCCGTACTCTTGTCACCAATTTAGAGGGGATATTTGCCGGAGGCGATGCGGTCAGCGGACCGCGCACCGTTGTCGAGGCCATAGCACAAGGGCGAAAGGCGGCCGATGCTATCCATATGTATCTAACCGAACGGGAAATAGAGTTGCCGCGTACCCCGTTTAATATCACTAAAGGCGAGTTTTTTGAAGACGTCGATCTGCGGAACTTCGAAGAAGTACCTCCACGTCCCAGGCAGAGAATGCCGATACGCCACCCCAAGACCCTGGCCGGCGACTTCGGCGAGTTAGAAACGGGTTATGTTGAAGAGATGGCGGTGAAAGAGGCGGAGCGGTGCCTCGCGTGCGGGTGTCATGCCGTGGACAAGTGCATTATTCGGCGTGAGGCCCCTCAATATAATGTTGATCTTTCTCATTACGGGATTGGCACCCGCCTCAACTACAAGGTGGATCGCCGTCATCCTTTTATAACCATTGACCTGAATAAATGTGTACTCTGCCGGCGTTGCAAGAATGTCTGTGAATATGAGGCTATCAACCTGGAAGAAGGCGAACTGGAAACTGTCGGCCAACTGCGGGCGATTTCGCTGACCATTAATGACAACTGCGTGTTCTGCGGCCTGTGTGCCGATAATTGTCCGACCGGGGCCCTGGTCAAGAAGGAAACCGAGCAATCCCTGGCCGGTGAACTGAGGCAGGTTAAAACCGTTTGCCCTTATTGCGGTACTGGTTGTAACCTGATTCTCAATATTCGGGGAGAGAAGCTGGTAGAAGTAACTTCTGATCCAGGTTTTATCCCCAATCAAGGACACCTCTGCGTAAAAGGGCGCTTCGGGCATGATTTTATTAAACACCCGGACCGGCTTACTAGGCCCATGATACGCAAGGATGGCGAGCTTCAGGCCTGCACTTGGGATGAGGCACTGGAGCTTATTGCCGATAGACTTAAGGAACTCAAAGAGACGTATGGAGCGGAGGGCCTGGGTGTACTCTGCTCGGCTAAATGTACCAATGAAGAAAATTATCTGATGCAAAAGCTGGCCCGGGCCGTCCTTGGGACAAATAATATAGATCACTGCGCCCGGCTCTGACACTCCTCCACGGTAGCCGGTCTGGCTGCCGCATTTGGCAGCGGGGCCATGACCAATTCCATCCAGGACTTGGAAAAGGCCGACGTTATCCTGCTTACAGGCAGCAACACTACAGAAAACCACCCGGTTATCAGTCTGCATATCATAAGCGCGGTCACCCGGCTGCGGAAGAAGCTGATCGTGGCCGACCCCCGGGTAATCAAGATGACGCAGTATGCAGATATCTATCTTCGGCCCCGGCCGGGCACGGATATAGCCTGGTTAAATGGATTGGCCCACGTGATTGTTAAAGAGGGGCTATGGGATAAGGATTATGTTCGGGAGCGGACAGAAAACTTCGAGGCCTTTGCCCAAACAGTGGAAAAATACACCCCTGAGCTGGTACAGATGATCACCGGGATACCGGCGGAGGACCTCAGAAAAGCAGCCCGTCTCTATGCACAGGCGGGGCGGGCGGCCATCGTCTATTGTATGGGTATCACCCAGCACCGGAGCGGCACGGACAATGTAAAGGCTATTGCCAACCTGGCCATGCTGTGCGGTAATGTAGGGATCGAAGGGGGCGGGGTGAATCCCCTACGCGGGCAGAATAACGTCCAGGGCGCTTGTGATATGGGGGCCTTGCCTAACGTGCTCCCCGGATATCAAAGTATTGCCGATGCAGCCGTCAGGCGGAAATTTGAGGAGGCCTGGGATGCCCGGCTGCCCGGGGAACCCGGCCTTACGGCTACGGAGATGATAAAACAGGCCGGCGAGGGGAAGATAAAGGGCCTTTACATTATGGGTGAGAACCCCATGATAAGCGACCCGGATCTTAATCATGTCCGATCGGCCTTGGAGAATCTTGAATTCCTCGTGGTGCAGGATATCTTTCTTACTCGGACGGCCAGGCTGGCCGATGTGGTCTTGCCGGCGGCAAGTTACGCAGAGAAAGAGGGCACTTTTACCAATACGGAGAGGCGGGTACAGAGGGTCAGACAGGCCCTTTCACCTCCGGGGCAAAGCAGGCCGGATTGGAGAATTATCTGTGACCTGTCGGCAAAGATGGGATACGAGATGTCCTATCAGTCGCCGGAAGAGATCATGGAGGAAATAGCCAGCTTGACGCCCACCTATGGGGGCATTTATTACGATCGCCTGGAAGAGACAGGGATTCAATGGCCTTGCCCGGCGTTGGACCATCCCGGTACGCCGGTCTTGCATTGCAATGGTTTTACCCGCGGGAAAGGTCTATTCCATGCCCTGGAGGTGATCCCGGCCAGCGAGATGCCGGACGATGACTATCCATTTTTGCTTTCTACCGGACGGGTGCTCTATCACTACAATAGCGGCACCATGAGCCGCCGCGCTGAGGGCTTAAACAAGATGTACCCGGAGGTTATGGTAGAAATGAACCCCATTGACGCCTTTGCCCTGAATATTGACGATCATTCTCCGGTGCGCATTATCTCAAGGCGGGGTAACATAACGGTGCGGGTGGCACTTACAGAGATGTGCCAGCGGGGTACGGTGTTTCTGCCTTTCCACTTCCGGGAGGCCGCCGCCAACCTCCTTACCAATCCCGGGGTTGACCCGGTTTCCAAGATACCCGAGTATAAGGTCTGCGCCGTGCGGCTCAGGCCGGTTTATGCCTGACCGTAAAACTCAAGCCATCACGGGACGAAAAGCTCGCTTTTTTGCCAGTCCATCTGTTCTTCTTGAACGGACTTTAGGAAGCACCGTCCCTTTTTGTTTCGTAGGTCGTACACGGCATGGCGCAACACTGTCACTGGTATGCCTCCTTTCAGACTCACGGTGACGTCGTACCTGCTGAAATCAATAATGATGCCTCTTATGATCTCGCCTTCCAATAAGGTAAAGTAGACGACCTGTTTTTCCTTCATTAAAGGAAACAAAGACTTATTCTTGATAAAATAACGTTTTCGCCGTGAGATAATCGGCCCCAGTCCAAGGTCCCGTACCTTTTTGTCTATTTTTATGAGAGGTCCGACAGACTTGCAGAAGTGGGCCGGGTAAAGAAACTTGACCTGGGTCTTTGGGAGATCCTCTATCTGCCCTTCCAGATCGAGTTTCATGTCATATCTTAAATTCTCCAAAACTGTGGCTTTGGCTGTGCGGCTGCCATGGATATGAAAAATCCACAGTTCCTTAGAACGCACTATCCGGTCGAAGACCGAAGTCTCATACGTCTGATTCAGATATTCCTGAAGTCCTAAAAGGTATCCCATAGTCATTTAACCTTTATACACGACTCTCCCATTATTGCACAGCTATTTCCGGCTGCTTTGTGCTTCCAGAATATTTGGGCTCAGCCCACCCTACATGGCTAAGATTTTTATCTTCAGGAGGTGAAGTGCGCATACATCTCCTTTTCGACCCGTTCCACTCCCCTCAAATGCGGAGTCATCTTCAACTCAATGCCCAGTCCCGCGATAATCGGCTGTAACATCTGGCCCATTTCACTCTTTGCCACCAGTACCTGTCTCGGCAAAGTTCTGCTTCGGCTCAAGACATCCAGAATATTCGTCTGGAAGTCCGCAAACAATTCCGATGGCGGATTCATCCAGTTATGCAAAATCAGCCCGGTGGTCTTATCAACAACCGCAAACACTACCGGGGAAAATGGTCGTTCTCCTTCCCGAACCGACCCCGGAAAATAGAAGAAATCAATTTCCCAGGTGCCTTTGCCGAGGACTTTGTTTTTGCGTATCCTTTGAACGCGGATTTCATCGACTGAAATGGTTGGCAAGACACGCGGCTTTGCAGCCGGAGGCCTTATCCAAATGTTTTGCCATTCTATCTTGCTGCCTCGAGGGACGGGGGTTCTTACCAGTACTTCGCCTTCTTCCGGCGGATCAAGAAAACCGGGGTCCTCCCGAAACCGGATGCATACCTCGATGGCCTGATCCAGTGCCACCTTTAGAAAGCTTACCTCACCTTTGGTCAAAACCCAGGGAAGATAGCCGGGCAGATAGCTCCTGAATTGCGGCCAGGCTTGGTGCCCCCTGTACTTGAGGTCGAGCGCCTTTACTATTTGCAGGTCCTCTTTGGTCAGGTGTTTTCTGTCCTCGAATGACGCCATTAGGCATTTTTGCAGATGTATGGCCGAGGGATCCTCATAATCGAATTCACCTGATTGCATTTTTAAATAGCCGGCCAGACCTTCGGAGCCTTGATAAACCACCAGTGCCAGCACCTCTCCCAGTTCACCCAGTACGCAACAGTACCCGATTTCCATATCCTCAGGATTCTGCACACCAAAAAGATCGGCATCTGACATCCAGGTCCAGGGTTTCAGGTCCCTGAACCGATCTGCTTGTTCGTACAGTTCCCGCCATTCTGAAATCGACGGGGAAACATTGCTCTGTTTCATGACTATCCTTTTAATTTTGAATTGTTTTTTTGTTGTTCATCCGCAAGTCACGGCTAGCCTAAATAATGGGAGCACGACCGATAGGGACGTTGTTTCTTACGTTGCAAAATGTTTGACAGGAGGAAATGAATTCTATAGCATCCCTCCATGCTGCGGCAGTAAACGAACCTTTTAACGATATGGGGAACTGCTGAACGAATACTTCGAGTTATAGTGCATAATCTGACGTCCAACATGAAGCTAACCGGTGCGCAGTTTTTTTGCGCGTCCGGTTGAGCGACTTGTTAAGCGCTTCGTGGAACGGGTCAGTTCTAATAGTGATCTCAAGGCCTCATTCACCGATGCGGAATCATGGAAGGCTTTGGCTATGTCCGGATCAAGTACGGCCACGTTCGACCCTTCCTCAAGCAATCGTCGGTAATACTTCCCGCGAACGGCTTTTGAATAGTCAAAATCGTACTCGGGACGTAACTCATCACTGCCTTGTACTCTTCTTTTATCCTTCATGTTTTTTCCTCTCATGCGCGGTTGCACATCTTGCGCTAATTATGCGTATATTCCCTCCTCTCTCTGCATGTGCAACGACAAGCAGCCGTCCTTTAGAGGAGAAGCCTATAGTTATATAACGTTTCTCGTTTTCTGAATGATCGGGGTCATCAAAGGTAGCCGATAGAGGATCATAGAATGCCGTCACCGCTTCATCAAAAGAAACTCCATGCTTTGTTAGATTCTGCTTGGCCTTCTTCGAGTCCCATTCAAATTGCATTTTTATTATATCTCTTATATGGTTTGAATTCTACGCTTAACATGTATTGTACAGAAAAATAACCTATTTGGTTTTTATCCGGAGACTGTCATACTGCAATAATCCCGCCTTGCTATCGTTTCTTTCTCCGCATTATTAATGACAATGGTAAGAAAAGTAAAGGGAAAGGCGGTCATATTATCAATTCTTCCTTCAGGTAGGCCAGGATTTTTCCCAGGCAGGTCTTTACATTGTACTTATCTGTCTCCAGGATCAGTTCAGCCCACCCTACATGGCTGTAGCCGCAGGCTTCAGTCTGCGCCAGTGCACCCCGTCAAGTCTGATTCTATTGCGAAGTTATGAAGGTTAGGTCAAGGACGCAACGTGGAATAGCCCGAGTCAAAGGATAACCGATCTAAGCATAAAGCTCTATCGATATTTCCGATTTGACACATAGGTTGTATTGGGATAATAAGCGATTCACGTTGGCAAAGCCAGACAGAATCTAAGGGAAGTTTAGGCGGGCGGCTACCAGCGAAACCGGCCAAGTTAACGACTGGTAGCCCACCCTGGCATGCGAAGAGGGAGAATTCCCTTTTTCGCATGCCCCCTATCCTACCTAAATTCCCTTTTTAAATCAATATGATTCATATCCGCCTGTGAATTTGAGGCTCCGGGAAACCGCTTTCGTGTGATATTCGAAACGGGTTTCACTCGTGAGACAACGCAATATAGCCGCAATCAAATGATTTCATCAGGAAGCACACGAAGTTCAACAGAATTTTAAGGAACTCAGCGGCAGTTGCACTGGGAGGAGTGCGATGCATCATCTGTCTATTTTCGCAGGCATAGATGTGGGGTCGCTTGCTGCCAAAGCAGTGCTGGTTGATCGCGGCCGTATAGTTGCGAAAAGCACTATTGCCACGGGCGCCGATCCGCAACAGGCAGGAAAGAAAGTGTTTGAACAGGCGCTCCTGCTGGCAGCTTGCCGGCCCGAAGATATAGCATTTATCGTCGGCACGGGATATGGCCGGATTGCCCTTCCGTTTGCGCACCGGACTGTCACTGAGATTACGTGTCACGGAAAAGGGGCTTATCATCTACATTCCGAAACCAGAACGGTAATTGACATCGGAGGGCAGGACAGCAAGGTAATTAGACTGGACGAGTCTGGCCGTGTCTATGATTTTGTAATGAACGATAAATGTGCGGCCGGGACCGGACGCTTTTTAGAAGTCATGGCCAGAGCGCTCGAACTCGAATTGGATGAGCTCGGAGAGTTTTTTCTCCAGTCGGGAAGGCCAAGCCTGATAAACAGCACCTGCACTGTTTTTGCCGAGTCCGAGGTCATTTCGCTTCTCGCACAGGGAGAGACCAAGCAAAATATCACCGCAGGCCTTCATCTCGCAATAGCCAGGCGCGTAAGCAATATGGCTGCACGCGTGGGCATACAACCGGAGGTGGTTTTTGCAGGTGGCGTGGCCAAGAACGTGGGACTTCGCAAGGCGCTGGAGGACGCTCTCGGTATTCGTTTTGCGCAGATGGATATAGATCCGCAGCTTATGGGCGCTCTTGGTGCGGCCATCGTGGCGAAAGAAGAATACGAGGGGAGAGGATGGTCATGGATTTGAAGCCGAAAGAGACTATTGGTGAGGTAAGGACCGAACTCGCCCTGAAACTGGAGATGGCGAAAGATGAAGGCAAAAAGGTGGTAGGGTTCATGTGCTCCTATTTCCCAATTGAGATGGCGCTGGCCGCGGGTGCCATACCGGTAGGTCTCTGCGGCACAACGGGAGAGCCCATTGCTGCCGCGGAAAAGGTGCTCCCTGCAGATCAGTGCCCGATGGTCAAGGCCACATATGGCCGGTCCGTCTCAAATACCTGCCCCATATTTCCGCTTGCGGATTGCATAGTGGGGGAAACGACCTGCGACGGCCGGAAAAAGATGTACGAGCTCCTGGCGCGCGAAAAACCGATACACGTTATGGACCTCCCGCAAAAGCCGGACGAAAGGGATGCTCTCATACACTGGATAGCCGAAATGCGGAAATTGAAAGTCTTTCTCGAAGGGCAATTGGGCGTCATGATCTCAAACGAGGATCTGCGGAAGGCCATCAAACAGATCAACAAGGAACGCCGGCTTCTCAAAGAGATCCACGCCTGCCGAAAACACCACCCCGTACCGATTATGGGCAGGGACCTCGTGGGTTCAAGCACCAAATTCGGTTACACCGTTGACCGCGAGGAGTATGTTTCAAATCTCACTAGACTGCTCGCTGAACTGAAGCGACGGATAAGGGACAAGGAATTCGCCTGCTCCCCCGCCCGGCCACGGATATTGTGGACCGGTCTGGGAAACAGTCTCGGGTGTGATAAGGTGCTGAAATTGGTTGAGGAATGCGGCGGGGTAGTCGTGTGCCAGGAGGGATGCGGCGGGGTAACACGCTTCGACGATCTTGCGGATGAGGAAGCAGAAGATCCCATTCAAGCCCTGGCCGAAAGGTATCTTCGGGTCACCTGTTCATGCATGACGCCTAATACCTCCCGCTTTGAACAAATAGACCGACTGATATCAGAGTACCGGATCCAGGGTGTAATCGATCTGACCTGGCAGTTCTGCCATACGTTTAATATCGAGTCATATAGAGTTTCCGAGCTGGTCAAAGGGAAGCATGGGCTTCCCTTTCTCCATGTAGTTACAGACTTTTCCAAATCCGACGTGGGGCAGCTCAGGGTCCGAGTGGAGGGATTTATAGAACAGATGACCATGGGGAGAAGGCATGTCTCTGATAGATGCGCACAGAGTTAGGAAAGCCTATGCTGACGGACAAGGAAAACGCATGGTCGAGCGGATATCAATTGCAGAAGGGGAGGTTAAGGTGGATAAGGGAATGGTTAGATTATTTATTATTTCGGTATTTACGGTCTTCTTTGGTTTAACTCAAATTAGTCTTGCCCAAGACACAGAAGGGCCTAAGGAAGAAAAAACTGCAGAGGCAAAGGATAACCAGGTAGAATCCGCTAAAAAGGAGAAACTTGTTGTATTGGAAGATATCATTGTAACTGCAACAAGGACGGAAAAGGAGGCAGCGACAGCTCCTGGCAGTATCTCTGTTGTTACAGATAAAGATATAGAAAAAAGAAATATCCAGACTGTTGATCAGGGACTGAACACGCTTCCGGGAGTGTTTCTCATTCGCGCCAAAGGCGTCCAAGATAGAAATCCCCAGATTACTTTAAGGGGAGTCCCCTTTGGTCGAGGAAGGACATTGGTTATAATGGATAACATAACCCTTAATGACCCCATGGTTGGAAACTTACCTGGAATTTCGGGATTAGCCCCAGAGGAAATAGATAGGATTGAGGTTGCCAAGGGGCCCTTTTCAAGTCTTTACGGTAATCACGCAATGGGAGGTGTTGTAAACATTATAACAAAGATGCCTGGAAAAAGGGAATTTATTATAAAAAGTGGCTATGGTTCAAGCTGGGAGAGAGGTGAGGCATCGGATGATTTAAGGAGATTCTATTTATCCTATGGCGATAAATTTAAGGATAAACTGAGTATTTTTCTGAGCTATGGGAGAAAGGATACAAATGGTTTTCCCACAGTCTATAATGTCCAGAGCGCCCAGCCAACAGCAGGAATTTCAGGCTGGTCTTCCACAACAGACACGATGGGTAACACCAGGTATTTGATTGGCGACGCAGGGGACAATGTATATTGGGATGACAATATAACCCTCAAGGCAGGATATGACTTTTCTAAGACTTCAAAAATCAAATTTGTGTATCATAAAAACCGTTGGGGGGAGCGCTGGGATGATCCCCATACTTACCTGGAAGATGCGGCAGGTAATCCTGTCTGGTCATATGGAACTGTAGGTGAAAATTCCTTTCTCACCTGGCATGACTTTCGTCGAGAACAGGATGCGTATAATATAAGCTACGAAACAGAGATATCTACAGTCAAAACAAAACTCTCCCTTAGTTATGTTAATGCGACTTACGGATCAGGAATTCCAACCAGCAGCTCAACACGTTCTGGTGGACCTGGAGCAGAATGGTGGCACCCATCAGACAACTTATTTAGTTCTGAATTAGTATTTACAGTCCCTCTATTTGAGAGACACCTCCTTACTTTTGGAGGCTCCTTCACACGTAATAGAGCATCAAACGAAAACTCTTTACGTACTGACTGGCAAGATGAGGACACAAAGACCACCCTTTTCCAGAAATCAAGTGGTAAGGACAGGGCATATTCCTTATTTGTCCAGGACGAGATAATGATTCTTGATAACCTGACCGCATATATTGGTTTCAGACAGGATTGGTGGGAAACATACGATGGGTATATCTTTCAGTTAGGTGTCTCTGATATCAGTTATGAATCGAGAGATAAATCATCCTTTAGCCCAAAGGCTGCCGTTGTATATAAACCATTTGAAAAGACAACCATTAGGGCATCCGCAGGAAAGGCTTTCAACGCCCCGACAATTGTTGACCTTTATATGAAATGGACTGGACCGACGGGAATCACTAATGAAGGAAATCCCGATTTGGAGCCAGAGACCATGACGTCATGGGATATAGGCGCTGAACAGGCATTATGGAAAGGGGCGAAGATAACGGCCACATATTTTGAGAATTATATGAAGGACCTCATCTATATGGCACTGACTACACCTACCCTTTACCAATATTCAAATGTAGGTAAGGCTAAATGTAAAGGTATAGAACTTGAAGTTGAGCAGGGCATTGGAAATTGGCTCAGACTTTTTGCAAACTTCACTTATACCGATTCAGAGGTAACGGAAAATTCAGCAAAGCCGGAAATTGTAGGAAAAAACCTGACAATGGTTCCCGAAAAGATGTTCAACATCGGTGCTGACCTATCCAAAGGCCCCTTTTCTGCCAGCATTGTTGGTAGATACGTTAGTAAAATTTATAAAAATGATGACAACAGTGACGAAGTAGATGGTGTCTATGGTTCATACGACCCATATTTTGTTGCAGATGCAAAAGTCTCTTACAATATTACGAAATTTGCGACACTCTCCTTTTCTGTGGACAATATCTTTGACGAGGATTACTTCTATTCGGACAAGGCGCCCGGCAGGTCATGGTTTTGTGAGTTAACTTTAACTTATTAATTATAAAGAGAAAAGTGGGAAGCGAAACACATGACTCCATTAATCGAATCAAAAATCTCATATGAACCAGAGAATTAAAAAAACATTGCAAAAAGGGACAATATTCATATGTACAAGCACAATCGCATGGCAAAGCAAAAAGCCTATCTATCAAGCCTAGAGCGGGCAATCGCTGGGGATATACATCCTTATCAAACATGTCTATTCCTTACGGGGGCGTGTAACCTGAGCTGCACTTACTGTGCTCAAAAAAAATCGCTTACCAACAATGACATGGGGCTTGAAGAATGGAAACGCGTGGCGGATATTGCTTATGTGCTGGGGAATCGAATGATTAGTCTGGTCGGCGGTGAGCCTTTACTCTCGCCCTACGTGTTAGATGTGGTTGATTACATTTCCGCGCGTGATACGATCGTTTCGATTTTGACGAATGGGCGATGTCTTAATGAAAAATTTCTGCACGCCTTGGATGAGGCGGGATTGGATAGCCTCGGCTTTTCTATTGATACTTTGGATAACGATAGACATCCCAAATTCGGCAAGAGTTTAACAGCGGAGTTAGAGCGTATCCTGCAATACATCGTTAATTCGAAATTCAGATTTAAAACCAGTGTAGCTGCTGTGGTTACAAAATATAACTTAACCATACTACCGGAGATGCTTCGTCGATTTTCTGAACTTGGCATACCGATCCGATTTTCGCTGATGGTTAGGGGGGTGGTGAACCACAGCTATACAGAAGAGCTTGCGCTTGGTGAAGAAGATTTATTTGAAGTTGAGCGAACGTTCGAGAAATTGTGGGCAATGAAATCAGAAGGATATTTACTCGGTAACGAAGATTGTTTCTTCACCCAGTTAAAACCAAAGATGGGCGTGTGCACTCCCGCAGGCGTTTATCAGATGTACACGGGCGGTTCATCTCCCCATAGCTGCGAAGGTGGCATTTATTACTTGGCCGTATTAAACGATGGGCTGATCGAGAGTTGTACCACTGGAGTGGCTTCGTCGACTCACATCTTTGAGCTCAAATCTATTGAAGACTATCGGGCCTTCATCAATCGTAACAAGAAAGCAACTGACCAATGCAAAGGTTGCCCCTGGCCTCACAGGTGGGTCTTGACCCATTTAGAAGAAATAGGAGGATTGATGAAGTTATAGCCGTTCCTTATTGGTGAAGGGAATTCGGGGGGCATATGCTCATTTTTCCCCTTCTTAGGGACTATTGAAAGCTGCATAAACAATGTCCGCATTAGAGTTTTTTCTGTCATTCCCGCCCCGTGTGTCATTCCTGCGAAAGCAGGAACCCACGGGGTAACCCCGTATCAAGTACGGGGCCAGCGGGAATCCAGTAAAATCGCTGGTTCTGGATGCCTGCCTTCGCAGGCATGACAAAACAAATAAGACATTATTTTTGTCAGAATCAATAATTATGCGAACTGGAAAAGTAAAATTGGTCTCAATCGTTCTGGTCACGGCCTTGATAGCAATGCTGGTGGGAGGCTGTGATACAGAAGATAAGATGCCGTCGCCGAATCGGATTACGGTCACGGATATGGCCGGGCGACAGGTGTCGGTGAACGTGCCAGTTAAGAAGGTGGTCCTATGCTTCGACAGACATCTCCCCACATTTGCTGCCGTAGCGGGTGAGGGCTTTCTGGAAAAAATAGCAGGGTGGGGAAAGATAACCCCTATGAGTGATCAGAATATCTACAAAGAGTACAAACAAAAAAATCCTGGGATAGTAGAGGCCATACCGGATGTGGGCAGCCATGCAAAGGGTACCTTTAGCGTGGAAAAGGTTATCTCGCTCAAGCCTGACGTGGTCATATTTCCTCTGTGGATGCTGATAGATAAATATGAGGGTATAGCAGAGGACATAGCCAGAATGGAGCAGGCGGGAATTCCAACAGTTATCGTAGACTACTGGAAAAAACCATTTGAAAACACTATACCAAGCACATTATTGCTGGGCGCTTTACTGGGTAAAGAAAAGAGAGCGCAGGAAATTGCGGATTTTTATCAAAAGCGGGTTGACGAGGTAGTTAGCCGCTTACAAAAAATTAAAAAGCCCAAGCCCAAGGGTTACCTGGAAGGCATCTCGAAGAGGTCTTCTCAATATGGCTGGACCTGTGGTTATGCTGGGTGGGGCGTCATAGTGGCCAAGGCAGGGGGCATAAACATCGCTGAAGACATTATAAAAGAACGGGGCGCGATAGCCCCTGAATATCTGCTAAAAATAAACCCGGATTTCATAATAATATCTTCATTCGGCGGGTCCTGGTGTGAGACTCATAGTTCCATGAAGTCTGGCATCCATGAGACCCCTGAAAGTTCGATGCGGCTTTTCCTAAAGGCTGTTACAGAAAGGCCGGGCTGGAACACTCTCAATGCGGTGAAAAATGGCAGAGTCTATGGCATTTTCGATTCGTCTTATCTTATCTACAACAATATTTACACCTTCGCCGTAATACAGACTGTTGCCAAGTGGTTACACCCCGATGAATTCAAGAACTTAGATCCGGAGACGGATCTCAGGGAATTTGATAAGAAGTTTCAGCCTATGGGTTACAGCGGTATCTGGATGATAGGCGTCCAAGATTAGGAACGGGTGAAAATTGGTTACTCAGGCTGAAGAGCTATATCAGCAAATAACCGGCCGCAAGTATGCCATAGTTGTCTCGCTGGCGATCGCAGTTGTGCTGATGCTTTTCGTAGATATGGCGGTAGGGCCGGCGTGGCTGTCAATTACCGAAATCCTCTTGGCAATCTGGGCGCCGGATTCGGTTTGGCCTGCCACGTCCGTCATCGTCTGGAACCTCAGACTGCCGATTGCCCTGATGGCGGTAGTGGTCGGCGCTTCGCTTGCTATCGCCGGTGCCGAGATGCAAACGATACTGGACAATCCCCTGGCCAGCCCCTATACGCTCGGTATCTCTGCGGCCGCTGGATTTGGCGCTGCCCTGGCTCTTGTCCTTGGCGTTGGTATTATCCCTTACGGAGAACACTTCATTGTACCAATCAATGCCTTCTTCTTCGCTATGCTCACCTGCCTCCTGATATACGCTATCGCCAGGAAAGCGAAATTAAGCGCCGAGACCATGGTGCTGGCAGGAATTGCCATACTCTTTTTATTCCAGTCCGCAACAGCTTTGTTGCAATATATCGCTTCGGAGCAGCAGTTACAGGCAGTGGTCTTCTGGCTTTTCGGGAATCTTTTCAGAACTACCTGGCTAAAATTGGCAATCTCCACCACGATTCTCATAGTGACCGTGCCTGTGCTGGCTAAAGATGCCTGGAAGCTCACTGCTCTGAGGCTTGGAGATGAAAAGGCTAAGAGCCTGGGCATCAATGTAGAAAGACTCCGGCTCAAAGTATTTATCTGGGTCTCCATTCTTACCGGGGCTGCCGTCTGCTTTGTTGGCACCATAGGTTTTATAGGGCTGGCCGGGCCCCATATAGCACGAATGCTTGTTGGCGAGGATCAGAGATTCTTCTTGCCGACATCTGCTCTGGCGGGAGCCGTTTTGCTTTCTGCGGCATCGGCGGTGAGTAAGTTGGCCATTCCTGGCGCCATCTTACCAATAGGAATCGTCACTTCCTTTATCGGCGTACCTTTTTTCGTTTCTTTGATGTTTAAAAGAAGGATCGGGTACTGGTGAAGCTACAAATTGAAAGGCTGTTGTTTGCCTATGACGGTGGGGGGCCGGTCTTGCGCGATATTCATCTTGAGGCATTACCGGGTGAGGTCACGGTTATCATTGGCCCAAATGCATCGGGGAAGTCAACGCTGCTAAAGTGTGTCGCTGGCATGCTAAAGCCTAGGGGTGCCATTAGGCTAGATGGGAAAGAGACAAGCGGGTTCAAGAAAGACGAGATAACGCAGTGGGTCAGTTACCTCCCCCAAGAAAAATCGTCCCGGGCTGTTTTAACCGTGTTTGAAGCCGTCCTTTTGGGCAGAATCCAATCCTTGTCCTGGAGAGTCGGCAAGGAGGACCTCGCCCCTGCTCTAGAGGTGTTAGAGGGGCTTGGGATAGAAAGGTTAGCTTCAAGGTTTCTCGATGAACTGAGTGGTGGACAGAAGCAAATGGTTTCGATAGCGCAGGCTCTCGTTCGACAGTCAAGGGTTCTTCTTTTAGATGAACCATTAAGTGGTCTGGACCTTCGGCATGAACTGGAGATTCTCGACCTGCTAAGGGAAATAACGGTGCAGAGACGGATTACCACAGTTATCGCCTTGCATGACCTTAATCTGGCCGCGAGATACGCTGATAAGGTGGTCATCTTGAAAGATGGAGACGTCTTTGCCCTTGGAGAACCAGAGGCTGTATTAACCTCGCAGACGATAGGGGCCGTTTATGGGGTTAATTGCAAGGTCGCGGCTGACGATGGGGTGCTCCAGATAACTCCGCTCAGTTCTATCCGGTCAAAGTTCGGAAACTGTTCCGAAGGTAATAACCGTAAGATGGACGGAACGGTTGGAAACTGAGTCATTCGCCGTTCAGAAATTGGCCACTCCTTGAAGTCCGGGAGTCTATTGGGAAACCAGCCCACCCTACATGGCTGATTGGATAGAAGGCGGGAATGGAGTTATGCAACGTAAGAATCAACGTCCCCGGATCACGCTCCTGGATCATCCCTGGATCACGCTGAGATAATTTTTCAAGGCATTGTTAAAAAAGTCAGGATAATCCGCTGTACGCCTGCATAAGGGCCTGTTGAGGCCCCCCGATGGGGACGTTGATTCTTACGTTGCAAAATGTTTGACAGAAGGAAATAAATTCTATAGCGCCCCTCCATGCTGCGACAATCCCGCCTTAATATCGTTTCTTTCTCCGCATTATTGATGAAAACAGGGGAAAAAGTAAAGAAAGAAAATTTCAGCGCTTGACAAAAGTTATCTCTCTGATATTATGAAATTACAAAATTAATAAATTTATAAAGTCATAGTAAAGAACGGAAGAGGTATTTTTATGCCGCTGGTTAAGGTCAAAAGACACTATCAGATTACTATTCCACAGGGTCTACGCAGAAAGCTCAATCTTGCTGTTGGGGATTATGTGGAAGTAGAGAATAAGGATGGCGACATAATTATGAAGCCGGTCAAGCTGGTTCATCCCGACCAGGAGTATTTTTACACCAAAGAGTGGCAGGAAGGGGAGGCACAGGCGGACAAAGACATAGCCAAGGGTGATGTGGTCGGTCCTTTTGATAATATTAAAGCTGCCGTCCGGGCCCTCAAGAAGACTAAAATATGAGGCTGGTTTTTACCAAAAACTTTATCCGGGATTACCGTAAGCTGCCCCCGCCAGTGCAGAAAGCAATCGACAAACAGTTGGAGTTTTTGTTATCTGATTCACAACATCCTTCCCTAAACATTAAAAAGATGCAAGATCCGAGGAACATCTGGGAAGGCGGGGTAAGCCACTCTTACCGTTTTACCTTTCAGATTGAAGGCGACATCTATATCATGAGAAAAGTCGGCAGCCATGATATTCTAAAAAAGCCTTAACCCTGGCGGCCAAAAAAGTTGCCGTAATCAATATCTTTCCCGCTTGGAAATGTTTTTTACCTGAATTGAACGATTTTAAAACCACAGAGTGCACAAAGAAAGATTTTAATAGGTTCAAACATAATAATTTCAAGTAGTTCTCTGTGTTCTCTGTGGTGAATTGCCCTTTTAGGTTTTATATTATCAATTCTTTCCTCAGATAGGTCAGTATCTTTTCTAAGCAGGTCTTTACATCGTACTTATCTGTTTCCAGGATCAGTTCAGGATTCTCCGGTTCCTCGTAAATAGAATCCACGCCAGCAAATCCTTTGATGCGACCGGAGCGGGCCTTTTCATAATATCCCTTGCCGTCCCTTTTTTCGCATTCCGCCACAGGGCATTTTACATAGATCTCGACAAATTCACCGGGCCGGAATAGTTTGCGGGCAGACTTCCGGTCTTCGCGATAGGGAGCGGTGAAGGCGGCGATGGTTATGATCCCGGCATCCACAAAGAGCCGGCCTACCTCGGCCACCCTCCGGGCGCTTTCCTTGTGGTCCTCCGGGCTGAGTCCGAGATTGCCGCACAGTCCGTAGCCGACATTGTCGTCATCCAGGGCATAGGTGTGAAAGCCCTTGTTATATAAGTACCTATCCAGTGCATAGGCTAGGGTCGTCTTGCCCGCTCCCGGGAGGCCCGTGAACCAGATAAGCACGCTCTCGTGAAGGTTGAGTCTCAACCGCTCGTTACGCCTTACTCTCCCTTTTGACCAGTCTGACATAAGATTTAATCCCTTGACAGATTACATACAAAGCGGACAGTATCAGAAAGGCGTGGATAATTCAACCGTTAAGTCCCCTTATGGAGCAGTCAGCTCGCCACAACGCTGGCGAATCTTCGACAGTCAACTATCCGCTTTCAGCTTAATATGGTGTTTGTTTTAGATTATTGCTGATCCGTCTGTGGTCCGCCGCAGGCGGACTCCAGCAAGTTTCGCTCAGGAACAACGGCTTCCATAAGAATGTGAGGGAAGTCCTATTTAGAGCTTATCAGTAAAGAACCCCCCCTTTTGTAAAGGGGGGCAAGGGGGGATTTGAAAACTCCTGGTAGTAACTATGCTGTTCGTATAATAACAGCCTGAAACAGTTACGATTTATAAAATCTCCCCCTTACCCCTCTTTTCCAAAGAGGGGAATAGAGAAGAGTAAAAAATTACCCACTCGATTACGTGAAGACCCAAAATATTTGGTACAAAGGAGGTATTTTAGATTAATATTACATTTATGCCTTATGACGTAGAGAATCTGATAGCCCAGGTAGATACCGGGAATCTAAGGTACTACACCTCGTCTATTACCGGTCTGCGCCATGCCTGGAAGGAGCCGGAGGCGCTGGAGGAGCGGGCGCGCTATGTGGAGGAGGTCTTTGCGTCTTTTGGACTTCAGGTAGAGAGCCAGGAAGTGCCGTTTCACGGCCGGACTTACAGGAACATTATCGGCACGCTTCAGGGAAAGAAGGATGCTGATTTACTCCTGGTCGGCGCTCACTATGACGCCGCTTTGGGCAGCCCGGGCGCCGATGATAATGCCAGCGGGGTGGCCGTGCTCCTTGAGGCGGCGCGTATTCTGTCTCAATGTAATCCTGATAATACCATGCAGTTCGTAGCTTTTACCCTGGAAGAACCCCAACTCCCGGTAATGACCCTCACCTTTCTCATCGGGAGCCGTCATTTTGCCCAGGAGGCCAGAAAAAAAGGAGTGAAATATAAGGGCGCACTCATCTTAGAGTCTGTCGGCTACACGAGCGAAAAGCCCCGGAGCCAATCCATTCCAGCCTTGGTGAGAATCAATGTGCCGGATACGGGAAATTTCCTGGCGGTTATCGCCAACCGGAGATCAAAAGGTCTTTTAGAGAGCCTCTGTGGGTCTGCAATAAGATATGTCCCGGAGCTTCCGGTGGTAGGTTATAAAGTACCTTTTTCCGGTTATTTAATGCCGGAGATGCGATTGAGTGACCACGCCCCCTTCTGGGACCAGGGGTATCCGGCCTTGATGCTCACGGATACGGCCATGTTCCGCAATCCTAACTATCACACGCCGTATGACAGACTGGAGACCCTGGACTTCACCTTTATGTCCAGAGTAACCAGGGCGCTAGTGGCGGCTTGCTGTAATCTGGCTTGAGATATTTTCTGTTTACTCCTTGACTATTTTTCAGAAATGCCGATATAATCCATAGCATTTTTAATCTGGGGCCAGTCCCTGTGCATAAGGATGTGCCGATGTTCGTTTTCGGAAATTTGTTGAATGCCTTGGCCAAGATAATCGACATAGTACTATCACTTTATATGTGGATCATTATTGCCCGGGCGGTCATTTCCTGGGTCAATCCTGATCCGTACAATCCCATCGTTCGCTTCCTTTACGGGGTAACCGAACCCCTCCTTTACCGGGTGCGCCGTATTCTTCCCATCAGCCTTGGCGGCATAGATTTTTCACCGATGATTATTATATTGATCATCATTTTCCTGCAAAGTTTCCTCGTGCCAACCCTGGCGGATATAGCCGGACAGCTTGGTTGATTAACCCATCCAAAGAGGGTGACTGATATGCGTATTACGCCTATGGATATTCAACAACAGGAATTTCGGGTTCGTTTCCGCGGTTTTGACATGCGGGAGGTAGATTCCTTCCTGGAATTGGTAGCGGAAGAACTCAAAGAGGCACTCCACGAAAATAGCGCCCTCAAGGATGAAGTCAAAAGGCTCAAGGAAAGCTTGGCTAATTTTGAAGAGAAGGAAAAGACTTTTCAGACAGCCTTTGTTTCTGCCCAGCGTGTAGTGGATGAGCTTAAATCCAATGCTGAGCGCCAGGCTAAGCTTATAGTAACTCAGGCCGAACTTGAAGCCCAAAAAATGGTGGAAAATGCCCGTGTTCAGGCGGCTCAGATACAGGAAGAAATCAATCAGTTGAGACGCCAAAAGGCCCAGATGGAGTATCGGGTTAAGTCTTTTATTGAAAGCCTTTCGAAATGGCTGGCCGCAGAGAAAGAGCCCTCTGATTTTTCAGAGAAAGAAGTAGCGGAAAAAGGGGAGGAGGCTGGGACAGGTGAAGTACATCAGGCTATGAGTGCTATCAATGAAATTATCTCTGGAGTAGATTTAGAGGGTGAAGAGTTGGCAAAGTGACCCTATTTCTCCAACCATCCCCTGACGGGGTCTTTTTGAAAGTTTACGTACAACCAAAGGCCTCACGTGAGGGTATAGCCGGTTATCACGGCGATGCCCTTAAAGTCAAATTGAAAGCCCCTCCGGTAGATGGAGAGGCTAATGCCGCCTGTATTCGGTTTTTTGCCTCTTTGTTTAACCTGCCCCGGACGAACCTGTCCATCAAGAACGGGCATAAATCCCGTTTGAAGCTCATAGAGATCCAGGGAATCTCTATTGAGGAAATCAGAAAAGTGATAGCTGATCAGACCGCCCTTTGTTCCTGAAGGACAGCAATCATTTGCCCGTGTAGGCGGCCGTTACTGGCCAATATCTCAGGCATGTCCAGGGCAAAGGGCCGGTTTTGGAAGTCCGTTACCAATCCACCCGCTTCCCGGACTATCAGTGCCCCAGCCGCTGTATCCCATGGTTTAAGATTGGTTTCCCAGAAACCGTCAAAACAGCCGCAGGCCACATAACAGAGATCCAGCGCGGCTGATCCGGCCCGTCTTATGCCTCTGGAGTGTGTAAGAAATCGCTTGAAGTGGGAAACTGCCGGTTCTGGTTCGGTGTGTATGTTATAGGGAAACCCGGTAGCCAGGAGGCTATGGCCGAGCTTGCCGGTGGCGGATACACAAATAGGCCCTTCATTCAAATAAGCCCCTGCGCCCTTCCTGGCCCGGAAAAGCTGGTCCAGAAATGGATGATAGACCACCCCGAGAACCGGTTCGTCATGAATAGCAAGGGCGATAGAGACGCAGAACCATGGGAACCCATGGGCATAATTGGTGGTCCCATCCAGGGGATCGATGATCCATTTGTAAGGTGATAGGCCCGCCTGGGGATGTTTTTCCTCACTGACAATAGTGTGTTCCGGGTATCTGTCGTGAATAGTCTTTACAATGAACTCTTCAGCCCGAAGGTCGGCGTCGGTGACCAGATCGATTTCATCTTTAAAATAGACTTTTCGCTTCTGACCAAAGATTTCCTTCAGTAATTGACCACCTTCCCGGGCCACGGTTATGGCCGTTTCTATAAGGCTCTCTGTATCAGTTAATAAAGACCTTGGCATAATCCTTGATTTCTTCCAGGGCCCGGCCGGAGCCCATAACTACCGTGGTTAAGGGGTCTTCAGTCAGTATGGTCTTGAGGCGGGTTTCCTCGGTGATACGGCGGTCCAACCCCTTAAGAAGGGAGCCTCCACCGGCCATGTAAAGTCCACTCTGGTGGATATCGGCCACCAGTTCCGGCGGTGTATCGTCCAGGGTGCGTCTAATGGCCCCGATAATACCGCTTACCGGCTCGGCTATGGCCTCGCGGATCTCGGCATCGGTGACGGGTATGGTCTTTGGAAATCCGGTAAGGATTTCCTTGCCGGATACGAGCATGCTCTGAGGTTCGTCCAGGGGATAGGCAGAACCTATGTTTATTTTGATATGTTCAGATGTATTTTCACCGATGAGTATCTGATATTTTTTTTGCATATAACGGACAATGGCCTCGTTGATCTCATCTCCGGCTACCCGGTGGGATTCGCTACAGGCTATGGCGGAAACAGATATTACGGCTACCTCTGTCGTCCCCCCGCCGATGTCTATTACCATTTGGCCGCTCGGTTTCTCAATTTCTAACCCGGCACCAATGGCCGCGGCCATAGGTTCTTCTATCAAAAACACCTTCCGGACTCCGGACTCCTCTGCCGCCTCGATGACCGCCCGCTTTTCTACCTGGGTGATGCCGGTGGGGACGCAGATAACCATCTTGGGCCGAATAAAGCGGCTTATATTTATCTTTCGGAGGAAATACTTGATCATCTGCTGGGTGACCTCAAAGTCGGCAATGACCCCGTCTTTCATCGGCCTGACGGCCCTGATCTTTTGCGGTGTACGCCCCAGGTATTCCTTGGCCTCCCGGCCGACGGCTATGACCTGGTCCGTATCTTTATTTATAGCCACAACAGAAGGTTCGTTTAAAACAATGCCTTCCCCCGGCATATAAATCAGGGTATTGGCTGTGCCCAGGTCCATGGCGGCATCTTTAGCCAGAAAGCCGAACAAGCGATCCAATAGCATATATGGTGTGTCCTCCTATAGTGAATGTCATTAGTCAATAGTCATTTGTCACCGGTAAAAGTGATCAGTCTTTCACGCCTAACTAATGACCGATGACTAATGACCAGTGATGTTGCCTTCGCAGAAGGCAGATTATCCTTTCATGGACATTTTCGTCAAGATAATCCTTTGTCCGATACTCAAGAGGGCATCGACCTCCTCTGTCTCCCACGTACAACTGCTGTAACTGGTGAAACCCATTACCCCGGGGATGAAATCCTGAAACAGGCAGGGGATACCCAAAAAGGCATTGAACCCTTTGAAAGGCTCTTCTGGTGTAAAAAGGTAGGATTTCCTCGGTTCTTGTCCTATCCTCTCCAGTACCAGCGGCTTTCTTTTTCTAAAGATCCAGCCCACCAGACCCTTTTCCACTGAAAACTGCTGTCTCTGGAGGTTGGATTTTATCGTACCGATCAGGGCCGGGAGGCTGTACCTGGCGTCTGGTTCAGGGGATAAAAGAAAGGCCACGAATCCCATCTCGGCCCGGGTAAAAGAAAGGCATAGGGTCAGGATGTTGATGAGGTAATCATCAAAATCTCCGGTTTGTTGTCCTATACGGTCGGCCTGGTAGTGGAGATTGAGTATCCGGTCATAGAGGCGTTCTTTGGCCTGCAAGGCGGAGACTTCTGTTTCATGTACGATAAGATCGGCAAATCCCAAGAGCAGTTTTTGGCTTTTTTCAGTAAATATGTATTTATGCTTGCTATCCACGGAAAGAACACCCTTCCCGCGGGGGAGAGGAACAGCCATGAAGGATTTGATATCCTCATCCGCCGAGTAGAATTGCAATGTAGTAGTATCTCTGTCAAATTGGTTGGCGATAATAGGCTTGTTGTTTTTAGCCACCCAGCCCACCATACCGTCTCCGTAGCCAAATTGTACCCGGGGGATGACATTTTTGCTTAAACTGTAGTAAGCTTGCAAGGTTAAACTCTCACTTTGGGGGTCGGCCAAAAACAAGGCAGTAGTAAAGGCGTCGGTAACGTTACTGATTACTTTAATTATGTTTAAGAGATGGCCATCGACGGACATAATAATGTCTTGTTCACCCTATCCTTTGACTTTCCGGCGCCTGGCGGTTAGTATGTATCCTCTGTACTACTAACGTTATTTTTCTTTAAATTTTATTGAAGTTTCCTGGATATTGCTAATGAAAACTGGCCATTACAAGTTCAAATTTCAAGGTTCGTATCAGTTTAGCTGTTTGAAAAAGTATTTTAAAATCCCTCCCAACCTCCCTTTTCCAAAGGGAGGAGAAACATTTCCCCCTTTGAAAAAGGGGATCCCCCTACATTCCCCCTTTGAAAAAGGGGGATTAAGGGGGATTTTCGAGGCGCCGTTTTCTGGACGACTAGCTCTTTTCAAACAGCTAAAGTGTTACCAAGGTTCAAAGTTCAGGGTTAAAAAACCGTGAACGTGGAACTCGGAACCGTGAACTTCTTTGGTTGCGGCTGTGCCGCGCTATAGACAAAAAGTGATTATTAGCGTGTCACGCCACAAAATCGTCTGGCATTATAGCCGATTTTAGGAATTATGCAAAAACAAACCGAGCTCTTAGCCCCGGCCGGAAATCCGGAGGCATTCTGGGCGGCGGTGGAGAAAAAGGCCGATGCCGTCTATATCGGATGGAGTGACTTCAACGCCCGCTTCCAGGCCGAGAATTTTTCCCTGCAGGACATCAGCCGGATGATCCCCTTCGCCCATAACCACGGCGTAAAGGTCTATATAGCCCTGAACATCCTGCTCAAGGAGAGAGACGTGCCGGCGATAGCCGAAGGACTCAGGATATTAGAAGGGCTTTCTCCCGATGCCCTGATCATTCAGGATATGGGGCTGTATTATTTGATCAAAAGATACTTTCCGGCCTTCCGCCTCCATGCCAGCACCCTTATGACCATCCACAACCACCCGGGAGCTGATCACCTGCATAAGCTCGGATTCCAGCGGGTGGTTTTGGCCCGCGAGCTGTCCATAGATGAAATAGGCGCCATACACCGGCATTCTCCGATTGAGCTGGAGGTCTTTGTCCAGGGGGCCCTTTGTTACAGCTTTTCCGGGCTCTGTCTGATGAGCAGTTATCTGGGTGGAAAGTCCAGTATGCGCGGCCGGTGCGTCCAGCCCTGCCGCCGTTTGTACGAAAGCGGCAAAAAACACGGCTCGTTTTTTTCCATGAATGACCTCTCGGCCATCAGGTTGCTGCCTGAACTAAAGAAGGCCGGTGTCACCTCCGTCAAGCTTGAGGGGAGGATGCGCAGTGCCCACTACGTAAGCTCTATAGTAGAAGCCTACCGCACGGTACTGGATGCGCCGGAAGGCGATGAAGAGGCCCTGGGCCGGGCTGAAGATTTAATAAGGCAGTGTCTGGGCCGAAAGCCGACCCCCGGGTACTTTCTGTATCCACGCCTTGTGGATATCGTCACCCCGCATTTTTCAGGCACGGCTGGCCTTTTTCTGGGGAGGATCCTAACCGCACGCGGGGATGAGGCCGTGGTGAGGCCTGCCGCTGATGTCGGCGTTGGGGACCGGTTACGCCTTGTAAGGCGCTCCCATGACGAAAGGCACTCATTTACCTTGGGGAAAATGTTTGCTGGGGGGAAGGAACTGATAAATGCAGCGCAAGGTCAGGAGATCAGGCTTAAGATGCCCGTCCCTTGCCGCAAGGGAGATCTGCTTTTTAAGGTGGATGCGAAGGACGCCGCGTTGTTACGCGGCTCAGGCCGGATAAGAAGTCTCATTTTTGCCGCCACTAAAGGCTGTGATATCAGACCGGCAATAAAAAAAGGGCCAAGCCCGGATTCGGTTGTTTCAAAATTATTCCCGGAGAAGAATTTCGGGGTCAGGCAGAGAAAAGACCTTAAGTGGTGGGTAAAATTGGGCGATCTGAACCACCTGTCTGATGTGTCAGGCCGTGGCATAGATCGCCTCTTGGTCCTCCTGGATGAGAAGACCTTCACCCAATACAGCCGCTACCACAAACAGATTTTGCAGATGCGGCACCGATTCTCCTGGATGCTGCCTCCTGTCATAGAGGAAAAACGATGCCGGTTTTATGAGGAGGCGATAGATGGATTCAGCCGGGCCGGATTTAAGTCCTGGCACCTGGGCCATATAGGCCAGCGGCAACTTTTCTCACATAAAGGGAGAGACATATACCTTTCCGCCAGTTACACGGCCAATGTGCTTAACTCCCTTTCCATCAGGGCCCTTTACGATCTGGGGATTACGGAGGTGGAGTTTTCTATAGAAACAGACCGAGAAAACCTTAAAGAGGCATTGGCCCATGCCGGCGGGTGCCCGGTGGGGCTGACCGCCTATGGCCGTCCGCCCCTCTTTACCTCCCGGCTGCTGCCCCCCGGCCTAAAACCGGGCACCGCCATACGAAGCCCTAAGAAAGAGAGTTTTTTCATCAACTGCTACCGGGAACTGACTTTGGTGCACTCCTCGCACCCTTATTCTCTCCTGCCCCATATGCAGGATTTGAAGAAGATGGGGCTTTCTTTTGTGGTGGTTGATTTCACGTGGGAACGCCCCGCTAGAAATATGCTCTCCGAGATTTTAGGCGGCAAGCCGGGTAAAAAACCGGGGGATAGGGTGAATACCTTTAATTTTCTGAGGACATTGGCCTGATGGAGGCTTGGACGCAGGCTAAAGCCTGTGGCTACCGGAATTGTTGCGCAAACGGTAGCCGCACCCTTCAGGGTGCGAAAATAGCCGGTTGAGGGTGCGCAAAAGACCCCCGGGCCGTTAAGCACTCAGAGAAGCTATTCTGGCTGAGATGATATTTTTGATTTCCTCAACGGTAAAGGGCTTGGTTATGTAGGTTATGCCACTGGCTTCAAGAAATCTACTTGTCTCATGACCCATGGTATCGCCGGTCATAAAGATCACTCCTCCCGGCGGCAGCAAACCCATATCCCTGATGGTGCTAAAAAGCTCCTTACCGTCGATATCCGGCATGATTATATCCGTCAGCATCAGGTCATATCGCCCGGTTTCCAGCTTTTCCAGGGCTATCTTACTGGCGGTAACCGTTTCTACCACATATCCTTCGTCGGTAAGTATCTCATATATAAGTTTGAGAACGGCGGGCTCATCGTCCACTACCAGTAGCCTGTTTTTCAGGGGTCTTTGAGGGCCAGCGCCAGGCGTCTCCGGGGCCGTTTCTATCCCGGTCGCCACTGGAAAGGCGATAGTAAATACGGAACCGCGGGGTTGACGCCGGGCTACAGCTATATCCCCCTGATGCTCCTTAATGATGTGATATGAGACGCTCAGTCCTAACCCCGTCCCCCTTCCCGGCCTTTTTGTGCTGAAGAACGGTTCAAATATACGTTCCCGGATCTCATCTGGTATCCCGGGACCGTCGTCTTCGATTTCCACCATAACCACCCTGCGGGTTGAGTCGTAACGTGTCCTGACCGTTAGTGTGCCGGCACGGAAGGCCTGAGCTATAGCCTGCTTGGCATTAATGATAATGTTGACTAGGGCCTGGCGGATCTGATAGTCGTCGCCTGTTACAGCCGGCAGGTTTTTATCGAAACTTTTTACCACCTGGATATTATGGTTGCGGAGGTCGTAAGATAGAAAATCCAGGGTTTCCTCCATTATGATATTTATATTGACCGGTTCCCTCCGGAAATTTCCGGTATTGGAGAAGGCCAGCATATTTTTAACTATTTTGGCCGTGCGCAGGGCCTCCTTTTCGATTATCCGAAGGCCGCGTTTGATCTTCCCCGGGTCGGTTATTTGGGACAGAAGCTGGGCATACCCCAGGATAGAAGTAAGGGGGTTGTTAATCTCGTGGGCAATTGCAGATACCAGTTCCCCTATGGCCGAAAGTTTCTCGGAACGAATGAGGAGTTCCTGGGTCTCCTTCAACTGGCGGTAGGCGTATTCAGTGGCGGCGGCCTTTTCTTCGAGCTCGGCCTTGGCTTCTTTCAGCCTCTCATTGGTCTGTTTAAGGGCCTCCCAGTATCTCATTTTTTCTATGATGAGCTGTTTTTTCTCTATGGCCCTTTGTGCCGTATAGATAAGGTCTTCTATATCTGATAATGGCTTGACCAGGTAATCATAGACCAGATTGTGATGGATACACTCTAAGGCAGTTTCCACAGAGGCATATCCGGTCAATAATATAAACTGAGCCCTGTCATCCAATTTTCTCATCTCCTGAATCATAGCCAGGCCGTCCATCCCCGGCATCTTGAGATCGGCAATTACCAGATCAGGATGTTCGGTTTTCAGCTTTTCTATCCCCTCCAGGCCATTTTTAGCCTCCAGGACAGTGAATCCTCTTCCCTCGAGCTCCATGCGCAGTAGCAGCCGGATATCTGCTTCATCATCGACCACCAAAATTTTTCCGTTCATGACCTGTTTTTTAACCTTTCTATAGTGAACGACTTAAATAAGTTGACATCCGCCAGTTGTCATTGCGAACGAAGTGAAGCAATCTCATGAGATTGCCACGTCGCTTCGCTCTTCGCAATGACTACTTTTCGAGGTCGTTCACTATAATTAAAAGGACTGGTTAACAAGCGGGCAATATTACCTTTACTTCAGTGCCCTCACCCTGGCGAGAAACTATTTCGATATCGCCTTTGTGTTCCTCGATTATGTTGTAACTTACGGAAAGGCCAAGGCCGGTGCCTTTGCCTACCTCCTTGGTAGTAAAAAATGGATCGAAGATCTTATCCAAATTTTCCGGGGCGATACCTATGCCGTTGTCTCTTACGCTGAGGATTATGCGGCCGTTATGGTCTGTCTCAGTCTTGGCGGTCAATATCTTTTTGTAGTCTTTTGAAATTTCCAGACCCTTTACGGATATTTCCTGTTCTACCAGGGCATCCTTGGCATTGCTCATAAGGTTTAAGACTACCTGCTCCAGTTGTCCGGGATGGCCACGACAGAAGAGGCCTTGCGAACTATAGTCCTTAATTACCATTATGCCATATAGCTCGAGCTGCCTCCCCATAAGGAGCAGGGCGTTTTCTATAACCTGGTTAATGTTTACCGGTTCCATCTTCGTATGGGGCAGACGTGAGAAGGTGCGTAGATGGTCTATAATCTCTCCCATGCGCATGGCATTTTTCTCGACGACCGGGAGTACTTCCTGCAATAATTCTTTATTTAGAATTTCTTGGTTGGTTTTCCGCAGTAAGGATTGGGCAAAGCCCTTAATAACTGTCAAGGGCTGATTGAGTTCGTGGGCTACACCGGCGGCCAGTTCCCCGATGGAAGCCAGTTTGGCCGATTGGAGCAGTTGGGCATTCGTCTTCCTGAGTTCGTATTCCGCCTCTTTTTTTTCGGTAAGGTCTCTGGCTATGACCTGTACCACTTTACTGCCTGCCTGAGAGGAGACGGTCCCGTTTACTTCTACCGGCAGGGTAGTACCATCCTTTCTTCTGAAACTTATCTCTATCGTCTGAGAGCCTCTGGCCTCGATAGCCCGCATCATGTCTGTCCAGTCCGCCTCGTTCGCATAGATATTTTGCATAAACTGATCCTGGAGTTTTTTGGGGCTAAAACCAAGGCAGCGGCAGGCCGAGGGATTGGCGTCAATAAGCTTGCCGCTTGGCTCGGCGATGAAGATCATATCCTTGGCCGCTTCAAACAGGCTTCGATATTTGGCCTCTGATTTTTCCAGTTGCACCAGGTGATCTTTCCATTTTTCCAGAAGACGGACCCGCTCCAGGGCGCTTCCGGCCATCAGGGCCAGAGTCCTCAGCAGCTCCAGATCATTTTCCGTGAGATCTGTATCACTGGTCAGGGCTATGGCCCCTGCCACCTTATTTTCCGCCACAATGGGCATATCTATTACCGACTTGTAGGGGAGCATAGGAACTACAAGTGTCTTGATTAGAGGTCGCAGGGGACTGCCGGGAGAGGTATAATCCATGGCTATTCGTTCTACATTGGTTCTGATAACACTATCTTTATCTTGCATAACGATGTTCTCGGTAGCAATGGGTTTCCCGGTATCCCGCATCTTTTTGTAGATGCTTTCTTCATAGAGGGGTATCTTATAGCCGAGGAGGGAAATGCCCGGTATGACACGCCGGGCGATTCTTTCTATATTCTTAGCCAATCCGGATTCGATGCCCACGCGAACCAGTTGTATATAACGGCCGTCTTCGGTAAACATGCATATATTGCTTATTTCCCGTCCAAGTTTTTCCACGCTCCGGTAGGCGGCATCGAGCACCTCATCCTGGGTGCTGGCCGAGTAAAGATCGCGGCTGATCTGGCCGAGTAGATTTCTCTCAAAAAGGACTTGTTTTAATTCTCTTTCCACGGGCGGCACGTTTACTGATGGACTCAACTGCTTGATTCTGCAAGATTTATACATATAGCAACCCCGGCCGGGATTTACAAGAAAAATCGTAATCCCAAATCCACCGCCTATTTTCGTACGAGTTAGCTCCTGACCATAAACACACCATAGTTGCAGTGCAGCGTTATTTCAAATCCGAAATCCGAAGCACGAATCTCGAAACAATATCGAATCACCAAAATTCAAATCCGAAATAATCAGCGCTGCTGTCGTTTGAAACATTGGGAATTTGGATATTTGAATTTGTTTCGGATTTCGATATTCGATATTTGGATTTGAACCCGGCTGCCTTGTAATCGGGTATTACCCATTGCTCTCTGTCAATAGTTTGATGGTGGATCAAGGTAATAATATATTGACCCCCGGCACAATTTAAGGTTATTTATAAATATTATGTGGGGGATGTTTAGTTTTCTGTTAAAGATGGTTAGGCCTGCTTCCGAACACAACACGGCGGCGAAGGCCCCATCGGCGGAATTATCCGCACTGGAGAAGGAGGCGACCAACCATCATATAGAGGCCATGAGCTATCTGCGCCAGGCCATCTATGATCAGGCTGAGAAAGATATGCTCCAGGCCCTGAATACCTGGATGCGGCTGCGCGACCTGGGGAGGCGGGGCGGCTACGGCGGTCACTTGACGGACCGTTTCGTCGCTAACCAAATAAAAACCCTTGCCGATCTTTACGCCCTCGCGCAGGAATGTAAGGAACTTTCGGCATCAGTCCTGTCCCACCTTGATGCAGAGAATTTTCTTGATCAGGACGAACTGCGGGAAAAGATAAATTGTGCCGGAGAAAAATTGACGTACCTCCTGGGAGAGCTGGAGACGGCGGGTATGATCGAGAAATGCCAGGGGGAAAACGGCGGGGTCCTATGGCGTAAGCGCCCGGATCACTGATCCGGGCAAAACCTCTTTCTGGCCGAAATTGGCCTCGCCGCAGCCCGGGTAGACAATACTATTCGGTCCTATGCATACACCTGGTGGTAAGACAGTTTTTTTGCCGATAATGGTCAGCCCGGTAAACAGTTGTTCGGGAAACTCCTGATTGGGTGTGTCTTTGGGGCCGGAGCCGATGATAACACCTTTCCCGGCCTCTACTTTCTTATCCAAGATAGCCATGGTTATACGGCTGCCAGTCATAATCTGGCATTCGTGCATAATCACCGAGTCTGTTACTCTGGCCCCTTTTGCCACATAGACACCCGGTGACAGGACAGAGTGTTCGACCGTCCCTTCAATAACGCAGCCGGCAGATATAACCGAATTGGAGACCTTTGCCCCGGGCAAGATCCTGGCCGGCGGCCAGTCGGACATTAAACCGGCCTCTTCCAGGTTTGGCCTGACTCCCCAGGTCTCGGGGGTAAGCCCGCTTGATGGATCGAGCAGATCCATATTCGCCCTCCAATAGGCATCGAGTGTGCCCACGTCGCGCCAGTATCCCTGAAAGGGATAGGCATAGACCGAGTCTTTTTTGATGGCCATGGGTATAATATGTTTACCAAAGTCATGTTCCCCTGTTTTTTGCAATATGGAGAGAAGATAGGAGGTCTTGAAGACATAGATACCCATAGAGGCCAGGTTGGTTCTAGGAACCTCCGGCTTTTCTTCCCATTCCATTATGCGCCCCTTCTGGTCCGTGATGGCTGTGCCAAAGTGTTTTATCTGGTCCATAGGAACGGTCATCATGGCAATGGTCATATCCGCCCTCTTCCTGCGGTGAAACTGGAGCATAGGACGATAATCCATGTAGTAGATATGGTCGCCGGAGAGGACCAGGACCTCCCGCGAGGGATGAGAACTGATATAATCTATATTCTGGCGCATGGCATCGGCCGTACCTTTATACCAGTCAGAATCTTTCTGGCCGGTGCGCGGCGGGAGTATCTTGGCCCCGCGGCCGCGGCCGATAAAGTCCCACGGAGTGCCGGTGCCGATGTGCTCCATAAGGGACAGGGGCTTATACTGGGTGAGAACGGCCACGTTATTAATGCCGGAATTCATCACATTACTGAGCGTAAAGTCTATGATGCGGTAAATTCCGCCGAATGGTACCGCAGGCTTGGCACGGGCCTCTACCATAATATTGAGGCGGCTTCCTACGCCGCCGGCCAGCAGCATAACGAGTGTCTCATTCATTGTACGGCCTCGCCGGATGGGATTTTTTTCTTTGTGAACTGCTCAGGCCTGAGGTCTGGATAGATAGTGCACCCTGGTCCGATGGTTAGACCGGCCGGTATCTGGGTAGAGCGGCCGATGACCGTGATCCCGCCCTGAGGCGCGACCGCCCCGTTTCTTTTGCCCATGACCGTATGCGCGCCGATCACGACATCAACATCGGATATGACCTTTTCCAGGAAGGCCCCTTCTTCCACGGTAGTATCAAAAAATAATACAGAGTCTTTTACAATAGCCCCGTTTGCTATCCTGACGCCCGGAAAAAGTACGCTATTTTCCACCTGCCCTTCGATGCGGCAGCCGTGGTAAAAGCTGGTATTATTAATACGCGCCGTTTTGCCGATGACGGCGGGTTGACGGTCGCGAATAGCCTGATGGTCCAGATTGGTCCTGAGCATCCATTCCCTGAGGACGATCTTCGGCCTTCGGCCCAGCGTGTCCATATTAGCCTGCCAGTATTCCTCAAGCTTACGGCTATAGCCCCAGTATCCTGTATGTTTATATCCGTATACCTTGTAGCGCCCAAGCATAGCGGGTATGATATCCCGGCCAAACTCATGTGAATCACTTTTGGCGTTTTCCTGCAGCACTTCTCTCAGAACCTCGGGCCGGAATAAATAAATGGTCATAGAGGCCCAATTTGAGGCCGGTTTGGCCGGTTTTTCCTGGTATAACAAAATTTTCCCGCCTGCCTTGTCCTCATCTGCTATCCTGGCCAGGCCGAAACGCGGGGCCTCTCTGGTTTCTACCGCTACGAAGGCTGCCGTAAGATCGGCCTTTTTTTTGAGGTGATAGGCGAGCATAGGCTGGTAGTCCATCCTGTAGATATGGTCGCCGGACAGGACCATAACCAGCTCCGGCTTATGGTAGTTGATAAAATCCAGATTCTGGAATACGGCGTCTGCCGTTCCCTTGTACCAGTCAGAGGCCTTATGCCCTTGAAAGGGGGGGAGCATGGTGACCCCGCGATGCCTGCCCACCATATCCCAGGAGGCCCCCTGGCCGATGTGGTTTATCAGGGAGTAAGACCGGTACTGGGAAAGGATGCCCACGTTCTCGATGTTTGAATACCGGAGATTGCTCAAGGGACAGTCGATAACACGATATAGACCGCCGAAGGGGACGGCTGATTTAGGCCTGTAGAAGGTGAGCACACTCAGTTCATCTACACGGCCTCCGGCCAGAATCATAGCCAGAATCTTTTGCATCAAAAACTCCTTACTCTCTCCTCAACTATGTATCAAACATTTTTGTATCTCAGCCTTCGGCACCACCACAATGCCGGAGGGATCGACAAAGTAATGCCGGCGATCTTGTTCCATATCATAACCTATACGCGTACCCGGAGGCAGAGTAACATTCTTATCGATGATCGCCCTTTTTATCCTTACATCCTCCATCAGGGTAACGTGATCGAATATGATGGAATCTTCAATTAGACAACGGCTGCCTACAAAAACATGTCTCCCCACAACCGAATTTTTTACCTCGCCGCCGCTTATGATGGTTCCGCCGGCAATTAGGGAATCTCTGGCTACGGCCTCCCGGCCATACTGGTCGTAGATAAGCTTTGCCGGCGGCGTGGCATAGGTAGCGGTTCTAAGCGGCCATTGCCAGTTATAAAGATTAAAGGACGGTACAGGCGTTGTAAGATCCATGTTGGCCTCGTAGTAGGCCTTAATGGTCCCTATATCCCGCCAATAACTATTTTCTCCATTCTTAAGGGCCCCGGGAATTCTATTCATTCGAAAATCATAGGCAAAGACCCGCCTTTTCTGAAATAGAATAGGGATAACCTCACCCGCCAGGTCATATTTTCCGCTTGATTCAACGTCTTTTTTCAATGTTTCGCTAAGTACTGTAGTATTAAACAGGTAATTACCCATGGAAACCAGGGCCATATCAGGACTTCCGGGAATGGGATGCGGGTTTTCCGGTTTTTCCTCGTAGCCGATGATCCGCCAGTTATCGTCAACCTGTATGACTCCGAAAGGGTGGCTTTTCTCTATAGGTAAGGGTATGGCGGCAACCGTCACCTCTGCCTCTTTTTCCCGGTGGTATTGCAGCATTCGTCTGATATCCATGCGGTAAATATGGTCGGCATTGAATATGGCCACCACCTCAGGATAAGTTCTTTCAATGAGGTGCAGATTCTGATATACCGCATCCGCTGTCCCGCGGTACCAGTCTTCACCGGTGCGCATTTGGGCCGGTACCGGCATAATGAAAAAGTCGCGGATGGTGCTCCCTATCGTCCATCCGTCCCGTAAGTGCTCCATGAGTGACTGACATTTAAATTGCATCAGCACATAGATGGAGTAGATTTCAGAATTAATGAAATTACTGAGCACAAAGTCAATAATTCTATATTTTCCACCAAAAGGAACGCTGGGTTTGGCGCGTTGCTGGGTGAGAGGGGAAAGCCTCCTGCCTAAGCCCCCGGCCAGTATGATGCCTAATACCTTAATCGGCATAACCTCCTTTCAGGTCTTTAAGTGCCGGACGATTAATCTCTCTAAACTCCGGGAGGAAAATTCCCGGCCGGAGTGCGGCATGTTAGTCCTTGGGATTTCGGCCCGGGCGCTCTGGCGATGTCCACCGGCCGAGCCCATAGCACCAAAGACCTGCATGGCCAATTTGCCCGCATTTTTCCGGTATCCGTCAGAACGAAAGATTACTATAAACCTGTCTTCGCAGAAACCCGAGACAATGCTCCAACTGATTTCATAGACACGCATAAAAAAATTGGCCAAAAGCACCAGGATATCCGGGTTCTCTATTTTTCCTACATGGCAATAAATACGTTTTCGGGAATAGCGCATCTTATCTAAAGCCAGCTCGAAATAGGCCAGGTCGCTCAGTTTGATATCGGAAGATTCGATCTTTCGGATAACCGCCTGGTTTACCTGGTCAAAGAGACGGGTAAAGGCCGCAATGTCCTGACCCGTGGCCCGTTTGGTAAAGTTTTCGGTATCCACCTTTATAGCATGGAAAAGGGCCGTGGCTATGCGTACCGAGGGCTTGATGCGTGCGGCACGCAGATATTCAAAGATGATGGAGGCCGTAGCCCCATATTCTGGCCTTATATCAATCCAGGAGGCCTTGACCAGTTCAACAGGAGGGTGGTGGTCGATCACCACGTCATAGTCAATATGGGCGAAGTCCGGATTGTGGTAAGGCTGTGAATCAAGCATTACCTTGCGGGTAAAGGTCTCGGGGGCCAGCGTCTGCAGGCGTTGCAAAGGGACATTGAGGAGCCTTGCCATAGCCAGGTTGTCAAGGCGTTTAATTTCGTTGTTGTGGGCTATGGTAACACCCTGTACACGTCTCCACAAAAGCCTTTTCATGGCCAGAGCGCTGGCTATGGAGTCCGGATCGGCACTAATAACGATGAGTACGCGGTCAGTCTTGTTAAAAATTTTCAGGAGATTTTTTAGCCGTTCTACAGAAGGATTTCTGTTTTTTGAGTGGATGGCTTTAATTTTTAATGAGGGCATGGCTTCAGACCTGTATATTGCGGATGAATTGGGCGGTTTCTTCCGGCATGGCGGTATTAATGTATATGCCGGTTCCCATCTCAAAACCGGCTGCGGTGGTCAGGCGGGGCCGGATCTGCAGGTGCCAGTGAAAGTAATCCTCGTGCTCGTCTTTTACCGGTGCGGTATGTATTATGTAGTTGAAATCCGGGTCATGCAAGCCGATGTATTGTTTTTTAAGAACTGTCTTGAGTATAACGGCAAAGGCCTTGGCATCCTCCATAGTGATAAGGCCAAATGAGGCGCTGTGTTCCTTGGGCATAATCCAGGTCTCGAAGGGCACCTGGGAGGCAAAAGGATGGATAGCGATGAATTTATCGGTCTCCAATACCACCCGTTCACCGCTCCGTTTTTCTTCGCGGATTATATCGCAATATACACACTTGCCGGTGTCATCATAATAATATGCCGCGCGGTCGAACCGGATGCGGATATCCGCGGGCACAATGGGTGTGGCCACTAACTGAGAGTGTGGATGTTCAAGGGAGGTCCCGGCGGAAAGGCCATGATTTTTAAAGATGATAATAAATTTGCAGCGGGGGTCGATGTGCAGTATCTGATAACGTTCCAGGTACGCCAAAATAACCTCTTGCACGTGCCAGTCATCCATGAAGAATATGTGCTCATTGTGCCTACTGGACTCGATAATGACCTCATGGTGGCCTACGGCATCCATGCGATTAAAGAAGTTGGCCCCTTCATACTGTCGCTCTAAGTCTCCTTCAGAGACAAAGGCGGCGAATTTATTGGGAACCGCCCGTACCCACCACCCCGGGCCATTGGCCTGGCCTCCCCTGCGGTAGGCCAGGGTCTCCGGCGGGGTGAGATGTTCATTGCCTCCACAAAACGGGCATTCAGCGATATAAGGCTCTTCCGACATAGATGGTTTGTCCTGTATGAAATCATGCGGACGCCTTGAACGTTCCTTGGCTATAACCACCCAGAAGCGGGTGGCCGGGTTTTGTCTTAGCTCTGGCAATTATTTCTCCGCGTTGCCTTTGTTATTATTCAGCGTAGGTCCCTTATATCAAGTTCCATTCAAATCCCCCTTGATCCCCCTTTTTCAAAGGGGGAGATTATATCCCTCTCTTTGGAAAAGAGGGGTGAGGGGAGATTTTATGGGTATATTTTTGATTACAACTTGGTATTAGGCGCAAGCAAGCTCCTCTATCCGCTAAATTGTAACAAAACGATCGAGGCAAGTCAAAACAAAAGGCCCGCCGGGTCCATGACTTCCCTAGATATGTACCTCGATCCACCGTAGGATGTTCCCTTTTTCTATGGGAGTCCGCTCAAATCCTCCGGCAACCGGGGCCGCTCAGGTTGCTGCGACCGCCTGTCTCCGGGATCACCTGTATCTGTGTGTTGATGCGCTCCTTAAGCGCCGGGACATGCGATATAACGCCGATTAACTTGCCGTCCTGTTGCAGTCCCACAAGAGTCTCTATGGCTGTTTCAAGGGCGTCATCGTCGAGGGTACCGAATCCCTCATCGAGAAAGAGCGAGTCAACCCGTACATTCCGGCTTGCCATATGAGACAGGCCGAGCGCCAGGGCAAGGCTCACAATAAAGCTTTCGCCGCCGGAGAGATTTTTCGTGGAACGGATCTCGCCCGCCTGGTAATTGTCGATGACATTCAGCTCCAGCGGTTGTGATGAGTCGCGTATGAGCAGATAGCGATCCGACATCTTCCTGAGCTGGCGGTTGGCATGCGCTGTCATCATCTCGAATGTCAAACCCTGTGCAAAGTTCCGGAATTTCTTTCCGTCGGCTGAGCCGATGAGTTGATGCAGGTCATCCCAGCGTGCGCATTCCTTTTTCTGGGCGTCAATGTTTTTTATGCGCTCTTTCTGCTTATCCCTTTGTTTTTCATTCTCATCCAAGGTTTTCCTGATTCCTCCAATATCAACCATAATCTGTTTCAGGTCGGATTCACAGGCGCTTATACTTTCTTTAAGCGTCTCCATGGGCTGATCGGTCAGACGCTTTTCGCGTTCTGATGCAAGCGCCTCCGACCTGTCCTTCCGGCGGGTGTCAAGTTCCGTTTTTTCCTTGATCAGGCGTTTCTCTTTGTCAGCGAGGATTTCCCGTTCTTCTTCACTCAGGCGTGATGACAGGTAGTCTGCCTCGTCTTCAAATCCTGCCGTTTTGATCCGCTCCATCAGTTTCGGTTCAGCCTGCGCCAGTTCTTTTGCCCGATTTCCTATTTTTACTTTCAATAAATCTATTTTCTCTTTCAGGGCGCTGATCTCTTTTTCAATTTGCCCATATTCTTCGCGTGCTTTTTCAAAAACCTTACCCGCCTTATCCACGGCGTCCGCCAGCCGTTTTTCCTCCTGGTCAGTGTTCTTCTCTCCGAAAAGTTCCCGGCGTGAAGCGTGCAGGGATTCACATTTTATCTTCAGATCGTCACGGTCTTTGCGTCTTGCCGCCAGATCTGCATCGAGGTTATCCAGCAGGGCATTGTATTTCTCGATATCGGCTTTCAGTTCATCGATCTTTTTCTCCTGAGCGGTTTTTTCATCCTCCTTTGCCTGCCAGGTATCTTTACGCCCGGTGAGGTCTTTCAATAGTGCGTCGAGACTGTCTAAGGAAATCCGGCTGATCCCGAATGGTACGACATCCGCAAGGGCGGCAGCACGGACCTTCTCAGTCTCCTCCTCCAGAGCGGCGCAATCTTTGATCAGCCGCTCATGATCACGACCGGCCGTCTCCAGGTTGTGTCTGGCCTCCTGTAATGCCTTTCCTACGTTGTCAAGGGTCTTTCTTGTTTTTTCCAGGACCGTCTGCGCCGATTTTTCCTGTCGGCCCTTTTCTTCGACCAGGGCAACGATACCCTTTGTCTCGGCAATTTTCGCCTGTACGTCGGCAATTTCTTCGCGAATCTTCCCGGCGCGATCCGACCGTGAAACCTCTATTTTCAGACTCAACAGGGCGCCGGCGCATTGTTTTTCGTCGGCGTCCAGCGTCGCATTCTTTTCTGCCATCTCTTTTTCAGCATGCTGGATTTCAGTTGCGGTCCGAACCCGGTCGGCTTCCAGCTTGTTCAGATGACGAGACGCCTTTTTGCATTCATCCTTCGTTTTTTGAAGCTCCGCCTCCGCCTCGTTCAAGACCGGGACATTCCCCTTTGCATAGGGGTGCTCCGTAGCGCCGCACAATGGGCAAGGGTTGCCGTCTTCAAGTCGTTTCCTTTCTTCCTCAAGGTCACGGATACGGCTGAGGAGAGATACCTGCGCTTCCAGGGTTACGATAGCTTTTTCCAGAAGCGCTTTTTTATCGGCGCAGGATTTTATCTCATCTAAGAGCTTCACATTACCGGCTTTTAATTTTTCAATGCCCGATTTCAGGCTGTCCAGCGCAGTGTATGTCTTGTCAATCCGTCCGATGGTCTCGCCTGTCTGAATCAAAAGACGCTCGCGGTCTTTAAGGGCATCCGTATCATGACGCCACTGGCTGATTTCACGTCCCCTGAGGATGGCCGTGATTTCATCAGTCAGGCGCTTAAGTTCACTTTGTCCTTTCTCAAATTCCTGGCGGGATTTTTCATGATCGGCTTGTATTTTCTTGCATAGGGCTAGGGCAGACTCCTTTTTCCCGGCTGCCGCGGAAAGCTCTTCACATGCCTTTATATGCTTTGCCTCAATATCGCGAAGCAATGCAAATCCCTTGTCGATGGCACTGAGGTTGGTCAGCAACGCGGCATCGGCAGCGTGTTTTGCCTGGTATTCACGGATAGCTTTCAGGGCGGCATGAGCCTTTTTCATCTCCTGTTCACCGCTTTTGACAAGGCTTCTGTAGCCTTCCCCCTGTTTTTCGATTTCTCCGATTGCCTTGTTTTTCTCTTCAACCTGTTTTTTCTGCTCACTCAGCCTGGCATCAAGGTTGCGTACCTTTTTGATGACATCCCCTTCCGACCTCTGCCTGGTTCGTGCCTCATTCAGCCGGGCCTCTGCGGCCTGCCTTACGGTATGCGCATCTGCACAGGCCTTATCCTTTTCAGGCAGAATCGCGATTGCGCCATTAAGCTCCTTTGTCTCATTGTCCTGTGCTGTACGCGCAAAGCATCTACCCTGCTGTAATCGCCTTCAAGACTGAGGGCCTTGCCGGATTTTTCCAGCTTTTTTGATTCCGGCTCAAACGCCTGCCGGCGCTTCTCGAAATCCTGCTGTTTCTTGTCCAGTTCGCCTAGTTCTTTCTCCAGGGCAACCATCCCCTCGATCCAGGTCAGGGCCTTGCGCATTTCACTCACTTTTCCGGCAAGTTCCGTCTCCTGGCCTTGCTTTTCTTTCAGGCCGGATTGCAGTTCCCTTTCTTCATCTTCGTTTAAAACCTGGATTTCTTTCAGTTCGGCCTGCAATATCTCAAGCTTGTTGTGTTCTTCCGTACGGCGTTGATGAACTTTCATGGATATCCGGCTATAGATTTCGGTCCCGGTGATCTGCTCCAGGATGGGCGCCCGCTCGTCGGGAGGGGCCTGGAGAAAGGCCGCGAATCCCCCCTGGGCCAGCAGCATTGAACGGGTGAAGCGCTTGTAGTCCATGCCCGTGGCCTTCTCGATAAATTCACCTACCTGGTTTATTTTTGATTCCAGGACGGCCCCGGAATCGGCATCGGCTATTTCATGCCTGGCCTGCTGAAGCTCACCCTCAGGCTGTTTCCGGGCGCGGTGCTGGCTCCAGTGGCAACGATAACGGCCCTTCTGCGTCTGGAATGTCACCTCGGCAAAGCATTCACCCGTTTGACGCGACATGATCTCGTTGCTGCTTTTCGTAACCTTGTCCAGGCGGGGCGTCCGGCCGTAAATCCCGAGGCAGATGGCGTCTAGGATGGTCGTCTTTCCTGAGCCTGTAGGGCCTGTGATGGCAAATATACCGTCAGACGAATAATCCGGGTGGGTGAAATCAACCTGCCATTCGCCCGTGAGTGAGTTCAGGTTTTTGAACCGGACACCAAGTATCTTCATGCCATGTTCTCCTATTCGGCTAAAGCGTCTTCGTCATGCAAAGAGGCGATGATTTCCTGATATGCGCTCAAAAGCTCCTGACGCTGTTCCTCCGGGACTTCGTGCGATTCAAGGCAGCGTTTGAACACGTCTGTTGCATCCAGATCGTCGAGTGTTTCATCCACATCCATTCCGCTCATGGCGCGTTCCAGCACCCGGTTGTTCTTGACGCGGAGGATCTCTATGCCGGTCCCTTCGATTGCCTCATCCAGGCGCTCGCGGAGGCTGCCGGCTATCTCATCTCCTTCATATACTATTTCCAGCCAAGTGTTGCACCCACCGGATTTTAGTTCTTCGATAGCGCGAGCGATGGCTGGCCAATCCCCTTGCAGTGTCTTCAGTTCCTGGAACCTGGGTACTGGAATAGTTGCGACATTGGGCGCATTACCCGAAAAGTCCACGAGGACTACGCTCTTTTCCTGTTCAGCTTCCCCGAAGCCGATGGGCAGAGGTGAACCTGAATAGCGTATGAAATCTGAACCGCCCACTGTTTGAGGAATATGAAGATGCCCCAAGGCAAGGTAATCGATATGTTCGGGAAACACATCTGTTCCGACCTTTAAAAGGGAGCCGATATACAGTTCGCGCACCCCATCGCCCTCAATGGTCTGGCCGCCTGCGGTGAACAGATGTCCCATGGCGACAATCGGAACGGGCTTTTTCAGCGTGGAGCGTTTCTGCTCGGCCGCCTCATACACCATCCGGTAATGAGCCCTGATCCCTTCTATGATTTTCCTCTCCTTTTCCTCAAGGCTCTCACCGGCCTCGGCGGTGCGGATATCGCGGTCTCTGAGATACGGGATGGCGCAGACAATGAGCCGGGGATCATCATCCGGTCCGGCAATCACGATCAGTTCATCTGCAGGAGAATCGGATGCGCAACCCACGACATGGATGTTCAGAAATTGCAGTAGTTCCCTGGGGGCATTTAAAAAAGACGGCGAATCATGATTTCCTGCCGTGACCACCACATGACGGCTTGGAGCGGCCGCCACACGGTACAAGAAACGGTAATATATCTCCTGTGCATGGTTACTGGGCGTGCTGTTGTCAAAAACGTCTCCAGCCACAAGCAGCACATCTATGTTTTCGTCCTCCATAAGTCCGGCCAGCCAGTTAAGAAACGCTTCGAGTTCCTCGTATCTCTTGCGGCCGTAAAGGGCACGGCCAATGTGCCAGTCTGATGTGTGCAGAAGCTTCATGATTATGCCTTTTTATCTCCTTCAAGTCAGTTTCTATTTCTTCCGGCCCAGACTCCTCCGACGTTGTAATCATTCATTTTTACCGTTTCGAAGAAATCGCATTATGTCCAAAGAATTACTTGGATTCATAAGCTCCTTGTCGCACACCCGTTTCGTTCCGCCAATATAGTTTCCCAGCCCGGCAAGTAGGCGTTCAGCAGGCTCTTGAAGAGTTTGCCGTGATTGGGAACCTGGAGGTGGAGGAGTTCGTGGACGATGACATATTCCTGAAAAGTTCTCGGCTCATGAAGAAGGTCGGCGCTGAAACAGACCCTTCCCTTGGCTGAGCATGACGCCCACTTTTTAGTCATCCTTTGGACTCGAATCTGCACGGGGTTCACCTTCATGACGGCGGCCCAGCGGACAATTTCGGATTTAAGCTGCTCTTTCGCAGACAAGCCCGTTCCTTTGTTATTGGATGGTTGAATCATTTGCGTTCCAGCCTCAAGAGCTTCTCAACGATGCCCAGCATTGCATCCTTGCCGACGACAGGCAGCATCAACTTGTAAAGTTCCGCCTTAAGCTGTCTCAGTTCTGCAATGTTGTCCTTGAAATTCGGGAAACGGAGAAATACGTTATTGACAATCGGAGCAAGATTTTCAAACCACTTCACGTTTTCCTGTTTGAGCAGCCAGTAAATCGTGAAAGTATTTATGTCGAAACCTGTCTCTTCCTGCTGTCTCCTGGCTTCGAGAACCTCATTGATCAGCGCCTCTATTTTTCTGAGCGCATCGAGCGCCGTTACCTGCCGGTTATCGAAAGCCTCCTGAATGGCCTCCGCCCTTTCCCCGATGGGTTTCAGATATGGACTCTCTTCGCCTTCATCCGTTGTCGTTTTGATGATACTATTGATGAGATTGATGACTTTTATATTGGTCGATGTTTTGCTGTCTTTCATAGCCTTCAAGGTCATTTCATCGATCTTGACTGCCGGCGTCGTGGTCTCCAGACCGAAGGTTGTGACCTTTTCCCTGACCAGTTGTTCTGTTTTTTTTGCGATGTCGCCATAGAACCCCGTTTTTTTCCTGAAGGCGTTGCGGACAACCTGGTAGAGTATTGAAAGCAGGCCGAAGTCTTCGATATAATCCCTAAGGGCGGGGGAAGGAGATAATATCTCGTAAAGCGTTTCCATCTCTTTAAATAACTTATAAAATTCCTCTCTCTTGCCCTGATCAACGAAGGCATCTATTGCCCTTTCGACCATCTTATCATCTACCTTGCCGCGGGTCAGATCGAGGTACGGCCGGGCCTGTCCCTTCATCAATTCGATAAAGCGCGCGAGCAGGACATCGAGGTTGTTGATCACTCCGCTGACGACGTCGGAATCAAAGGCCAGGGCCTTTCCCAGTTTCTCGAAGATTCCCACGAAATCAACCACCAGACCGCAGGGTTTCTTGATGTCTCCTTCTTCCTCGTAGGGCCGGTTGACGCGCGCGATGGCCTGAAGAAGGACATGGTCGCGCATCGGTTTATCCAGATACATGCAATAAAGAATAGGGGCATCAAAACCGGTGAGCAGCTTGTCCGTTACGATGAAGATCTTTGGCAGGGCATCCGGCTTCGGGAAAAGCTTCCGGGCTTTCTTCTCCTCTTCCGCTGTCTGCTGGTGTTTGTAAACGAGGGGATATTTTTCACTGTCATTGTGGGCGGCGGTATAAATCGCTCTCGAATATTCCGGCGTCAGGAGCTTGTCGAGGGCTTCCTTGTAAAGGGCGCAGGCCTCCCGATCCACACCAACCACAAAGGCCTTATAACCAAGGGGCTCAACATTCTCACAGAAGTGCCCGGCAATGAAGGCCGCCACCTTCTCCACACGGTCCGGCGACTTGAGAAAGGTCTTGAGTTTCACCGCCCGGTCGAGGATCTTATTCAATTCATCGACATCGCTGACCCCTTCCGCCTCAACAAGGTCGAGAAACTCCCTTTCCAGTTCTTCTCCGGGTACACGAATTTCATTGGGGGTCAACATATAATTGAGGGGGAGCGTCGTGCCGTCTTCGATGGATTCCGCAACGGAATATTTGTCCAGATAACCTTTATCATCCTCTTTCCCGAAGATTTTGAAGGTTCCCTTGCCATAGGCCGTTTTGTCAATCGGCGTGCCTGTAAACCCTATCAGCGTTGCCTGCGGCAGGGCGGCGACCAGGTAGTTGCCCAGGTCTCCCCCGACAGACCGGTGCGCCTCATCCAGCATGACGATGACGTTGGGGCGGGTGCAGATGTTCTTGGGAATGCCTTCAAACTTGTGGATCATCGAAATAATCAGCCCTCTAAAGTCCGCCTTGAGGAGTTGCCGCAGGCGAACCTTGCTGTAAGCCTGTTCAATGCTGATATCATGGGATTGCATCTCGCCGAGAATCCGCTCCACCCAGCCGGAAAGCTGGCCCTCCAGCTCATTGCGGTCGATCATCAGGATAACCGTCGCCTTCCCGAAGACATCCTTTTTCTCAAGAATCTGCCGTGCCGCCGTGATCATCGTGAAGGTTTTTCCCGATCCCTGGGTATGCCATATCAGGCCGGTTTTTTTCTTTTCATCGGCGCACCGCTGAACGATTTTCTCGATAGCCCTGGTCTGATGCTGGCGCAGGATCGTTTTCTGGAGTTCATCATCCTTGACGTAGAACAGGATCCATTCCCCCAGCATCTTGAGGAAATGCCCCCGGTCAAAAAATCGCTTTACCTTCTTTTCGAAGTTTCCCTTTTCCTCATCCTTCCAGTTGAAGATGTTTTTCCGGTTCAGATTCCAGGTGGGGCCGTAGAAAAAATCAACCAGATGGGTCATATCAAAGACCTGCGGCGCCGTCAGCATTTCCGGGGTCTCCCGGTGATACCGCCGGATTTGGATGAGCGCCTCTTCCATGCCATTGGCCTTTTTCGCACTCTTGGTCTCCACGATGGCAACGGGAATCCCGTTGATGAGAAACATGATGTCCGCGCGGTTTGTCTCACGGCCGTTTGTGTACTGCCACTCGGAGGTCACCTGAAACAGGTTGCGCCCGGCGCGGGCAAAATCAACCACCGTCACGTTGCGCCGCCGCTTTTCGTTTTCATCGTAAATGGCCTGCTCACCCCGGAGCCAGGACAGGATTTCCGCATTCCCTTCGATGTTGTTCCGTACCGCTTCCATACGGTGAACGATGTCATCCACATTCTCCCGGCTTATCAAACCCGGGTTTAGTTCTATCAGCTTTTCTTCGAGAACCCGGTAGAACAGAGGCCCGCTTTCCCCTTTTCTAAGGGAAAGGGCCTCCTCCTGAGGGACGACTTCCCAGCCGATTTCTTCCGCATACTTAACGATCGGGTCCTGCACGGTCGGTTTTTCTGTGCCTAAAGTCGGCGTCATGATTTCGCCCTTCTCATATATTGTCCCTGTTGATCAGGTTCACTATGACCTTGACGATGATGTCCTTGTCTTCGGGCCGGCTCTCCGCAATCATAAGGGTCAGAGCGACGAGGGTATTGTTGCCTATCCGCTTGCGGCCGTCACCGGCGTAAAGAATTCCGCTGGCATCCAGAAACCAGATGAACAGGAATGCCCCGATGCGCTTGTTTCCGTCAATAAAAGAATGATTCTTGACCACGAAATAGAGAAGGTGAGCGGCCTTTTCTTCGATGCTGGGATAGACCTCTTTTCCGTCAAACATCTGGTAGATCGCGCTCAGAGAACCCCTGAACGATTGATCTTTTTCCCTTCCGAATAATTTAATGGGCCGCCCCTTTTTCATCGATTGTTCTCCGAGTTTGTCAATAGCTCTCCTCGCTGCTTCGTAGGTCAGGGCAAAAGGGGTCTTTTCGGTGGTATGCCGGATTTTCAACTGGCGATGATCGTACTGGTCCAGGAGCGACAAGGCATAGGAGTAATCTGTGATCACCTGGAGAAGTCCCGTGGCTTCATCGCGGGCCAGCTCCCGGCCTTCCATGACCCGCTGCATCAGGCTGACTGTCTTCTGCAATTCAAGCAGGCGGGCATTCTGTTCCTTTAGCCGCTTCTCATTGAGCGAATAGCCCTTCAGGATATGATCTTTGAGGACCTGCGTGGCCCAGATGCGGAACTGCGTGCCGCGTTTTGAGTTTACGCGGTAACCAAGTGAAATAATGACATCCAGATTATAGTAAACTACCGGTTTATCGGAACCAGCAATGTGCATTTTTTGCACATTGCTTTTTTTATCCAATTCCCCGCTCTTGAATATACTGCTCAAGTGCTTTGTGATGACGGACCGGTCCCTGTCAAAAAGGATGGACATCTGACCTTGATTCAACCAAAGGGTCTCTCCGCTCAGGTTGACGTCAAGGGCAGTCTTGCCGTCCTTGGTACGATAGATGACAATTTCACTTCTGGGTTCTTCTTTCATGCGCTTACCTCGGACACATCGATATCCAGATCCTTCACCCGAATCTCGCCGGTCATTAACTTATTCAGCATGGTTTTGAATAGGTCTTGCAGAGCGGCTCGCTTTGCAGTGTGAAGTTCTATTTTCTTGTCAATAACTTGAAAGCAATTCGCAATTTCGTTTTGCTCAGCGATACGGGGCAATGGTATCCACTGATCTTTTACATCACTATCTGCAACTGCTGGATAACTTGCCCCCTGTTGTAATTTCTCGAGTCCAGCAAAGAATTCATTCCTCTGAATTGTATAAAATAGAAATCTTTGATCGAGAACATCAGGGCAGGAACGCAACACGCAAAAGGCGGTAGAACATATTTCATTATTGAAATCTGGAGTTATAAAGGCAAGTCGCCTCAATGTAGGTCTAACAGTTGCGACTATTACATCCCCCTTTTTTACAACCTTTCTCGCCCTACTTGGCGCTTCTTTTCCCAAAAGATTAACCCATGTTTCAATGACATATCGTGTGTTTGATATGGAAGAAACATCAATATACTTAATTTTTCGTTCAGGTGTTTTTGAAGGATTTGTCTGGGTAGTTTCTGTTACAAGATCACTAATGCGACTAAGAACCCAACTCTCCGGTATCTGGCCCACCTCCGTCTCTTTCAATCTTTCTCCACGCAGGCCGTGGGTAAAGACATGGTGCAGGGTGGATTTTTTCAGCTCCCGCGTCTTCTCAATAATGGATTCCTGAATCTCGATCGCTTTTTGAATATTCAGGAGTAAGGCAGCAATTTTTTTTTGTTCGGGAAGCGGTGGTATGTAAAGAATGAATTCTTTCAAATCATCTCTTGAAATTCCTTGTATCGTTACTCCCCGTTTTTGTTTTTGAAAACACTCCTGAAGCCGCTGCGCGCGTGTTTGATATGCGACAAATTCTGGAAGATATTTGCTCTTATCAACTATTACCCCTGTTAAATCCTGGCTTATTGCGATATCAATTCGATTAACTACAATTTTCCCAGTACCCACCCTCGTTCCTATCAATAAGTTTCCTGCAGGAATCAGTGTTGTTGAACTCTCCCTGAGTGCACGATCCGATATAGTGCGTTCTCCGCAATCAAGATAAGGGGCATCTCCAAGACGTTTACTCGTTGTCCATTGGATTGGTCCATTCCAGTATTCCGAATTCACTGTGGATGGTGTACCACCTCCATAAAACACGCCAATGTCTCGAAAAAATGTTGGAATCCAATTTTGGGGTGTCTCCATCTTCAATTACCTGTGTCAAGTTTCATGCTTCTAAAGATTGCATGCAGATTGGAGTTCACCACCTCAGACTGCTTTTCCAACATATTCAACTCTCCAAGGATTTCCGGAATCGGACGGTGGGTTTCTCCTTCATTCACATCCACGTATCTTGAGGGCGACAGGTTGAAATCGTTTTCTGCCGCCTGCGCCGTTGTAATGACTTTGATGAACTTCTCGACATCTTCCCCTTTGATGAAGGCATCTGCAATCTTACGGACATTCTCATCGGGGATATAATTTTTCGGTCTGCCTTTCTTGAATTCCCGTCCGGCGTTGACCAGGATGATCTTCCCCTGCCGCGCCTTCGGTTTTGCCTTGTTGAAGACGATGATGATTCCGGCGGCGGTGGTGTTATAGAAAAGGTTATCGGGAAGGAGGATCACGCCTTCAATCCAGTCGCGCTCGACAAACCACTGGCGGATTTTCTTCTCCCGGTCCTCGCTCTTGCTTCCGCTGCCGCGTGTGACGGCTCCCGTATCGAGGACGATGGCGGCGCGGCCATGGGTATTCAGCGATGCGACCGTATGCTGCAACCAGGCCCAGTCCGCCTTGCCGGTGGTGACGCCGCCCTGGGCTTCAAAACGTTCGAAGGGATCATTTTCATAAATGGCCGGATCAAAGGGCTGGTTCCACATAGGATTGGAAACGACGATGTCGAATTTCTTCAGGCTGGAATCAGAGTCTTTGAATTTAGGATTGGTCATGGAATTGCCACGAACGATTTCACCTTCCATGTCATGAACGACCATGTTCATCCGGGCAATGGCATAGCTGGAGCCAGTCAGCTCCTGCCCATAGAGTTTCAGCGGCCTCTGCACCTTGATCTCACGTTCCTGCAAAGCGAGTTCGCATTTGATTAAGAGGCCCGCGGAGCCGCAGGCAAAATCGTAAACCTCTTCTCCCTGGCGCGGGCGCAGTATATAGGCCATCAGCCATCCCACCTCCGTAGGCGTGAAGAATTCACCAGCGCTCTGTCCCTGGCCTTCGGCAAATTTGCGCAAAAGATATTCATAGGCGCGGCCGAGAAAATCCGGCTCCACATCGTAAAGACCTAAACGGTAGCGGGGATCGGAAAGGGTTTCGATTACACCGGAAAGCGCCTTATCGCTGATTTCCCTCTCCCCGCTTCGGGTCTCGTTGTAATCCACAATGTCGATGACACCTGTCAAAGATGGATTGGCCTTTGCGATGGCGCGGACGGTCATCGTGAGCTGTTCGCCCAGCGTTTTTAGTTTGCGGTCTTCAGGCCAGTTGAATTTTTCACGACCGCTGACCACAGGCCAGCGTGCCTCCATGGGAATATAAAACCGGACCAGTTGATGATCGGCTTCGATGATGGTCAATGCTGTTTCCCTGTCGCCGTAAGTTTCGGCCAGCCGTTCGACTTCGTCCTCAAAGACATCAGAAAGGCGTTTGATAAAAACAAGTGGGAGAATATAGTCTTTGAACTTCGGCGCGTCTTTTTCACCGCGGATGGAACAGGCGGCGCTCCAGAGCATCTGTTCCATGGACTTCGTACTCAAGACATCCTCCTTGGACAGTTTCCGGCGTCGATTCTTATGATTGATGCCAATATCCCCTGCGCCCTCCAGGTCGAAGCCCGACTCTTCTATTAACTTTAAAATAGCTTCCCTGGCTTTTCCGCGGGGCGATATCTTCTCATTTTCCCAGCGGTTTACCGTGGCAAAAGAAACGTTCAGTTTTGCCGCTAATTCTTCCTGACTAAGATTCAATCTATTTCTGAGCTCTTTGACGACCTTACTTATATCTTTGCTGTCGAGCATAACAACCTCCGTGATGGCGATTATGCTATAGCATTTATAACATTAGCGAGTCAAGGGCTATTTTTGAATTCATCCCACTTTAAAATTAGTTTTCATCCGAAAACTACCAAATCCCCCCACACCCCCCCTTTGCTAAAGGGGGGAAATATTGAAATCCCCCTTTGGAAAAGGGGGATACAGGGGGATTTTCGGATGTAACCTAATTATTTATTGCATAATCTCCTATCCACGTCCTAACCCAAATCCACCGCCTATTTTGGCTATCAAAATTAAAATCAGCAGGTTATGGGGTATCCCTGATCACCAGCAGGATATTAGATGCAAGGCGCCGAGGAGCGACGACTGAGGCGTATGGAGCAATACGCCGCAAGGAGGAGCGATCGAAGGCAACGCCGCAGATGATGTCTTGATGGTGGATCAGGGCTAACGCTTATCATTGACAAACCGTCCGGAATATGAAACTCTTGCCCCCGGTTATGTCTTATCCATTACCGTCAGGAACCTTAAGAACCGGCCATGAATAAAAAACCGGCGGCGATTAATATCATCTGGCTTTTTCTGATCCTTCTGTCCGTGGTGGCGGCGGGCTATAGCGGAAGGATGAAGGAGACCCTGGATGCCTCTTTTGAGGCGGCGAAGGGCGCGGTGGAATTGGCCATTGGCCTGGTAGGCATCATGGCCCTCTGGCTGGGATTAATGAAGGTGGCCGAGGCCGGGGGGCTGCTTTCTATGGTGGCCAGGGCAGTGCGGCCGGTAATGGTGCGGCTGTTCCCGGAGGTGCCTCCCGGTCACTCTGCCATGTCGGCCATGATAATGAATATATCGGCCAATGTCCTGGGGTTGGGCAATGCCGCCACGCCGATGGGCATAAAGGCCATGATGGAACTTGACAAGCTCAACCCGCATAAGGGGCGGGCAACAAATGCCATGGCCCTTTTCCTGGCCATAAATACCTCCAGCGTTACCATCCTGCCCCTTGGAATAATCGGTGTGCGGGCGGCAGCCGGGGCGGCCAATCCGGCCTCTATTATTATCCCCACCCTTATTGCTACTATTTGTTCAACCACAGTAGCTATTTCGGCGGCCAAGATCCTGGCCCGGCGCAGCGAACCAGAAGGATATCCGGCGGTTTTTGCTGTTAATCCAGGAGAGGCCCCAACTGTTCAGGAAGAAGGAGATACGTCTGAAAAAACGGAACTCTCACCGCCCGGTCGTTTGGGCAAGGTGGTGGCCGTTTCCATCATGGCGGCTATAGTCAGCGCCTTCATCTATCGGCTCACCAGGGATGGCGAGGCCCTGGCCCTGGGTAAAGAGGTCATTACCTATTGGCTGGTGCCTCTTATTATGTGCGGACTTTTACTCTTTGGCTATATGCGCGGGGTCAGGGTTTACGAGGCGGCCACGGAGGGGGCCAAGGAGGGATTTCAGGTAGCCATTCGCATTATCCCGTTTCTGGTCATGATCCTGGTGGCCATCGGCATGTTTCGGGCCTCCGGGGCATTTGATATATTGGTCAGGATGCTGGGGCCGTTCACCTCTCTGATCGGTATGCCGGTCGATGCCCTGCCGGTGGCTCTCATGCGTCCGCTTTCCGGGACCGGCGCTTTTGGTTTGGTCAGCGAGGTGGTCAGCCGTGACCCGAATGGTTTTTCATCTTTTCTGGTCTCAACCATGCAGGGATCTACGGAGACCACCTTCTATGTGCTGGCTATTTATTTCGGCGCCATAGGGATTACCCAGATACGCCACACGCTGGCGGCCGCCCTCATGGCCGACGTTGCCGGCATCGGCGCTGCCCTGGCTGTCTGCCATCTCATGTATTGATGAATTCGTGAAAACCTTTTTACCGCTGAGCACGCAAAGGGCGCAGAGAAAAATCTTAAAATATTCAGCATGTTATCTCAGCGTTCTCAGCGAGCTCTGCGGTGAAATTTTACTTTTTACAAGTCCATCAAAATTGAGATTTCTTTTTTCAGCACGGCTGGAATCTTAATACGCTGTTCCTTTTCCATAGCCAGTAGGTACTTGGATACATGACCTACCTCGATATCCATTACTTCACTGAGATGCGTGAGGGTTACGGGGTTTTCTTCAATGAGTACGGAGAGCCAATTTTTGATATATTCGTCCCGGCGAGCGGCCTCTGAGGATGGATATAGTCTCTTCTTTCCGGTTTTCCTGGTGTTCACCTGACTCAGCCCGGTGGCAACAAGGCCCCGGATTCTTTTGGTCTCAAGATTGTTTTGTAACGTCCTGAGTTTTTCGCGGGCCACTTTGTTCAGATGTAATGGACCCAGGGATATTATCTTCTCTGTAAATTTTCCGGCTATGTCATGCAGTCCTCTGCCTTTTATAGCCGGGATCCTGTCAAGGCATAATCTGTCTGTTTGTATGTGTGCCGCAGCAAGTACGGCGGTTATCTCGTGGAATCTTTCAGCGCCGGAGTCAGTCTCTATCCGGCTGCGGCAGTAACCCGGAGGGCATTCCAATATCAGGACGCCGTCAAAATTGGCCAGGAACGGCTCCAGCATTATTTCCGGCTCAATCCGGTATGAACAAGTCACCTTGACCATGCGGATATCAACCGGTGCCTGACCCCTTAAGGGTTCCGTTAAGTTCAAAGGATGGCCAGTACATATAAAGGTCAGTATGCGGGGTTCAAAACTGGATGTCACTTGTTGGCTGCCTTCTCTTATACTCCGTTTTTATAAATTGCTATTTTTATGCCAAACCGTGTACTTATATATAACTACTTGATTATGTTATATATTTATTTTCTGTCTGTTTTCCCAAGAGATTATTTTTGGGTAAATACTCCGCAGGGTAACGCAAAATGCCCCGTTTCAGGGATGTATCAAGGATGTCCTTGATACACCATCGAAATGTTGATAGAGAGTAATCGGTGAGCTCCGATTACCAGGCAGCCGGGTTCAAATCCGAATATCGAACATCGAAATCCGAAACAAATTCAAATTCCTAATGTCTCAATGTTCAAAACCGCAGCACGAACAATTCATTTTGATAATTCGGATTTTGGTATCAATTTAGCTGTTTGAAAAAGTATTTTAAAATCCCTCCCAACCTCCCTTTTCCAAAGGGAGGAGAGACGTTTCCCCCTTTGAAAAAGGGGGATTAAGGGGGATTTTTGAGGCGCCGCTTTCTGGACGACCAGCTTTTTTCAAGCAGCTAAAGTGTTACGGATTTTGATTATTTGATATTGTTTCGAGATTCGCGCTTCGGATTTCGGATTTGAAATCACGCTGCACAGCAACCATAGTGTGTTTACGGTCAAGAGCTAACTCGTACGAAGATAGGCGGTGGATTCAAGGATGTCGTTTATCCTTGACTCTAGGTGTTACAGTCAATAGTATGGGAGGCGTGATAGAGTTTTCCGCATTTCCGGTACAGGCAGGAAATTGTATTGATCTACCTTGACTATAATGCCACTACCCCGGTTGACCGCGAAGCGGCGGCGGCCATGCTGCCCTTTATAGAAGAGAAATGGGGCAATCCCGGCAGTTCGCATCAAATAGGTCAGGAGGCGCGGGCGGCGGTGGAAATGGCCAGGGGTCAGGTCGCGGCGCTCCTTAAGTGCAGCACCCGGGAAGTGGTTTTTACCAGTGGGGGCACGGAATCCAATAACGCCGTATTGAAAGGCGTAGCTCACGCCCTGCGCAAAAAGGGGAAGCATATCATCACCTCGGGGATTGAACACCCTTCCATCCTGCAGCCGGCCATTTTTTTGATGGAGAATGGCTGGGAAGTCACTTTTCTTCCCGTAGATAGTCATGGCATCGTTGACCCGGATGATGTCCGCCGGGCGCTGCGCAAGGACACCGTCCTGGTCAGTATCATGCACGCCAACAATGAGACCGGGACTATCCAGCCCGTGGCCGAAATAGGGGCGGTGGCGCGGGAGCATGGTGTTTACTTCCATAGTGATGCCGCACAGTCCTTAGGAAAGGTCGAGACTTACGTTGAAGATATGGGCGTAGATTTCCTGACCGTGGCCGGCCACAAGGTCTATGCGCCTAAAGGGATCGGCGTCCTCTATATACGCGAGGGAAGCACGCTGGAGCCGCTCCTGCATGGCGCGGGCCAGGAAGGCGGCCGCCGTGCCGGCACGGAAAACGTTATCCTGGCGGTAGCCCTGGGTGCAGCCTGCATGGTTGCCGCCCGGCGGTTGCATGATGAGGCAGACCGGCAAAGGGGTCTGCGGGATCAACTCTTTGAAAGTATTGCCACAGAGATTCCAGACGCAGTGCTCAACAGTCATAAGGATAAAAGGCTGCCCAATACTCTGAATATCGCCTTTCCCGGCCTGTCCGGCGGGAAAATACTGGACGGCATCCCCGGGCTATGCGCCTCTACCGGCGCGGCCTGTCATGATCGTTCGGTCACCCTGTCGCATGTCCTGGCCGCCATGGGGGTGTCCAGGGAAGTCGGGATGGGGGCTATACGCCTGAGCGTGGGACGTTATACAACCGAAGAGGAGATTCACCAGGCTGCCTCCTGGATCGTGGCCGCGGTCAAAAAAGTAAAGAAAAGGAGTTACTAGGTGGAGAAAACAAGGCGTCTTCTTATTATAGGGGGAGTGGTCGCATTCCTGGCCCTGATTTTTGGGCAGACGGCGGCAGTCCTTTATACGGACTGGCTGTGGTTTAAATCCCTCGATCTTTCTCTGCTCTTTACCCGGATCTTCAACATCCAGGCCATCCTGGGGCTGGTCTTTGGTCTGGTTTCCGGGTTGTTGTTTTATCTGAACGGGATTTTCGCTCACCGCTGGGGCGGACCGGCGGTCCTCGGCTCCGGTGAGTATCTGCAGTTTTCGGCCATGGATCGCCTCTCAGAAAAGATTCCCTATCTCTTAAAAGGTGCGTCCGTTCTGATAGGTGTAGTAATGGCCTTTTATGGGGCGGCCCAGTGGGAGGCTTTTCTCAATTTCTCGTACGGCGTCCCATTCGGCAAGAGCGATCCGCTTTTTGGACATGATATCGGTTTTTATATCTTTAAGTTGCCGTTTATAGAATACTTGCTCGGATGGCTGTTCAGACTCTTGCTTGTAATGTTTTTAGCTGCCCTGGTAATCTTCTCACTCCGCCTGCAGATTGTACTGTCGCCGCAAGGCGTCGATTTCCGGCTGCCGGCCAAGAGATATCTGGTCCTGTTCGGCGCGCCGTTTTTTGTTATTATAGCCGGTTATTTTTTCCTGGCGCGGTATGACTTGCTTTATAAAAGCCGCGGCGTCGTCTTCGGCGCCGGTTACGCAGATGAAAACGGGCTTCTTCCGGCCTTGAATGTAATGGTTGCGATTTCCCTGGGCACAGCCGGCGCTTTTCTTTATAATTTTTTTCGCTACAATGTTAAGGCCGTCTACGGCACACTGGCCGCCTTTGCCGGCATCTACCTTCTGGGTATCCACATCTATCCCATGGCCCTCCAGCGCCTGGTGGTGCTGCCGAACGAGATAGCCAAGGAAACCCCATACCTCATGCGTGATATAGCGGCTACGCGCGACGGGTACGGCATTACGGGTGTAGAGGAGCGCGACCTTTCCGCCGCCGCATCCTTGACGCCGGACAGCCTGGCCAGAAACGACCTGACCATCAAGAACATACGGCTCTGGGATCACCAGCCTTTACTGGAGACGTATGGCCAGATACAGGAGATACGGACCTATTACAAGTTCCTGTCTGTGGATAACGACCGCTACTATATAAACGGCGAATACCGCCAGGTTATGCTTTCGCCGCGGGAGCTTTCCTATGACGATCTGCCCAGCCGGGTGTGGATCAACGAGCACCAGATCTATACTCACGGTTATGGATTGACTCTGGGCGTGGTTAACCAGGTGACTAGGGAGGGACTGCCGGCGCTCATAATCCAGGATATCCCGCCGGTTTCCAGGACCAATCTCAAGGTGGACAGGCCTGAGATCTATTTCGGAGAGATTGATAACGACTATGTCTTTGTCAATACCAGGCTTAAGGAATTTGATTATCCTTCCGGGGAACAAAATGTATTTGCCCGCTACGAGGGCAGGGATGGAATCCCGATAAATTCAGTATTGGACAAGGCCTTATGGGCGTTTCGGTTTGGTTCTTTGAAGATACTCCTTTCTACGGATATAACACCCGGAAGCCGCATTCTGTTTGACCGCAATGTCTATTCGCGGGTAAAAAAGCTGGCCCCTTTCCTCCGGATAGATCGCGACCCATATATGGTAATTTCCGGCGGCAGGCTTTACTGGCTTATAGATGGTTATACCACCTCCGATCTTTATCCCTACTCCAGACGGGTGAAAGGCGGGGATAATTATATACGCAACTCGGTAGTGGCCGTGGTTGATGCCTACAATGGGAATGTGGAATTTTTTATCAAGGATGCCGAAGACCCGATAATCCGCACCTATGCCAGGATATTCCCCGGTGTATTCAAGCCTCTTTCCGCCATGGATGGGGACCTGCGAAACCATCTCCGTTATCCGCACTGGCTGTTCCGCATCCAGGCAAACATATATGCCACGTATCACATGACAGAGCCGCAGGCCTTTTACAACAAAGAGGATCTGTGGGAAATACCGGGCAGCCTGCGCGCCGAAAACGCCCAGATGGAGCCTTATTATACCATCATGCGGCTTCCCGGCGAAGACAAAGAGGAGTTCATCCTCATGTCACCGTTTAATCCCAGTAAGAAAGATAATCTGGCCGCCTGGATGTGTGCCAAATGCGACCCGAAGGACTACGGGAAGCTGGTGGTTTACCGGTTCCCGAAACAAAAACTTGTTTATGGCCCGCGGCAGATCGAGTCGCGGATTAACCAGGAACCGGAGATTTCCCGGCAACTTTCTCTATGGGATCAACGGGGCTCGAAAGTTATCCAGGGTACGCTTCTCGTTATCCCTGTCGAAGAGTCATTGATATATGTGCAGCCCCTTTATCTCAAGGCCGAGACCGGGCAGATTCCTGAATTAAAACGTATTATCGTGGCCTACGAAAACTCGATAGCGATGGAAGAGACACTGGAGCAATCTCTGGCCAGACTCTTTGGTACAGGAATTTCCACTACGGCTCCGGCGGTCTCTGCCCCGGCCGGGGAAGCGGTTGCCAACCTGGGAGAGGCGGCCTGGCGTCATTTTGAAAACGCCCGGCGATATCTGAGAGAGGAAAACTGGACCGCCTACGGTGAAGAACTAAGGAAACTAGAAGACGTACTGAAAAAACTTAAGGAGAAGAAATAAAACAGGCAGGATAGTTCATAGCTCATAGTTCATAGCTCATAGTTCATAGCTGGTAGCTCATAGCTCATGGCTCATAGCTGATAGCTTGCTCTCAGGCAAAACGAAGCAGGAAGACATGATAGAGGGTAAGTACGCTGTATAAGACAGCGATACTGGTAATTAACCAGTTGATGCGCAGATACCTGCTCAGGGCACAGAGCAGGAGCAGACCCCCGGCGGTCATAAGATATTTGAAGAGGAAGGCCTGATACCCGCCCAGTGTAAAGAGATAATACATGACCGGGTTCAATTCTCTTAGTCCAAGCGCTATCATGTGTCTTACGGTAAAGAGATAATCAAGTATTGAGCAGGAGAGGATAAATAACACAAAGAAGGGAAGGCGATATCCCATGGGTATGGTCATCACGGCTGCCCGGTCGTGGGGGGGGGGGGGGGGGGGGGGGGGGGGGGGGGGGGGGGGGGGGGGCGGGGGGGCGGGGGGGGAGGGGTGGGGTGTTGGTGGGCCTGTAGGTGATAATATGATAATTTAT
>JBFMAZ010000022.1:0-64363 GCA_040755415.1 Thermodesulfobacteriota bacterium | reverse complement strand
GATCTGCCTATGGCACGACGCCGGGGCCAACTATTCTTGTTATACTTAGTGGCAACAGATTCTTTTCCTAACATTTCTTTCTCCCTACTCTATTACTCGTATTGTCAAAAGATTAACCACAGAGGACACAGCGCGGCATAGCCGCAGCCAAATCCGAATATCGAAATCCGAAATCCTAAACAAATCCGAAATCCAAATATCGAATGTTCGAGACGTCCATCAGCAACTCCTTCGATTTTTCGTTTTGGTCATTGCGTTCATTTGGTCATTTGAATTTGTTTCGAGTTTCGTGCTTCGGATTTCGGATTTTCCATCTCTGTGGCTTATTTTTCAAAACTTTTTATATTACCCTATTGCTTACATTTTCTCTCATAAAAAGCGGCTGAGCTTTCTCTGCAAGACGCGGCAACGGCGGAAAGGCGGAGGCATGGAAGTAAATACTTGCAGTTAGGCTGGTCACAAAACCCGCCAGCGGCTTTACCGAAACAATCAAAATTACCTTCCTTTAATTGCCTTCTGCGAATAACCGGGGTTACGGTTTGTACCTGACAAATATCGCACAGCCCGGAGGATGGGCTGTTAGATTGATAAGGAGCAGAACAGGCCACCTCCCATTTTTTACCGCATACTATGCATACCACCGGTTTTTTATATTCCATCTCGGCGGGTCTTCGACTGGTATTGTTCCCGTTGCCTCTTTGTGGCATGTCCTTTTTCCTCTCTCTGCTATTAATTTGCATATTTTATGCCATCAGTGTTTTATTTGTAATCTATTGTTTTAATTGCCCCTTGTCAATAGTGCACGGTCCTATGTGTGTAATATTCTTCCACTTTGAGGGAAAATATTTTCCATAATGTGGTTTCACTACTCACTTCAGCGTTGTGTCAAATACCGAATTTTTCTTGCCGTAAGGGATATTTTGTGCGTAATATACAAATCCCAGAATCCTAACTCCAAATAAAACAGCCGTGTCTCAAAGAGACGAGACACAAAGGGTAAAGAAAATAATCCCCCCTCACCCCCCCCTTTTAGTAAAGGGGGAAATATGTTTGGACAATAAATTCTCTGTGCGCTGTGGTTATATGCAAAAGATAAAGGGGTCAAAAATGGGACTAAAAGGTAAGATAGGGTTTATTGGTGGCGGAAAGATGGGAGAGGCCCTCCTTAAAGGTCTGCTTAAGGCCAAGGTGGTAAAGGCGGAACAGGTCTGTGTGTTCGACGCCAGTGCCGGTTGCCTGGAACATCTTAAAGAGACTTACGGCGTCAACGCGTGTCAGAGTAACAAAGAACTGGTCACCCAGAGTCACGTAATCATACTGGCGGTCAAACCCCAGGTGATGGCCGCAGTCCTGGATGAAATAAGACCGGAGGTAACGCCGGGACACCTGGTTATTTCCATTGCGGCGGGCATCCCCCTAGGATATCTGGAGGCCAGGCTGCCGGAAAAAAGCCGTATCATCCGGGTCATGCCGAATACCCCGGCCCTGATTGGCGAGGGAGCAACGGCCCTGGCCCGGGGTAATCATGCCGGCGTAAGGGACTTACAGCTTGCTGAACAGGTATTCTCTGCGGTGGGCAGGACGGTAATTGTCGAAGAGAAATATCTGGATGCCGTAACCGGTCTTTCCGGGAGCGGCCCGGCCTACGTATTTGCCATTATGGAGGCCTTCATTGATGCCGGCGTCAGGATGGGTCTTTCCCGTGATATAGCCAGGACGCTTACCCTGCAGACCGTGCTTGGTTCAGTGAAATTGGCTATGGAGACAGGCGAACCTCTCGGCTGCCTTAAGGAGATGGTCACCTCGCCCGGCGGCACCACCATAGCCGGTCTGCACGTCATGGCCAGGGCCGGTCTTAATGGCATCCTGATGGATACGGTTGAGGCAGCCACCAGAAGATCGCAGGAGTTAAAGGAAGAGGTTTTGAAAAGTTAGGGCAGATGCGAAGCGAAGGTAACTCTGTATTTTAAAAATAGGAGCCTCTTGGAAAAGTCTTATAAATGGCATTCTTGTCATTCCGGCGAAAGCCGGAATCCAGTAATTTCAAGCAGTTTAGATACCTCTGGACACCGGTTTTCACCGGTGTGACGATTTTTGCAAGAGCCTCATAGGATAACTGATAAGCTATAAAAAATTGCTTGATTGGAGGTAAAGACCATGAAGAAGACTATTGAAAATCTGGTCAAGGCATTTATCGGCGAGAGCCAGGCCAGGAACAGGTATTCCTTCTACTCTAAGATTGCAAGGAAAGAAGGGTTTGAACAGATCGCCGAGATTTTCCTTATTACCGCGGAGAATGAAAAAGAACACGCCAGTTGGCTATTCAAGCTGATCAATGAATTAAAAAAGAAGAGCGGTGAGAAGTTGGATGAGATCAAGGTAGAGGCCGCCGCCCCAACCGTACTGGGCACTACGGCTGAAAACCTGAAGGCCGCCATCGCGGGCGAGCATTATGAATATACCAGCATGTATCCTGAATTTGCGGATATGGCGGAAAAAGAAGGGCTTCCGGAGATCGCCCGCCGGTTAAGGGCTATTGCCAGGGCCGAAGAGCATCACGAAGAAAGATATAAAAAATTACTTAAAGAGGTCGAGGCCGGCACGGTCTTCAAGAAAGAAAAAGAGGTGGCGTGGATCTGCCGGGAATGTGGTTATGTACACTTCGGGACCGAGCCGCCGGAGAAATGTCCTTCCTGCGATCACGAGAGAAGCTACTATCAGATCAAGTGTGAGGAGTATTGATCTCAGGTTCGCACAGACAAATCTAACCGATAAGGGATACGTCATCATTGAGGATTCGCAGGATGAGGCGGATATGCGCCGTAAAGCCGCCGTATGCCCTGTAACCGGCGAAGAAACCGGGGATATATTGATCTTCGGGGCAAAAATGTCCTAAACGGTGGGCGCAATTCGCGGCCAACGGGTGATCCTGGGTAGCGATCTTGCAACAATATATGGCGTATCGACCAAGGCATTGAACCAGGCGGTCAAACGGAACGCCGATTGCTTTCCCGATGACTTTGTGTTCCGGCTTACACCGGAAGAGACCGTCCATTGTTTAAGGTCACAATTTGTGACCTTAAGTTGGAGGGGTGATGAAAGAACTTATTCTTGTTGAGATGATCGAAAGAAGGATATACTTGATTCGAGGCCATAAGGTAATGCTCGACAGAGACCTTGCCGAGCTATACGAAGTCCCTACGAGACGATTGAATGAATAGGTCAGACGCAACATCGCAAGATTTCCTTCCGATTTCATGTTTCAGTTGTCATCTGAAGAAACTGAAAACTTGAGATCGCAATTTGCGACCTCAAGTTCGGGGCATGGCGGCAGGAGATATCTCCCTTATGTCTTTACAGAGCAAGGGGGTGGCTATGCTTTCCAGCGTCCTTAACAGTGAACGCGCCATTCAGGTAAACATTGCCATCATGCGGACTTTCGTAAAGCTCCGTGAAATGCTTGCAACCAATAAAGACCTTTCCCGTAAACTTGCTGACTTGGAAAAGAAGTACGATGCCCAATTTAGAGCGGTCTTTGATGCCATCCGGCAACTCATGACCCCGCCGGAACCAAAGAAACGGAAAATCGGGTTTCTTGCAAAGGAACCCGCCGCCTCCTACACCACACGAATACGGAACAAATAATCATGTTGGATGCCGATACCAAAACCCGGATCGATTCCGCCCTGGCCTTCGGCCAGTACTTCTGCTAAGGTATCAACAATTAGCAGGATTCACCTGTAAAGGCTATAATTAATCAAAAATAACAAGATATGCTTCTATTTGAATGGGATACAAACAAATCAAAAAAGAATTTACAAATTCACGACGTATCTTTTGATGAAGCAAGCACAGCTTTTAGTGATACCCTATCATTAACGATTTATGATCCTCTGCATTCTGATAAAGAAGACAGGCTAATTCTCATTGGAAATTCCTGTAAAAATCGTGGTAGTTGTTCATACAGAAAGAGGAGACAAAATCAGAATAATAAGCGCAAGGAAGGCCACAAAAAAGGAAAGGGAACAATATGAAAAGAATGCAAAAAGATCCAGACATGCTTGAAGAATATGATTTCAGTAAAGGTATTCGGGGGAAATATGCAAAAAGGTACGCAGAAGGAACCAATGTTGTAGTCATTGAGCCTGATGTTGCAAAATTTTTTCCGGACCATGACTCTGTAAATCAGGCTTTGAGATCATTAACCGAAATTATTAAGAGGCAGAAAAAGACTGCATAATCGGGTAACCGACAGATTCTCTCTCCCTTCCCTCCACCTATCATCCGCCCGGGTCGGAATAGTGAATGTTCAACCTTCTCTTCTCCTGGCGGTCTCCCTGCCCGTCGGCAGACAGACCACGATTCCGCCCCTGCCTGTGCGTTGCACGCAGACAGGCCTTGCCTTCATCCGGTGCTTTTGCTAAGGTATCAACCAACACATTAACAGGGTTCACTCTCAGCGGTATGGGCTTCGGGGAAGCATTCCCGGGCGGTTGAGGCGCGGAGTTTATTGTGCTTTTGGTCCACGAGTGATCTGGGGATTAGCCAGACGCTCCCTTACTTTTTCTATTTAAACGCCATTTAGGCTGGGGAACGTTTTTTATGGTGCTTATTACATGGTGTCTTTGGCTCTTAATTATTCCCTTTTACCCCAAAAGATGCATTCAATGCGGAAGTGAATACGAAACCTGAAGCCGTTTATGGCCTACTTAGCGATACTCTCCGCCTAGTCGGCCTGGTCAAAATGAATGGTCACTCAAAAATATCTTGAATAATGGTTCCATATTTGGTACCAAAAGGTTAAGATAATATTGGGACGTGTCGATAAGCTAATCAATAAGGCTGTCAATTCTCCGCAGAATCTCAGATTCGATGAGTTATGCACATTGTGCGAACATTTTGGTATGAAACGGAGGAAAGGCACAGGTAGTCATGCTATTTATAAACGGAACTCACATCCAAGATATACAATATCGATACAAGATGACGATGGAAAAGCTAAGGCATACCAGGTTAATCAGTTGCTAACATGGGCTAAAGAAAATGGCTTATATGGTATAAAGGAGGACTAGAGACTGATGTCAAAGCACTCTGTACTTATACAATGGAGTGAAGAAGATACCGCTTTTATAGCAACGGTACCGGAACTGGAAGGCCTTAGCGCCTTTGGTAGTACTCCGGAAAAAGCCGTAAAGGAACTATCTATAGCCAAAAAACTTTATCTCGATGTGCTAGAGGAAGATGGCGAAAAAGTTCCTGAGCCAGATATTTTGAAACCTTTCAGCGGCCAAATTCGGTTAAGACTGCCAAAATCTCTTCATGCATCATTAAGCAATGCAGCGAAAAAGGAGGGAATATCTTTTAATACTTATGTAGTGCAATTGCTTTCAGAAAGAAATTCACTCAGATTGATCAAAAGAGAGATTGAGTCATTAACAGAGAAAGTCTATAGCCAAATGACAGCATATTCTTCAGTAAAAGAACGCGTCGAAAAGCTTCAGGTTAGTACATGGGGCAAAGAAGAAATAAACATCGATAGCAAAACTTATCTTCATTAAATTAAAGGTGTCCTTAAATGGAGTTTGCAGACAAAATTAACACGATTTTATGTGATGATGTAAGAGAGGAAGTGGGGAATAAGACTTCTCTAATGGGCATATATCCCGAAAGTATGGTCTTTGAAAAACTCCCAGCAATCCTCCCAAAATTGTGCCTATTTGTCATGCTAATAAAAACTAAAAAACGTATCCCAAAATTCGAAGTTACACTTACAACGCCACGTGCCGAGCCCATTCGTAATGCCTTACCAGAACCGCCTAACCAGCAGATCGGTGGCAACTTAAACCTAGCTATTGTAATATCGCCGTTCAGGATAAATTCACCAGGAGAAGCCAAATTTGAGATATATTTCGAAGAAGAAACGAAACCATTAGTCCATAAATTTGGGATTCACCTGGCGAAGAAACCGCGTCGGGCACCTACCAAAAAATAAATGTAGAATAATAACATTTTTGAATGGGAAAATGAGGCCGGTTTTTTTCTCCCCAGTCTCCCCACCTGGCATCCGCCCGAATCGGAATAGTAAATATTCAGCTTCCTTCAGACGGTTTCTCACGATTCCGCCCTTGCCTTCGGCTAGGACTTCTGCTAAGGTATCAACATATGATGGAGGCCTGGAATGGCTATTTCGGCGATTGCAATTGAGGTCCCTGACGCAGTGGACGTTAAGGTGACCGAAGACACACTATGCGTTGATCTTACTGACGAAAGAACGATCTTTGTTCCTCTGGGCTGGTATCCCAGACTTGAACACGCAAAGCCGATGGAAAGGGCAATTTGGCGGCTTATCGGAAAAGGTCAGGGGATACACTGGGAGGACATAGACGAGGATATCAGCATTGAGGGTCTCTTGGCCGGGAAGCCATCGGGTGAGAGTCAAACGTCATTCAAACGTTGGCTTCAGAGTAGAGAATCTCGGCCAGCCAGCACGTGAATGCGGATCGGCAATTCCGCTACGCTCCATTGCCGGCCGGTTACGCGTGCCGCTCGGTGACAAAAAGATTGTGTGGTGAAAGCAGGTGAGTAACCCAGAGGGAGAAAAAATGAAGATTGACATTGACCATCTAACTGAGGCGGAACTTATCGAATTGAACAACAAAGTTGTTGCGCGCCTCCGCTTCCTGGCCCAGATGCGCGCACACGCGCAGATGTTGCAGTTCAACATCGGTGACCGGGTGTCCTTTCAGCCACAGGGCGGGCCGCCCATAACGGGCATGTTGACTCGATATAACAGGAAAAGTGTCACTGTTATAACGGACGACGGCCAACAGTGGAACGTAGCGCCAGGTCTCCTGAGGAAGACGGAGAGCGAAATCAATTCATGTGGAGAGGAAGCGAACGTAATCCAGTTGCACAAGAAATGACCGGAAGATGCCGCCTAAGCGCGTAACCGGGCTTCTCCCCCCTCCAGCCCCCCACCCTGGTGGGCTTGAGCGCATGCGTCGCCGGGAAAAGTACGACTGGTGCAGTTATTTTTGTTGACTTACTATCTAAAATAGTATAATCACGATTATACTAATCACGATTATACTGGGCGGGCATGCAGCGAAAGTTTGTTAACAGGCATACTGAACTAAGACAGTTGAACGACTGGTACGCGGAGCCATCCTTTTCGTTTATTCCCATCTATGGTCGTCGCAGGGTTGGCAAGACGCGTCTGGTGCAGGAGTTTATCAAAGACAAGCCCGCTGTCTTTTATCTATCGGACGCCCTTGCCGAAAAGGTGCAGCTCAAAAGTATCGGTCAGATCGTGGGAACAGCCTTCGATGACAGTATCCTGCGGGATAATGGATTTAAAGACTGGGAACAGCTTTTCAGGTACCTGGCAAAAAGAGTTAAGAGTCGGATGGTACTGGTTTTTGACGAATTTCCGTATCTAGTGAACGCCAACAAGGCTATATCCAGTGTTTTTCAAAAGGGAATCGATGAACACCTCAAAAATACACCCATTTTTCTGATTCTTCCAGGGTCCAGCATAGGCATGATGGAGAAAGAGGTCCTGCTTCATAAGGCCCCGCTTTACGGGCGGAGAACCGGATCGCTCGAGGTGAAGGAAATGCCGTTTGAGGCCCTGACCGGATTTTTTCCGGAGAAGGCGTTCGACGATCTTGTACATATATACGCGGTATGCGGCGCAATACCCGCATACCTGGAGAAACTGAATCCTTCCCTCGATATTTTCGGGAACATAGAGGCCAATATCCTGCGCAAAGGAACCTTCCTTTATCAGGAAGTGGAATTCCTTGTACGGGAGGAATTGAGAGAGCCGAGAAACTATTTCGCCATACTAAGGGCCTTGTCTGAAGGGAAGAGAAAACCAGGGGAAATAATGGCAGCGTCCGGCTTTGAGAAGAGCATGGTGGCCCGGTATATCGATATCCTGCGTAGCCTCGGTATCGTCGAAAAAGAAGTACCGGTCACGGAGAAAAACCCTGAGAAAAGCAGGCTTGGTCTTTACAAGATAGGGGATCATTTCTTTTCTTTCTGGTTCCGGTATGTCTTTCCCAACCGTAGCCACCTTGAGATAGAGAACGTAAAGCCGGTTATGGAACAGATCAAGAAAGGATTTGGTTCATACCTTGGTTTCGCTTTCGAACGAGTCTGTCGCGAGGCGTGCCAGCGGCTCATGAAAGAAGGTCTCATCGAGTTCAACTCTATTGGCAGATGGTGGGATAAGAACAACGAGATAGATATCGTGGCACTGGACGATAACAAAGAAACTATCTACTTTGGCGAGGTAAAGTGGAATCCGAAGCCGCTGGGGCTCCCGATCCTCGAGAACTTGAAAGAGAAGGCCCCCAGGGTAAAGTGGGGTACACGCGATCGTGTCGAGCGTTTTATGATATTCTCAAAAAGCGGATTTTCTGAAAAGCTTAAAGAGGTGGCAAAGAAAGAAGATGTTATGCTTATCGACGTAAGGACATTTTGAATCTGCTTTCCAAAAGAAAAATACCTCAAGGACATACCCCAAAAAGAAAAGGACTTAGAAGTAATCTCCTAAGCCCTTGATTTGACTTGGCGTCCCCAACCGGATTTGAACCGGTGTTGCCGGCGTGAAAGGCCGGTGTCCTGGACCTGACTAGACGATGGGGACGTGTTTTATTCTTCTGTTATTTACTTTACTGGTGGGCCGTGCTGGACTCGAACCAGCGACTCTCTGCTTAAAAGGCAGATACTCTACCACCTGAGTTAACGGCCCGCATTTGCAGGAAAGAGGCCGTATAGCTAACATATAGAGAGCAAACTTGTCAAGGCCAAATTGACTGTCACTTTACCAGACATTTGTAATTGAATCAACCTTGATCAATTCGTAAAAAGTCCTAAATACCATGCAAAGCCGCCAAGACCGCAGAGATAGCATCTCAAATTTGAAATTTGGTATCAGTTTAGCTGTTTGAAAAAGTATTTTAAAATCCCTCCCAACCTCCCTTTTCCAAAGGGAGGAGAAACATTTCCCCCTTTGAAAAAGGGGATCCCCCTACATTCCCCCTTTGAAAAAGGGGGATTAAGGGGGATTTTCGAGGCGCCGTTTTCTGGACGACTAGCTCTTTTCAAACAGCTAAAGTGTTACGAAATTTGAGATTTGAGATTCTTCTATCCTTTGCGCCTTTGCGTGAGAAATTGACTTCTTACGAGTTCATCAACTTTTACTGTGCTTCGCGACAGGACGCCTTGCGGCTTTTGATTTCCGCTTTTCTTCCTGCAGGCATATCTCTGCAGACCTGTCCGCGTGCGACGCACAGGCGGGCGTCTGCACCGGATTCTTGAGCGACGGCTGACCGGTGGACTCAAGAACGCTGAGCCAGAGCCGGCCATTAGGATCGATTTGCTTCCGGCGGGCTATGGCACTCTTCAGGGGGACATGGACATAGCGATTATTCCATAGACTGACCAGCATGCCCGTTTTCCCCGCCATACCGGCATGGACGGCCATTTGACCCAGGAAGCCGCAGAATATACGGTCATTCACATTTGCTGGAACGCTGCGGATGATATAGCTGGGATCAATATAACGTATGTTGACCGGCATCTTAATCTGATCAAAATAGTGTTTGATCTGGTCTCGCAAGTACTTGCCTATATCGCCTAGCTTGATGTTACCGGAAGGGTCGCGTTCAAGCTCTTTACCCATCACGTATTTCTGCCCGGCCCCCTCGGCTGCTACAATAACCGCATGCCTGCGCTCGTCGAGCCGTTTTCGTAAGATATTCAGTAGGCCATGCTCACCTTCAATATCAAAATCGATCTCAGGGATGAGTACAAAATTAACCTCTTTCAGGGCCAGGGCGGCATTAGCCGCAATGAATCCGGAGTGCCGGCCCATGAGCTTGACCAGACCGACCCCGTTCGGCGCTCCTATGGCCTCGGTATGTGCCGACCGGATGGCCTGGGCGGCCATTTCCACTGCCGTATCAAATCCAAACGACTTGGACACGAGAAAAATATCATTATCGATAGTCTTTGGGATGCCGATAATGGATATCTTTTCCCCGCGCCGCGTCACCTCATCCGTTATGGAGGCTGCGGCATGGAGCGTCCCGTCGCCACCGATGAGGAAGAGCAGGCCGATGTTCAGTCTCTCCAGGGCATCGACAATTTCTCCTATGTCCTGATGGCCGCGGGAAGAGGCCAGAAACGTCCCCCCCATTTCATGGATATTGGCCACTACGGACGGGGTTAACTCCAGCATCTCATGCCCGTATCGGGGGATGAATCCCTGCAGCCCATAGCGTATGCCATAGATATGGCGGACGCCGTACGTATGGTAGAGTGCAAGGACAATAGAACGAATGACGTCATTGACACCCGGACACAGCCCCCCCGCAGTAACTATGGCACATCTCAGTTTTTTCGGGTCAAAGTATATCTTTTTTCTGGGGCCGGCCAATTCCAGCGTAACCGGGTCTATCCTCTTTTCCAGGCAGTGGCGAAAGTATCTTTCTCTCTGGTAAAAAAGTATGCGATCGCTATCGGAGGCAAAGTTGGTATATTCTCCTCCGATGTCAATATCCGGGATGGGGGAATCTATTTTAGCCGGCCCGAGTGCCTGTATGACGGTATCAAATTTTTCTCTGGCGGAATCCTTTTCTTCCATGGGCTATCCCCTTTTCGTTTTTCGAACCTTCGTTCCCTTTACGGCTGTACCGGAAATTTGGGCTTCGACGCCTACACGAGGAATTTAAATTCCCCTTTCCCCAGCAGATCATGGAGATGGAGGATTCCCCTTATATTTTTTCGGGTGTCAACTATAGGCAACACCGTGATTTCGTGTTTTTGCATTATGCTTAATGCATCGGCGGCCAGCATACCAGCACTAATAGTTTTAGGGTCAGCGGTCATAATTTCTTCAACCTTCATACTGTCAAGACGGGCATACCGTAAGATGGCGCGTCTGAGATCACCGTCGGTAATGATACCGGCAAGTTTTTGTTTTTCTTTGGTTATAAGCACTGCCCCTATATTTTTTTTATTCAATTCTTTTATGGCCTCGGGAAGGTGGGCGCCTACGGGCACCACGGGGATCTCCTTACCTTTCAACATGACTTCACCGACCAGGACTTTCAGCCTGTCGCCCAGGCTACCGCTGGGGTGGTAGCGGTAAAAATCCCGCTCGTTGAAGTTACGTTTATGGAGAAGGGTTACGGCCAGGGCGTCACCCATGGCCAGTACAGCCGTCGTGCTGGCGGTGGGGGCCAGTCCCAGGGGGCAGGCTTCGCGCTCTACACCAACGTCTATGGCTACGTCACTTTGTGCGGCCAGCGTGGACTTAAGATTTCCGGTGAGGGCCACGATCCTGGCCCCCAGGTGTTTGATCCGCGGGATGAGGGCGGTTAATTCTTTTGTCTCTCCGCTGTTGGAGATGGCAATTACAATATCGTGTTTGCCTACCATGCCCAGATCACCATGCATGGCCTCTACCGGGTGCAGGAAAAGGGCGGCCGTGCCTGTACTGCTCAACGTGGCGGCAATTTTCCGGCCCACAATCCCGGACTTGCCGATACCGGTGACAATGACCCTACCTTTTGTCCCGTAGATCAACTCTACAGCCTTTGTAAATCCATTATCAAGTTTATCTAGGAGCTTTAGAATACCTTCAGCTTCAATCCGGAGGACTTCTTTGGCCTGTTCGAGTGTCATAATTACTTTAGGATTTTCCTTTTTCTAAGCAGAACTTAGAGAATTCTTCTTCAAGCGGCAGTGGATAATTGCCATCAAAACAGGCCAGACAAAAACGGTTTTGCTCACCATTGACCGACTTCAGGAGTCCTTCCAGACTAAGATAATGTAAGCTATCCAACCTGAGATAACGACGGATTTCTTCTACAGAGAACCTGGAGGCGATTAATTCTCCCAGATTGGAAAAGTCGATGCCGTAATAGCAGGGAAAGCGATGGGGCGGGCAGCTTACCAGCATGTGCACCTCTTTGGCCCCGGCTCCTTTGATGGTGCGTACGCGGGTACGCGAGGTTGTGCCTCTTATGATGGAGTCTTCAACGATTATCACACGCTTATTTTTAAGCAGGCACCGGACCGGGTTGAGTTTTACCTTCACCCCGAAGTCGCGCATGGTCTGCGATGGCTGAATAAATGTCCGTCCCACGTAGTGATTGCGTATCACACCTATCTCAAAGGGTATGCCCGAGGCCTGGGCCGCGCCCACAGCCGCATAATTACCTGAGTCAGGAAAGGGCATGACAAAATCGCCCTGGACTTGGGCCTCCCGGGCCAATAACTCCCCCATGCGTTTACGGGTCATATAAACGTTGGTGCCGAAGATATTGCTGTCCGGACGGGCAAAATAGATCAACTCAAATATACAGAAAGAAGGCCTCACCTCGGGAAAAGGTTTTATGGAGCGAAGCCCGTTCTGGTCGATGATTATTATCTCTCCGGGTTCCACATCGCGCATATAGTGCGCTTCAATGAGGTCCAGGGCGCAGGTCTCAGAGGCTAATACGTAACTGTCATTTAATTTACCCAGACAGAGAGGACGAAAGCCGCGGGGGTCGCGGACAGCGATCAACTTGTCTTCCGTTAGTATGATGATAGAGTAAGCCCCCTTTAACAGAGAAAAGGCATCTATAATAGCTTCTTCCAATCCCTTGTGTGCCGACTTGGCAATCAGATGGAGAATGACCTCACTGTCCATGGTGGATTGGAATATAGAACCTTCATTTTCCAGCTTGGTGCGGATGCTTCGGGCATTTATTAAATTGCCGTTGTGGGCAAGGGCCAAGGTCTTTCCCTTATGACAGACGGTAAAGGGTTGGGCATTCTTAAGGAGGGAAGAGCCGGTGGTAGAGTAACGCACATGCCCTACTGCTGTATGGCCGGGAAGGTTAGAAAGGATGGCCTCATTAAAGACATCGGGAACCAGTCCCATGGCCTTGTGTTCCCGGACCTTGGATCCATCTGAGACTACGATACCGGCACTTTCCTGTCCCCGGTGTTGCAGGGCATAGAGGCCAAAGTAGGTCAGCTTTGCCGCTTCCGGGTGATTATATATACCAAATACACCGCATTCTTCGCGCGGGCGGTTAGGCATCCATAAATTCATACTCTATTCCTAATTCCTATACCGGATTAAGCCCCATCCCGGTCTTCAATTCAGCATCACTTTGCAGGCCATGATACTCCTGAACCGGGCTTACCTGCAACTTTTTTTGCAGCATGGCCTCAATGGCCGCGGCTATGGCCCTGGCCCCGGCTATGGTAGTAGTATAGGATATACGGTAATCAAGCGTAGCCCGGCGGATTTTATAAGAATCCCGGGTAGTGCTGGCCCCCAGAGAGGTATTGATCACCAACTGAATAGCGCCGTTTTTAACGTGATCCACCACATGGGGACGGCCCTCCGACACCTTATGTACAGTTTCGCAGGTAATCCCGTTGGAGGCCAGAAAGGCGGCTGTGCCCCGGGTGGCCAGGGTTTTGAATCCAATATTGGCCAGCTTTTGGGCGACAGGGAGGACGGCCATTTTATCTTTATCACGCACACTGATAAAGACCGTGCCGGATAGGGGCAGATTCTGGCCGGCGGCCAACTGTGATTTGGCAAAGGCCAGGCCGAAACTCTCGTCAATGCCCATAACCTCCCCGGTGGACCTCATCTCCGGCCCGAGGAGGGTATCTACCCCCGGGAAGCGGTCAAACGGGAATACGGCCTCTTTCACCGCTATATGCCCTATTTCTTTTTCGGCGGTAAGCCCCAGTTCACGAAGCGTTTTCCCGATCATGACCTTTGTTGCCACCTTGGCCAGTGGAATGCCTGTAGTCTTGCTCACAAAAGGCACGGTCCGCGAGGCCCGCGGATTGACCTCCAGCACATAAATATCGGTATCTTTTATGGCGTACTGGACGTTCATGAGGCCGATGACATTAAGCTCTTTGGCCATGGCCTTCGTATCCTTTTTTATTCTAGCGATTAAATCGAGACTCAGGGTATGAGGGGGGAGGACGCAGGCGCTGTCGCCGGAATGGATGCCGGCCTCTTCGATATGCTCCATTATCCCGCCGATGATGGTCTCCTGACCGTCGGAGACGGCATCTACATCGATCTCGACCGCGTCTTCCAGAAACTTGTCGATAAGCACCGGATGTTCGGAAGAGGCCCTAACCGCGGATTCAAAGAAATCCTCCAGATCCCGGTCATCATAAATAATGCGCATGGCCCGTCCGCCCAGGACGTAGGAAGGACGCATGACCACCGGGTAGCCGATGGACCGGGCCACGGCCAGGGCCTCTTCCCTGGCGGTAGCCGTGCCGTTGGACGGCTGTTTCAGACCCAGTTTTTGCAGCATGGCCTGGAAACGTTTCCGGTCTTCCGCACGATCGATACTGTCGGGGGATGTCCCCATTATCCTTACCCCGGCCCGGGCCAGAGGTACGGCCAGATTAAGCGGTGTCTGGCCGCCGAATTGTACAATGACGCCTATTGGTTTTTCTTTAGCGATAATATTCAGGATGTCTTCCCTGGTCAGAGGCTCGAAATAGAGCTTATCTGACGTATCATAATCAGTGCTCACGGTCTCCGGGTTGCTGTTGACCATGATGCTCTCATAACCTTCTTCGCGCAGGGCAAAAGAGGCGTGGACACAGCAGTAATCAAATTCTATCCCCTGGCCGATGCGGTTAGGTCCTCCGCCCAGGATCATGACCCTGGGGCGTTCGGAGAGGCGGGATTCGTCCTCCACTTCATAAGTGGAGTAATAATAAGGGGTATAGGCCTCAAACTCCGCCGCACAGGTGTCCACCAGTTTATAAACCGGTTTGATGTCTGCCTTCTCGCGCTGGCTGCGGATTTCATCCTCAGTCTGGCCGGTCAGGTAGCCCAGTTGATAATCGGAGAACCCTGTTTTCTTGGCCCGGCGCAGAAGGTCTTCAGTAAGTTTTTTATCTGCGGACCGGATATTAAGTTCCATATCCAGTATCTGCCGCATATTTTCCAGGAACCAGGGGTCTATCCTGGTCAATTCGTGAATTTTTTTGGTATCCAGACCGGCCAGCATGGCATAGCGTATATAGAAGATGCGCTGGGAATTGGGGATGCGGAGCTTTTCTTCTATTTCGGCCATGGGGGGGAGGCTCCGGTTGCGTTCGTAACTATCCTTCCCATCGGCTCCCCATCCGTAACGTCCGATCTCCAGGGAACGAAGCCCTTTTTGCAGGGCCTCCTTGAAGGTGCGTCCGATGGCCATGGTCTCCCCCACGGACTTCATGGCTGTGGTAAGATAGTCCTCGGCGCCCGGAAATTTCTCAAAGGTCCAGCGCGGGATTTTTACCACGCAGTAGTCGATGGTGGGTTCAAAGGAGGCCATGGTCTCCCTGGTAATATCATTCGGGATCTCATCCAGGGTATAGCCGACGGCCAGTTTAGCGGCGATCTTGGCGATGGGGAAGCCCGTGGCCTTGGAGGCCAGGGCGGAACTGCGTGAGACGCGCGGGTTCATCTCAATGACCACCATCTCTCCGTTTTCCGGATTTACGGCGAACTGGATATTGGAGCCGCCGGTCTCCACACCTATCTCGCGGATGATGGCGATGGCCGCATCACGCATCATTTGATATTCCCGGTCGGTCAGGGTCTGGGCCGGGGCCACGGTTATGCTGTCGCCGGTATGGATGCCCATGGGGTCGAAGTTCTCGATCGAACAGATAATGACCACGTTATCCTTAACGTCGCGCATGACCTCTAGCTCGTATTCCTTCCAGCCGATGACCGATTCTTCCAGCATAACCTCATTTATCATGCTGAGATCAAGGCCCGAGGCCGCCATTTTTTCCAGGTCTTCTCGGTTATAGGCCACGCCGCCCCCGGTGCCGCCCAGGGTAAAACTGGGCCGGACGATGAGCGGGTAGCCGATCCCGGCGGCAATGCGGCGCACGTCGTCCATATGGCGGGCGATGCCGCTCCTGGGTATCCGGAGGCCGATATTGCGCATGGCCTCCCGGAAGAGATCCCGGTCTTCGGCCTTTCTGATTACGGAGGCGGAGGCCGCGATCATCTCTACGCCGAAGCGGTCCAGGACACCCATATCCGCTACCTTGATGGCCACGTTCAGACCCGTCTGCCCGCCCAGGGTGGGCAATAAGGCATCCGGTCTTTCCTTTTCAATGACCCTGGCCACCATCTCCGGGGTAATGGGCTCTATATAGGTGCGGTTGGCCATCTCCGGATCGGTCATGATGGTTGCCGGGTTGCTGTTTATCAGGACAACCTCGTAGCCTTCTTCCCTGAGGGCCTTGCAGGCCTGGGTCCCCGAGTAGTCAAACTCGCAGGCCTGACTGATAATGATGGGGCCGGAGCCTATAATTAATATCTTTTTTATGTCATTTCTTCTGGGCAAGGTATTTAGCCTCTTTCTTTCATCAGGGCCGCGAACTGATCGAAGAGATATGCGGCGTCATGAGGGCCGGGGGCATTTTCCGGGTGATATTGTACCGAGAAGACGGGATGATGCCGATGTCGCATTCCCTCCAGGGTCTGGTCATTTAGATTGACGTGGGTGACCTCTACCTCTTTTTCATCTAAAGAGCTTACGTCCACACAGAAGCCGTGATTCTGCGCCGTGATCTCCACCCGTCCGGTAAGCAGGTTCTTTACCGGTTGGTTCCCTCCCCGGTGGCCGAACTTGAGTTTATAGGTCCTGCCGCCAAAGGCCAGACCCAGCAACTGGTGGCCCAGACATATGCCAAAGATAGGCTTTTTGCCTATAAGATCGCGTATGGTCCCGACTACACCGGGTATGCCCGCCGGGTCCCCCGGGCCGTTGGAGAGAAAGATTCCGTCCGGTTCTAAGGCCAGGATATCATGGGTGCTCGCTGTGGCCGGAAGGACTATTACCTCACAGCCGGTATTTTTCAGGCAGCGCAGGATGTTAAATTTTATGCCGTAATCCAGGGCTACCACCCGGAGGGCGTTTCCTTTCGGTGCGGCTGCTTTTTCTATCGGGCGGTCTTCCCATATATAGGGCGCGGAGCAGGTCACTTTCCTGACCATATCCCGGCCTACCAGGCCGGGTGAGTCCTTGGCCTTTTTTATCAGGGAGGCCGGGTCAAGGTCTTCCGTAGAGATTACCCCTTTCATGGCCCCGGCCAGCCGTATGTGTCTGGTAAGGGCGCGCGTATCTACGTCCTCGATGCCTAGTACATTATATCTTTCCAGAAAGTCTTTTAAGGTCTGTGTGGACCGCCAGTTGCTGGGGACGCCCTGGTATTCCTTGACAATAAAGGCCTCAACCTGAATCCGGCGTGACTCCATGTCTTCACTGTTTATGCCATAGTTGCCGATCAAGGGGTAAGTCATGGTGACTATCTGACCCTTATAGGAGGGGTCGGTCAGGATCTCCTGATAGCCGGTCATACTGGTATTAAAGACTATCTCACCATAGATTTCCCCGCGGCCGGTAAAAGACCGGCCACTAAAAATCCTGCCGTCTTCGAGTGCGATCAATGCCTTCATGCTGCTTCCTTATGGCCAATGCCTTCCAGTACTTCTTTGATGAGAAGGGCCTGTCTTTTTGCCGTTCCCTGACTGGCTTCCACGGCCTTTTTCCCCTGCATCCCACGCGCCTGCAACGCGTCCGGGTTTTCTAAAAACCAGAGGGCCTTTTCGGCAAGATCGCGGGCATCCTGGACTTCCACGCCGGCCATAACCGCTTCGAGAAGGATTTTAGCATCCAGAAAATCCTGCATGGACGGCCCGTAGAAGACCACTTTTCCCCAGATGGCGGCCTCCAGTATATTATGCCCTCCATACGGTATAAGACTGCCGCCGCAAAAGATAATCGTGCCTACGCTATAGAGATGAAACAAATCCCCTATGGAATCCACCAGGATAACGGATTGTCTTGTCTCAGGGGTAAGGTTACTCCATTTGGTATATCCCCATCCATTCTTCTTAAGCAGGGATTCGACCCCGGAGACCCTTTCTATATGCCGTGGGGCGAGGATCAGCAGCATACCCGGATATTTCCTTTGCAGGTATTGATAAGCCTGCAGGATGACTTCTTCTTCACCTGTATGGGTGCTTCCGGCGATGAAGACTATATCATCAGGCGTAAGCCCCAGCCGTTTCTGCATAGCCTCTTTAATTTCCGGTCCGGCCTGCCGGGACAGAAGGTCGTATTTGGCGTTGCCCTGTACCACGACCTTATGCCTCTCTGCTCCCAGGGCCAGGATACGTTCGGCATCCTCTTCCCGGATCATGCTTAGGCAGTCAAATCTTTCAAGGATAGGCCGCATAAACGACCTTATTTTTTGATAACGGGCCAAGGAACGCGTGGATATCCGGCCGTTAACCAGTATAATTTTGCTGCCCTGGCGGTGTGCCCGGTAAATAAAACCCGGCCAAAGCTCTGTTTCCAGGCAGATTACGGCCTCCGGGGAGACTAACCGCAGGGCCCGGTCTACAGCCCAGCCGATGTCTATTGGGAAAAAGGTGCAGAGGGCCTGATTCCCTAATTTTTCCCTGGCTATTTGTTGTCCCTGCTCAGTAACTGTGGAGAGGACAAACAATAAATCAGGAGGCAATATCTCCTTCAGAGAGGCTATTAAGGCAGCCGCTACCCTTACCTCACCCACGGAGACGGCGTGAATCCACAAACGGCGTGGGCTTGCCTGTAGCTTTTTCTTTAAGGAAGCAGGGTAGAATCCCAGGCGTTGCCAGAGGCCCCGGCGGTATTTGCCGCTAACCAGACTATAAGCTAAAAAGAGGGGAAAGAAAGGAATAAAGAGTGCGCTTACCAGGACGTCATAGATTTTATATGCCCAGGGCATCTTTCCCCATAGTCAAATGATGATCTTGTAAAAGTCAAATTACCGCAGAGGTCGCCGAGAACGCTGAGATAACATGCAGTAGTCAATAGTCAGTAGTCAGTAGTCAGTTGCAACGGACAACGGACTACAAACAACGGACAATAGGTGCTCAGCGGTGAAAAGGCTTTTGGGAGGTAATATAATCAATCTCAGGCGTTAGTCAAGTCTTTTGCCGTAATAACGCATGGCTTCAGGGAGGCGCTCCTTGATGTTTCGAATACGGGTTTCATCAGCAGGGTGGGTGGACAGGAAGGCCGGGATCCTGTCCTTTTCAACCCGAGACAGGCGTTGCCAGAAGGCTATGGACTCTCTGGGATCATAACCGGCCCGGGCCATAAGGATGAGGCCGATGCGGTCGGCCTCCAGCTCATGTGTGCGGCTGAAGGGCAGGATAAACCCGATCTGCGCCCCTACCCCGTAGGCCATGTTGGCAGCCTGTATGGCCACGGCGCTTTTCTCGCTTATGGCGATATTCATGGCCTCCTGTCCTATCTGGGCGATCAGGGTGGTGGTCATACGTTCGGCCCCGTGGCGGGCAATGGCATGGGCCACCTCATGGCTTATTACGGTGGCCAGCCCGTTTTCGTCTTTGGTATAGGGCAGTATGCCCGTATAGATAGCGACTTTGCCGCCGGGGAGACAGAAGGCGTTCGCCGTCTTATCGTCCTCGATGACGTTAAATTCCCATTCGAATTCAGGCCGGTCTGCGGCCCCGGCAATACGGAGTCCGACACTCCTTACCTGGCTGACCAATTTTTCATCACGGGATAACTTAGACTCGCTCATTATCTTTCGATAGGATTTAAGGCCGAGGGCCGTTTCTTCTCCTTCTCCGATTAATATCAGCCGGGAACGTCCGGTAAACGGGGCAGCGGTACAGGCACATAGCAAAACGCAAAGACAAAGGCACAAAAGTTTTGTGATAGGTCCAAACCACAATCTCTTCTGAATTAACCTCATCATCGAATCTCCTTATTTTATAAGCTGAACGACTCCTTAGGTCATTTTATATCATAATGCCACCGGTCAGGCAATTAGTTCCCATCCGGAAACTGCCAAATCCCCCCACCCCCCCCCTTTGCTAAAGGGGGGAAAATATTGAAATCCCCCTTTGGAAAAGGGGGATACAGGGGGATTTTCGGATGGAAACCAATTAATTGTTTTTGGAAAACCGCAGAGTCCGCTTCACGGATTATCTCTTCTTGATTGGTCATTTTCGTACCTGGTTCCAGCGTGTTTCATGTTGTAACGGTATGGCTGAGATTAGTATCGTGCAACTATCTATTTGTTTTTTCGTTATAAATATCTTTAACAGGATTTCATGTTGCTTTTTGTAACATGGCGGTGCGCCGGGTCATTTACAAAAAATAAGCAATTACAGCTAGTTAAGTGATGTGTACGTCGTGGCACGGAACTTGAATTATTCGGGTCATCAAAACGGGGAATTTTAATAGAAACAAGCAGGAGGAAAAGGACATGGGATTTAAAAAGATTTGGGAAAACATGATGCTGGCGGCCACGTTTGCCGAGGCCGGAGAGTTTGAGACGGCCAGGCAGATTATGGGTGAGGAAAGATACCTGCGGGATAAATACGCGGGACCGCGGGTGGGGCAAAGGCCCCTTGAGGAGAAAAGGGTTACGACGGACAGGCCATCGGCCAGACGGTAAACAGGGCTTTCATCCAGGCAAGAAAGCAACGGGAATTGCAGGCGGTAGATTAAGCGAGTCGGCCGATGCGCGGCTGAACTTCCCGGCAGATTTCACGGCAATAAGTATGGAGGATAGTGAATCGTTATGTGGGGTTGGGACCTGATCGGGAAAATACAGGACGCTATGACGGCGGTTGCCTTTGCTGAGGCCGGAGAATTCGAGATCGCCCGGGAGATTATAGGCCCGGAAGGACCTAAGCACAGAAAGATATTACTGGGTATGAAAGGCCCTCGCCCGAGCAGAGACCCCTTGATTTGCGCCAAAAATCTGTGCAGCCGGATGGAAGCAGCGCTCGAAATTCTTTACATAGTCAATCCGGACAGTGCGGCGCTCCATGAGTGGAAGGCATCGGAGCACAAAAAAGAGATGACCAGGGGATTCCTTAATGACGCGCTTGGCCTGCTCAATTCCCACATCCTTGAACTTGATATGGAGGAAATAATCAGCAGGGTTTTCTTGCGGATGGGCGGCGCCCTGGAGAAAGAAATTCCCTTATATATCGACAGACATAAGGGCATAACTCTGGTGGTTGTCGAACCATTGCACGGGAAAGGAAATAACCGGCCGGGCGTGGAGGAAGGGCTATCGGGAGAGTGCAACACGCGGGGTTGTCCCCTCGTAGTCACGACGCCAAGGCATGTGGATAAGTTCAATGATGGAATGAGCCGGATGAGGAAGGGGGTGAAGAACTAAAACAGACATAAACGCTTGCTCTATTACCGAGTATAAAGGCCTCCTTGGGAGGCAGGAATATCACAAGGCAAAAGTAAAACGTTGAAAGAAGGAGTGAAAAATGGCGGATAGTCAAGGCAGTACAGGAAAGAAACCTGTCGGCAAGATGATATCATTCGGTATAGGTTCAATCATACTTTACGCAATAGTTTTTAGCAACGAGGGCCTGGTTACCGAATGGTTTACAAAGGGCAAGTGGTTTGCGGCCCTGCCTATTATTACGGTCTTTATCTTTTCTTTCGTCCACGGTACCTTTGCCAGTTATCTCTGGTCGGTACTGGGTCTGGAAGTCGTTAAGAAAAAATAGGGAGGCATAAGATGCACGATATCGTACAACAAGCGACAAATTTTATTGACCTGGGTATGATGCAGGTCGCGTTTCTGTTCATAGTCGGCTTTATTGGCGGGCTGGTAAGCGGTTTTATCGGCTCGGGCGGGGCCTTTGTCCTGACGCCGGGGATGATGAGCCTGGGCATACCAGGCACGGTGGCGGTGGCCAGCAACATGTGCCACAAATTCCCCAAGGCCATGGTCGGCGCCTATAAACGTTTCAAGTACGGCCAGGTGGACATAAAATTGGGTCTGGTTATGGCAGCCTCCGCCACCATTGGGGTCCAGGTGGGCATCAAGATCCAGGAGGCGATCCTTGCTGCGTGGGGGGAGGCGGGGTCAAACCTTTATGTAAGCCTCTCTTTTGTGGCCGTGCTGGTGATCGTCGGTGGCTATGTGTTCTATGACGCATGGAAGACATCAAAGTCCGGCGGGGCGGAAAAGGTGACGGCCCTGGCCAGAAAGCTACAGAGTATAAACCTTCCGCCCATGATCCATTTCAAGAGGGCAAACGTAAGAATCTCCCTGTGGTTTACGATACCGGTAGGTTTTGCCACGGGGATGCTGGCGGCCACGATAGCCGTAGGGGGGTTTGTCGGCGTCCCCGGAATGATATATGTGATGGGCGCCTCCAGTCTCATTGCCAGCGCCAGCGAACTCGTAATAGCCTTTGTAATGGGATTCGGCGGCTCTGTGAAGTGGGCGATGAACGGCATGGTGGATATCCGGCTTACCCTTATAATCCTGGCCGGTTCCCTGATAGGGGTTCAGCTTGGGGCTATCGGCACGACCTATGTAAAAGAGCATATGATCAAGGTGGTGATGGGCACAATAATGCTTATCGTTGCCGTCAGCCGTGGATTGGCCGTACCAGTCTATTTGACGGATTTGGGAGTAATGCATCTTGCTAAGGACACCATGACTGTGTTAAATAGAATAAGTTTTATATCCATGGCTATTGCACTATGCACTGGTGCGGTCATCATTCTGGGCGCCATGTGGAAGGGAAAGAAGGCCCAGGCCCTGGAAAAGACACCGGCCCCGGTTTTTGTAAGGTCTCCGAAATAGTTGGTTCGGTGCCGGAGGTAATTTTATGGGAAAATACAGAAAAATACTGGTAGCTATCGACGGTTCGGAGTCCGGCAGAAACGTCTTGAGGCAGGCCTTTAAACTGGCTGATACGGAAAAGAGCTGGCTTGCGGTGGTCACTGTCGCCCCGTCCTATGCGGGCGACCTCTCTCTGGTCGGTGTGACGAATATAGAAGAGGTTATAGCCGGGCCTTATAAAAAGATCCTGGCCGAGGCAAAGGAAATGGCCGAGGCGGACGGCAGGTTTATCAGGACGGCCTGCGAACAGGGGGAGCCCTACGAGAGGATAGTTGACCTGGCAGAGGCGGAGAACTGTGACCTGATCATGATGGGCAGGAAAGGCGTTACCCGGCTCGAGAAGATGCTCATGGGTAGCGTCACCGCACGGGTAATCGGCTACAGCCAGAGGGACGTCCTGGTGGTGCCGCAAGACGAAAGCATCGGCTGGAACAAGATCCTGGCCCCTACCGACGGTTCAAAATTCAGCGAAAGAGCCGTGGAAAAGGCCATTGATTTTGCCAAATCCTATGGCGGAGAGTTGGAAGTGGTATCCGTGGCCCCGGTTACGGAAGAACTCTACGCCCAGGCGCCGGATGTGGCCGAGGAGCTTATTAAAAAGGCCCGGTCCTTCACGGAGGAGGCCAGGGCAAAGGCTGAGGCCGCAGGGGTCACGGCAAAAACATACGTGGGCGAAGGCGAGCCCTATGAAGTAATAACCAAATTGGCCCGGGAACACCACTCCGACATTATTATCATGGGGAGCCACGGCAAAACCGGGCTTAAAAGGCTTCTCATGGGCAGTGTGGCAGGGAAGACCATCGGCCACTCTCCGTGTCCGGTATTGGTGGTAAAGTAGGACGGACGCCCTCCTCTGCGAGGAAAGGCTTTAACAAAGATCGATTTGCCGGGCGCTTTGTTTCAATCGCCCGGCAAATCAGTTTTTATTTCAAGACCAAGTCAATAAGTTCTTTCACGTCATCCACATAAACAATTTCAATTCCCTCTGTCAGATCCGAAGGCAGGGCCTCTACATCAATCCTGTTCCGCCGGGGGAAAACCGCTATCCTTACTCCCGCCCTGCGGGCGGCCAGTATCTTTTCCTTAACGGCCCCTACGGGCAGAATTCTTCCGCTTAAAGTCAGCTCACCGGTCATGGCCACATCACGTCTGGCCGGTCTTTCCGTAAGTACGGAAATAATGGCCATGGCGATGGTTATGCCGGCTGATGGTCCGTCTTTGGGCATGGCCGCCGCCGGAACATGGACATGGATGTCCTGAAAATCAAAAAAGTTATCGGGGATGTTAAAGATACCGGCATGGGATCGTATGTAACTGAGGGCGGCCCGGGCCGACTCCTGCATGATCTCACCGAGAGAACCGGTCATGATGAGGTCCTTCCGGCCCTTCATCCTGGTGGCCTCGACAAAAATGATATCGCCCCCGGATTCCGTCCAGACTAGGCCGGTCGTTACGCCCACCCGATCCCTGGCTTCTGTAACCTCGAAGAAGAACTTTCGGGGCCCCAGGTACCGCTCGATAGCATCCGGGGTTATAGCCTGTGGCAGGACGTTATCTTCCCGCTTTGTGACGATCTCTTTGGCTAATTTCCGGCAGATGGAACCAATCTGTCTTTCCAGGTTGCGGACGCCTGCTTCCCTTGTATATTCGCGTATGATCTTATAAATTGCCGCGTCTGTAAAATCAGGGGGATAAGCGGTCAGCCCGGCCTCCTCGATCTGGCGGGGGATGAGATAGCGCGCGGCAATATTCTTCTTTTCCTCCTCAGTATAACCGGAAAGTTTCAATATCTCCAACCGGTCCCGCAGGGGATTCGGGATGTTGTCGATAACATTGGCCGTGGTTATAAATATGACCCCGGAAAGATCGAAAGGCACATCCAGATAATAATCCGTAAAATGATAGTTTTGTTCGGGGTCAAGCACTTCGAGGAGGGCAGAGGCGGGATCTCCCCTGAAGTCCTGCCCGATCTTATCTATCTCATCCAGCATAAACACGGGGTTATTACAGCCTATTTGCCGGATTTCATGTATAATGCGCCCGGGCAGGGCGCCTACATAGGTGCGGCGGTGGCCTCTGATCTCGGCCTCATCCTTCATCCCTCCCAGAGAGAGACGAACGAACCTGCGCCCCAGGGCATGGGCTATTGACTTTCCGAGAGAGGTTTTCCCGGTGCCCGGAGGCCCCGTAAAACATAATATAGGCCCGCGTGTTTCCTGGACCAGCATCCTCTTTTTTAATGCCTGTCCGACGGTTTCCCGCAGGTCTTCCAGCTTAAAGGGTTTGGCCAGGTAGTGAAACGCCCCCTTTTTCAGGGTTTCCACCGCGGAGTCGATGGTGGCATAGCCTGTCATCATGATGAATGCAGTTTCCGGGCTCAGGGCCCTGGCTTTTTCCAGAAGTGTCAGGCCGTCAAGGCCGTCCATTTTAAGATCGGCCAGGATGAGATCAAACCTGGAGGATTCTATGAGATGAAGCGCCTCTTTCCCGTTTGCCGCGGTGACTACCACATAGCCTTCTTTTTCGAGGACGTGCCGCAGGCTGTCCCGGATGATCTCTTCGTCATCGACTACGATTATCCGGTATTTTTTCTCCAGTCGCAGGGTTCGTACGGCAAGATATTCTATTATCCTGGCCTTAATATCATCAAGCCCGTAATGTTCCTGGGTAAGGATCATTTCCGCACGGGCAAGGTCGAGGTTATCGTCGGTGCCTTTGTTCCAGGGTAGAGAGATCAGATAATCTAGGTAATTAAAGATAATACTGTATTCCGCCGTGCTCTGGCCCATCCTGGACAGCCTCTCCAATTCATGCCGGGCCACAGTCTGCACCGTAATGGGCATTTGCGCCTGTTCAATAGCCAGGCGCAGGTCTTCCAGTTCCATCCCCTGTATGGATCGCTCCGACTTCTTAAGACCGAATAGGTTCATTATAGGTTCATTCCAGTCCGTATTTTTTAAACTTACGCCAGAGGGATACCCGGTCGATACCCAGCACTTCGGCCGTCCTGCTTTTATTCCCGTCCATCTGTTGCAAGACCCACTTAATGTATTCTTTTTCCCTTTCCTCCAGGCTCATGAGCTGGGACTCCCGTCTTCTGAAGGTATGAATCTCCAGTTGCTGGAGGTCAAAAGGCAGATGTCTAACCTCGATCGTCTCCTGATTGGTCAGGGCTACGGCCCGTTCCATAATATTTTCAAGCTCCCTGACGTTTCCCGGGTAATCATAACTCATCAGGAGTTCCAAGGCATCAAGAGAGATTTCTTTTGCGGGCTTCTTGCCGTTTTGCGCGTACTTGTTGAGGAAATTATATGCCAAAAGGGGGATGTCTTCTTTTCTTTCCATCAGGGTAGGCATGTGAATGACCACGACGTTAAGGCGGTAGTAAAGATCCTGGCGAAAGGTCCCTTCCGCGATTGCTTTTTTGAGGTCCTTGTTCGTGGCCGCAATAAACCTCACGTCTATAGAGATGGGATTTGTACCTCCGAGGCGTATGACTTCTTTTTCCTGGATGACACGCATCAGCTTGACCTGCATGGGCAGGGGCATATCTCCCACTTCATCCAGAAAAACAGTCCCTCCGTCGGCAGTCTCCAGGAGGCCTATCTTGGTGGAGGCAGCGCCGGTAAAGGCCTCTTTTTCATGGCCGAAGAGTTCATTGGCCAGGAGTTCCTCGGTAAAGGCCCCGCAGTTGACGGCCATGAATCTATTTTCGGCCCTTCCACTGTAATAATGAATAGACTGGGCCACCAGTTCTTTCCCGGTCCCGCTTTCTCCCGTAATAAGGACGTTACAGTCGGACGGGGCTACCTGCTGAACAAGGCGTTTTATCTCCAGGATACCCTTGCTCTTACCGATGATCAGAGGGGCATGACCCTGGAGGGCCAATTGGCGTTTAAGCTCGCGGTTTTCGTCCCGAAGCCTTTTCTTTTCCGTGGCCTGCCTTACAACAACACGTATCTCGTCCAGTTTAAAGGGCTTGGCGACATAGTGAAAGGCCCCCTTCTTCATGGCCTCGATGGCGGAAGAGACCGTGGCATAACCGGTTATCATGATTACCTCGGTGTCCGGATGGCGATTTTTGACCTTATTCAGGATCTCCATGCCATCTACCTTTTTCATCTTGAGATCGGTCAGCACCAGATCGAATTCGGAGGATTCCAGGTGCTTAAGGGCCTGTACGCCGGTTGATGCGGCTACAACCTCATAGCCTTCTTTTTTGAGGACGTGTTCCAGGTTATCCAGCGTAATTTCCTCATCATCTACGACCAGTATCTTGCCTTGCTCAGACACTTTCTTCCCCTCTTTTCTCTTTTCTCAGAGGTAGGGTGATGGTAAAGGTTGTACCCTTACCTGCCTCACTTGCCACAGCGAGATGCCCTCCGTGCTTTTCGATTATGCCATAACTTACCGAGAGGCCAAGCCCCGTACCCTTGCCTACCTCCTTTGTGGTAAAAAACGGGTCAAATATCTTGGTAAGATTCTCGGGTGGTATGCCTATTCCGGTATCCGAGATATCAACGACCACTGCATTATTCTTGACCTGTGCCTCAAAAGACAGTATGCCGCCTTCTGGCATGGCCTGAATGGCGTTCAAGATTATATTGAGAAATGCCTGTTGCAGCCGGGTCCTGTCCACAATGAGACCGGGTGGATCCTCTGCGATCCGGATTCTGGCCTCTATGTTACTTGGGAGGTCGCTCTGTACCAGTTCAAAGGTATCTTCGACCAGTTCTCTCAGTTTGACATGTTCAACGGCGAAGACCTTTTCCCGGGAAAATTCCAGGAGATTTCTGACGATATCCCTGGCCTTATCTGTTTGCACACTGATATTATGCAATAATTTGCGAAGGTAATCCCTGTCTGTAGAATCGATTTCTTCCATGAGTATCTGGCAGGATGTGGAGATATTATTGAGTGGGTTGTTAATCTCATGGGCCACTCCGGAGGTTAGGGTGCCGAGAGAGGTGAGTTTTTTGGTCTGTACGAGCATGTCCTGGTTCGCCTTAAGCTCTTTGACCATGCGATTAAAGGCCTCTATGCAGGAACCTACCTCATCGTGAGACTTGATCCCGGGTACAAAACTGAGATCTCCATGGGCTATCTTGCGGGTGGTGGCCTCGATATGGCCGAGCGGTTTTACAATGTGATAACGAACCAGAGAGTAGGATACGGCGGCAAAGAATACGATAAACACTATAGCCCCGAGGGAGAGTTTTTGGTAGCGTTCCAATAACAAACCGATCTCCAGCCTTTCGAGGCGCGCCAGGCCCTTTGTGAATTCATAAAGCCGCCGGCCCGTTGTCCTCAATTCATTGGCCTGCCCATTATTACGGGGATTTTCTCCGAGCAGATTTCCTACCATGTGTTCGTAGCTGTCCAGGTCTTTTTTAAAGGCCGTAGAACGCGTGGCTCCAGCCAGGTCCATAATCTCCTTGCGCAGTTTATAGTTGAGATCCTTAATGCGATGGACGTAATCCATGGCCTTCACAAGACTGGCCTCGTCGTGATACAAAAAGTAATTTTTTTCAACCCTTCGCATCTCAAGTATATTCTTTGTAAGGTCATCGGCCATTTCTACAAATTGCAGCCTTTTATCAAACCGCTGGAGGCTCCTGTATGCTGCGATCTCTATAGCAGAGATCATAAATATAACTATCGCCAGAAAACAGACTATCTTCTGACCCACTTTGAGATTAATATGCATCAGCGGGCTACCTCAGATGGGATAATAGCAAAAACCGTTGCTTCATGCAACCCTGATTCACCATCAAGACATCATCTGCGGCGTTGCCTTCGATCGCTCCTCCTTGCGGCGTATTGCTCCATACGCCTCAGTCGTCGCTCCTCGGCGCCTTGCATCTAATATCTTGCTGGTGATCAGGGATACCCCATAACCTGCTGATTTTAATTTTGATAGCCAAAATAGGCGGTGGATTTGGGGCAATGGATAGAAGGTCGATTTAATTTTAAACAGACGCCGGAGGGAAAGGAATGACGGCGCAGATTCGTCCTCATGGACCCAATTCCGTGATATTATAGGCAACGTCACCGGTCATTAGTTACCGATCACATAGGATAGTTACAAGTTGCAGGTGACTAATGACGCTCACTATCAGGCGCCGGGGGTTAAGGGGTTGCCGCACACTTTAGGGAGAAGGATGCCTTTAATCCTTCCAGGAGATACACTGGCCCGGGCAATTATCCATGGCCTCCTGGACCTTTTCCTCCGGGCAGTCAAAACTGATTACCTCTGCATGTTCCATGACCCCTTCCTCAAAACGGAAGCAATCCGGGCAAAGCTCCGCACATGATCCGCAGGCCAGGCAGTCCTCGGCCACGATGTAAAATTCCTTAGCCATCGTTGACCTCCTTTTGATTTTTCGCATCACTTTAGTATGTTAAAAATGCCGTAAGACCCAGGGCCAAATCCCCCTCTTTGAAAAAGAGGGGGGGCAGGGGAGATTTTTAAAATGCTGTCCAAATCTGTCCCGTTGTATCAGTTTAGCTGTTTGAAAAAGTATTTTAAAATCCCTCCCAACCTCCCTTTTCCAAAGGGAGGAGAAACATTTCCCCCTTTGAAAAAGGGGGCCCCTCTACATTCCCCCTTTGAAAAAGGGGGATTAAGGGGGATTTTCGAGGCGCCGTTTTCTGGACGACTAGCTCTTTTCAAACAGCTAAAGTGTTACGTCCCGTTAAACCTTGTTTTGGACAGATACGTGTCTCTGTATCGCTTTTAGATAGTCTAGGGACTATTTCAGCGTAAAGTCAATAGTAAATTGAGGGGTAGTGTAGCTGCTCGTCAGCTTCAGTAGTTTTATTTGAGATCCAGGCCGGATGTGGTCATGGTTAATTGACTATGTTTAATGCCTTTAAGGGCGTTAAGCTTATCCGCCAGTTGGCGTACCTTTTCCGCCTCACCCCGGACGATGATAACCTCCAGGCAGTTGTGGTGGTCGAGATGGATATGTTGTGAGGAGATGATGTTTTCATGGAAATCATGCTGCAGGTCCGTCAGTTTATTCAGTAATTCCCGCTTGTGGTGGTCATAGACAGAGGTGATGGTCCCGATCACCTGTCTGCCTTTGATCTTCGCATCCCATTCCCGTTGCACCAGTTTTTCACGTATCAGGTCGCGAATGGCCTCGGAACGGTTTGTATAATGGCGTTCCGCTATAAATTGATCGAAGGAGGCAATCAGATCGGCTGGAATGGATATTCCAAACCGGATAATGTCACTCATATTTGGATCTCCGTATCACAAATTTAATAAATAATAGCACGGAGGTGTCTATTGTCAATGGTTATTGACAGGCTGACAGGTATCAGCAGATGCAAGACGAATTGATGGCTGCCTGCGTAACGCCTGGTCAAATGATCTTTGAGTTGGAATTATTCAGGGAGGGTTTGGATGCCTCATTAATATCTACTATCTTGATACCTCCGGGGAACTCTTTGATGATGTATCTGGTAATCCTGCTTATTTTTTGTGTAGTTTCAGCCATTTTATGTACTTGGTTGTAGATGGTGTTTATAGTCTGATGGTTTGGATCTTCCGGCGCTATCTTGAGCATCAGGAGTTCCGTTATCCCTAAGAGAGCGGTCATGGGCTGGGCCAGTTCATGGGCAGCAGCCCCGGCCATTTCTATTACCGCCTTTAATTTTTCCTGCTGAACCCTTATTTCTTCCTCTTTTTTTCGATGTGTTACGTCCCGGATAATGGCCTGAAAACCGGTCCCGTTGCCGTCTTTGTATAAACAGCTTAGCTTGACCTCGGTATACTGTTTTTTACCTTCTTTTGTCACGGCAATCAGCTCTAAAGGCTTTAAAAGGACACCCTGTTTTTTCAGGAGGCCCAGACTTTTCAAAAACTTGTCCGAATCATACACGGTGAAAAGATTTTGTAGGGATAGAGCGGCTATGTCTTCCCTGTTGTACCCGGACATTTCATAAAATTTCTTGTTTACTTCCAGCAGCTTCCCATCGGGATCCAGAATGGCTATGGCATCAGAGGCATTTTCAAAGAGTTGTCTATACTTCTCTTCCGACTCCTGAACCCGGGCCGATTCAACGGCCAGCTTTTCCTGTTCCTGATGGAGTTTTTTGACTAGGATATCATATTCTATATTAATCTTTCCGAGTCTAGTATTCGCCTCCTGAAGTATCTGGTAATAATCCTTGATGTCAGATGTATTGATCTCAAAAAGATCGGCCAGGTCCTTGACCCTGGTTACAAGGGAATTCAGGAGTGAATTTATCTGATCCTGGGTGAACTTAAAGAAGCGTTTTGCTTCCCGGGAGAACAGGGCTGTTCTATGACCGTCTTCTCCCCTGAATATCTCCAGCATAATATCTGAGAGGTAGATGATCCGGCACAGTTTTTGGGCATGGATGTCGTCACTGACCATCTGATCCGGATTATGGTGGTATCTTATAATAAGGCTCATGGCAGGAGGCAGGCACCATTGTTCTGCGATGACTTCTCCCAGCTCTGTGTGATCGATACCCAGAATCTCCTGTTCAATCATCTTCATAGGCTGCCCGGATGCCTCTTTTTTCCCCAGGATTATATCGAAGACATCTGTTTGATAGGTGGCCATGACTACCACTCCGATGTCGTGTAAGAGCCCAAGCACAAAGACCTCTTCCGGTTCGTGGTAACCGCATTCACGGGCAATCATATCTGCGGCTACTGCGGAACAAAAGGCATCGCGGCAAAACTTTTTATGATCAAATCTCCCTTTTTTCTTCAGAACAAAGGCCTCAACGATGGAAATGCTCAGCACCAGATTACAGACCATCTTGAAACCCAGGAGGGTAATAGCGTGCTGGATAGTGGAGACCTTTTGAGAGAGGCCATAAAAGGGCGAGTTAACAAGGCGCAGGACCTTGGCCGTAAGGGCCGGCGATTCCAGGATGACCTTGGCTAATTCCTGGGCAGTAGCCCCATCCACGGCCATTCTCATCACTTTAGTGGCCGTGGATGAAAGAACCGGTATGTCCTTTTCTGATTTAAGCCATTCGATCAGTTGTTTTTTGAGCATTATCCGGAACCTCTGTGCACCGGCATTTGTTACCCTTATCGGCAGGGTGGAATTTTACTATAGTAAAAATTTTTTGGATCATCGTGAAAGAGTGTGGGTAAATTTCTCTTAAAATAAGGCATGCTTCTTATTATCCCCCCTTTAGTAAAGGGGGGCGAGGGGGGATTTGAGGGGCAAATAATTATAAAATCTCTCCCAACCCCTCTTTTCCAAAGAGGGGAATAGAGAAGAGTAAAAATTATCCACTCGATTACGCGAAGAGCCAATTTTTGTAGCTATCAGCAGCCGGGATGCTGTGATGAGTGATGGGCAACTGGAAGGCTGAATGCCGGCGGCTTATTTTTTAACTAGTTCCCATCCGAAAATCCCCCTGTATCCCCCTTTTCCAAAGGGGGATTTCAATATTTCCCCCCTTTAGCAAAGGGGGGGTGGGGGGATTTGGTAGTTTTCGGATGCGCGCTAACTAGGCGCTTAACGGTTCCGGCTATAGAGACCGGATCCAACCCCTGCATACGGTATAGATCGTCCGGAATGCCCGATGCCCCATATCTGGTTACACCTAATTTTGCAAAATGCGCTTTTATACCTTCTTCAGCCAGGACATCTCCTACGATTTTACCAAGGCCGGTATAGACATTATGGTCTTCTGCTGTTACTAAAACCCCGGTCTGCGCAGCCCTGATCACGCTGCGCCGGTCAAGGGGCTTGATAGAAGCCATATTGAGCAAGCCAACGGACAGGCCGTATTTTTCCTGCAAGATGTCTGTTGCGGCCAGGGCATGGGGGATCATGGCCCCATAGCTTATAATACAGCCATCCTTACCCCTGCGCAGCCAGTCGGCCTTCCCCGGTTCAAACTCATAGTCAGGCCCAAAAAACGGTCTGCTCTTTTTATCAGTTATAACCGGTATCTTCGACCGCCCCATCCCGACAAAGTGGTTTCCGGGATTAGCCGTCACATACCGGACAATCCGGTCGGTCTGGTTCGGGTCTGCCGGGAGAAAGATGGAAAAGTTAAAAAGGTTGTAAAGAAGTCCGATATAATCAATGCACTGATGGGTAGGCCCGTCTTCACCCACGTCCAGCCCCAGGTGGGTACATACGAGTTTAAGGGAGGTCTCGTTTATGTCATTTAAGCGATGCTGGTTGTATGTCTCTCCTACCCCAAAGACCCCGAAGGTACTGAAGAAACTGATAAACCCTTCCCTGCTCATAGCCCCGGCCATGGATGCCGCATGGTGCTCCTGGATGCCGGCCTCAAAAAAGGCCTCCGGGCATAAGTCGCGGAACTTATCCATCTTGACCGATCCCTCCAGGTCACAGGAAAAGCCCAGAATTTTCGGGCAGCGGCCGCGGATATTGTTAGTCTTCGCCAAATCCAGCAAGGCGGCTCCATAAGCGGAACGGTTGTCGGTCATTTTTCCGGCCTGATAAGTTATGGGAGTGCCGCTGTTAATGGACGGGAAGGGGGGGGTATGGTGGACGGGGACCGTCAAGGTCTTATCTTTCTTTCTCTTTTCCATCCACAGGGAAAGATCATCAGCAAAGCCCAGCTCGCCCAAGGCCTTTTGCGCCTCTTCCGGCCCCAGGGCCTGGCCGTGATACTTGCTGCGATTTTCCATAAAGGAGATGCCCTTGCCCATTACGGTGCGGGCAATAATTGCAGTCGGCAGATGGGGATTTTCTACTTCGCCGTTTTTGATCTTCCGGAGCGCGGCAAAGATATCCTCCACATCATGACCGTCTTCCAGGTAAATGACATTCCATCCATTGGCCTTGTATTCGGCACGAAGGTTTTGCGGCATGACCTCCTGGGTATCGCCGCCGATTTGCAGTCTGTTACGGTCAACAATGGCAATAAGGTTGGATAATTGATATTTGAAGGCAAATCGCCTGGCCTCGCAGACCTGGCCCTTTTGCTGCTCACCATCACCCATAAGGCAGAAGACCTGGTGATCCTCATTTTTGAGTTTAGAGGCCAAAGCCATGGCAGCGGCGGCGGAGAGTCCCTGTCCCAGATTTCCGGTGTTCCACTCTATACCCGGTACGCCCTGTTCCACATGCCCGGCAAAGGGTGAACCGGCCTTGCGGAATTCGAGTAAAAAGCGCTCCTCAGAAAAGTAGCCAAACTCACTTAAGGCACTGTAGGCCGCGGGTGATATGTGGCCCATACTGATTACTACGCGATCCCGTTTAGGCCAGCGCGGGTCAGCAGGTTTATGTCTGATTACAGAATAAAGCATAATTAATAAGTGCAGCGAGGAAAGAGACCCGCCCGGGTGTCCGCTGCCGGCCAGAGTTGTGCTCAGGATTATGCGCCGGGCGCAATTTCTCCAGATAACTTCTAAAGATTTTTTTTCTTCTACGGTCAAGGCTTCCTTGTTGATATCCAGTTTAAATTTCACGATAAGCTCTCCGTAAACGATAGTCTTAAAAATCCGAGATTAAAATTTTGGTAATACTTTAGCTGTTTGAAAAAGTATTTTAAAATCCCTCCCAACCTCCCTTTTCCAAAGAGAGGAGAAACACTTCCCCCTTTGAAAAAGGGGGATTAAGGGGGATTTTTGAGTCGCCGTTTTCCGGACGACTAGCTCTTTTCAAACAGCTAAACTGATACGAATTTTGCCGTCTAATAACCTATTTTCGAATGGATATGCAAGGGAAAAAATGGGGGTATGAGGGGTTAGATATTGTATTTTTTCATCTTGTATTGCAACAGGCTCTTGGTGATTCCCAGCATGGCAGCGGCATGGGCCTGCACATTTCCGGCGCGGGCCAGCGCCCTTTTTATCATCCTGGCCTCCACTTCTTCCAATGCCTCGTTTAGCTTGACCTGCATGGGGATAAAGCGGTCTATGTCCAGGCGGATGTCTTCTGCTTCCTGTGATTCTGAGGCCATATCGGCCGGGGTTATCTCGCGACCGGAGGCCAGAATAACCGCCCGTTCGATGGCGTGTTCCAGTTCACGCACATTGCCCGGCCAGGATCTGGTGTAGAGCTCGCGCATGGCAGCGGGAGATATTTCCAGGCCGCCTTTTCCTAATTCCTGACTATATTTCTGCAGGAAATACGCGGCAAGAAGGGCTATGTCATCCGGTCTTTCCCTGAGGGGAGGCAGGTGCAGATGCACCACATTAAGACGATAATAAAGGTCTTCTCTCAGGTTACCTGTTTCGACCTCTTTTTTGAGGTCCTTGTTGGAGGCGGCAATAACCCGTACATCTATTTTGAGCGTTTTTGTCCCCCCTACGCGTTCAAATTCCATCTCCTGCAGGGCCCTCAGTAGTTTGGCCTGTAAGGCTGGAGGCATCTCGGCTATTTCATCCAGGAAAATAGTGCCGCCGTCCGCCAGTTCAAAACGCCCCTTTCGCATCGCAGTAGCGCCGGTAAAAGAGCCCTTTTCATGACCAAAGAGTTCGCTTTCCAGGAGGGTTTCCGGAATGGCTGCACAGTTTACAGAGACAAAGGCGCTATTTTTACGCGGGCTGTTATAATGGATAGCCTTGGCCACCAGTTCCTTGCCGGTACCGGTTTCGCCGGTGATAAGGACGGTGGCCCTGGTGGCGGCTACCTTCTCGATCATATCATATATGTTCAGCATGGCCGGGCTCTTGCCTATGATATTCCCGAATTGATATTTGCGGCTTACTTCCTGACGCAGCTTGAGATTTTCACGTCTCAACTGATAAAGGTCGATGGCCTTGCGGACGGTTATCTTCAACTCCTCATTCTGAAAAGGCTTGGTGACGTAATCAAACGCCCCTTTCTTCATGGCCTCGACTGCCTTTTCTACCGTGGCATAGGCGGTCATGATAATTACCGGGATTTCGCTGTTAACAGACCGGATGTTCTCCAGGAGTTCTATGCCATCCATGTTGGGCATCTTCATGTCCGTCAACACCAGATCAAAATCAGATTCCTTAAATATCTCCAACGCCTGCGGGGCATCTTCAGCGGTTATGACCTCATAATTTTCTTCAGATAGCAGTTCCCTTAATACAACCAGATAGTTTTTTTCATCATCGACGATCAGTATACTTTCCATGATCCCTCAGTTCTCATCCAGGACCTGGCGAACCATTCCTGTTAATTCGTCAATCTTATAAGGTTTCTGGATAAATCCTTTAGCGCCTTTCCGGAGTACGGCCTGATAGTGTCCGTCTGAGCTATAACCGCTGGAGACGATGATTTTGACTGCAGGATCAATAGCTTGTAACCGTTCAAAGGTCTCGATACCACCCATCCTGGGCATGATCATGTCCAGGATAATCAAGTCAATCTCATTTTTTTGTTTCTCATAGATACCAACGGCCTCGATGCCGTCAGCCGCCGGTATAACTTTATATCCATAGCTCTCAAGGACTTCCCTGCCCAGGTCCCTTACTACCTCCTCATCATCTACCAGGAGGATATTTTCATGCCCGCCCCCTGATTCCTTTACCGATGCGTCTGAGTCTGACCGGGCAGCTATTTTAGTTGACGCCGGGATATAGATCTCAAAGGTTGTACCCTTCATCGGTTCGCTTTTGAGGTTGATGAACCCCCCATGATTTTTGACCACCCCATAGACTACGGATAAGCCCAGGCCCGTTCCCTTCCTCTTGTCCTTAGTACTAAAAAATGGATCGAATATCTTGTGCTGGATATCCCTGGCTATCCCTGTGCCGGTATCGGAAATGGTGATCTTGACATAATTACCCGTGCCTGTCTCCGGGTAATCGGCCAGGGGTTCTCCGTTAAGGGTTACATTTTCCGTCTTGATCGTCAGCATGCCTCCGGTGGGCATGGCATCCCGGGAATTTATGCAGATGTTAAGGAGAACCTGTTCCATCTGAGAGGGGTCCGCTTCCATGACCCATATATCCGGCGAGAATTCCTTATGGATCTGGATGCTTCTATCGATAGTTCTTTCCAGGAGTTGTAGGGTTTCCTCGGCAATCTTATTTATATCCACAGGTTCTGTACGGGATTTATCCCCACGGCTGAAGGTCAGTAATTGCTGGGTCAGGCGGGCGGCCTTGACCGCTGATTGCTCGATAGTATCGGCATACTTATATAAAGGGTCTCCCTCCCTGGTCCTGGTTTTAAGGAGCGAGGCATAACCCAGTATCCCGGAGAGCAGGTTATTAAAATCATGGGCAATCCCTCCGGCCAGGACCCCTACGGTCTCCATCTTTTGGGCCTGCAAAAGCTGCTGTTCCAACTGCCTTCTTTCTGTAACATCACGGGAATACTCTACCACCTGTATTACCCGGCCTTCATGGTCGAATATGGGGAAGGTAAACACGTCGGCGCTGACTACCGGTCCGTCGCTCCTGGTCCGCTCCCGTGTCTTAAAGTATGTTTTGCCCGTTTTAAAGGTCTCCTCAACCACACAACCCTCGCACGGCTTTTGACGTTTGTAGAAGATTTCGTAGCACTTGCGGCCGATCATGTCCTGCACGGGGATGCCACGTTGTTTGGCCATACCTTCGTTGGCCTTGATAACGTTGTAATCTCTATCCACAACGTTTATGCCATCGGTGATGCTGTTAAACAGCACCTGAAGTTCATCCTTGGTGCGGGACACATCCTCTTCCAGTTTCCTTCGTTCGGTCACATCCCTGGCGATGCTCAGTATCCCGGTGCCGGCCTTGCCTTCCTTCAGTACGGAAATATGCATTTCTATAATTTTTTCGGTACCGGTTTTATGCACTAAACGGAAAGCGATTCCCACTGTTGCAGCCTTGCCCGCAAGTACTCTCTCGATCTTGCCTTTTACGAGATCACGGTCATTAGCATGGATGATATCCAGGAGGTGCATCCTCCCCACCATATCTTCTCTGGAATATCCGGTAACCAGCTCGCCATACCTGTTGACAGAAGTGAAAATGTAATTCTCATCTATTGTGAAAAAGACATCGTTGGCTATTTCGAAGAGGTTGGTGTAGCGCATCTCTGTAGCCAGGAGCTTTTCGGTCCGTTCCTCAACCAGCTTTTCCAGATTTTTGGAGTAATTATAGAGACCTTTCTGCGCCTCATTCAAGGCCTCGGTTTTGGCCTGGATGCTTTCTGCCATACGATTGAAAGAAGTAGCGAGCATCCCGACTTCGTCCGGACTTTCTATGATGGCCCGTCTGGTGTAGTCGCCTTCGGCGATTTTCTCTGTAGCGGCCGCAAGCTCTTTTACGGGCTTTACTATCTTCTTGGAGACAAATATAGAGATCAGCATCCCGAAGGGGGTAATGCCTATGACGAAGAGTATGATCTGGGTAAATAACTCATTCTTTAAACCGACATAGGGCGACTCCAGCGTCCCCACATAAAGTATGCCGATAATTTTTTTATCAAGGTCGTAGATAGGCTCATAGGCCGTGATGTACCAATCGTGGACCACAAAGGCCCGGCCGATCCAGCGCTCACCTTTTTCCAGGCAGGCCTCGCCGACCTCGGCCGATATGCAGGTGCCGATGGCCCGTTTACCGTCCCTCGTCTTGACATTGGTGGAGATCCTTACCTCACCTTGGAAGATAGTCGAGGTGCCGACCATCCGGCCTTTATAGAGGCGATCCTTATAGACGGTATCTCTGGTTTTGTCCACAATATCAAAGTTGCGATTAAGGAGTTGTGCAGTATAGAGCGTCCCTGTTACTTTGCCGTTGGCCACAATCGGTTGAGCCGCCGCCAGTACCATGCCACTGTCGAGGCGCCTTGGTCTAGGCTTCGGTTTGGCCCGTGGTGTGGGGATTATATCAATGCAAGCCCGTTCTGCCAGGTCTCCTCCCTCCCGGGCCAGTCTTTCCAGGGGGAGGAGGTCCGTGGCATAAACGCGCTGACCTTTCAGCGCCCTTGATATCAGCATATCTGTGGAGAGGTCATCACCCTGTACCTCTGAGATTCCAGCCCGGGCCACTACCCGTCCTTTATGGTCGGTGGCCAGAAGGATGTCAATCCTTTCCAGGTCCTTCAGTTTATCCAATTCCCTTTTCAACTCTCCCGGTTTACCACCGGATATTTCATTAATTACGAAAGGCCGCAGGGATTGATAGAGTATCAACCTGGACAGGTGATAAAGCTCGCCGTTATAAATAACACGGGCAGAGTTGAGGTCAAACTCCACTTTTTCCTGGGCCTGTTTTAGTGCGGTCTTATCAATAAAGTTGAGACTCCAGGGGATAAAGATGAGGACAGAAAGGGCCGGGACAGTCAATATACCCAGAAGAATCCGGTTACGTATGGACTTCCTGAAAAAGGTTTTTTTCATTCGGGTGATTCCGGCATAAGTTACAAAATAGTAGTACTTCTATTACCTTTCGGCATAGTCAGTTAATTATCTTAAAATATGATAAATTTTATTTATAGCATAGATCGAGGATAGATTTAAATTTTTTTTCACAAGTGCAATTAACAAATAGTACTTACTTCTTACCGGCTTCCCAGAGGCTTGTGCAATCTTGCTCCCAGAATGTGGCCCAAAAAGAAAAATATGCTTATGACCGGCAAGTAGTAAAGCGAGAGCCCCATCGCCTTCCGTATGAGATAAAGACCAGGGATGGGCATGTGAATGGAGAGGAACCAGGCTAGAGAATATTTGCGGGTTTTAACCCGCCAATAACCAAATGGTGTAATGATTAAGAGAGTAAGAGCTATTAGCTCGATGAGCTTAACCAATCAAAAGGTCCTGTTTTGGTATCAGTTTAGCTGTTTGAAAAAGTATTCTTAAATCCCTCCCAACCTCCCTTTTCCAAAGGGAGGAGAAACACTTCCCCCTTTGGAAAAGGGGGATTGAGGGGGATTTTGGCCCTTATAGCGCCTTGCTTAGGTATATTTTTCAAAAACCTAAAATGTTACCTGTTTTGTAATAATTATAGCGGCTTCCCCGCAATAGCCCCCGGCCGGATGAAGCCGCTTTTTGCGAAGCCGTCTTACTTTACCTCTTCAAACTCTGCTTCCACCACCTCTTCTTCAGCCTTTTTCGCCTGCTCTTCTCCGCCTGCAGCCCCCGGGCCGCCGGCGCCGGCCGCTCCAGCCTGAGCCGTTTTGGCATACAGTGCCTCGGCCAGCTTATGGGAGGCCCTGGTCAACTCCTCTGAAAGACGCTTTATCTCGTCCGTGTCATTTCCTTCCATGGCCTTTTTCAGGCGGGTAATGGCATCCTCGACATTGCCCCTGGTGGTTGCATCAATTTTATCCCCTAAATCGGTCATAGACTTCTCAGTGGCGTATATAAGGGTGTCGGCGTGATTGCGTGCCTCGGCCAGGGCCTTCTTCTTATGGTCCTCTTCGGCATGGGCCTCTGCATCCCGGACCATTTTTTTGATCTCTTCCTCGGATAGACCACTTGAGGCAGTAATTCTTATGGACTGCTCGCGTCCTGTCCCTAAATCTTTGGCGGAGACATGAAGGATACCGTTGGCATCAATGTCAAAGGCAACCTCAATCTGGGGTACTCCGCGCGGGGCCGGGGGGATACCGACGAGCTCAAAACGGCCGATGGTCTTATTATCTGACGCCATATCGCGTTCGCCCTGCAGGACATGGATAGATACGGCCGGCTGACTATCTGCGGCGGTGGAAAAAATCTGGCTCCGCCGGGTAGGGATGGTAGTATTCTTTTCGATGAGCCTTGTAAACACACCTCCGAGCGTCTCAATCCCCAGGGAGAGCGGAGTTACATCCAGGAGCAGGACATCCTTTACCTCGCCTTTAAGGACACCGGCCTGAATCGCGGCTCCTACGGCCACTACCTCGTCCGGATTGACGCCCTTATGCGGCTCTTTCTCGAAGATCTCCCGTACCTTTTGTTGTACCCTGGGCATACGGGTCATGCCGCCGACCAGGATTACCTCATTTATATCCGAAGGCTTAAGTCCGGCGTCTTTCAGGGCCGTCCGGCATGGTCCTTCTACTTTATTGATAAGGTCTTCCACTAATGATTCCAGCCTGGCGCGGGTAAGTTTCATGCTCAGGTGTTTGGGGCCGGTGGCGTCAGCCGTGATGAAAGGAAGATTTATATCCGTCTCCAGGGAGGTGGAAAGTTCCATCTTAGCCTTTTCTGCAGCCTCTTTCAGCCTCTGCAAGGCCATCTTGTCCTGCCTGAGGTCAATCCCCTGATCCTTTTTAAATTCATCGGCCAGGTAATGAACGACGCGCAGATCGAAATCTTCACCACCCAGGAAGGTATCCCCGTTGGTGGATTTGACCTCAAAGACGCCTTCGCCTATTTCCAGGATAGATATGTCAAAGGTGCCGCCGCCGAGGTCAAAGACAGCGATTTTTTCCTCCTTCTTCTTTTCCAGGCCGTAGGCCAAAGAGGCCGCTGTCGGCTCGTTTATGATACGGAGGACATTCAGGCCTGCGATGCGGCCGGCGTCCTTGGTGGCCTGGCGCTGGCTGTCATTAAAGTATGCCGGGACCGTGACAACGGCGTCGGTGACCTTCTCACCCAGGTACTCTTCAGCGGTCTGCTTCATTTTCTGCAGGATCATGGCCGATATCTCGGCCGGGCTATAGTCCTTATCTTTGATTCGTACATAGCCATCTCCACCTGTTCCTTCCACGATCTTGTACGGGAGGACTTTAATAGCCTTCTGGACCTCTGCGTCTCTATATTTGCGGCCTATGAGCCGCTTAATGGCAAAGACAGTGTTGGTCGGATTAGTAATAGCCTGCCTTTTAGCAATCTGGCCGACCAATCGCTCCCCGCTTTCCGTAAAAGCTACTATGGATGGAGTGGTTCGACCGCCTTCAACGTTAGCTATTACTTTAGGCTCGTTTCCCTCCATGATAGCTACACAAGAGTTGGTTGTTCCTAAATCTATACCAATAACCTTACCCATTTTATCCTCCTTATATAAATAGACCTATTATCGAAAACGTTACCGCAGAGCACGCAGCGCGGCATAGCCGCAACCAAATCCGAATATCGAAATCCGAAATCCGAAACAAATCCGAAATCCAAATATCGAATGTTAGAAACGTCCATCAGCAACGCCTTCGATTTTTCGTTTTGGTCATTGCTCTTATTTGGTCATTTGAATTTGTTTCGAGTTTCGTGCTTCGGATTTCGAATTTTCCATCTTGTGGTTAAACTGGTTAAGTTTGTCGATGTTAAACATTTTCCGGGGTACTGGCCGGCCGCCTGGAAACCACCACCATAGCCGGCCTTAAAAGACGATCTTTAAATATATACCCCTTTTGAAGCTCATTAAGTATGGTATTGTCCTCTACGCTGTCATTTTCTTCTACCATAACCGCTTCATGATATTGCGGATCAAAGACCTGGCCGTAGGCATCTATAGCCTTGAGGCCGGACTTTTCCATTACATTCATAAATTCCCTCAAGACCATCTCTACGCCAGCCAGAAGGGCCTGCTTATCTGTATCATCATTTTTGGCGTGCTCCACCGCCCGTTCCAGATTGTCGAGTATGGGCAAGAGTTCCCTGGCAAGGGACTCGTTTGCATACTTAATATGCTCTGCTTTTTCCCGCTCAGCCCTTTTTTTGTAATTTTCCAGTTCCGCTGCTATACGCAACATCCGGTCATAATGGGCATGGGCCTCTTCTTCTTTTTCTTTAATCAGGACTGTTAATTCTTCAGCAGTTTTTTCCGTAAGAGGTTTTTCCTGTGCTTCTAAAGCCTCTTTGCTTATTTCAACCTTAACATCTTCTGTTTTATTTTCAGTCGCTTTTTTGTCAATTGACATAACCTGTCCTCTATAGGAGCTTAAAGTTGATGGTCTCGTAAAAAGTCTGAAGAGGCTATTTTCTGTCATTCCTGCGAAAGCAGGAATCCAGTATCTTCAAATACTTAAAATCTTCTGGATTCCCGTTTTCACGGGAATGACGACTTTTTACGAAGCCGTCAAGGTTAAGATTCCAGCTTTCAGCTTACCCGGAATGCTCTTTAATCAATTTGCCCAGGAGGTCAGCGGTGTATCTAACCAACGGGATGACCCTTGCGTAATTCATACGCATTGGACCGATTACCCCCAGAGCCCCCAGCACATTTTCCCCGGTGACGTAAGGTGAGGCCACAATACTGCAGCCTTCCATGGCATTATATTTACTCTCGGAGCCGATAAAGATTTGTACCCCCTGTGTGGTCATACATTTGTCCAATAGCTTGATGAGGATACTCTTTTCCTCGAAGGTTTCGAAAATAGCCTTCATCTTTTCTATTTCGCAGAGCTCCGGGTATCTTAAGATGTTGGTCTTACCTTCGATATATACCGTTCCTTCGCCGTCCGGAATATCTTTCTCACTCAGCTCCAGGGCGCTGGAGAGCAACCGGTCAAACAGGTCTTTTTCCGCCAGCATCTCGCGCAGGATCTTTTTCTTCGCCTCTTCTATGGTCATTTCGCTTAGCAATGCGGTCAGGTAGTGGGAAAACCTGTCCAGCCTGGCCTGGTCAAGGTTTTCTTCCACTTCTATGATCTTGTTTTGAACGATGCCGGCAGGAGAAACGCAAATTACGAGTATGATGCCCTTACGCAGCCGGATAAATTCAATATGTTTGAATACCGCCTGTGTGAAGCGCGGGGCGGATACAATGGCGGTATGGCCGGAAATGGATGATAAGGCCCGTGAAGTATCCTTTAGTACCTCACCGGCAGGCAGCCTTCTTTTGAGGTTGCCGGCGACCAAGGCCTTTTCCGCTTCAGAGAGCGGGGTGACTTCCAGCAGGCTGTCTATATAGAAACGCCACCCGCTTTCGGTCGGTATGCGGCCGGCCGAGGCGTGGGGTTGAAACAAAAACCCCATCTCTTCCATGTCGGCCATAATATTGCGTACGGTAGCCGGGCTTATGTCAAAGCTGTATTTGTGACAGACGCGACGTGAGCCTACCGGTTCTGCTGTTTCAATATACTCCTGAATTACAGCTTGCAGGACCTTGCGTCCCCTTTCCATTAAATCAAATTTTACCATAATGGTCTTAACTCGTTAGCACTCTCAGCCTTACGCTGCTAACGATAATAATCGTAGGGATATTTGTCAAGAGACAAACCAGCAGAAAAAGGACAACCAAGTTTATGGCGGGGATAGCCGGAATGCACTTAATAAAAGCTCAAGGCCCAAAGCTGAAAGCCGGAAAGTTCAAGGCTGAAAGCTCAAAGTTCAAAACGTCACTGGTCATTAGTCATTGGTCATTGTTTAAGTTGGGGGATGGATCACTTTTACCAGTGACAAATGATTATTGACTAATGACTTCTACTTTAGTCATTTGGATTTCATTTGAACTTTGGATTTTGACATTTGAACTTTTGCCCTTGGGGGCTATTTTACCATTTTCAATATCTTTGCCTTTTGTTCTTCAAATGATTTCTGACCTTCCTCTATGGCCCCAAGCAATCTTTTCTTCACATCTTCGGTCAGATCCTTTCCGTGGCCGACGACATCGGACAATAACTCGCCTACGTCATAAATCACGTTCCTGACCGTATGGGCCGCATCTTCGGCCACGTCTTCAGCCCGACGTTTGGCCTTGGTAGCAATGCGGGCGATATCTTCCCGCGTCCTTTTGCCTGACTGAGGGGCAAGCAAAAGGGCCAGCCCGGCGCCGACAATCCCACCTAGCAAAAAGGCACCAATTATCTTCACTTCTTTATTGGTATTATCCATAAAACATAACCTCCTCTGCACACTTAATGCCTTTTTTATATTGTAAATTTAAAGACAGCAATAATGCAAGGAGAATAATTTGGCCACTGGAGTTTTCTATTTTGTATTTGACTTTCGGGGACGTTTGGTGTAGTGAGTCACACGTAAAATGAATTCTGATTCATTAATCGGATCGGGCGAGTTTTTATCTTTAGGGAGGAGAAAGATACATGTTTTTGAGATGTGCGGAAGAACATAAAACAGTCGGCGCTCGCAGAAATGGGCTCAGGGCTATGGCGGCGTTTTTGATGATAGCCGCCGTTCTTATATGGACTATTCCGGCCCTGGCTGAAGAGCCCAAGCTTTCGGATCTATTACTGGAAATTAAGAAACTGCGGGAAGAGGTGCAGGAACTGCGGGGAAAAGTGGCCGAGTTTGAGAAGAAGGAGGCGACGACCCAGGAAAAGGTAACACAGGTTGAGAAAAAGGCCGAGGCCGCTAAAGAGGTCAGCGACAAGATGGCCAAAAAGGCCGGTCGTGACCGCCTGAACTGGGGCGGGGAATTCCGGGTGCGCATGGTCTCCGAGCGGGCAGAGACGACGCAGGGTTTTTACGGGGCCGGCAAGCCCAGCAGCGACAGAAAGTACAAGAATGAGGCCGGCTTTCCGATGCGTCTGCGTCTGAATTTTGATGCCCAGGTGGTACCGGATATGGTGGATCTTTACGGCCGCCTGACTATCAACAAAAGGTTCGGCACTTACGCCACCTGGCCGGACCAGGATCCCCTGGACAGCGTCAATTCTTTCCATTCCGGTATCGGCAGTGATGTATCCACGCGCGTAGAACATATCTACGCAAAATTTAACGCCCCAAAAATAAACTCCAATTTTTATGCCGGCCGTCTGGCGGCGATGGATGGACCGCCTGCCCGCCAGAATTCCCCGTTTCCCCGTGTTTTTATAGATTCTGAAGTAGATGGGGTTATGTGGGAATACAGACTCCCGGACACGTCCTTAGATAAGTGCTGGTCGCCCCTGGCAATACCGTCAGAAGGGACAGATAAATTTCCGGTGGGTAAGGGACCCCTCGGCTCCTATGGCAAGAAAGTTAAGGAAGGCAACAGCTTGCTCCTGGCCTACGCCAAGCATCGCGACATGGGTTTTACAAGTCCTAAAGGTACCAGGACTGACCTTCTTGGGTTGAAGGATCAGGGACCGGATACGGATGTTTATATCGCCCAGGGGCAGTTAAAACTGGCCAGGGATACTGTGCTTGTAGTCAGCGGCCTCTATATGCCTGACTGGTACATGCCGAGGTATTCTTTTGATACCACAGGTTCCTATAAGTGGAGTGAGACTTATACCGACTCAAGAGGGAATATAATTACTATTCCTTACTTTACTACGTATTATTCGTTGGTCGGTGCATATTTGGATACCCAAATCTGGAAATTCCAGGTCTATGGGGCGGCTTACTTCAATGAATTTAGTACACCCGCTCACGGGATTGACTACACAGACGTTGATCCTAGTAATGGTACCACAATAGACAAAACATTCCCTGGCGAAAAATATAACGGCCATGCCTGGTGGGTGGGGATGAATACGGGTGATGCCATTGCGCCCAACCAGCAATTTTGTGTGGAGTACTTCCGGGGCGAGGACAACTGGATCAACCCTTTAAACTACAGGGGATTCAGACGGAAAGGCACGGTACTTAATGCAGCCAATAATTATTACTACAACCCATCAACATTGAGCAGTGACACAGTGGTCGTGGGATTCTACCCGGTCAATGCCCGGATCTGGGATATCTATTATGATTACTATCTGACTCCCAATTGCCGGTTCCGTCTGGGTTATATGGACTTCAAATACGACTCTGTCGACCGGACATCTCCGATTGGAGCCTCGGGCTATGAACGCCATTATTGGCCGTACCTTGAAGTCAATTTAAGTTTTTAGATCTGCCCCAACCATAGTCCTCTGAACCGCCCTGCCTATCCCGGCCGGGCGGTTCTTTTTTTGTGGCGGTCGTTGATAAATTTCCCTTTTGGTGTTATGTAGAAAATCCGACTCGTAAGTGTGTTCAGCCACAAAGACACAAAGTTAAGAAATCCGAAATTCGGTATCAGTTTAGCTGTTTGAAAAAGTATTTTAAAATCCCTCCCAACCTCCCTTTTCCAAAGGGAGGAGAGGCACTTTTTCCCTTTTCCAAAGGGAGGAGAAATACTTCTCTCTTTTCCCGCACTCGGGCGGATTCGCCGGGGCGAAGAAAAAGGGGGGATTAAAGGCTTACCTCTCTTTCAAAAGGGGGAAATACCATTAATTCCCCTCTTTGGAAAAGAGGGGCTAGGGGAGATTTTAAAAATCGTAACACTTTAGCTGTTTGAAAAGAGCTAGTCGTCCAGAAAACGGCGCCTCGAAAATCCCCCTTAATCCCCCTTTTTCAAAGGGGGAAATGTTTCTCCTCCCTTTGGAAAAGGGAGGTTGGGAGGGATTTTAAAATACTTTTTCAAACAGCTAAACTGATACTAAAAATCTTATTTTGGACAGATGTGTGGCTGAATATCTACAAAAAGTGAGGAACTTTTGCGTATGCATTTATCTGTAGCCGAGAAGATCATAAAACAGCACCTGGTAGAGGGGGACTTGACGCCGGGTGAGGAGATAAGCCTGCGTATCGACCAGACCCTGACCCAGGACTCCACCGGCACCATGGCCTATCTGCAGTTTGAGGCCATTGGTGTCCCCAGGGTCAAAACAGAGCTTTCCGTAAGTTATGTAGATCACAATACCCTCCAGGTCGGTTTTGAGAATGCTGATGATCATCGTTTCCTGCAGAGCATAGCGGCCCGGTATGGTTTGCACTTCTCGCGGCCCGGTAACGGCATCTGCCATCAGGTCCATCTGGAGCGTTTTGGCGTGCCCGGAAAGACGCTCCTCGGTTCGGACAGCCACACGCCCACCGGCGGTGGCCTGGGGATGCTGGCTATCGGTGCGGGCGGCCTGGATGTGGCCCTGGCCATGTCCGGATACCCCTTTCACCTGGTTATGCCCCGTATTGTACTGGTCAGGCTGAGCGGTACAATGGCCCCTTGGGTCACGGCCAAGGATATCGTCCTGGAATTGCTCCGGCGGGTTACGGTCAAGGGAGGTGTGGGGAGGATATTCGAGTACGGCGGTGACGGCCTGGCCCGGCTATCCGTACCGGAACGGGCCACGATCACCAATATGGGCGCGGAGACCGGGGCTACTACCTCTGTATTTCCGAGCGATGAGGTCACCCGGACGTTTCTGAGGGCACAGGGAAGGGGCGATTCCTTTGCTCCGCTGGTGGCTGATGAAGGCACGGTCTATGATGAGGTCATAGAGATAGACCTGAGCCGGCTGGTTCCCCTGGTGGCCCGGCCGCACATGCCGGATCAGGTCTGCCCGGTTTCAGAGTTGCAGGGTTTAAAGGTTGATCAGGTGGCCATCGGCAGTTGTACCAATTCATCTTATAAGGACCTGGCCACGGTGGCGGAGATCTTAAGGGGTAAGACGGTTCATCCAAACGTAAGTCTGGTCATCTCGCCCGGTTCCCGGCAGGTCCTGGCCATGCTGGAGAGAAAGGGCTATCTGAGTGACCTCATCGCCTCCGGGGCCCGGATACTGGAGAATACCTGTGGCCCCTGCATCGGTATGGGGCAGGCCCCGCCCACCGGCGGGGTAAGCCTCCGTACCTTTAACCGTAACTTTGAGGGGCGGTGCGGGACAAAGACCGCCTCTGTCTATCTGGCCAGCCCGGAGGTGGCTGCAGCCACGGCCTTAACCGGTGTGCTCACCGATCCCCGGACGCTGGGTGAGCCGGTCAAGGTAGCCCTGCCACGGCGCTATCTGATAAATGACAGGCTTATTATCCCGCCTCCGGAGCCTTCCCGGGCTGAGGGAGTAGAGATTATCCGCGGGCCCAATATCCAGCCCCTGCCCGGACGGGAGGCCCTGCCCTCTGAATTGACCGGGCCGGTCCTGATTAAACTGGGCCATGATGTTACCACCGACCACATCCTCCCGGCCGGGGCCAGGATCACCGCACTCCGCTCCAATATCCCGGCCATTTCCCGCTATATCTTCAGCCAGGTCGATTCCACCTTTTATGACCGGGCCAGGGAGGCCGGCGGCGGGTTCATTGTTGGGGGCATGAATTACGGCCAGGGCTCCAGCCGCGAGCACGCCGCCCTGGGGCCCATGTACCTTGGCATAAAGGCCGTGCTGGCCCTGTCCTTCGCCCGCATACACAGGAGTAACCTGATTAACTTTGGCATCTTGCCCCTGGCGTTCCTCAAAGAGGAGGATTATGATTCCATTCAGGCAGATGACCGCTTAGCTATCCCGGATATCAGGAAGCAAATCCTCTCTGAACAACCCATTTTTGTAGTTAATGAGACGCAGGGGCATCGTTTTATGGTCAACCTGACTGTCCAGGAGCGGGAAAGGGAGGTCTTGCTGGCCGGAGGGCTGCTCAATTACGTCCGGGAGACACTGTAAGGAGGAAAGGTTATATGCTCGACTTTATGCGTAGGCACACCCGTGCCTGGCTCATCAAGATAATCCTGGGGGCTGTCATCGTCGTCTTTGTCTTCTGGGGAATTGGGACCATGCGCGCCCGGCGTGCCGACCTGGTGGCGGAAGTAAACGGCCGGATTATAACCAGGGCTGATTACCAGAGGGCCTATAGTAATGCCCTGAAAAACTATCAGCAGGTCTACGGAGACGCCCTGTCTGAGGAACTGCTTAAGAAGATGAATCTGGAGAAAGTGGTTCTGGACGGTATTATAAAGGACGTCCTGGTGCAGGAGGGTGCGGCAGGTCTGGATATCCGGGTGAGCGATGAAGAGATCAACGAATATATCCGCAGCATGCCGGTATTCAATGAAGGAGGCCGGTTTAGCGAGGAAAGGTACCGGGGTGTTCTGGAAAATGTACACCTGACCCCGGCTGCTTTTGAAGAGGGTTTACGTAAGGAACTTCTCTGGGCCAAGGTGGCAGATACGCTGGGCCGGTTGGCCAAGGTATCGGATGACGAGGTCTGGAATGCCTTTCAGTACGCCAACCGCCAGATAAATCTGGCCTATATCCCGTTTACAGCGGCAGCTTTTAAGAACCAGGTTAAAGTAGAGGCACCTGCCCTCCGGCAGTATTTTACCGGTCATCAGGAGGATTATCGTGTGCCGGCCCGGGTGCGGGTACGGCTGGCCCGTTTTCTTTTTAAGGACTATGCACATAAGGTCAATGTATCGCCGGCAGAGGTAGAGAGCTACTATAAAAGTAATATGGAGGCATTTAGAGAACCGGAAAGGCGAAGGGTAAGCCATATCTTTTTTGCCCTGAAGCCGTCAGCGACGGATGAAGATATAGCCGGAGTCCAGACCAGGGCCGAAGAGGTGCTTAAGAAGGCTGGATCCGGCGAGGATTTTGCCATGCTGGCCAGGCAGTTTTCCGAAGACAAAACTGCCCTCAGGGGAGGAGACCTCGGATACCTGCGGCAGGGGACTACGGATCCCTCTTTGGAGAAGGTGGTCTTTTCCCTGGAAAAGGGAGGTATCAGCCCGGTGGTGAGAAGTAAGGCCGGGCTGCACATTATCAAGGTGACCGAGGTCGTCACCTCCGCGGTAAAACCTCTGACCGCAGTGGCCCCGGATATCAGAAAGTTCCTGACTGAAAATAAGGTCCGGGAGTCCGCCATGGCCGGGGCGGCAAGGACATACGAGCAGATTATACGCTCCGGCGGACTGGAGAGATATGCCCGGAGCCAGCAATTACCCCTTATAGAGACCGGCTTCTTTTCGGAGCAGGATGAAGTGGAAGGGGTAGGCCGCGAGACAGGCTTTAACCGCGCTGCCCTGGCCCTGAAAAAGGGAGAGGTAAGCTCTTTAATCAAACTGCCACAGGGTTATTTTGTCTGTGAGGTTATGGAGAGAAAGGAGTCATTTGTACCAAAATTTGAGGAGGTTGAACTAAAGGTAAAGGCAGACTTCACGGAGAATCAGGCAGCAAAACTGGCCGAATCAGGGGCCGATAAATTTATATCCGGACTCAAGAGCGGCCAACCATTTTCTGATTTGGTTCGCAAATATGGTCTTTCGGCGCGCGAGACCGGGTATATAGCTCCAACCGCCCTTTCCGGTAAAGAGTTTCCGTTCGCAGGGTCAGCGCAGGAACTGTCCATGCTGACACCGGCCCATCCTTATGTCCGGCACCCGGTCAGGGGAGGGGACGCCTTTTACGTTGTGAATCTGGCCGGCGCTCAAGAGGCCCCCAAGGATCTTTACGAGACGCAGAAGGACGCCATAAAGGCAAAACTCCTCCTTATGCAAAGGGACGTCATCTTAAAAGGGTGGCTGGACGGATTAAAGAAAAAGGCCGAGATCGAGTACGGCGAGGAATTCGAGAAGTACCGGTAAGACTGCCGGGGGATTTTAACCCGGTGCGTGCCCCTTTCTGACCGTGTCCAATACCCTGCCCAGTTCTTCTATTTTGTAGGGCTTGGCTACGATACCGCTGAACCCGTAGCTTTTGAAGTCAGCCATAACCGGATCATTGGAATAGCCGCTGGATACAACCGCCTTGACGGAAGGATCTATCTCCCGTAATCTCTTGATAGCTTCCTTACCACCCATACCTCCCGGTATAGTCAAATCCATGATGACAACATCAAAAGGCCTGCCTGACGACTTCGCTTTCATATACAAGTCTATCGCCTCGACACCATCTTTGGCAAATTTCACCGTGTACCCCATGTGTTTCAGCATCTCTCCGGCCACATCTCTGACCACCTCTTCATCGTCCATCAGGAGTACCTTTCCCTCTCCTCCGGTTATCTCTTCCCCTGGCCGTTCTTCGGCCGCCATCTTTGCACTGGAAGCAGGCAGATAGATAGAGAATCTCGTCCCAACTCCCAACTCAGATTCTACATCAATATATCCATCGTGTTGTCTGACAATAGAATAGGTAATGGCGAGCCCCAGGCCGCTGCCTCTTTGTTTGGTAGTGAAATAAGGATCAAATATCTTCTGAAGATGTGCCTTCGGTATACCGATCCCCTCATCTTCAATAGATATTTTTACATACTCTCCTTCTTTAAGGGGCAGGCCCTGCCCGGCATCCACGATTATGTTCTCCGCCCCTACTTTAATGGTCCCGCCCTCCGGCATGGCCTGGAGGGCATTGATAATCAAGTTGTTGATGACCTGGTTTATCTGCCCTTCATCTATATCAAGCGGACGGAGGTCGGCCGGGATGGAAAAATCACACTGGACATTGGAACCGGTCAGCGCAAACATGACAGAATCCCTTAATAGTTCTGTAATCGAGGCTGCCTTCTTGACCGGCGCTCCGCCCCTGGAAAAGGTGAGCAGATGTTGGGTCAGATCCCTGGCCTGCAGGGCCGCTTTTTCCGCTGCGGTTAACCTCTTAAAGGTTATGCCTTCGGATTGCATATGTATCTTGGCCAGACCGATATTGCCTAAAATTCCAGTCAAAATGTTATTGAAATCATGGGCTATACCACCCGCCAGAATGCCCACTGCTTCGAGCTTCTCGGCCTTCAGGAGATTTTCTTCCATTTTCTTGCGTTCGGTGATATCTCTGGCGGTAGAGACTATATGTATGGTCTTACCCTCCCTGTCCTTTCTTACCGAGGCGCTGATAAGAACGGGGATCTCTTTGCCGTCTTTGGCCTTATAAAGCGTCTCACAATTTCTTAATTCACCTGTAGCGATGAGTTCATCTAATCTTTCTCCCTTGAGGGGAGCATCTCCCGCGAGAATCTTATCTGCGGGCCACCCGATTATCTCATCTGCCCTGTACCCCAACATATCCAATGCGGCCCTGTTCACCGTCTCTATCACTCCCTGCGCATCGACTACAATCAGGGCATCAACGATGGATCTTATAATATTGTCCGTATAGCCCTTGGCCTCTATCAATTCGTCCCGGGAGTTTTTTAAATTGGTGGACATCTGGTTGAAAGCAGAGGCCAGTTCGCCTATCTCGTCCCGGGATATGACCTCTATTCTTGTGTTAAAGCGGCCGCCGGCGATCTCATGGGCTGCCTCCTTTAATTTGATAACGGGTTTTACCAACTGTCTGCTGTAAAGTATGTTGAAAAGGACCCCGGCGATTATGCCGCCCATGGTTATCAGGATTATCTGCCTGCTGCCCTTTGCCGTGGAGGCCTCTATACTTTTTAAAGAATAACCGACCTGGGCCACTCCAGCCACCTCTGACCCTACCCTAACCGGTACGCCTATGTCATATAACCGGCCTCCTGTGCCGGAGTTGGTGATCCATATATACGGTTTGCCTGTAGCAAGGATATTCTCCAGAACAGGGTCTGCGTCCCTAATTACCTTGCCCACCTTGTTAAGCTCGCTATGGACCCTCACCCGGCCTTCCTTATCCCTGACCATGGCATAGACTACGTAATCCTGCCTGGAGATAGTATCGATGTAGTCCATAGTGTGAACGAACTTATCTATAATAAAGGCCTCCGTACTTTCCTCGGCCAGGGTATTGGCCAGAATGAGCCCCTGTTTTTTTAGCTCTTCTTTAAAAGTCTCAGTCTCGCGCCGGATAGACAAAAAGGCAATAGTTCCGGTAACAGCGACTATTATTACTGTAAAGGCAAGGGCTAATTTTGTCCTAAGCTTCATATCTTTTGCCGGAAGTCAGTTCTGGGGACTTAATACGGTACGCCATACTGTTTAACCAACCTGTCTATCTTATCCAGCTCACCTGAATAGGCGGCGAATCCCTTCCATTTACAAACACTGAAGACTGTGGCTGTCCGGGGATTCTTCATATCCAGCTCAAGCAGCGCCCGTTTTACCTTATCTAACACGACCTGATCCGTCTGCTCAGGGGACGAAACCACCCAATAAGGGACCCAGTTTCCCGTCCTGGCTATAACCGTTAGATCCGTCTTAAAATTGAACTTCTTATCAGGTTGTGCCATATAAAGTCCGCAGACGACACTGGCGTTATAATCGCCAAGGAATACAGCCATGGCGTTGTCGGGACACATCCCTCCGAATTCATAGCTTAACTCCTTGTCCATGTCTATCCCCGCCTCTTTTAACAGGATATATGGTGCGAGGAACTTCGCGGCGTTGGCCTTTGGTCCAAATAATAATGTCTTTCCTTTCAGGTCGGCAAGGTGCCTGATGCCGCTGTCTGCCCTGGCAATAATATAGCCCGGGTCATAAAGCTTTCCTTCCGGCGATATAACGTTCGCTATATGTGCCAATTTGACGTGCCTTGCGATTAGATAGGCAGAAAACGCATCCTGGATGACAAAATCCAGCTTTCCCTGTTTCTGTAAGTCGGCAAAATCCTTATAATTATCTGTAACTTTAAGTTCTATATTTAATTTGGTAACTTCCTTCAGATAATCCACAAGCGGTTGATATCTTTTTACAGAAATAGCCGGTTTCGTGGTAGGCTGAACGGCCAGGCTGAAGACCTTCTCTTCTGTTTTCCGGGCTGACGTATAACCACTGCTTATTGAAACTACAAGGGAAAAAAACAGAAAAAACAGGAATCCGCTTATCATTTTTTTATTCATTGTCATTAACCTCCGGTTTTGCATTACACAGGTCCACCGGGCTGATATCACCGTACGGGTATCGAATACTTACGAACCAGGTTATCGATGCGTGACAATTCCTTACCGGTAACGGCTATAAATCCGCATGAGGTGGGCTCCTTTCCCTGTTAACGGCATAAATTTTATTTTTGTATAATCTTTCACTTTTGTTCGAAAGCGATTTAAGAGAAAATTGATTGAAGATGCCCTCCTGTTAGAGTGCTGTAGTTTTGTCAGAAACAAACGGGACCCCGAAACCAGGAGACAAGTCCATACAAATCTGTTTGACCGGCTTATCGTTCCGGTTAGGGAAACTCTGATTATTACTACGGCAATTAAAAACTTAAATCCCCCCTCACCCCCCTTTTGGAAAGGGGGGATGGGGGGATTTGGCAAGTTTATATATTTAATTGCCGTAGTAATAATTATCTAAAATGTCATTGCGAGCGAAGCGAAGCAATCTATTCTTCAGACAAATCGAGTAGTTAGAGATTGCTTCGTCGCTACGCTCCTCGCAATGACGACACAAATGGGTATTAATCAGACCTTCCTTAGTAAATAACAATTTTGCGGTTTGATTATCAGGCATGGAGCTGTAGATTGTCAACGAAAATTGACCCCTTTGATGACCAGGGCATTGCTGGAAGATAGAAAGAAAGAGGTTTAATTATCAAGCACTTATGCTATTTCAAAAATGCTACACAAAAGGAGGAATAATTCACCGAATCCTCCGCAAGCCCCCCGGTCAAGGCCTTTAATCAAAGTCTTTGAAAAAACCTACATCCGGGATGTCTGGCGTACCTGCAAGCATGGCCCTATCCAGAAGCCAGTTGCCTTCTTTACATGACGTCTAAGGGAGCAATGCGCGTCCATATATCCGTTCACTGAAGCCGGAAATATCCTTGACCATTCGTTTAATCCCATGATATTTTCCATTTATTATTACTCAAAGACAGGCCAGAAATGAAAACGCAGTTGTTTGATTTACGGTAATGCTTTTGTCGGTGAACCGGTGCACAGCGTATGGGCGTATAATAAGGACAATCAATGGGCTGTGCTGATTACTGTCTATCGCCCCGATCCAACGCGGTGGATCAATTGGCGGGAGAGGAGACCGAAACATGATGCCATTTAATAAGTGCCCCGTATGTGGGGGTGAAATGGTCGAAAAAGAGGTTGAGAAACTGCTTCGCGGCGGGCTTCACACTGCGGTGCTTAAAGTACGTGCTGAGGTCTGCCTTCACTGTGGGGAACGACTGTACTCGCAAGAGACGGTCAGACGTTTTGAGCAGATTCGGGACAAGTTGAAACGTCACGAAGTAGCTGAATTTAAGCCTTTAGGGCAGTCCTTTCAGATTGCTTAGTCCCCTGACCTCAACTTGGTCTGGAGATGAGTCGTTGTATTTTTGCTTCTGCTCGTTTCTGCCTGCGTACTTTGGGGTCTCGAATGAACAAAGCGAACGAATGGCGCCGGATGAAAGAACGCCCCGCCGATTAGGGAAGTTGCTGGAGAAAAAGGGAAAAAAGGGAAAATTGTATGGCATAAGCATTCAGTTGTATGGTATAAGCATTCATTATGAATATACTGGCGAAAATCCTATCATCCAAGGTTCGGGCCGAGATTTTTCGGATGCTTTTCGGACCGGCTGACCTATCCTTGCACGTGCGGGAGATTGAGAGACGTTCAGGGCTTACTATCGGGACGGTGCGGCCGGAGTTGCAAAAACTGTTAAGCCTTGATCTGATACAGAGGCAAAAGGACGGGAACCGTCTTTATTACCGGGCCAATAAAGCGCATCCTCTCTATCCCGATATTCGCAGCCTTGTCCTGAAGACAACCGGACTGGTAGATGTCATTCAGAACGTACTCAAACAAGATCCTGAAATCAAAACTGCCTTCGTATTTGGATCTATGGCCCGTCATGAGGAGGGGGCTGCAAGTGATGTGGATTTAATGGTCATTGGAGACGTGGGGCTGAGAAAATTAACCGGCATGCTAACGGGAGTGCCGGACCAAATCGGCAGGGAAATTAACCCGCATATCTTGACTAAAGAAGAGTTCGTAAAGCGAAAGACCTCCGGGGATCATTTTATTTTACGAGTGCTGGCATCACCTAAAATCTTTATCATAGGTAATGAAGATAAGCTTGCAGCAATGGGTTGATAATGGATGGCTGCGTCACCACCACCACAAAGGAAATTACGAATCTGTTAAAGATCGTAGACCGTGATTTGATGGACGCAAAGGAAAGCATTTCAGATGACTGGCGGTTTGGAATCGCCTATAACGCCGCACTCAAACTATGCACCATCTTATTGTATGCCGAAGGCTATCAACCTGAAAGGACCCTCCAGCATTACCGGACCATTCAAGCATTACCTTACGAAGATGCGCACGCACACGGCGCATCTTCGATCCTCCACACAAACGGCGAATCTGCGACATCCGCCAGGGGCGGGTATCTTCGACCGGGGCGTACAAGAAGGGCTAGAGGGCAAAATTAAAGAACTGCCCCCCTATTTGCGTTGATTTTTAAACTATCAAAGGCGGGAATGAAATTATGCAACGTAAGAAACAACGTGCCGCATCTCCAAGGAAGAGCCATTAATTTAGTTAACGATTGACACCTAGTAAAGATTTCTTATATAATTGCCGATATAATTAATAGTAATATAAGAAATCATTATTGAGGGAGTATGTCATGATCGCCAGAGAAAAGGGAGGAGATGTCCTGGGAAAAAGGCTTTTAGCCGCAAGAGAGACCGCAGGCTTTTCTATCACCCAGGCAGCTCAAAAACTTGGGTTTAAAAACTATCAGACTCTTTCTGCCGTTGAAAAAGGCGCGAGGAAGGTAAATGCCCATGAATTAATTATGATGGCCCGTTTATATGGCAGGAGTCTGGACTATTTCCTGGAATCCGACATTGCCCCTGATCCTGCTCCCTTATGGAGAAAAACAGCAAAAACAGACGTAAATCAAGTACAGCGACAATTTTTTTCTTTTCTTCAAAACTACAGTAACCTGGAACACCTGCTTGGACTCAAGCGGCGGTGGAAAGATATCCAGAAAAATTATGATCGGGATGATTTCTCTTATAACGGCTTTGAGCAGGCCGATAAACTTGGCGCTGAGATTCACAATTTATTAGACCTGGGTTCCCGCCCCTCTTCGAACCTGCTTAATGTACTCGAAAATAGGCTTCGCTTCAAAGTCCTTCATTTACCTTTGGGAGACGGAGTTTCCGGAGCCAGTGTCGTGGATAATACCGTAGGGGCAGGCGTTCTCATCAACGCCAATGATGCCCCTTGGAGAAGAAATTTTGATCTGGCACATGAGTTATTTCATATTATAACCTGGGATGTTTTTTCTCCTGAAGAAATTGGCACTGGCACAACAAAAACCAGGCCGGAACAATACGCAGACATCTTTGCTTCAAGCCTGCTCTTGCCTGAAAACCATCTCCGCGAGGCCCTCAAAGAGACGGCTACTGACAACGAGATCAGAATAGTTGATATCATCGAACTGGCCAAGGAGTTCGGTGTCTCAACAGAAGCCGTTATCTGGAGGCTCGTCAATCTGAAAATAATTAAAAAACTCACGGCACAAAAAGTGCTGGACAACCCGAATTTCCGTGATCTCGATCGCGATATGCGCAAAGGGTTATATGGCAAAGAGAGGCCGTCCAAGTTCCCTTCACGATTTATATCTCTTGCATGCAGATGCCTGATGGAGGGCAAGATATCACGAGGCACTTTCGCCGAATATCTGGAAATAGACCGGGCTGAGATAGACGATTATCTTGCGGCTGTTGGATTTGGTGAAGAGAGCTATGCGAAAATTGCTGTTGCTTGATGCCGACGTCGTCATTGACCTCCATACTCTTGGTTTGTTCGGAAAAATAAACAAAGCCTATGATGTCGTCCTGACTCGAACTGTTTTTGAGGAGGCAGGATATTACAAAAAAGACGGGGCAAAAATAGATGTTGACATTAAAGATGTCACAATAATTGATGATGTTGATCTTGAAAGTTTGAGAAAGGTACAAAGGGAAGCAAAAGAGGCGGGATTAGGGATAAATCCCGGAGAGTCCACGTCGATAGCCTATTTAATCCAAAATGAAGAAGAAATAACCTTTTGCTCTTGCGACCGGGCTGCCATTAAGCTTATTTCCTACATGGAAATTGAGCAGAAATCAATCAGTCTTGAAAATGCCCTTCGAAGCGCAGGATATCACGGAAAAGGGTTGTATCCGAGACATCTTGAAAACACCTTTAGGGCAGCCGTTAAGGAAGGAAAAACACTAAGGATTCAATTTAAAAGGCTTGTATAGCTTGATATCAAAGTCATGGCTTTTTTAAGAATGGCACCCGGTTTTATGTACGTTTTGCACGAACGTCGACTGTCCTGAATCCATCATGGATTCATAACCGCGGATGCTGTATTGCAAAGGGCGAGGGAATAAAGATGGCGCGGAAGTGGCTGGAGAAAAAGGGTGGGGGTCTGTTTGCAACGGGTTAAGGTTCCCATTGAAGATACGTACTCCCAGGCGTATCTTCGACCGGGGCGTACAAAAAGGAAGGGCTAGAGAGCAAGATTAACGCCTGACCCTTATTTGCGCCGATTTTTAAACGATCAAAGACGGGAATGGAGTTATGCAACGTAAGAATCAACGTTCCCATCGGTTGCGCCAAGTCCTTGAAAAGACGGCCTCTTGAGATTGTGAGCACAAGCCCTGATATGATTTGTAGCCATATAAATAAAAACCACCCATTTTATTCTTGTGGGAATATATCCCTTCTTGAACAATCACCAATGGCTGTTTTTTGCTCCAGAGAAATTCCTCTGTCTATCTATCATACCGCAAACGAAGTCTTTACAGAGATACTTAAACTTCCGGTCGCCATAGCTGGCGGGTGGCAATCAGCTATGGAAAAAAGGGTCTTAAAAAATTACAAGAGAGAGGGACAGGCTAACATTATTTATTTCCTGGCCAAGGGGATCGAACAATTCAAACTGCCCGCATATCTGACTCTACTGATGGAATCAGAAAAGCTCCTTATTATCTCACCGTTGCTGGATAAGAGGCGCATAGAGAAAAGATTTGTCATTATGCGGGATGAGCTTATTCTGGGCTTTATAAAAAGGTTCCTTTTCTTGTATATCAACCCCAACGGTTATCTCGAAAACATTTTTAACCGTTGTGTGAGCGAGGATAAGACGGTTTATCTTCTCAAACATCAGGCTAATAGCAGGTATTTCAAGGAAGGGGTTGATCCTTTAAGTACGAGGAATCTGAAGGAGGCGCTGGTTGGCCGATCCACAGAAAGTAAAAACTTGGCTTGAATCACTCATTGCAAATGGCTCGCTCGACCGTCTTCAGGGCTTCCTGGCGGAAGAGTTAAATTTTCATACATCCAGTGGAAATGTTTTTCCTATTCTTAAGGAAAGACTAAAAGACGGAGTCCGGTCGCTCAGCGTCATTGCCAAACAGGATGAATTCTATGTGCTCCTGTGTGAAATAGCCGGATTGCTCAAAGGGAGAGAGCGGCCTATTGCCGAAAAAGTAGCAGAGCACTATCCCCATTCAATAGTGATATTTACTGACCCCGAATATCAAGAATGGCACTTTACAAACTTAAAACACATAAAGCTTGAAAAGGAAGAACTTGAGAGAAAAATCAGGCCCTTTAGAAGGATTATTGTCGGAAAAACTGAACGCTTACGCACTGCATCGGAAAGACTGGCCCTTATAGAGGTTTCGGACGATGACTCTGCCATTATAGTGCACGAGAAATGCAACAAGGCCTTCAATGTCCAGGAAGTTACCAAAGAGTTTTATAAAGACTTCGTCCATTATTATAAGGGATTCAGAGAGGTTCTCAAGAACAAGAACCGTCTCAGCGAAGAGGTGTCAGATGTCCTGACCCAGAACATATTCAACAGGCTCTTTTTCCTCTATTACATCCAGAAAAAGAGTTTTCTGAGTGAGAACCCCAAATTTCTATATGAAAGCTTTAAAAACCAGACAGGAGAATATTACAAAGACTTCCTGCTTCCTCTTTTCAAGAGACTCTCTGATCCCGATTTCAAGGAAAGAAGGTTCGAAAAGGTACCCTTCCTGAATGGCGGACTGTTTGAATTCGATTCTCAAGAAGATAAAATTATCATACCGAATAGTGCCTTTGAGGCGGTATTTGAAGACCTTCTCGAAAGCTATAATTTTACCGTGCGTGAGGACACGGAGTTTGAACAGGAAGTTGCCATCGACCCCGAAATGTTGGGGACGATATTCGAACAGCTAATTCTCGGCCTGGAAAAATCTGAGTACAAAGACATTCCTGATGCCAGACGAGGGACCGGCAGTTATTATACGCCAAAGTTCATAGTCTCCTTTATGGTGAAGGAATCCCTTCTCAACTATCTGGCAGAGGCGTATCCAGACAAGAGGAGTAAACTAAAGGAACTGGTTTTCAACCTTAAGACAGATGGGTTAAACAAAGATGACCTGCAAGCCATTAAAGAGAGGCTGTTCGGTATAAAGATCGTAGATCCGGGAGTGGGTTCGGGCGCTTTTCCGGTGGGCATCTTGCTTAAAATGGTGGAGGTTATCGAGTCTATTGACAGGATCACAGTGCCGGACAAAGCGGGAAAGCCGGATTACCGCTATAGGCTTAAACGCAATATTATAGAAAACAATATCTACGGCGTTGACATCCAGCCAAGGGCAGTAAACTTGGCTAATCTGAGGCTATGGCTCTCTTTGATAGTGGATTTAAATGTAGAGAAAATAAAAGACATACCGCCCCTACCAAACCTTGATTACCACATCATTGAGGGGGACAGTCTTATCTCAAAAATCGGCGAATTCAGTTTTGATATAGAGAGAAAAGTCAGGCTCGATAAAACCGGCTTTGACCTCATGGATAAGTTCATCGCGCTCAAGAAAGAATATGAATCCATTCCCACCAAGGAAAAGAAAGAAGCTCAGAAAGATAAAATAGGCCAGGCAAAAAAGGCGCTCTTTGCCTGGTTTTTAAAAGACCTCCGAAAAAGAAGGCTGGAAGAACTTAAAGGTCTGAGTTCGGGCAAGTTTGCCTTTGCGGAAGAAGTGACCCTGTTTACAAAACAACAGGAGAAGAAAAAGGAGCAGATAAGACAGGAGATCGAAGCTATCGAAAGGCATATACAGGGGGCGGATGATCTATTCCAGACCTTCAACTGGGGTCTGGACTTCTTTGATGTGCTGGGGATGCGGGAAGGATTTGATATCGTAATAGGCAATCCGCCTTATGGAGTTAAGGTATCTGATGCGGTAAAAAAAGAATTTGAGCTGGGTAATAAGGACAGCTATGGGGTCTTTACCGCGCTGGGGCTTAAGATCGTTCGGCCCGGAGGCACGCTCTGTTACATAATGTCTGACACCTGGCAGACTATCCGGACACATAAGCCTTTAAGAGATAAGCTCCTTTCCGAGACCGACTGCCAGTATCTCATCTCCTGTCCATCTGATACCTTTGGTGCCACGGTAAATGTGGGCGTATATTCATTCAATAAAAGGCTCGCGCCATATAATCCCCCCTCGCCCCCCTTTAGTAAAGGGGGGATGGGGGGATTTGGAGGCGGGGACAACTGGATACTTTCCGCTGACTTCTCACCCCTCTCTATCGAAAAGGGCGAACTCGAAGCCGCCTTTGAAATACTAATAGAGCAGGACAGTTTTGATGAGACCAAAGACGGCTATACCATCTGGTCAGACCGGGACATGGCCATCTTTGCTTACCGCCAGAAGCTCATCCCCAGATTTTCCAACCACTCCTTCTTCATCGCGTCTCCTAAGCTCTTTGGACTAATGAGAGATGTAGGAAATATCAAAAACAATCTCAGGCGGGAAGGTGACCTACCAGTTTATTCGGTGGAGTTTAACGGGAAGGAGTTGGAGTTGGTGAAGCTGGGAGATATCGCCGATGTGCTCGCTGGACTTCAGACAGGAGACAACAAACATTATTTACGGCAAGCTAAGGAAGTTATTGAAGGGGCGGCAAGAAACTATGAGGTCGTTAATTGCAGTCTTATTTTAAAAAATAGTGAATTGGAAAAGATTAATAACGATGCCTCGTTAAGAAAAGAAATTATTGCAAAGGGTATATCAACAAAATCGGGTAAACGCTATTTTGGTGGCCGCTATTATGTGCCTTACGACAAAGGCGGGTCCTCTAATGTTGGAGAAGGCTGGCTTCCCAATTACTATGTGCCGACTGACTATTATATTGATTGGTCCGAAGATGCCGTAAAGAGAATGCAAACCTTGTCAGTTGCAGATAGGATAAGGCGGTATAAGGAAAAGAAGAAGATAAGAAGTCAGGATGAAAAAACGATTGCCTCAGTCATCAGAAATCCAACTTATTATTTCCGTAATTATTTGACATTTTCAAGAACGGGCAATTATGCGCCAACATTTAGAGTGGGTGTCAATACAATTTTCGACAGCAAAAGCGATGGCGTTTTTACGAAAAATAATACCTTTGAGCTTTTGGGCGAACTCAACTCTAAGGTCGTTCGGTATCTCTTTAAGAATTTCGTTTGTCACACTGTCCAGGCGGAAGGTGATGCAACCACCGTTTTGCCGTTAAGGATTGCGGATAAATGGCAACTCATTCCCCTCGTCTCCTCCATCATCTCCAAACAAAAATCCGACCCCCGCTATGACTACATGACCAACGAGCAGGTAGAGATAGACCGGCTGGTGTATGAGATGTATAACCTCAATGAGGATGACGTTAAAGAGGTGGAAAACTGGTTTTTCCGCCGTTATCCGAAACTGGCCAGGGTGATTGAGGAGAAAATGAAGGAGGGCAATACAAGGAGCGAAATGAATGATAGGCAGGGAATTTAACGGTTTCAAGATTATCGACTCTCTCGGTAGCGGGGCATTCGGGCATACTTATAAGGTGCAAAAGGACAGGTCTATTTATGCCATGAAAATCCTGAAACCCGAAGCCATGGGTCAGGAAATTCAGTCAGAAGGGTTCAAAAGATTTCAAAGAGAAATACGGTCACTACAAAAGGTTAAAAGCGAGTTTGTTGTCAAATATTACGAAAGCGGCACATGGATAGATAAATCAATAGAGCATTACTACATCATTATGGAATTTATTGAAGGAATGGATTTTGCCCGTTACCTCAAGCGGAATCGAAAATCGTTAATCGCGGATGAAAATAAGATGAAGGACCTTTTTTCACAGATACTCAGAGGTCTTCACGATATTCATAAAATTAATATACTTCACAGAGACCTCAAGCCTGCAAACGTTTATATTACGGATAACGGCGCGGTTAAACTGCTCGATTTCGGTCTTGTTAAAATGCTTGATTACAGTACCGTAACGACCAAAGGGAAGATTGTCGGAACTCCTTTGTTTATGTCTCCGGAAATGATAGAAGGCAAGGGAGTAGACTACAGAAGCGATCTCTACTCTTTCGGCGTCCTGCTTTATTTTATCTGTACGGAAGAATATCCATTTCAGGGAGAAAACGTTTTCGTTCTTCTCAATAACATTGTAAAACAACCCCCCCAAGAGGGTCAGTGAGAAATTCCCTGACATATCCAATTCGTTTGAAAACATTATCCTTAAATTACTCGAAAAACAGCCTTATCTCAGACCATTCAAAGATGCAAAGGAACTGGAACAGGTTATTCTTGATATTCCTCTGCTTCAGGTCGCAATGCCCCTGCATACAGAAGAAGATAAATCGTTCCCGGAAAAACAGTTTTATATACGGTTGCTGCATACAGAAAAAAATGAACTGAAGTCTTTTGTTAAAACAGGCGGGAAGATTTACGGCATAGAGTATCCGGCGAATTATTTGCCGCAATATCAAAATCAAATTGCGGATTTGAACGCTTTTAATATCCCTTATTTCTTTGATCCATCAACCAACAGGCTTGCTTACTCACAGTTTACCGACACCAAGGGATTGCTTAACCTACCGTACGTCTATGATCGTTATAATAGAATCACCCCTAAACAGTTATCAAACATAGAATCGGTAAAGAAATATGCCGCTGATGTCCTGAACTGGCAATTGAAATGGGAAACAAACTTCCTGGTAGCCCCTTTCCATTACTCAAAGAACTTACGAGATGAATGGCTGCCTGTTGATCTTAAACTAATAGAAGAATCTTTTGAGCTGAAAGAAAAGCTAAACACCGATTTTCGCAGATTTTTAACCGTCATTTCGGTATAAGGTTTTATGCTTCCTTTACTGGAACTGGAGGTTCAGTTTAGCGCCATCGAGCCAGGAGATGGTCTGCGGCAGCCGTTGCCACGGGACGTTTCTCAGAATTGGATTATGGG
>JBFMAZ010000021.1:0-4736 GCA_040755415.1 Thermodesulfobacteriota bacterium | reverse complement strand
CTAAATTCGAAGCACGAAATACGAAACAAATTTAAATGACCAAAATTCAAAATGTTAACCAATTGTATCAGCTTAGCTATTTGAAGAAGTATTTTAAAATCCCTCCCAACCTCCCTTTTCCAAAGGGAGGGGAAACGCTTTTCCCCTTTTTCAAAGGGGGCCTCCTACATTCCCCCTTTGAAAAAGGGGGCCTCCTACATTCCCCCTTTGAAAAAGGGGGCCTCCTACATTCCCCCTTTGAAAAAGGGGGCCTCCTACATTCCCCCTTTGAAAAAGGGGGATTAAGGGGGATTTTCGAGGCGCCGTTTTCTGGACGACTAGCTCTTTTCAAACAGCTAACGTGTTACAAACAATTATGTTTTTGGCATTTGGACATTTTGATTTCGGATTTGTTTCGGATTTCGATATTAGGATTTCGGATTTATAGCTTCGCGTCTCTGCGGTGAGAATGCGGTGAGAAATACAAGGAGGTAGAAAGATGAAAGTAAAAATAGGTACAAAATTGGCCGTTGGTTTTGTCATCCCCTTGCTTTCTATGCTGATCATCGGGGGATGGGCCTATTTTGCCAATCGGGATGTAGAATCAAGGTCGACCTTGACAAAGGACGAGAGCATCGTCTTTCACGAGACCGCCCAGCAGATGAAGGTGGACGTTATACAGGTACAGCAGTGGCTATCGGATATCTCGGCCACGCGGGCGCAGGACGGCCTGAATGACGGTTTTGATAAGGCAGAGGGGCACAGACAATCTTTTTTAGCCGGGCTGAATAAGTTCAGGGAGATGTTCACCGAGGAAAACAACCAGGAGGGATTGGAACACCTGAAGAAACTGGAAGCAGAATTTAACGCATATCATGCCACCGGGAAAAAGATGGCCCAGGCTTACATAGAGCACGGGCCGGCCGGCGGAAACAAGCTGATGGCCGAGTTCGATGAGGCAGCAGAGGCCCTGTGGCGCAATCTCAATCCATTGGTGGAATCACAGACCAAAGAAGTGCATGAGAGTATGGAGGCCATTGTTACCTCGATCAAACGTGTCAATATGGGCGTTATCGTCATCTTGTCTTTAGCCGTTTTAATAACTGCTGTTGTAGGCATACTTATCGCTCGTCGTATTGTCAGACCAGTCAACCAGCTTCGTGACGTTGCTGATAAACTGGCGGCAGGCGATACCTCGGTTTCCATAGAGGTCAAGAGCCAGGACGAGACCGGTGACCTGGCCGCATCATTTAAGAAGATGGTGGCGCAATTAAACGGCCTGCTTGCCGAGATAGACCAACTCACCAGGTCTGCGGTGGAAGGAAGACTCGATACCCGCGGCGATACCGGAAAGTTTGGTGGTGATTATGGAAAGATTATCCACGGCATAAACGATACCCTCGATGCTGTAATCGGCCCCTTGAAGACCGCAGCCGAATACGTCCGTCAGATTAGCAGAGGCGACCTCCCGGCAAAGATCACAGATGATTATAAGGGCGACTTTAATGAGATCAAGAACAGCCTGAACAGCATGATCGATAACCTTACCGGTTTTGCCGTCAATGTGCGGACAGTGGCCGAGCAGGTAGCTGCAGGCAGCGAGGAACTCAATGCCGCGGCCACGCAGATGTCCCAGGGCACGTCCGAACAGGCGGCAAGCATCGAGGAGGTATCCAGCTCCATGGAGGAGATGAATGCCTCGGTTGTCCAGAACGCTGACAACGCCAAACAGACGGCTTCTATTGCAGACAAGGCGGCCGCCAGCGCCCAGGAAAGCGGCAAGGCGGTGGTGGAGGCGGTAGGGGCCATGAAACAGATTGCGGAAAAGATAACGGTCATCGAAGAAATCGCCAGACAGACCAACCTTTTGGCCTTAAATGCGGCTATCGAGGCGGCCCGGGCCGGGGAGCATGGACGGGGCTTTGCCGTGGTGGCGGCCGAGGTACGAAAGCTGGCCGAACGCAGTCAGACCGCGGCCCAGGAGATTGCCAACCTTTCCGGCAGCAGCGTCAAGGTTGCAGAAAGCGCCGGCAGCCTGGTGGCCGAGCTGGTTCCCAATATACAGAAGACCGCCGAGCTTGTTCAGGAGATCAGTGCCTCCAGTGGAGAGCAGGCCCGGGGGATTGAACAGGTCACTCAGGCTATTGAACAACTTAACCAGGTGGTGCAGCAGAATGCCAGTGGTGCGGAAGAGGTAGCCAGTTCCTCCGAAGAGCTCTCCGCCCAGGCGGAACAATTGCTAAGTGTAGCAGAGTTTTTCAAAGTTGGCGAGGGTGACCGGCAGACAGCCGTGCATGCCGGGATCAGGCACGTAAAACGCCCAACGGCTCCTTCCCCCGCGATACAGTTGAGTCCGGCCGTCGGGCCTGTGACACAAGCACAGGGGAAGAAAGTCAATAGTTCAACCGGGGATCATCCGGGGCAGGCAGGACCGAAAGCGGTGGATTTAATCCTGGAGCCGGATAACGATGGGCGGGATTTTGAGAGGTTTTGAGGGGGATATTCACCGCAGAGGCGCAAAGTATAAAGAAATTCTAAATTCGAAGCACGAAATACGAAACAAATTTAAATGACCAAAATTCAAAATTCTAAACAATTACGACTTGGTCATTTGAGCATTATGATTTCGGATTTGTTTCGGATTTCGATATTAGGATTTCGGATTTATAGCTTCGCGTCTTTGCGGTGAGCCTAAGAAATACAAGGAGGTAGAAAAATGAAAGTATCAGTAGGACCAAAGCTTATCGGGGCGTTTGTTTTTCTGGTAATCGCCCTGGGGGTAGTCAGTTTTACCGGCATCAGGCAGATGGAGGCCATAGACGGGCATCTGATGAACATCTCGGATGTCATCATGAAGCGCGCCATCGTAGCTAAAGAACTGCAACTGCATCTTGCCAATACCGGCTGGGGGGTTATGGAGTTCCTGACCGCGGAGACTACGGCCGAGAGAGATGAATTGGCCGGTGAAATCAAGAAGGAAATGGCCGAGGTCAGCGAGCATACGGGAGAGTTGGACCGGATCGCCTCTGCCGAGGTCAAGACACATCTGGCAGAGTTTCGCAATTCCTTCGGCGTGTCGGAAAAGATTATCAGCCAGATCTTGACCCAGGGCCGGGGCGGCCTGACCAGGGAAGTCCAGATGCTCGATACCCAACTGGATACGGTTATTGATAAAACCATAGCCGGTACGGAGAAGATCGTGGCCGTGGTGGAAAGGGAGGTAGAGGCGGCCAAGCTGGCGTCGGATAAGGACGTGGAATATGGCCGGAACCTGCTGATGGCGGTAGCCGGGGCAGCCCTGGTGGTGGCCGTGATTGTGAACATCTTTATCATCCTCGGGATAAGGAGCTTCAAACAGGCGGCATTGAGTATAGGGGAAGCGGTGGAAAACGTGGCGGCAGGCGCGGAACAGCTTTCCGCTACGGCCCAGGGTCTTTCACAGGGGGCCACAGAACAGGCGGCGAGCATCGAAGAGGTGTCCAGCTCCATGGAGGAGATGAATGCCTCGGTAGTGCAGAATGCGGATAATGCCGGCCAGACTGCGGCTATGGCTACCAAGGCGGCCGGTAACGCCGGCGAAGGCGGACAGGCGGTGACCCAGGCGGTTATGGCTATGAAGCAGATTGCCGAGAAGACGAGCGTAATCGAAGAGATCGCCCGCCAGACCAACCTCCTGGCCCTGAATGCCGCTATCGAGGCGGCTCGGGCCGGTGAACATGGAAAGGGCTTTGCCGTGGTCGCTTCCGAGGTGAGGAAGCTGGCGGAACGGAGCCAGATCGCGGCCCAGGAGATTGCCAACCTTTTAGGCGGCAGCCTCCAGGTGGCCGAACATGCCGGCAAGCTGGTGGAAGAGTTGGTCCCCGCTATCCAGAAGACGTCTGAACTCGTCCAGGAAATAAATGCGGCCAGCCGGGAGCAGGCCAGCGGTATCGGCCAGGTCACCCAGGCCATTCAGCAGCTCGACCAGGTGGTGCAGGCAAACTCCGCCGCTTCCGAGGAACTAGCCTCCACCAGTGAAGAGACGTCTTCGCAGGTGCTTGAGATGCAGCGCAACGTGGATATGTTTATCGAGCGGCTGGGAGGGCGGAAGAGAAGCAATAAGAAGACACTGGAGCGAAAAGTAAGCGCCGGAAACTTTGTCGGCCTGACCGGGAAGCTCAAACGAAAACCCAGGACAGAACCGGTTAAGGACCTGACTGTCGCTTCGGTCGTAGATGCGCCGGGACGTGCGGAATGGGGCCAGACGGCCGCGAGGAGCCAGGATGCTACAGGCGTTATTCTTGATCTGGATAAACAAAGTGACCAGAATTTCGAGAGGTTTTGAGGCGGATATTCACCGCAAGGGCGGACAAATTCTAAATTCGAAGCACGAAATACGAAACAAATTTAAATGACCAAAATTCAAAATGTTAACCAATTGTATCAGCTTAGCTATTTGAAGAAGTATTTTAAAATCCCTCCCAACCTCCCTTTTCCAAAGGGAGGGGAAACGCTTTTCCCCTTTTTCAAAGGGGGCCTCCTACATTCCCCCTTTGAAAAAGGGGGCCTCCTACATTCCCCCTTTGAAAAAGGGGGCCTCCTACATTCCCCCTTTGAAAAAGGGGGCCTCCTACATTCCCCCTTTGAAAAAGGGGGATTAAGGGGGATTTTCGAGGCGCCGTTTTCTGGACGACTAGCTCTTTTCAAACAGCTAACGTGTTACAAACAATTATGTTTTTGGCATTTGGACATTTTGATTTCGGATTTGTTTCGGATTT
>JBFMAZ010000020.1:0-4314 GCA_040755415.1 Thermodesulfobacteriota bacterium | reverse complement strand
CTGCTGACCATGATCGCCGATACCCTCTACAGTATGTTTGCCCAGAAGCTCCGGGGGTTTGAACAATGTGACGCCCAGAAGATTTACCGCCACTTTGTCAGGGGTAAGGCAACGGTAAAAATCAGGGACGGGGATATCCTCATTTCTTATCCTCGTAAAGCCCATAATCCAATTCTGAGAAACGTCCCGTGGCAACGGCTGCCGCAGACCATCTCCTGGCTCGATGGCGTTAAACTGAACATCCAGTTCCAGTAAAGGAAACATAAAACCTTATACCGAAATGACGGTTAAAAATCTGCGAAAATCGGTGATAACAGGTGATTTTCTCACCATGGAGGGTGAATGCTGGTATTAACGAGGAGAAAAGGCGAAAGTATAATTATTGGCGATGATATTCGTGTCTATGTAGTAGATGTAAAGGGGAAACAGGTCAGATTAGGAATAGAAGCCCCTCCCCATGCGCCGGTACACCGTGAGGAAGTCTATAGAATTATTCAGCTTGAGAATCAGTATGCGGCGCGGGAGGCGCCACTTGATTTAAATCAGGCTTCATCGGTTTGGAAAGAAGAAAAAGAAGGCGGTAAGGATGAAAACTGAGACTAATTTGAAATTTAGACCGGTTGACGAAGAGCAGAAGATAAAACTTAAGACCACAAGATTCGGTGAGATTGAAGTACCCCGGGAAAATGTCATACATATGCCCGGCGGAGTCCTGGGTTTCCCGGGTTATAAGGATTATATCCTGGTGCCACACAAGGAGAATTCGCCTTTCTTATGGTACCAGTCGTTAGACGATCCTGCCCTGGCCTTTGTGGTTATTAACGCACTTATAGTTAAGCCGGATTATGATGTTCCGATAAGCTCCGCACTTGTGGAGGGTCTCAGTGCAGGAAGAATCGAAGAACTGGAATTGCTGGCTATCGTGACCATACCTAAAGACCGGCCTCAGGACATGACCGCCAATTTATTAGGGCCGATTGTTATCAATCCGGCCAAGAGACTGGCTAAACAGATTGTGCTGGACCCGGAACGTTATAGCACCAAAACTCTGATCCTGCCCCAGAAGAAGTAGGGGCGATCTCTGCGGTATTGATGAATTCGTAAAAAGCCTTAGTTAGGTTATCTCCACTAACTTCCCCACCCGATCCTGCCAGGATAGCGAAAGAGCGGTAGTAGCCGAAGACTGTTTAAGGAAATTTTTGACGGTTTGATAGGCCTTCTCCGGGTGATTATTCACCTGACTCAAATGGGCCAGGACTACGTGCTGCAACCCGGGATGGAGTATCTCTTCCAGCAACTGGCAGGTTTGACAATTTGATAAATGGCCTAACCGCCCCTTTATTCTCTGTTTCAGATGCCACGGATAAGGGCCATACTCCAGCATCTCCGGGTCGTGATTGGCCTCCATAATCACGGCCTGGCAGCCCTTTAGTTCATTGGAAGCCAGGCGCGTAACCATCCCCAGGTCCGTGGAGATACCCACCTTAACCCGGGTGTTACTGACACAAAGGCCGATCGGATCAGCGGCGTCATGCGGGATAGAAAAGGGGTGAACGGTAATGCTATCGATAGTAAAAGACCGGCCGCTTTTGACAGTACACACCTCTTTTATCCGGCCCAGGTATCTGGCTGCGGCCTGATGGGTAGCAGATGTCATATAAACGGGCAGGTCAAAACGGCGCGAGAGAGAACCGACCCCGCGGATATGATCATTATGTTCATGGGTCACAATAACACCGCTCAGAGAATCCGGAGAAACCCCGATGGCATTTAAGCGCCTCGTGATTTCCGCTGCGCTTAATCCCGCATCGACCAGGAAGCGAACTCCGTGAGACTCCAGGTATGTAGAATTTCCCTTACTGCCACTAGCCAGCACACAAAATCGGATCACCTCCGACCTCCATCGAATCCCATACGTACCCTGCCCCTATAACTTCATAACCCGGTCTGCTATCCTCCAGACCAAACAAGACAAAATACTCCTCAATAATTGACCAGTCCAGAGCCGCCTTGTATAGAGCCATTATTCCCTCAATATCAGCAAGATCATTCGTCCATCTTGAACATGGCATACGGAGATTCCCCGCAGCTTGCTGGGGGAGCTTCAATTACCTAAAGGCTCCCGCTTTCAGTTCCATAATGACAATTTTCAAAAATGTCCCGGCGTCCGCTCCATTGCCCTAGTTTTCCCAGTTATTCACCGCAGCCACCAGCGCTTGACGGCCTTGTATTTTCCGTTAGATTTGCCGCCATTTTATGGTATATTAATTTTGTGAGGAAGAAACCATTGATAGAAACCAATCCTTATCTGCGGATTCCGGTGAAATACCGGAAGGCCCTGATTACCAATGTATCCAGTTCCACTGCTATCGAAACGGAAACTACTGTCGAATCCATTATCCGGACGCTGACCTCGCCAGAGGAACCCAGGCAGGTTAAGAAACAGCAAGGTTAACCTCGATAATCTCAGAAAAAATTTCCCCCATCAGTTTGTAATCTCTATCTATACCAGCCTGTACCTCCACTCGATCCATCTCGTCCGGATCAGTAATTTCCAAAAGATTCCTAAGAACCGTATCGTTAGAACCCGGCTCATATTGTGCCTCGACTAAGCTGGAAACATCATAACGTCCACCCTTTTTCAAATCCGAATTCCTCGTAGACTATTCAAGATCAAGCTGCGCAGACCTCTCTCGTCGCCATGGAAATTACAGCGGGCTTAGTCATTTTTGAAAACAGGTAAATGTCAATATTTCACAGGCGTCCCATACTGCCACATGCCACGCTCTTCGAAATCAGGCGTATGCCGCCCAAAGCTATTCAAAAACTTGGAAATGAAAAGTGATAAATTTCAACAACGTCCCCCTTGACGTCCTCTTAAGTTTCTTGTGCCTAAAGGTGGCCAGTGATTCGGCCCTGATCCATGTTCTCCGGACGGTTATTTGCGATGTCGTCAGTAAAACGGGCGTCGTCGCTGATGTGAGATGCAAGAACGCGGATCTGATTGCCGACCACCGAGTACATGATTGAGTACGGGAATTTCCGGAGGGTCTTCCGTCGAACCCGCCCTTTGATGACGGGTGCGATCTCCGGGTGCGAAAGCAGTACCTCGATCGCTTGCTGCACGTCGTCAAGGAAGGCGGTACCCAAGCCAGGGGATTCGAGATCCAGGAACGTAGCCGCTTCGTTGACTTCGGTTTCAGCGTCCGGATGAAACCGAACCGACGGTTTCATCGAAGGCGAGACCTCGCGTCCTTTAGCACCTCGTCAGCCTGCCGCAAAGATACCTTACCTGAATCGATTTCTTCGTCCCTCCGGATAGCCTCTTCAACCCAGAGTCGCTCGACCTCAGCCTCGGACAAATCTTCGAGACTCTCCAGGAGAGCATGAGCGAGTTTCGCCCGTGCCTCAGGGTTTAGTTTCATAGCTTCCGTTTTCAGTTCTTCCAAGCTCATGATCCCTCCATTGATAACGCCAAGGCGCTGTATTTCCAGCTCATCTTATTAGGCCCTGCTAATATGTTGATACCTTAGCAAAAGTACTAGCCGAAGGCAAGGGCGGAATCGTGCACCTAGTACTGCGAACTGCTCAGCCTCCCCTCTTCCCGCCTGTCGATGTCAACTTATTGAACATGCATAGCGAGCAGATACTATGTCCATACCTTGCATACGGAGATTCCCCGTCCGCCGCAGGCGTGGTGCTTCAATTACTTAAGGGCGTCCCCGGATCTGGATCTACTTTCCTAATACATTGACAACTTATAATTATGGCTCCTTGACGAAGATGCATGTTCAAAGGTCATGTCCTGCATTACCCTGAACTTTTCATATTCTTTTTCAGCAAGTTTTACGGCTACTTCGTGCGATACCTTCTCCGCGTCCTTACGGCTACATCCCGGCCGCCCTTCTTTTTGAACTATTCGAATTTTTCGAAAATAACCTCTTCTGCAAATCACGGCAGACATTAAATACCCATTGTTCTAAAAGTGATAATTTTCAAGAACGTACCGGCTCCACTCCGACCTTTCCCTATCAAATAACCGTCAAATAAACAGAGTAGCGCCTAACGCATTGAAAACAGGAAATTTATAACTCAGACATGACAGCAGCCCATGGCATCCGCAGCCCGTTCCATCAAATACCCGGCAAACAAACCCATGGCCTCCAGATCACGCCCAGAACGGTACGTACTTCATAAACTTCCGGGAAGCAGACTCATCGTAAGGTCGAATCCATCCCGCTTCCAGCGCTTCCTTGATCAGACGAGAGGCCGTAGCGCTATTTTGGAGCTCGATGCCGAATCGTTCTCGCAACG
>JBFMAZ010000019.1:0-23733 GCA_040755415.1 Thermodesulfobacteriota bacterium | reverse complement strand
ATCAGTTTAGCTGTTTGAAAAAGTATTTTAAAATCCCTCCCAACCTCCCTTTTCCAAAGGGAGGAGAAACATTTCCCCCTTTGAAAAAGGGGATCCCCCTACATTCCCCCTTTGAAAAAGGGGGATTTTCGAGGCGCCGTTTTCTGGACGACTAGCTCTTTTCAAACAGCTAAAGTGTTACATCCATTCTATGAATCTCGATACACCCTCTTCGACCTCGGGCTTGTCAGGAGAGTCTTCCATTTCGGAAATGACATTTTCTTTGAAGTCATCCTTTACCTCACTATGAGACAGGCGTAAAAATCCCCCCTCGCCCCCCTTTGCCAAATCCCCCTTCTGTCCCCCCTTTAGTAAAGGGGGATAAAGGGGGATTAGCCTTTTGTATCAATTGGTAGGCATACCTATTGAGACTGATGCCCACAAGGACTCTAATTCCCTCCGTTTTCTTAAGGGATTTATATAACTTGTAGAAGCCACTTGTCCTGAAAAATCCCACAAGGACATCAAAGAAGCGGGTATTTTGTTCTATAGTAACCTTGAACCTGTCAAGAAGGGTCTGGCTCGTTTGTGAAAAAGGTAAGGTCTGTGCTCATGCACTGCTCCTTATGATTCTTACTAGCATTTTAAAGCGTCACGGTATCAAGGTTTACAAGAATTTTCAAGAAGTTAACGCTACGTAGGGCATCCATTGCTTTTTAGCTTCCCTTATTCCAGTGGGATTTTTATGATAGGAGACCAGCATCCACGACAGCATGCATCAAATGCAATAAAATAAAGGCCCTGAACCCTTAAGCCGACTCGCCTGCTGTCCTTGAGCATATCTTGTGGGTATGCCCCGCACGGGCGTGAACTTATGGGGGTGCGGCTCGACTGAGCCTCGTCGAAGTCAAGCCCCCTGTACATGTACCCTGTTTAATAGGGTTCCCGGCGGGAAATTTAACAGGGTGAACCCTGCCTAATGTGTTGATACCTTAGCAAAAGTTCTGGCCGAAGGCAAGGGTGGAATCGTAACCTGTCAATCTGCCCTTGTCTGCCATCAGGCAGGCAACATAACAAAGCCCAAGGTTCGGAAATATAGTAAACGCCGCCCGCCGCAGGCGGATGCCGGTAGTGGGGGGCTGGAGGGGGGGAGAAGCCCGGTTACGCGCTTAGGCGGCATCTTCCGGTCATTTCTTGTGCAACCGGATTACGTTCGCTTCCTCTCCACATGAATTGATTTCGCTCTCCGTCTTCCTCAGGAGACCTGGCGCTACATTCCACTGTTGGCCGTCGTCCGTTATAACAGTGACACTTTTCCTGTTATAGCGAGTCAACATGCCCGTTATGGGCGGCCCGCCCTGTGGCTGGAAGGACACCCGGTCACCGATGTTGAACTGCAACATCTGTGCGTGTGCGCGCATCTGGGCCAGGAAGCGGAGGCGCGCGACAACTTTGTTGTTCAATTCGATAAGTTCCGCCTCAGTTAGACGGTCAATGTCAATCTTCATTTTTTCTCCCTCTGGGTTATTCACCTGCTTTTACCACACAATTTTTTTGTCACCGAGCGGCACGCGTAACCGGCCGGCAATGGAGCGTAGCGGAATTGCCGATCCGTATTCACGTGCTGGCTGGCCGAGATTCTCTACTCTGAAGCCAACGTTTGAATGACGTTTGACTCTCACCCGATGGCTTCCCGGCCAAGAGACCCTCAATGCTGATATCCTCGTCTATGTCCTCCCAGTGTATCCCCTGACCTTTTCCGATAAGCCGCCAATTTGCCCTTTCCATCGGCTTTGCGTGTTCAAGTCTGGGATACCACCCCAGAGGAACAGAGATCGTTCTTCCGTCAGTAAGATCAACGCATAGTGTGTCTTCGGTCACCTTAACGTCCACTGCGTCAGGGACCTCAATTGCAATCGCCGAAATAGCCATTCCAGGCCTCGATCATATGTTGATACCTTAGCAAAAGTACGAGCCGAAGGCAAGGGCGGAATCGTAACCTGTCAATCTGCCCTTGTCTGCCATCAGGCAGGCAACATAACAAAGCCCAAGGTTCGGAAATATAGTAAACGCCGCCCGCCGCAGGCGGATGCTGGGTGGTATGGGGACTGGGGGAGAAAAGCTCCCGGTTACCCGATTAGATTTTATTCTTTAAAATGGTAAATAAAATAAGGTTGGTATCCATGTTGTATTTTCTTTAAAATATTCAAGAAATTCTAATAGAATGAATAACCACATAAAAAAACTGGCATGAACCATTGAACGAAAGAAAACCTTCGGGTAAATTTCGAATTTGTTTTTTGACCAATAGTTATTGAAGTTTGGGATAATTCGTTTGACTTTTTTGCAGTATTCAGCGTATTCATTTCCAAATAATTCAAGGAGTCTTGCCTCTTCTCCTTTGATAACAAAGTAATAGTTATAGATAAAAAAGGGCATGATTATAAAAAGAAGTATTAGCTTTCCAGAGCTAAGAATAATACCGACTGCACCGAGAAAAGAGAACACATACAGAGGATTTCGCCATATAGAATATGGTCCATCCTGACATAATTCTTCATCTTTTCTTCCTCCGATGTAAACGGTAGCCCAGATTCGTCCAAGGGTTGCAATAACTATCAATGCATCTCCGGATAATTCTAGAATTTCATATGAAAATGACCCTTCGTAACCTGATTTTGAAAATAGAATTATTGAGATGAAAATTAATCCAATTAACCAACTAAATCCAAGTCTGTATCTTTCAGCTGCTGTATGCACGGCGTTCCTTTATTTCGTGGGTTGTGGGTATTATAAATTGAACGCTAAAGCCTGTCCGCGGGGGTAGGCTGGCAGTGCCTCGTTAGGCAGTCAGAATTGACCACGGTTTCTTAAGTAATTCATCTTAGTGATGCCCTTCTTCTTTTAAAAAGTACCTGTGGTATTCTTCCTCCGCCAGGTGTTTTTTGAGTGTTCCGGTTACAAAGTCAACCATCTCCGAGACCTCGGCATCGCTTAAGCGTTTTACCAATAGATTCATAAGCTCGTCATCGGTGAACTTTTGCAGATAGGCAATGAGGGACTTTTCATCCAGTTCCCGGTTGAGGCCAAAGGCTATCTGGCCTTCATCAAATGTATTCACAAATTCATGTCTGTGTCTGCCCATATAAGTAAAGAACCTCCGCTGTCGTATGACTAATGACATTCACTATACCTTACCGGTAGAGGTTTTCTATCTCTTCTTGAAATGTTGCGGCGATGGCCGCCCTTTTCTTTTTTAAGGTAAAGGTCAAAAGGCCACTTTGTGTAGTCCATTCTTCAGGGATTAATTGGAACCTGATAATCTTTGCCCATGGCCGGGTGCCTTCCTTTTTGTTGTGGAGTTGGTCAATCTCATCCCTGATGAGCCGGGTGATCTCAGGCCGTTTTATCAATTCATCTCTGTCGCTAAAGAGTATATTATGTCCGCGGCAGTAATCCTCGATAGCCTGCATATACGGCACTATAAGTGCGCCCAGGTGTTTCCGGTCCTGTCCGACGAGCATGGCCTGGGATATGAACGGGCTTAAGGCCAGGCTTGTTTCTATGGGTTCCGGTTCAACGTTCTCACCGCTGGAAAGGACGATAGTATCCTTGGCCCGGCCGGTGATGACGAGATCGCCTTGCGGGGTCAGCATGCCGAGATCGCCGGTATTCAGCCAGCCATTTTTGAATACCTTATCCGTGGCCTCCTTGTCCTTAAAGTATCCCTGCATCACCTGAGGCCCTTTTACCCAGATAATCCCGGCCTTGCCGGGCGGGACGGGTTCCTCAGTTTCGGCCAGTATTTTTATCTCTGTTCCGGGTATCGGTCTTCCCGCGCTGCCCTTGATGTTGGCTTCCGGCCGTCTTATGGTAAGAACGGGCGAGGTTTCCGTCAGACCGTAGCCGTTGAGAAGGGTTACCCCTATCATTTCAAAAAAATCATCGAGATGGGGCGGCAGGGTTCCTCCTCCGCTCACCGCTATCCTGAGTCTGCCGCCTAGGTTATCCCGCACGGTTTTATATATCAGCCGGTCAGCCAGAAGGTGGAGTGGAAGGTACATGAACCGCCCGGATTTTATGAAGTTTTTGCTGGCCGTAAGTAATAAGCTGATCAGCTTATAATATTTTTCCTTTTTTAATCTGTCCATCACCCCCTGATAAAACATCTCCCACAGTCTGGGCACACCCGCTATGAAATTTGGCCGTTGCGCGGATAGATCCTTACGAAAGTGGTGGGGATCGCTGAAAATAAGCGTGGCTCCGCTCGAAAGGGCGATATATTCGACTGTTCGTTCGAACATGTGATAAGGCGGGAGGAGGGATAAAAAACGCTCTTCCGGTTGAACGGGTATGCACTTGAGGACGGAAGCGACATTTTTAGCTATGTTCCCATGGGTGAGCATAACCCCTTTGGGCCGCCCGGTCGTGCCTGAGGTATAGACAATAGTGGCCAGATCGTTTTCTCTGGCCGTTTTAGCCCGGTCAAAGAATGTCTTATCACCGTTGGATAACAGTTCTTTTCCCTTAAGCCTTACCTCTTCCCAGGTGATGAGACCTTTTACTTCGGGGGGCGTTTTATCTCCTGAATAGATGATGTATTCAATGGCAGGGGCTTCCTTTTTCAGGATTGGGATTGTGTCCGGGGACATATCCGTGATAGCGATCTTGACCTCTGCGTGGTTGGCTATATAAATGAGCTCGTCCAGGGCCAGGTCATTACCGCGCGGGACATCTATCCCCCCACCGCCCAGGATAGCAAGGTCGCTGATAAGCCAGCGTATGCCCTTATTTATGAAGAGTCCTATCTTGTCTCCAGGCTTAAGGCCCATGGATATAAGACCGGTCCCAATCTCAGCCATAGCTTTTCCCAGTGCGCTGTAGGACAGGGTTGCCCAGCCGGTATTATGCCTTTCCTGCAACGCAACACTGCCGGGGAATTTGGATATGGCCTGCCCGATTAAATGGTTAATCGTGTCTTGCATGTCCGGTGTCGATGGCTTTTAGACCCTTAGTTCTAAATTTCATAACGCAAAGACTCTGGTTGATGAAGTTCAAAGTTCAAATGAATGTCAAATGTCAAAATCCAAAGTTCAAATGAAATCCAAATGACTAAATGCCTAAACTTATCCGCATGGGTCTGTTTTGTCATTTTGAACTTTGGGCTTCATTTGACATTTGAGCTTTGGCATTTGTCATTGATTTGACATTTGGATTTTGGCATTTGGAATTCGGTCCGCCATGGCGGATCTGGGTTAAGTTATTAACCCCTGACCACTTATTAATTTTTCTATTTCATCCATTTTTTGACGACAGGCCTCTTCTCCTCTGTGTATTAATTCCTTTCCCAGGTGGAAATCTCCCCACCGGTAGCCTTCGACATCAGGATAGATAACGATGTCAGCCTTATTAATGCTTTCCCGTGCGGCATGGGAAAACATTATGGAGAAGGAACGGGTAAGTACGCCCAAGATAGAAGGCCCCTTATTTTCAGACCAGCGCTCGCCGGTACGCCTTTCTACTACCGAGGCTAATAGAAAATCAGCGCCTTTATTGACGAGTACATCCACGGGCAACGGATTGAGAAGCGCCCCATCGCTAAGCCACTGTCCATTCATATTAAATGGATTGAACATGCCCGGGCTGGATATACTGGCCCTCACGGCCTTGCTCACCGATCCCCGCTCCATAATAACCTCCTGACCGGTGGCCATGTCAACGGTAATAATACTCACCGGAATCGATAGGTCAAGAAAATCTGCACCCTCCAGCATCTCTTCGAGTACGGAGAGAATGCGGTTCCCCTTTAAGACCCCACCGCCCAGCAGTGTGTAGTCATATATATTTTTTCTTACCTGACGAGTAGTGGAGAAATAGGACAAGGCCAGTTCTATGGCCGCATTTGCCGAACCGGTCTTGCCGTATAATGCGGCTACAAACGCCCCGATGCTGCATCCGGCTATCATATCTATGGGGATGCCCCTTTCCTCCAGCGCCTTTAGAACGCCCAGATGTGTCCATCCCCGTGCGCCTCCGGCCCCGAGCGCTACCCCGATCCGTCTTCTACAAATTTCGCGCGCCAGTCTTCTCAGCGCAGTTCTATTTTTTTCTTCCTCCTTATATTGCCATATCTCCGGGACCTCGGCCAGATCCAGACGGGCCTTTATTTCAGTGCGGTGAAGACCTGTATCTCCTCTTATATGGCTTGTGCCCATCTTGACCCGTACTGACATAGAGTCGGTGATATCCTGAATCTGACGGAGCTTTTCCCGTATATCGGCTATATCTTCCGCAAGGGTCGAGACAAGAAAGAGAATGCAGTCAGAGAGCCTTAAGACCCGTTTACTAACCGTATTAATCACGGGGTGGAGATCAAAAAAGACATAGGCAAAATTATTTTTCAATACTTCCATGATAGAGGATAGATGCGATCTGACTTCCGTAACAAATTGCCGGTCACTCGTTTGCGGCAACTGGAAGATAGTGACACCGGTGGGACTTTTATACCAGGATTGCCTTAGCCTGGCCCAGGTTTCCGGAGAAAATTCTTCAATTAATTGTTTGTCCGGGCAACCGATCTGTTCCCCGCCCAGGATATGTAAGACCTGTCCACGGGGTTCGTCCAGGTCTATAACCAGGACTTTTCCCCCTGCTTCGCAGGCAACGGATACCGCCAGCATAGCGGTAAAAGTGGAGCAACCAAGGCCGGCATGAGAACCGATAACACTATAGAAGCAACGGTCTCGCAGTGGAGTAACAAGTCCTCCAACCTTGGTGAATCTGGAAGATATAACGCGGCTGATGTGCAGGGCAACCGATGGATGTTTGTAAAGTAGCGCCTCAAAATCCGCTTTCTTAAGCTTAAAAAGTTCGACGTCAAGGGCCGCTTTGACGGTAGCCATCCTTGGTTCCCCGGTGAGAATGGCCTGTTCACCAAAGAAATCCCCCCGGTATAATTGGGCAATAAGGTTATCCTGCCCCTCCTTCCTTACGTAAACGCCGACCATGCCGGACCTGATTATGAAAAGCGATTCCCCCGGCTCCCCTTCCCGGCAGATTACCTCGCCTTTTCTGGCCCGGAGCCTTTTAAACCGTTTTGCTAGATGGAAGAGTTCCTCCTCCGGGAGAAATGCCAGAAAATCCACCCCGGGAAGTGCATAAAAGACTTCTATGTTATTAGAGGTCAGTTCTTCCATGTTGACTGGTTTCCTTAAAAAGCCTTTTCACCGCTGAGCATTCATTGCCCGTTGTCAGTGGTCAGTTGCAACGGACTACGGACCACGGACTACCAACTGCTGTATCTCGGCGTTCTCAGCGATCTCTCACGCCACGGCGTATCTTCGAGCGGTAAAATCTTACTTCTTACGAAGTCGTCAACGTTGTCTGCTAACAATATTATCGGCTAAAAGGGGTGTCTTATCAAACCAATGTGACCAGCCCTGATCCACCATCAAGACATCATCTGCGGCGTTGCCTTCGATCACTCCTCCTTGCGGCGTATTGCTCCATACGCCTCAGTCGTCGCTCCTCGGCGCCTTGCATCTAATATCTTGCTGGTGATCAGGAATGCTTCATAACCTACTGATTTTAACCTCGATAGCTAAATTAGACGGTGGATTTGTGACCAGGAACATAAGCCGGTCGTAGATGCGCCGGGGCGTGTTCAAGGATTTGCCCGGAGATGCCGATCAGCATATAAATTAGGTGGATACGTATGTCAACCCGTCTCGGCGAATTATTAGTTAGAGAAAAGTTAATAACCGTGGAACAACTGAAAAGGGCCTTGAATGAGCAAAGGCTCCACGGGGGGACTCTTGGTTATTATCTTGTTAAAATGGGCATTATTGCTGAAGATACCCTGGTCAGTTTTTTGAGCAGACAATTCGGGGTTTCCGTGGTGGATCCTTCCGCTATGAATATCCCCGAAGAAGTTATCAGACTTATCCCCCCCCGTATTGTCCAGAAATATCAGGTTATCCCGCTAAAGAAAATAGGCTCGGTTTTGACCGTGGCCATAGCTGATCCCTCCAATATTTCGGCCATAGATGACATAAAGTTTTTTACCGGTACAAACGTGATGGTTCAGTTGGCCAGTGACCTGGCGATAAAAAAGGCCATTGATCGTTTTTATGACATGTCTGCTTCCCTGAGTGATGTGATGGAGGGATTTAAAGACGAAGGGATGGACTATGCCGGTGATGAGGAGGAGCTCGATGCCTCAGTCCTGGCTACAGCAGCCACGGAGGCGCCGGTTGTTAAGCTGGTTAACTTTATTCTGGCTGACGCTATTAAAAAGCAGGCCAGCGATATCCATGTAGAACCGTATGAAAAGGTCTTTCGGGTCAGGTTCAGAATCGATGGCGTCTTATATGAGATAATGAACCCCCCTTCGCGACTGAAGAATGCAATAATCTCGCGGATTAAAATTATGTCCAAACTGGATATTGCGGAGAGAAGGCTGCCTCAGGACGGGCGCATAAAGCTGATCGTAGGGAAGGGTAAGGAGATGGATTTCCGGGTATCAGTGCTGCCTACCCTATTCGGTGAAAAGGTAGTTTTACGGCTCCTCGACAAGTCTAATCTCCAACTGGATATGACCAGGCTGGGTTTTGAGGAAAAGGCCCTGAATGATTTTATGGAGGCCATTCATAAACCCTACGGGATGGTCCTGGTTACCGGACCGACCGGGAGCGGGAAGACCACCACGCTTTATTCGGCACTGGCCGAGTTAAATAAGGTGACCGAGAATATTTCGACTGCGGAAGACCCTGTGGAATTCAACCTCATGGGTATAAATCAGGTACAGATCCATGATGAGATAGGTTTGACCTTTGCGGCTGCTTTACGGTCATTTTTGAGGCAGGACCCGGACATAATTATGGTCGGCGAGATCAGAGACTTTGAGACGGCAGAGATCGGGGTCAAGGCTGCCCTGACCGGGCATCTGGTCCTTTCCACGCTTCATACTAATGATGCTCCTTCTACGATTAACCGCCTGCTCAACATGGGCGTAGAGCCATTTCTGGTGTCATCTTCTGTCAATCTTATCCTGGCTCAGCGTTTAGTACGAAAGATTTGTCCGGATTGTAAGGAGGAAGTCTCTATTCCTGTAGAGGTCTTACGGAATATGGGGTTACAACAGGAGTCTGACGGAGAGATTATCTGTTACAAGGGCAAGGGCTGCCTTAATTGCAATCAGAGTGGTTATCGGGGACGGATTGCCCTCTATGAGGTTATGCCTATGTATGAAGAATTGAAAGAAATGGTTCTGGTAGGGGCCTCGGCCATGGAGATCAAGAAAGAGGCTATACGTTTGGGCACGAAAACGCTCCGTCAGAGCGGGTTATCCAAGATACTCGAAGGAGTTACCACGATAGAGGAAGTAGCCCGGACAACGGTAGCAGATTGATAGGTACGTGGTTTTGGAGGACTTAAGGAGGGATAAAGATGGCCGTTTATATCTGGGAAGCAAAGACAGGCAAAGGGGAAAAAAGGAACGGTGAGTTGGAGGCGCCGGATGAGACCACGGTGCGGGTTCAGTTGAGGAGGTTGCAGCTAACACCTACGAAGATAAAGAAAAAACCGAAGGATCTCCTGGAGAATGTCAAATTTTTAAAGCCCAAGGTGACACAGAAAGATATAGTCGTTTTTACACGACAACTTTCTACTATGATAGATGCGGGTCTGCCTCTTATTCAGGGCCTGGATATCCTGGCCAAGCAGCAGGTCAATAAGACTCTCAAGGATGTACTTATGGATATAAAGACAAATGTAGAGACCGGCTCGACATTTGCCGATTCCCTGGGCAAACATGATAAGATTTTTGACAGCCTCTTTTCCAAGATGGTAGCCGCAGGGGAGTTGGGCGGCATACTGGATGTTATCCTCAATCGTTTGGCTATGTACATGGAAAAGGTTATGAAATTGAAGAAAAAGGTCAAAAGCGCGCTGACCTATCCCCTGGTAGTCCTTTGTATTGCTGTTTTAGTCGTGGCCATCATCCTCATCTTTGTTATCCCGGTGTTCCAGAAGATGTTTGCCGATTTTGGCCAGGCATTACCGGCTCCTACTCAACTTGTTATTAACCTGAGCGAGTTCTTTAAGAAAAATATCATTTTTATGATTGCCGGGCTGATTGCATTTGTATTTGCCTTTCGGAGGTTTTACGCCACGGCTAAGGGCAGGAAATGGGTGGACAGCCTTGTTCTCAGGCTTCCGGTGTTCGGACCGCTGGTCCGCAAGGTAGCCGTAGCTAAATTTACCCGGACCCTGGGAACCCTGATAAGCAGCGGTGTCCCTATACTGGATTCCTTAAACATAGTTGCCGGGACGGCTGGAAATAAGATCATCGAAGAGGCCATCTTAAAGGTCAGGGTAAATATAAGCGAGGGGCGTTCGATAGCCGAGCCGCTCATGGAGACCGGGGTGTTTCCTAACATGGTGGTTCAAATGATCACCGTGGGTGAAACGACAGGCGCCCTCGATGCCATGCTGGGCAAGATTGCTGATTTTTATGATGACGAGGTAGATGCGGCTGTAGATGCCTTAACGTCTATGATCGAGCCCTTTATGATGGTCTTTCTCGGAGGAACCATCGGCGGCTTAATCGTAGCCATGTACTTACCCATCTTTAAGATGGCCGGGGCGGTAGCTGGTTAATTGAGGGACTCACATCTCAGCAAGGCACTTTGGTTGATGTCTTTGAGGGTGGTTGTTGCCACCCTCCTTCTGGTCATTACTGTCCTCATCCAGTATCAGTCACGCCCGGCCGGTGTATTTGGCACCCTGTCCCCTTTATACGTATTTATAGCCTCTGTATATCTTCTAACCATTGTCTATGGTATTCTGCTTGGAGTGACCAGAGATCCCGGCCGGGTCATTTTTGTGCAGATGATCCTGGATCCACTTTTGGTTACGGCCTTAATTTATGTGACCGGCGGGATAAGCAGCCCCTTTACCTTTCTGTACCTGCTGGTAATCATGGTGGCCAGCCGGCTGCTTTACAGGCGCGGGGGGGTAATAGCAGCCTCGTTGAGCAGCATACTCTATGCGGCCCTTCTTGATTTTCAATATCTTGGTTACATAGTTCCCCTCAACTTTGACCCCTTAGACCTGGCCGTTATTTCAGCCGGCCACGTAATTTACCAGGCCAGTGTTCACATAGTAGCCTTCTATTTTATGGCCTTTTTAAGCAGCTATTGGTCTGAACAGGCCAGGAAAGATGCTATTGAACTCGATAGAAGGCAGAGGAATATATGGGAATTAGAGGCATTCAACCGCAACATTGTACAATCGATAAATACCGGCCTTTTTACCTTAGATACGCATGGCCGCATAACTTCGTTTAACCGTGCAGCGGAGGACATCACCGCTTTTTCCCACAATGAGGTTATAGGTCAACCCTTAGCTGCGGTTTTTCCATATCTTAACCTGTCTTCTGAAGGGGATAATACCTCTGGAAACAATAACCTTTCCAGTTTTCAGTATAAAAATAGAGAGGGCAGGGAACTGTGTCTTTCCTTTTTAATGTCACCCTTGAAGAATGCGGATCATGAAAATATAGGACAGCTCATATTATTTCAAGACATGACCGAAATTAAGGCTATGGAGGAAGAGATTCAGCGCCAGCAGGTCCTGGCTTCCATCGGGAAACTGACTGCGGCTATGGCCCACGAGATAAGAAATCCCTTGGCTTCTTTAAGCGGGTGTGTCCAGATGCTGACCCAGGATAGATCCAGTAACCGGGGAAAATTCATAAATATTATCTTACGGGATGCAGAAAGATTGGACAGATTATTATCTGATTTTTTGCTCTATGCCAGACCTGAAGACAGCGAGGCCAGGGAGGTGGAGGTCGGGCAGATAGTGCAGGAGGTAGCCGCTAATCTTTATGACCGGGCCGGCCGGATTGGTGTGCAGGTACTGATCGATTTCAAATCGCCTATCTATATAAAGATAGCCCCTGAGCACCTTTCCAGGGTTATTGAAAACCTGCTTATTAAAATACTGGAGACCGGATCGGATGGTGGAGAGATCAGGATAGATGGCAGATTGGTTCAGCAGACAGGTGGGGACGTTGCAGTTGGAGACGGGAACTTCCTTTGCCTCTTAGTGAAGTATGGCGGAGCAGGAGTGTTTCCTCATCATACAGATAGTATATTCAGTCCGTTTCCTATGATAGAAGGTGGTGTGGATGAGCTTGGTTTGGCCGTGGTCTATCGCCTGATTGAGTATTACGGGGGTAAGATTTGTTTCAAAGGCCCGACGAAGGAGGATCAGGGGACAATATGTTATATCTACCTGCCGGTCAACCCCACCCAGCTTTAAGTCCTTACTCCCAATTTATCACTTATTTTTGTACGAGTTAGCTCCTGGATGTAAACACACCATAGTTGCTGTGCAGCATTATTTCAAATCCGAAATCCGAAGCACGAATCTCGAAACAATATCGAATCACCAAAATTCAAATCCAAAATAATCAGCGCTGCTGTCGTTTGGAACATTGGGAATTGGGACATTTGAATTTGTTTCGGATTTCGATATGCGATATTCGGATTTGAACCCGGCTGTCTAGTAATCGGAGATCACCCATTGCTCCCTGTCAATAGTTTGATGGTGGATCAAGCGGGAAAAATATATTTGACATTCAGATGTTTTGGGGTAAAAGCTTTGACTTTAAGTTGTAGCTGGTTTTCCGAACAGGATGCCCGGATAAAATCATAGTGGAGGCTGGCCATGGAAGAGCTCTATAAAGATCTACGTGAAGAAGTAGAGCCATTATTGGCGGAACGCCGGTTTGAGGTCATTAAACAGATACTTTCAGCCAGCAATGCCCAGGATATTGCCGAGCTTATCACCCACCAGCCACCGAAAGAACAGGTGCTTCTCTTCAGGTTGTTGGCCAAGGAGCTGGCAGTTGATGTCTTTGAACATCTCAGCTCTCCGGACCAGCAGCACCTTTTACAAAGCTTTCAGGACAGCAAGGTCAAGGATATTCTCGAAGAGATGTCGCCGGACGACCTGGCCAGGCTTTTAGATGAGGTGCCAGCCGTAGTGGCCAAACGGTTGGTGCAGTTACTGCCGCCGCAGGAGCGTAAAAATACCAGTACATTGCTCGGCTATCCGGAGAACACCGCCGGACGTATTATGACGCCCGAATACGTCGCTCTAAAGAGGGAGATGACCGTAGCTGAGGCCCTGGACAAGATCAGACGCGTAGGGTTGGAAAAGGAGACTGTCTATTACTGTTATGTGGTTGACGAAAAAAGACGGCTGGTGGGTATTGTTTCTCTCAAGACCCTGGTTATAAAGCCTCCTGCATCCATTATTGGCGATATCATGGACTCCGACGTCATTTCGGTAAGGACAGAGGACGACCAGGAAAAAGTGGCGCGTAGCCTGCAAAAGTACGACCTCCTGGCTGTGCCGGTAGTGGATAAGGAAGACAGGCTGGTGGGGATAATAACGGTCGATGACGTCATGGACGTCATGGAAGAAGAGGTTACCGAAGATATTTACCGTATGGGTGGTGTGGAAGTCCCGGATACGGGATATTTTAAGGCCCGGGTTTTTTCTGTGGTAGGCCGGCGGGTAGGCTGGCTTCTGATACTACTCATAACCAACACGCTTACCGGCAATATTATTATAGGTCAATCGGATACCTTAAAGTCTGTTGTTGCACTGGCGGCTTTTATACCGCTTTTAATAGGGAGCGGAGGCAACATAGGAGCGCAGTCTTCCACGGTCATGGTCAGAGGTCTGGCGCTAAGGGAGGTATCGGCGAGGAATTATTGGGGCCTGCTGTCGCGGGAAGTGGGCATCGGCTGTTTATTGGGTGTTATGTTAGGGATGATAGTTACAATCTGGGCCCACTGGTTGCAAGGCAATTGGCTTGTTTCTCTCACCGTTGGTTTGAGCCTCGTGGTCATCTCGACTCTGGCCAGTCTTGCGGGAGGTATGCTGCCTTTTGTCTTCTCGCGTTTAAAGCTTGACCCAGCCATCATGTCCGCCCCTTTTATTACCACAATGGTCGATGTGCTTGGGGTATTCACCTATTTCCAAGTGGCTCGTTTTATCCTGTTTAAATAAATAAGGGCGGGAAGACCCGCCCTTATTTATTAGATTTGCGATTTTCAATCGACTTATTTCCTTACCTTATTCTCCTTGTTGAAGAGGTCGAGGATCTTATCCGTGACGTCAATATCGTCCGCAGCATAAACAACACCGCTCCTTACAGGGTCTAGTATCAGCGTGTACCCCTGCTCTTTACCAAATTTTTCCAGAATCGTTTGCAGGCTCTTTATTAAAGGCTCGGTTGCCTTGCGTTCGGCCTGCTGCATCTCATATTGGGCATCCTCATAAAGCTGTTTAAATTCCCGGTATTGTTTCTGGTATTCTCTCTCTTTTTCGTCCCTGGCTTCAGCGCTGATGACGGCGGTTTTTTTCTCTAAGTCCTGTCTGAATTTTTCCAGTTCATCCTGTTTTTTGTTTATTTTTTCCTGCAGGTTCTTAAACTTGGATGATAAGTCATCCTTAGTTTTTTTGCCTACTTCAGACTCAGTCAGGATTTTTTGTATGTTCAGAATGGCTATTTTAGTCTTTTCCTCTGCCCACGATTGCCCGGCAACCATGAGGCCAATTATTATTCCTATTAATATCAGTATCCTTTTTTTCATTTATTGTTCTTATCCTTTCTTATTTTTGATGATTTCGTAAAATACTTAAAATATCACACAAAGCCGCAAAGCTATAAATCCGAAATCCTAATATCGAAACCCGAAACAAATCCGAAATCAAAATGCTCAAATAACCGAAACATAATTGTTTAGGATTTTGGTCACTTGAATTTGTTTTGTATTTCGCATTTCATGCTTCGGATTTCTTGCATCTTTGCGTCCTTTGCGCCTTTGCGTGAGCAATTGACTTTTTATATGCAGCTATTTTCCTATCGTGACAAAATCGGCGCGTCTGTTTTTAGCCCAGCATTCTTCATCATGTCCAGGGCAAAGCGGCCTCTCTTCCCCGTAGCTTAGAGTTTCTATGCGCTCAGGAGCAATGCCCAAGTTTGTTAAATACTCTTGGACGCTGTTTGCCCTCCGTTCGCCCAGGGCTAGGTTATATTCGTTTGAGCCTCTTTCGTCGCAATTACCCTCGATGCGTATCCTAGCCGTAAGATTTTTCTTCAGCCATTTGGCATTCTGGTCCAGTCTTGAGGTCTGGTCACCACGGATATTATACTTATCAAAATCAAAGTAAACCGGTAATAGACCCGCCGAGGTTCGGCCCTCTGCCATTGCGAGGACTTCTTCTTTCGGCGCCGCGGTGACGGGCATGGCTTCTTCAACCATGGGTTTAGGTGCAACGGTCTCTACTGGTTTTGGTGCGGGCGCAACGGTCTCGGGTGCTTTAGCTACTTCTTCTTCAGAGACGCTGACTCTCTTGGCACAGCAAGACATCAGAAAGATCACTGTTATTGCCAATAAAAAAGACAGACCATAAGACAAATTCCTCTTTGCCATTTGTCTTCCCCCCTTTTATCTATGTTATTAAGTTACAATTTAATAAATCGGAATTATTTTGATCTTCCATAAATGATAAAGGAATACCTATCATTTTTTAAAGGGCAAGGCAAGAACTCTTTGTAGAAATAAGGTAATTGCTTCATATAAGCAATAGATAGTCAACTCGTGCTGAAATTTTCAAGGAGCGGGCCGTCCTGGCCGATAATAAAAAGTAAGAGGCTACGGAATACCTTGCCATATTATTTAAAAGGTGAATATGAGATGATAGATGTAGCTAAAGGACAATGGCTGATGGAGACGGTCAAGGTCGAATCCCCCTGTGTCGATTGCATCTATTTCCAATGGGATAGTATAAAGCAGCGCTGCGCTAATTGGAGAAAGCGGGTCTGCTATACACATGTGCTGCAGGTCTATTATTTCCTGTCATCCGATAATGAAACCGGAGTGTATCATTAAAGGATCAGGTCCGGCGAATGTTTCCTAGGCCTCAACAGGGAGTCTAATATTTTCGAGCAGATCTGGGGAAGCCTGTTTTACCTCCTTAAATACCGAGAGTATTAAACCGCGCATATCTGGTGAAATACCTTTTTTTATCCCAAACTTAAAAATCTGTATCCATTCCAGAAGATTGGTATTTATAATCAGGTCCGCCTTTAGCGCCAGGGGTAAGACACCCTGATTCTCGCTCGCGTTCTGCGGGTCCGTGAGGGCCAGGAAAGCTTTTTCTGCTGCACTTACGGCCTGCATCCACATCTCATGCCGGATGCCTTCGGATGGATAGCCGGGGGGCCTGATAAAACATAATCCTTGCATCCCGTCTGTTTTGATCTGTTTTTGCAGAATATATGAGGAGACCCGGCATCCGGTAATCAATTCATGGATTGCGCCTAAACTGGCCTTGAGGTGGACGGCCAGGTAGTGGTGTTTGATCCTGAAGGCCAGGGGCAACTCTTCCAGTTCCTGGTCAGACGCATAGTGTACAATGACCCCTTCCAGGGGGAGTGGTCTGTACTTGCTTATGATATCGGCCAAAAGGGGCTCATAGTCCTTAAGCAAAAGGCCGAGCAGGGCCTTGACAATTTTCAGGTCCCTGTGGGCGCGACAAAGGTCGCGCAGGGTGCGGAGGTTGCCGGACAATATGTATCTTTTTTTCTCAATACGATCTACGTTTAATCCGCCTGCTTGCCGCTCAAAAAGCTTGAGCATGGGCGATTCGCTGTCTAACCAGATAGAAAAGGCCAGGTTCCCCAATTCCAGGTACTGTTCTTCTTCCTCGCGTATATATTCCTGGAGGAAGGATAGGACTGCCTTTCGGTCCATATCTTCTGTGCTGCCCCTCAGAGACTGAAGGCATCGGCCTATATTGGTGAGCGGATCTTTTGCCCCATGAACTTTAAAGATTATGTAGCTTGGCTCAATGAGTTTCATCTGGAATTATAACCCTTACCAATTAGATGTGCGCCCATAAATAGCTTACCAGTCCGGCCAGAACAAAGTTGTTTTCAATCAGGAATTCCAGTTTAATTCCCTGCCGCAGATATTTTTTTTCGAAAAGGACAATGCATCCGGCCATAGATAACACCGGTAAGATCAGCCAGAGGCTGACTGTGGTAACATATCCGGGGAAGGAAGAAGCCGCGAGGACAATGACCAGAAAGGCTATAAGTCCCTTTAGCAGGATAAGGGTTGACCTCTCTCCAATTAAAATGGGCAGTGTTTCCCGTCCGACCATACGGTCAGCCTGGACGTCAAATACTTCCAGGAGTGCCGAACGCACGAAGACAAAGGCGGAGACAAAGAAGAAGGCCGCGATAAGGCCCGGCGTGAATCCCTGGCCTGAGCCCCAGGCAGGCAAAAAAGCCGCAACAGCCGCCCAGGCCAGGGCTATAAACAATGTCCTCGACCCTGGTATGTCTTTCAACCGACGGAGGGGAATAACCGAGCCTAAAAAATCAGGAATAATTTTAACTCCGTACAATGTCCCCAGGATGCAAATAAAAGACAGGAAGAGAAACGGAAACAGGCCCAGGGAATAAGAAAGGGAAAGGGCAAAAGCGGCAGCCAGGAGAGATAATAAAAGGATAGCTTTTTCATGCCTAGCGAAGAATATGGCCCGCCCGGGGTCGGAAAAGGCGTCTGCCTCTTTGTCCGTAAAATGATTCAAATTATGGACGGCATAGATATAGGCAGATGCAATGGAGAAATATGGCAAGGCCCCTTTTATACCCTGTAATTTGAGAGAGGTATAAGCGAGGAATCCTGCCCCGAGGCTGATATAGAGGTTACTTTCCAGAAGAAAGCGAAAGAATGAATATGCCGCAGCCTTAAGGGCGCTTTCCTGTCTTCCCTTGACACTTTCTAATTTACTCACAACCCGATTGATTATCCAGTTGGGAGTCGATGCCCCGGCCGTAACGGCCACCCGGCTGAAACGAGACATCTCTTTTAAATCCAGATCGTTTTCTGTCTCGATATGGTAAGCCTTTACCCCGGCCTCTTCTGCAATCTGGGCCAGTCTTTTTGTATTTGCGCTTTCCTTACCACCCACTACAACAACGGCCTCAACTTCTTCACAGAGTTCAAGAACCTCGGCCTGCCGTTCGTGGGTTGAATGACAAATAGTATTAAAGACCTGCCCCCCTGGATATTTTGAGGTGATCTCCGAGGCGATCTCGTTAAAAAGGTTTTCATCCTGCGTGGTTTGAGCCACGATAATGTATTTGTCCAGTTTGGGGAGTCTGGCTATATCGGCCTTGCTGCTTATCAAGATACCCTGGCCTACGGCAAAACCAAGGAGTCCCGATACTTCCGGATGCCCTTCGTCACCCACGATGATTACCTGATAGCCCCTGCGGGCAAAGCGGCGGATAATGGTCTGAACCTTTATGACCCGCAGGCAGGTGCCATCCACTACCCTGGCGCCGGTTTGTAAGATAGCTTCTTTTTGCTGAGGAGGGATGCCATGGGCCCGAATAACTACCGTGCCACCTTTGATCTCACCGATGCTTCTGGCCACGGAGACGCCCTTATCAGCCAGCAAATCCAATACTTGCTGGTTGTGAATAAGCGGGCCAAAAGTGGATATAGGCCTGCCTGCCGCGGATTTTTCCTTGACCGCGGCCAGCACAGTATCCATGGCCCTTCTTACGCCCATACAAAAGCCGGCCTTTTTGGCCAGAATAACCTTCATCTATGTGAGCCCCCAGAGAGGATAATATGGGTTAAGCATTCAGCGATCAGCTCTCAGCTTTCAGTAAGGAACGCCTAATATTTTGATATGTCGTCACTACTCAAGTTGTCAGGTTCAAAGTTCAGGGTTCAGGGTTAACAAAACACAGAACGGTGCACGGCGAACCATTCTCTTTATCCAAGGCGACATAGAGTTCGCTCTGGACTTCCCTGTGCAAGACCGCTTAGCGTACCTGCCTGTCGGCAGACAGGTTGCAAAAACCGGATAAACTCCGTATTCTTCGCTCTCTAACTTTGAACCGTGAACCTTGGAACTTTGAACCTGAGTAGTTACGATATGGCAATATACTGTAAAAGCGAGAGACATTCAACCTGGCCTTTAACGCTTTTGGTCAAAAACGTTGACAGTCTATGGTCGGTGAGATAAACATGAAAACATAAGGAAAAAGTCATGGCTACAGCTAAATTGCCTGCACACGCTTACCTGGGGTTGATAATTCTGGTTGTCTCCTCTATGTTACTTATTTCCAGGACTGAGCCAGTACATTCGCTTTTTTACATCTTTGCCTGGTGGTCGTACATCCTGCTGATCGATGGCCTGGTTTACCGATATAAGGGGAATTCTCTTCTTGTGAATCGTACCGGCGAGTTTCTTTTGCTTGTTCCCTGGTCGGTCTTTATCTGGCTCATCTTCGAGGCCTTTAACCTTTATATCAAAAACTGGTATTATGTCAGGATAATAGATATCCGCTGGCTGCGCTGGGTGGGTTACTTTGTAGCCTATGGTACGGTACTGCCCGGCCTTTTTGAAACCACGGAGTTTCTGGAGGCAGCCGGTCTCTACAAGAAGAGGCGTGTCCGGCCCATTTCTCCGACCAAAATCTGGTATGGCCCGTTTATACTTTCAGGCCTGGCCTTTTTTATCCTCCCGGTCGTCTGGCCGCAATATTTTTTTCCGTTGGTCTGGGGCTGTTTCATTTTTCTTCTGGAGCCGATAAATCATCACTTCGGCGGCCGGTCGTTAATGCGCGACTGGCAGCAGGGCTCTCCCCGCAAACTCTATCTCCTGCTTACGGCTGGATTTATCTGCGGCGTATTCTGGGAGCTGTGGAATTTCCGGGCCGGGAGCAAATGGGTATATACCGTGCCCTTTGTGGGACAGTTTAAGGTGTTTGAGATGCCCATTGCCGGCTATCTCGGGTTCCCGCCTTTTGCCGTGGAATGTTATGTCCTATATAATTTTATCTCCTTATTCCGAGAGAATAAAGGGTGGGAAGAAGGGAGTATCAGGATACAGGAGAAGACAGCGCCTTATTTTGTGCTGGCAGCCGTGGCTATCATAGTCTCCTACGCCTACATTATGTTCCAGGCCATTGACCAAAAGACTGTGCACTCCTTTGCCCCTGTCTTTTACCAATACTAATGCCTGAGTCAGTTTTTATAACCAGTCTCGGCTGCCCCAAAAACCTGGTGGACAGCGAGGTCATGCTGGGCGTGCTCATAGCCGCCGGCTATGAGGTTACCCCCAGGGCAGAAGAGGCCGGGGTCATAATTGTAAATACGTGCGCCTTCATTCGGCCGGCCGTAGAAGAATCCATCGAGACCATTCTGGCCCTTGCTGAGAATAAGAAGAAAGGCAGCTTAAAGCACCTGGTCGTAACCGGCTGCTTCCCACAGCGCTACGGCCAGGAACTGATAAAGCTCCTTCCCGAAGTTGACGCCTTTATCGGTACGGATGGTTTCCAGGATATAGGAGAGGCGTTGCGCAGTCTCAAAGATGGTCTGGCTCAGCCGTTCTCCTTACCACGCCGCCCCCGGTTCATTATGGATGAATATACCCCGCGGAGACGCACCACGCCTTTTTATACTGCTTATCTGAAGATTGCGGAAGGATGTAATCACTATTGCAGCTTTTGCCTGATTCCGCGGCTCAGAGGAAAATTAAGGAGCCGTCCGGTTGACTCGGTCTTTGCAGAGGCCTCGCGACTGGCCGGCGAAGGGGTGCGTGAACTTATCCTGGTTGCCCAGGACACAAGCGCCTATGGCCGTGACCTCAAGGACGGCACCGGCCTGTCCGATCTGCTAAAGAAGTTGCTTACTATCCCGGGCTTGGACTGGATCCGGTTGCTTTACCTCTATCCTACTGCGATCGATAATGAACTCCTGGAATTAATGGCCTCAGAGCCGAGGCTATGCCCATACCTCGATATCCCCATCCAGCATATAAGTTCGCGCATCCTCAGACTTATGCGCCGCCCTTACGATCAGGATTATATCTATGCCTTAATAGAAAAAATCCGCCGCAAATTACCTGCGGCTACGCTCCGCACATCACTGATAGCGGGATTCCCCGGTGAGACCGGGGAAGAATTCCAGGAGTTGCTGCAGTTTGTAAAAAAGGCGCGCTTTGAGCATATAGGGGTTTTTTCGTATGCAGCGGAAGAGGGCACGGCAGCCGCCCAATTGCCCGGCCAATTGCCGGAAAAGGTAAAAAGGGAGCGGCAGAAAAAGATACTCAGGGCGCAACAGGCCGTATCTCTGGCCATAAACCGCTCCCGGGTGGGGAAGGTAATCCCGGTACTGATTGAAGGCCTGAGCGATGAGACAGATCTCCTCTTAAAAGGCCGGGCTATTTTTCAGGCCCCGGATATAGACGGACAGGTTTATATCGCAAGCGGTCAGACGGAGGTCGGCCGGATCGTTTCAGTCCGGATTACCGAGGCCCATCCATATGACCTGGTCGGAGAGATTGTAGCAACTTAGAAAGAGGTTCATAGCTGACGGCTCATAGCTAATAGCTGGAGGCCCGAAGCTCAACTTTGGTATTTAGTCATTTGGATTTGATTTGACATTTGGATTTTGTCATTTGAAATTTTGCCACTGCTTTTTGTTTCTCCGTTTATGGCGAATCCGAATTAGGAGGTGGCGGGTATGGAATACGACGACGATCTTAAAAGAGTTATCGCCTTCCACGGGCACATCTGCCCGGGGGTGGCCTATGGTTACAGGGTGGCCAGGGAGGCTATTAAACATCTTGGCGGCAAGGCGAAAGATGAAGAACTCGTGGCTGTTGTGGAGAACGATTCCTGTGCCGTAGATGCCATTCAGGTACTGACCGGCTGCACCTTTGGCAAGGGGAATCTAATCTTTCATGACTACGGGAAACAGGTTTATACCTTTTACAGCCGGGCTACTGGGGAAGGGATGCGTTTTTCCGTAGACTTCAATTACCCGGAGACGCCGGAAGAGAAGGCCGCATGGGAAAGATTCCAGGCCGGCGACAGGACAGAAGAGGTCAGCGCGCAAATTCGAAGCCGCAAGGCCAAAAAAGTGCAGGCGGTCCTGAGTGCTACCTCCGAAGAGATAATGAAGATGAAACGTGTGGCTATCACACCTCCGCCTGAGGCCAAGTTATATCCCAGCGTGCACTGTGCCATCTGTGGAGAAAAGGTCATGGAACCGCGCGCCCGGGTAAAAGGCGGGAAGATTGTCTGCATCCCTTGCAGCGAGGAGTGAGGAATATCGCAACATGCAATTGACTTCTGGAACGTTCTTCGCATAAACCCCTATCAGGCACAGGATGAAGTTGACGTCAGGAAGGAAAAACTTATAGAGGCTCGCCTGAAACATCTCCTTGAAAAAAAACGGCCTGTTTTTGATACGATGGAAGGTAATCTGAACAGCTTGCAGAGCCACAGGTTTTTCTTGACAAATACTCCACCAAATACTATATAGAATTTGTAAAATATATGTTATGTGAGTAAGATATAGATGATAATATAATGCAAGATTATCCACATATCTCATTTCAGAAGAACTGGCGCCTTGACGAGGAAACCATTTTCATGCTGGGGCAGAGCGAGTCCATCATTCAGGCGATTTCCTCCGCCCCGATCAAACCGGAATACCGTAAGCAGTTGCGCGTGGTTTCTTTGAGGAAAGGCGCCCGGGCGACAACGGCTATCGAAGGAAACACTCTATCCGAAGAGGAAGTAGCCCGGATTGACGAAGGGAAAAGCCTTCCCCCGAGCAAAGGATATCTGCAAATAGAGGTCAAGAATGTCATTGACGCCCTGAACCAGATCCGCTCCGAGGTCATCGCAGAAGACAAGGCCTTCATTTTATCTCCGGAACTGATCGAGCGGTTCAACTATTTCGTAGGCAAGGACCTAAGCGAACATTTTCAGGGTGTGCCCGGCGAGTTCAGGACGTCCGGACACAACGTGGTTGTTGGGACATACCGGCCGCCCCCGGGTGAAGATGTCGCGCCCCTAATGACCCAATTCTGCGAATGGATGAAGGAGTCGTTCCGCTATGAAGAGGGGAAACAGTCATTCCCCGAACAGGTCCTTCAGGCGATTGTCGCCCACGTCTATCTCGCCATGATTCATCCCTTCGGGGACGGCAACGGACGGACGGCCCGTCTGATCGAATTTTATATTCTTCTGCGGGCCGGTTTGCCGGACATCGCATCGCACATCCTGTCGAACCATTACAACGATACCCGCCAGGAGTACTACCGGCAGCTCGATCTCTGCGTCCGGACGAGGGACCTGTCCGGCTTCATCAAGTATGCTGTCCTCGGATTCCGAGACGGCTTGAGAGGTGTTCTGGACATCGTACAGATGAATCTTCTGGAGATGTCGTGGCACAAGTTCATCTATGACGTTCTCGACAGCAAGAAGGCCACCGGCAAAACACGCGCCATTGTGAAGCGGCGCAGAACCCTTGCCCTACAGTTCCCTGTGGACAAGTGGAATACGCCCGACGATCTCATCGTCGGTTCCGGTATCCTGGCGAAGGAGTACGCCCGGCTCTCCTCGACAACGCTCATGCGGGACCTTGCGGAACTGGAAAGACTTGGATTAATTGTCAGGGATAAGGACAAATACAAGGGGAACATCGAGATCATGCGCGGCTGATGTGCGACAATTAAAACTCCCGCCTGACGACAATTATAATTCCCGGAACTGAAGGGAATTGTAAACTGTCCGCCATCTTTAAAGAAAGGATGGCTGATATGGTAACTGATCAACAGGTAAGG
>JBFMAZ010000018.1:0-4052 GCA_040755415.1 Thermodesulfobacteriota bacterium | reverse complement strand
GACCCCTGCCTATTGACTTTCGCCGGCAGCAGGCTCACGCTTGTTGCCGGCCCCGTCCAAAAAAGGGCAGCACAGCATGCATTTTCAATTTGCCTGTTTTTCTACATTTTCAAGGGGCCACTGACAGCTGCGTAAGGTAGAAGAAATGGAAAAGAAATATGACGAACAATTTCAGGTGGTATTTGAGGCCATCAAACAGTTGATGACTCCACCGGAGAAGCCGAAACGGAGGATCGGATTTTAAATAGAGAGGGTCCGTTTCTTATTTGCGTCAGGTTAAGGCTCCCATCGAAGATGCGCCGGGGCGTACAAGAAGGGCTAGAGGGCAAGATTAACGGTGTTTTCCATCGCGTCTGATGTTCAACAAAATCTTGACATACAACCCTGCAAAAGTTAAACTTTTATTCAGTTCAACTTTAAAAAGAGGTAACGCCAATGCCTATTGTAAAAACCTCGGCCAAAGGACAAATCGTTATTCCGGCGGCAATCAGGAAAAAGCTTAAGATAAAACCCGGCCAGAAGGTCAACCTGACCCTTGTGGAAGATAAGGCGGTCATCACCCCTCTTCCGGAAGACCCGATCAAATCCTTAAGGGGTATCCTGAAAGGGAAGCCTTCTATGACTAGGGCATTGCTGGAAGACAGAAAGAAAGAGGTTGAACGTGAAGAAAAAGACATTGCTCGACTCCTTCGCCGTTCTCGCCTGGCTTCAAAATGAGAAGGGATCGCAACAGGTGGAAGATCTTTTGTACCGGGCTCAGGGAGGCAATGAACAGGTTGTATTGAATATTATTAACCTGGGCGAAATCTTTTATCGCTGTGCCCGGGTGCAAGACATCTCTTTTGCCAGGGGAATCCTGGAAAAGATCGGGCTCCTTCCGATCAGGATTTATTCCTGTCCTGACGATCTGGTTCTGGCGGCCGCAGAAATCAAGGCCGGCTATCCTATGGCTTACGCCGATGCATTCATTGTAGCTACGGCCTTAAGAGAAAACGCTACTATAATTACCGGCGATGCGGAGTTCAAACAAGTGGAGCATCTGGTAAAGATCGACTGGTTGGCCTGACTCGGGCCTTATTGACTTAGGCCATTTCAAAAATGCTACACTTCCGCAAGCCCCGGCCAGGCCTTTTAATCGAAGTCTCTGAAAAAACCTACTTCAGGTGCATCCAATGTACTCATAAGCATGGCTCTGTCCAGAAGCCTGTTGCCTTCTTCACATGACGTCTCAGGGAATAATGCGCATCCATATATCCGTTCACTGAAGCCGGAAATATCCTTGACCATTCGTTTAATCCCATGATATTTTCCATTTATTATTACTCAAAGACAGGCCAAAAATGAAAACGCAGCCGGATGCAGGAAGCCGTTATGAAACTCCGAACCAACTTTGATGTATACATTGAAGACCAACTGAAGGACCCGGATTTTGCGGAACGATTTGAAAAGGCGGGGGATGCATGGGATGTGGCCCTGCAACTGGCTGCTTTGCGCGAGGAAGCCGGGTTGTCTCAAAAAGAACTGGCCCGACGGGTGGGGACATCTCAACAGCAAATCAGCCACCGGGGGGAGACCATGAAATTATTTGAAAGATGTCCCATCTGTGACAGTAAAATTATGGGTTGATAGAATGACTTACTTATTTACCAATGGACGTCCCGGTCTCCGAAGCGTGTTTTTCATGTATGCTATGAACTGTTTGTATAATGGTGCTGTAAGAATATGAAATCATCGGAATGGGGCAAATGCTGAAATCCTATTTGAAGGAAATATCCGAGGTTGCCAAGCACGGAGATGCCAGGGAAGAAGGCTATGAGAAGTATCCTAAGATAAGATAACCGATATTTTCCCGTTGAATAGCGTAGGTATAGTAACATCCAGGGACAAATTCGTGATAGTCTTTGATAAAGAAGTGCTTAAGAGGCACATCAGGATGTTCTGTGATCAAAAAATGCCAGACGAACTGGTCAGACGGACATTTAGCTTGAAGGACAAGGCAAACTGGAAATTAAGAATTGCGCGAGAAAATGTAAGAAAGGGTGAAGATTGGCAGGATTCGGTAATCAAAATTTTATATAGGCCCCTTTGATATTCGGTGGATTTTTTATAACGATGCAGTTGTTGAACGCTCCCGCAAAGAAGTCATGCGCCACATGATGAAAGAGAGTTTAGGCTTAATTTTGCCGAAAAGAGTAGAAACTAAAATTCCGTGGAAGCATGTACTGTGCACTAATGAACCCATTGAACATGTCGCGGTATCGTTAAAAACAATAGACTACCTTTTCCCTCTCTACCTCTACCCTGAAACCCGTAAAAAGACCTGTTTAGCCAGAAGAAAGAGTCAGAGGAAAGACAGATCAATATTAGTCCTCGGCTTTTAGCCACTATTTCTAGAGCCTATAAAAAACAACCCACACCAGAAGAAATCTTCTATTACGTCTATGCCGTCCTTTATTCAAATACCTACCGCACAAAATATGCCGAGTTTCTCAAAATAGATTTTCCGCGGGTTCCCTTTACCAAAGATTACAAACTTTTTGGCAAAATGGCCGAATATGGGAAAAGACTTGTTGATCTCCATTTTGATTAAATCATCTGTAGTTGACCCGCCTGTGGCTAAATTTCAAGGTAAGGGAAATGATAGAGTCGAAAAATTAAAATATGATGGAAAAGAAAAACGTGTCTACATCAATCAAAACCAATATTTCGAGGGAATTAGAGAAGATGTCTGGCAGTACCAAATAGGTGGTTATCAGGTTTGCAATAAATGGCTTAAGGACAGGAAAGACAGAATCCTATCCCTCGAGGATATCAAACATTACTGCGAGATTGTCACCGCTCTTCAGAAGACCATCGAAGTCCAGAAAGAGATTGATAATATCGTAACATTTTAGGTTTTTGAAAAATATACCTAAGCAAGGCGCTATAAGGGCCAAAATCCCCCTCAATCCCCCTTTTCCAAAGGGGGAAGTGTTTCTCCTCCCTTTGGAAAAGGGAGGTTGGGAGGGATTTAAGAATACTTTTTCAAACAGCTAAACTGATACATAATATCTACTTGGGATTAGAGGAACAGACCATAGCATTTTGAAGGAGGGGGAAGGGATAGCTGGCGAAAAGAGACTTAGGCTATGAGGAAAAATGGTCGAAGCCATTGAAACATATTACAGAGGTTATAAATTTAGAAGCCGTCTTGAAGCACGCTGGGCCGTATTTTTCGACTACATGGGAATTACATTTCAATATGAACCTGAGGGCTATAAATTACCATCAGGTTGGTACCTTCCTGATTTTTGGCTCACCCAGGTCAATATGTGGGCTGAAGTGAAACAAAATGAATTTGATAGGCGTGAATATTCTCTTGCATTTAATCTTTCCAAATTAACTAGGTTCCCCTGCTTAATGCTTGTGGGCGAGCCTGATTTTAAACCTTATAGGTCTGTCTCAGCGGTAGAAGGCATCGATGAAACTGGCAAATTGATTTGGGATGACATAAATGTCTTTTATTGTCTTGTTTCTTCTTACTTAGAAGAAGGTAATTTTTATTATTGCCAAACAGATGAACAAGCACTCGATGATTATGGCAGTGATTACAAAGAAGCTGTCTATGCGGCTAGAGGGCATCGGTTTGACCCTGATTAAATCTCCGTATCAAGGTATAGACATAGTATTCGCTCGCTAACTCCGCTGTCCGCCAAGGCGGACGGGGAATGCGCTTGCTAGGCATGTTCAAAATGAAAACCAAGAAAGAAATTCTTAAAACATTAGCGGCACTGAAGCCCGAACTTCAATCCCGGTACAAGGTCAAAGAAATTGGGGTGTTTGGCTCCTTAGTTCCGGGCGAACAGACGGCGGCAAGTGATGTTGACCTCCTGGTGGATTTCAGCGAAGATGCTAAGCCCGATGAAGGAGAAAGTCCCGATGCGGAGGCGTGGGAAGGAGCCGAGGCATGACCACCAACCGCAGCACGGAATATATAATCAGCCTTGTCCAGGAGCTGCGCAAACTGCCAAGCGAGACCGAGTGGCTTGAGTTCAAGGTAAACAAAGCCGACC
>JBFMAZ010000017.1:0-69509 GCA_040755415.1 Thermodesulfobacteriota bacterium | reverse complement strand
CCCTCCCAACCTCCCTTTTCCAAAGGGAGGAGAGACGTTTCCCCCTTTGAAAAAGGGGGATTAAGGGGGATTTTTGAGGCGCCGCTTTCTGGACGACCAGCTTTTTTCAAGCAGCTAAAGTGTTACGTAACTTGTAACTTTTGCAACTTGCAACTTCTGTAAGTGACGAGTGACGTTTTGAACTTTAGTGCTTTGACATTCATTTGAACTTTGAGCTTTGAACTTTGAACCTCACCAACTAGAGTCTTTACGTTGTGAAATTTAGTAGAACCAGGTACCTAATCAAAACTCGCTGAAAACATGCCGCTTTTCTCGTCAAACTTTCTCCTGGCATCAAGCCCTTCTATTTCCATAATCAGTGCCTCAATGACTAAAAAGGTGCGGGCATCGCGCCTGATACAACCAACAACCGTTTCATCTCCTCTGCCCATGGCAGTATGTAGATGGATTAAGGGTTCCCGGTCATTCCAGAGTATGCTGCCCAGTCCGACGATCTCTTTAGCATCACCGGTAAACTCCTTCCATACGGGCGTAGGCGGGATAGCCGGCTTTTCCGGCCCGGTTACCACCCCGGCCTGCCGCAACCCTCCCAGCAGGAAAAACCAGGCCACCCTGATCTCCTTTTCTATGGCGACCTTTTTGATTCCCTCCAGCGGATCGTCTCCATCGCTGAAGCGTATAGTAAATACGCGCCCCGTCCTGCCTTCCTTGTATTCCATTGAAAAACCTCCTGACCGGCCGCCAGCGTTCGGTTTTCGGAGTTATGAGTTGTCAGTTACGAGTTGCGAGTTTAAAAACCTGTAGTCCGAAACTCATCACTCGTTACTCATTACCCCTTGCCCTTCTCCTGACTCCTGTATTCTCTTTCCTATTCCTTTGCGAACCCCGACTTCCGTTCCATAAGCCATATTAAGAGAATGCTTAATTCATAGAGCAGCAAAAGAGGGCCGGCCATAAGCAACTGATTTACGACGTCCGGCGTAGGAGTAAGCAGCGCAGCCAGGATAAAGATACCTAAAATAGCATACTTACGGTTTCGTCTCAAGAAGGAGACAGTTACCACGTGCATCCTGGCCAGGAAGCACATCACCACCGGAAACTCAAAGACCAGACCAAAAGCCAAAAGAAGACGCGTAGCAAAGGAAAAATATTCGCCTATGGTAGGCACAGCGCTCAGGTACTCAGAATTGTAGCCCAAGAAAAATTTAAAAGCCACTGGAAACACGACAAAGTAGGCAAAAAGTAGTCCACAGACAAAAAAGAAGGTTGAGGCCAAAACGAATGGTATAGCCATTTTTTTCTCATGCTCATAAAGCCCGGGTTCAATGAACCTCCAGACTTGATAAAGAATAACCGGGCTGGCCTCAACCACACCGGCCAAAAAAGCCAGCTTGAGATAAAGAAAAAATGCCTCCGGATAACCGGTAAATATAAGCACATCCCGGGGTGGGAGCAGCCTGTAAAGGGGACGCGCTAGCAGATCAAAAATCTCCTGCGCAAAGGCATAGGAAAAGAGAAAACCAATACCTATAGCCATGAATGAGATGACCAGGCACCTGCGCAATTCTTCCAGATGGGCAGTGAGGGGGAGCTTTTCTGTCTGCATCTGCTTATTAGAGATGTGATGAGCTAATCACAGGCGTGGCGGGGAGATGTCTGATATCCGGAATAACAAAAAGTGGTACTTACCTTTTTACCCAGGTAAGTACCACAAGAAAATAACCGCATAAAGGGGCTTCTAATCCCTCTCCATAACTCCAAACTACATTAAATCATAAGGTATCAGGATCTAAAGACCTGAGCCCTTAACTACTACTAATGATGCGACCCGCCGCCCTTTTTAAGGTCATCAATAGTCTTTAATACCACATAGGCCAGGGCAATACCTAAGACCGTGATGACCGTATAAGTAATGCCAAAAAACACGCCGTGGCCGGCGTCCCAGGGAATCCCCCAGGGCAGAAAATTGTGCACCGTATGAACCATACCCACTGCAGAAATCATAGCAGCACCTCACTAAGTATTTGATTGTTTTTTGTTTAGCAAAACTCGCTGGCAAAGTCAATAATAAAGTGCCAGGAATAAATTACATTGGGATTTGATTTGAATTTTTAGCCTTTGCCGTGGCGCAATGACTATTTTCCTTGCAGGAAAAACGACGTTATGTTAATAAAATAGAGATGTTAGACTAGCTTGTTTCTCCAGAAAGGACTGACCAAAAGACAAAGATTATATGAAAGCCCATCCTTCATCGCCGGTAGATACATCTACCCTTAAACTAGATTTTGAAGATAATGCCTTGGCCAGAGCGCTGTTTGGCGAGCAAAACCAGAACCTCAAACTACTGGAGCAGCAATTGGGTATTCATGCCGGAGTCAAGGGCAACAGATTGTCATTAACCGGCCCGTTAGCGGACGTCCAACTAGCCGCGGAGATATGTCAGCAGCTATATGACCTTCTACTCTCTGGCTACCCCATATATCCTCATGATGCTGAATACGCTATCCGGATCCTGAGCAGCGACCCCACCGCAAGGTTGAAAGACATATTTCTCGATACGGTATATATTACGTCTGGCAAGAGGGTAGTCACCCCAAAGAGCCTTACCCAGAAAGAATATATCGATGCCATGCGCAAGTATGATATTGTCTTTGGTATCGGGCCGGCGGGTACCGGCAAGACCTATCTGGCCATGGCTATGGCTGTCTCCGCACTGGTAAAAGAAGAGGTCCTAAGGATTATACTGGCTCGTCCTGCGGTCGAGGCCGGAGAAAGGCTTGGATTTCTTCCCGGTGATCTCTATGAAAAGGTCAATCCCTACCTCAGGCCCCTTTACGATGCCCTGTACGATATGATGAATTTTGAACGGGCGAGCAGACTTATTCAGCGCGGGGTGATAGAAGTAGCCCCTCTAGCCTTCATGCGCGGAAGGACCCTAAACGACTCTTTCGTTATATTGGATGAAGCCCAGAACAGTACCTCCGAACAGATGAAGATGTTTCTGACCCGGCTCGGATTTGGATCCAAGGCCATAATCACCGGGGATATAACCCAAATCGACCTTCCGGAAGGCAAACCATCGGGACTGATCGAAGCGCGCAGGACACTGGAAGGTATTCCAGGCATACGTTTTGTGTATTTCTCCAAAAAAGATGTCATCAGGCACAGACTGGTCCAGGAAATCATCCACGCCTACGAAAAAGTAGATGCCGAAAAAAGGCGCGCACATTAGTCAACTAAGCCCATGCCAGGCAAAGAAGAAAAACCGGCCAAGCCTATATCTATCACCGGCGTATTATCAAAGCTGGGCGAAAAAACGCCGCAAGTATTTAAGGATACGTCTTTTCAGCGCTGGTTCATGCTTGTCACGCTCAGCCTTTTCATCGCCTTTCTTTTATCTCCAGACCTGTTACAAAAAAATGTCCGGTACAAACCCGGCGATGTGGCCGAAAAAGATATAAAGGCCTCCCGCGATTTTTCGGTTGAATACTATCCGCCCCCTGGGGAAAACGGCGTTGAAGCGGCTAACCCCGGCCCGGCACAAACCGAAGACCTGGTGGGGCAGACAAACCCCGCCACCAGCTACACAAAGACCAGTGAACCCCGGAAACAGGCTCAATCTATAGTAAAGCCTGTCTATCTCCAGATTAAAAAAGGCGAGATAATAGTTCGCGAGGGAGAACGGATACGGGCAACCCATCTTATCAAGCTAAAGGCCCAGCAAGGTGCCTCCCGGCAAGTGGACACCATCTCGATATTTCTGGGTTCAGCACTGCTCACCGCCATTATCCTCAAAACCCTTTATAATGCCTCACTCAGGCGGGTTAAATCCTTCATGGCCAGCAATAAAAACCTGCTTTTCTTCTGTGTGCTCCTGGCTCTCGTGCTTATCGCCGCAAAGATATCCCTGTTTGTCGTTCAGGCGGTTACGGTAAATATGCCGCATCTGAGTCCGGATGTCCTTTTGTATGCCCTGCCCGTCACTTCCGCGGCTATGTTGGTAAGTGTGTTTTTCACGGCAGACATAGCCATCATATTTTCCCTGCCCGCATCTATCCTGGCCGCCCTGCTCCTTACCAATACCCTGGAATTTTTTATCTACTTCCTGGTAGGCAGCATAATCGCCTCCCGCAACGTCTCCCAGTTCAAGGAACGGGGAAATGTATTGAAGGCCGGCGCCGTAGTCGGACTGGTCCAGGTGTTCATGATTATTGCTTTTAACCTCTCCACCGGTTCGTTCTTTGCCTTTAAAACCATCGAGAGCATGTTTACAGCCTTCGCAGGAGGTTGCCTTCTGGGGATCATAGTTATCGGCCTCATCCCCATTGTAGAAATTATCTTTGGATATACCACAAATTTCAAGCTGCTCGAGCTGGCCAGTATGGACCATCCGCTTCTACAAGACCTGATGGTGCAGGCCCCGGGGACATACCATCACAGCGTAATCGTAGGAAGCATGGCAGAATCAGCCGCCCGGGCTGTTGGCGCGAATTCATTGCTGGCCAAGGTCAGCGCCTATTACCACGATATCGGCAAGATAAAAAAACCGGCTTATTTTATCGAGAATCAAATGGGGATGGACAACAAACACGAAAGGCTCGCCCCTTCCATGAGCAGCCTTATCCTTATCTCCCATGTCAAAGATGGCGTGGAATTGGCCAAAAAACACAAATTGGGCACAGAACTGATAGACATCATCCGGCAACACCATGGTACAAGTCTTATCTCTTATTTTTACGAAAAGGCCCGGAGCGCTCAGGATCCGGACCAGTCTGCAGTCCGTATAGAGGATTTTCGCTATCCCGGCCCCATACCCCAGACCAAGGAAGCCGGGCTGATAATGCTGGCCGATGCGGCTGAGGCCGCCTCCCGCACCCTCAATGATCCTACGCCGGCCAGAATCCAGGGCATGGTGCAAAAGATCATAAATAATATCTTTGCAGACGGCCAGCTCAATGACTGCGAGCTCACGCTTAAAGATATGCATCAGATAGCAAAAAGCTTTACACGCATCCTGACCGGTATCTTTCACCAGCGCATTGAGTATCCGGAGACGACGGCCAGGGGTAACGGAGTAAAAAAGACCGATGCCGATTCTGATCAGCAACAAACAAAAGACGATAAGGATCGACCGCCGAAAGATAAGGAAAAAAGTGGAGAGGCTCTTAAGAGACTTGGCGCAGCCTGATGCCGAGCTGAGTATTCTTTTCGTAAATGACGAAGAGATAAGCCGCTTGAATGAACTTTATCTGAATCGGAGCGGACCGACCAACGTCATATCATTTCCCATGCGGTCCCCAGAACTTCCCGCCATACACCCTGAAATCCTGGGAGATGTGGTCATCTCCACGGAAACCGCCGGGCGGGAGGCCGGGCAGGAAGGCATCAGTTTCGAGGCAAAAATAGACTGGCTTCTTGTTCATGGCATATTACACCTGTTAGGTTACGATCATGAAAAGACGAAAGAGGCCCGCATCATGTTTAAAAAGGAAAGGGAACTCTTAGATCTTTTGTAACAGTTCACGGGTTTTCAAAACGATTATCGGGTAAACTCATGGTTTTGAAACGAACGAAGGCTAAATCCGAAATTCGAATATCGAAATCCGAAACAAATTCCAATTCTCAAATCTCAGAATGTTCCAAATCGCAGCGGAAGGAATTCGTTTTGGATTTTGCATTTTGGTCATTTGATATTATTTCGGATTTCGTGCTTCGGATTTCGAGTTTGAAATTAGACCCGTCACACTCGATCACGGCGACTAAAAGTATTTAGAATAATTTTCAAAAACCTAAGCTGTTGGATCTCTTAAGGAGGAAATAGAAGTGGCAAAACTGGCGGTAAATGTCGATCACATAGCCACAGTGCGGCAGGCCCGGCGTACTATAGAACCGGATCCGGTAGTGGCCGCGGCTATAGCGGAACTGGCCGGGGCAGAAGGGATCATCGTCCATCTTCGTGAAGACCGGAGGCACATCCAGGATAGAGACCTCCATATCCTGAAACAGACCGTAAAGACCAAACTAAATCTGGAAATGGCCGCCACAGAAGAGATGATCCGCATTGCCGGCCAAACTAAACCGGACATGGTTACTCTCGTTCCAGAAAAAAGGGAGGAATTAACTACAGAAGGTGGCCTGGACATAAGCCGAAAACCTTTATTGAAAAAGGCAATAACTACACTTAAGAAAGACGGTATACTGGTAAGCCTTTTCATAAATCCAGAACCGACTGATGTCAAAATCTCGCGAGAATTAGGAGCTGACTTTGTAGAAATACACACCGGACGCTATGCCGATGCCCAAAATGAGGCCGGAAAGGAGAAGGAATTATCCCGCATTAAAAAGGCCGTGGAAACCGCCCACAGGCTAAAGCTCAGGATCAATGCCGGCCACGGCCTTAATTATATAAATATCAAGCCCCTGGTGGCCTGGCCGGAGATAGAGGAATTCAGTATTGGGCACAGCATCATAGCGCGGGCTGTCCTGGTGGGCATGGAAAAGGCGGTAAGGGAGATGCTGGCCTTGATTAGAGAACCCGCCCTCAGGATAAATAAATAATGGCTCATAGCTGAATGCTGATGGCTGGTAACTGGTTATTATGATCTACGGCATAGGAGTTGACATCGTTCAGATCGCCCGTATCCGCGAGGCCCTAACAAGGTTCGGAATCCGTTTCCAGGAAAGGATCTTTACACCGCTCGAAAATGCCTATTGTCTTAAAAAAAAGGAGCCGCACCTACACTACGCCCTTCGCTTTGCAGCTAAGGAGGCCTTTGTCAAGGCAATTGGTCTGGGGATGCGGGCTGGTATAACCTGGAGAGACATCGAGATATCCAATGAGGCATCCGGAAAGCCAACATTGAACCTGTATGGATCAAGCGCTGAACTCTGTGCAAGGCTGGACATACAACGAAGATTTGTCAGTCTTTCCCATGAAAGAGATTATGGCATAGCCGTGGTTATCCTCGAAACGGATAGCTCGTAGCTCACGGCTCATAGTTGATGGCAAGTTTTATGAAAAACAACCACATTAAGAAGTTCAAAGTTTAAAGTTCAAAGTTCAGGGTTAAAAAACCGTGAACGTGGAACTCGGAACCGTGAACTTCTTTGGTTGCGGCTTTGCCGGGCTGTGTTCTCTGTGGTTAATTTTTGACAATACGTAAAGTTATACCGGGAGGGGTTGCATGAAGCTCGTTACTGCATCTGAGATGAGAGAGATAGACAGAACCGCCATCGAAAGATACGGCATCCCCGGCCTGGTACTTATGGAAAATGCGGGACGCGGTGCGGCCGAGACCATCCTCACGGCCAGGCCTGAATTAAAAGATGGACAAAAGGTGGCCATCTTCTCCGGCCCGGGCAATAACGGCGGTGACAGTTTCGTCATTGCCCGCTGGCTGGCCGAAAGAGGCGCACTGGTCACCGTCTATCTTCTCACTTCTCCGGAAAAACTCAAGGGGGATGCCTTAATTAATTATAAGATCATTACACATCTCAACATCCCGGTCATCGCCGTCTCCAGCGATCAGGAATGGGCAAGATACCAGGATAGGGCGGCAGGCGAAAATGTCCTTTTTATTGATGCCATCTTTGGTACCGGCCTTAAAGGAGAAGTCCGGGGGGTAATGGCCACGGTCATAAACTGGCTAAACGGGCTAAAGAGGCCAGTCTGGTCTGTTGATATCCCATCCGGCCTGGATGCCGATACAGGCCGGCCTCTGGGCACGGCGGTCAAGGCAGATTTCACCATAACCTTTGGCCTCCCCAAGATCGGTCAGATAGTCCCTCCTGGACCGGAATTTACCGGCTCTCTTAAGATAATAGACATAGGGATACCGGCAAGGGCGGTAGAAGAAAATAAAATCCGCCGCGAACTTCTCGACCAGAATATATGCCCTGGTTGGATCTTGCCCCGGCCGCTAGATAGCCACAAGGGCACCTATGGCCATGTCCTGGTTATTGCCGGTTCACCCGGGAAGAGCGGTGCGGCCATCCTCACCTGCCTAGGGGCTTTACGTTCTGGCGCCGGATTAGTGACCAGCGGCCTACCTAAAAGCCTCAACCCAATCTTTGAAACCAAGGTGACCGAGGCCATGAGTGAGCCACTTCCCGAGACTATCGACGGCACCCTTTCTACCGCCGCCTATGATCGTATCATGGAACTCGTAGAAAACAAAAAGACCCTGGCCATCGGGCCCGGCCTCTCTCTTCATCCTGAGACCCAGGCCCTCATACGACGTCTGGTGGCCGAGGCAGATATTCCTATGGTTATTGACGCCGACGCCGTAAAGGCCATAAAAGGATATTTGCATATATTAAAAGAAAGCATTAATATACGTATCTTAACACCGCACCCGGGTGAAATGGGCTGGCTGGTGGGCAAAAAGACCTGGGAGATACAGGAAAACCGCCTAGTCATGGCCGAAGAACTATCAAAAGAATATGGTGTCTATACCGTGCTCAAGGGGGCAGCTACGATAATTGCGGCTCCCAATGGAGAAACGGCCGTAAACTCTACCGGCGGCCCCGCCTTGGCCAGTGGGGGTATGGGGGATGTGTTAACCGGGATGATCGCCGGATTTATGGCCCAGGGGTACAGCCCTTTCCGGGCGGCCTGCCTGGGAGTGTTCTGCCATGGACTGGCCGGTGACAGATTGTCCGGTCAGGAGCGAACCTCCGGGGTCCTGGCCACGGAAGTAGCTCAGGCCGTACCCGAGGTCCTGGCTACACTTCGCACCCCCAGGGACAGCACGCATGGCCAAAGCGATAACCATCACCTGTAAAAATCCCGGCGAGACCTTTAAACTGGGTGTCAGCCTGGGGGAAATTTTAGTGAGCGGCGACGTGGTAACCTTACAAGGCGAACTCGGGGCCGGTAAGACCTGGTTCACCAAAGGAATCGCCCGCGGATTAGGGATAACCGATACCGTAACCAGCCCTTCTTTTACCATAATTAACGAATATCAGGGGCGGTTGCCGTTATTTCACATGGATTTTTACCGGCTGGAACACGGAGGGGCGTCATCTGATCTGGGGCTGGAAGAATATCTCTATGGGCAAGGGGTGACCGTAATAGAATGGCCGGAACGTCTAGCTGGGATTATACCCGCCGGCCGTCTGGAAGTCCGCTTCATCTTTTCGGCGGAAGATAAAAGAGAGGTTGCACTTATACCCCATGGTAAAGATTGGGAAGAAAGAATTGCAAAAATTGCCGAAAATTTAGTATCGTAATTGGCCGCAGATTTTCGCATCTGTACTACTAACGTTAGATTTCTTCGAATTTTGTCAAGAATGTTGCCATAATATATTGAAGGTTCGTATATAATCGCAGATGGAAAATTCGAAATCCGAAGCACGAAACTCGAAACAAATTCAAGTGACCAAATGAGAGCAATGACCAAAACGAAAAATCGAAGGAGTTACTGATGGACGTTTCGAACAATCGATATTTGGATTTCGGATTTGTTTCGGATTTCGGATTTCGATATTCGGATTTGGTTGCGGCTATGTCGCACCTGTGTTCATCTGCGTCCAATTAATTTAAAGCATCGGAGGAGAGGAGAACCTTAAGGCATGGCTTTAATCGTACAAAAATACGGTGGAACGTCAGTCGGTGATATAGAGAGGATCAGACGGGTAGTCCAGCGGGTCGTCGAAACCAAAAAACAGGGGAACGACATGGTAGTTGTGCTTTCCGCCATAGCCGGTGAGACAAATAAGCTGTTATCGCTGGCCCATCAGATAACTGAAGACCCCGATCCGCGTGAACTGGATGTACTGGTCTCTACGGGTGAACAAATAACCATCGCCCTCTTTGCCATAGCCGCTAAAAGCATGGGCTACGATGCCCGTTCTTTTCTCGGCCACCAGGTCCGCATTCTAACCGACAACGCTTATGGCAAGGCCCGTATTACTGACATTGATACATCTCTGATTAGAGAAAACCTGAGACAGGGACGTATTATAGTTATCGCCGGATTCCAGGGCATAGATGCCGCTGGAAACATTACTACTCTGGGACGGGGCGGATCAGACACTACAGCGGTTGCGGTAGCGGCCGCATTGGACGCCAATTTATGCGAGATATTTACAGACGTAGAAGGGGTCTTTACCACCGATCCTAACGTCTGTTCCAATGCACGCAAGATAGATCGTATCTCTTACGACGAGCTTCTGGAAATGGCCAGCCTGGGGGCAAAGGTCATGGAAATCCGGTCGGTTGAATTTGCAAAACGTTATAATGTTCCCCTGCATGTACGTTCATCTTTTAATAACAACCCAGGGACAATGGTTGTACAGGAGGAAAAGGAAATGGAAGATAGAGTGGTGACGGGCGTAACCTATAACAAAAGCGAGGCCCGCATTACGCTGACTAAGGTGCCAGACAAACCAGGCATTGCAGCCAGGATATTCACACCTATATCAGATGCCAACATTGCTGTGGATATGATTATTCAGAACACCCGGGCCTCAGACCTGACCGATCTTACCTTTACCGTACCCAAGGCCGATTTCAAGAAGGCCATGGAGATAGTGCAACGGGTCGGGAAAGAGATCGGCTGTGAACGCGTTATGGGTGACGAAAATATCGCCAAGGTCTCCCTGATTGGTCTGGGTATGCGTAATCACGTAGGTATTGCCAGCAAGATGTTTGGCACTCTGGCCGCAAACAATATAAACATCATGATGATAAGTACCTCTGAAATAAAGATTTCAGCAGTCATAGATGAGAAATATACCGAGCTGGCTGTGCGTGTCCTGCACGACGCATTCCAATTGGGAAAAACAAAAGTCATTACGGAAACCACGTAGTAAATTCGAATTTCGAAATTCGAATTTTTAAGAGGTATCAAGAATGCGGCGTATAGAAATATATGATACTACATTAAGAGATGGCACCCAGGCCGAAGATTTTAACGTCTCGGTCGAAGACAAGGTGCGGATCTCTCTAAAGCTGGATGAATTGGGTATCCACTATATCGAGGGGGGGTGGCCCGGGTCAAACCCTAAGGACATACAGTTTTTTAAGGAGATAAAAAATTACGCCCTTTCCTCAGCCAAGATCGCAGCCTTTGGCAGTACCCATAATCCGCGTACCACACCGGAACAAGATGCTAACCTGCGCGCCCTCATAGAGGCCCGGACAGAGGTCATCACGATCTTTGGCAAGACCTGGGATGTGCATGTTCATGATGCCCTGCGTATCAGCCTGGAGCGTAATCTGGAGATAATCCGTGACTCCCTGGCATATCTCCGCCCCCATGTGAAACAGCTTTTTTACGATGCCGAGCATTTCTTTGACGGATTTAAGGCCAACCCGGACTATGCCCTGGCCACGCTGAGGCAGGCTGTTTCTGGCGGTGCGGACTGCCTCGTACTCTGCGATACCAATGGCGGAACGTTGCCCCAGGAAATGGCCAATATCATCGGAAAGGTAAAAAAAGAATTTAAAAATGCCCCCTTTGGTATTCATACCCACAACGACAGCGGATTGGCGGTGGCTAATTCCCTGGTTGCCGCGGAACTGGGAGCTTCTCAGATACAGGGAACGATGAACGGCTATGGTGAACGGTGCGGGAACGCCAACCTCTGTACGATCATTCCCAATCTGATGCTGAAAATGAAGATACCATGCATCACAGATGAGCAACTAACCAGACTCAGTGAGATATCGCGGTTTGTAACAGAAATTGCCAACCTGCCCCACAATAAATATCAACCCTATGTAGGGGCCAGCGCCTTTGCTCATAAGGGAGGCATCCACGTAAGTGCCGTGCAGAGAAATCCGGAGACCTATGAACACGTCCGACCGGAAAAGGTAGGGAATATACAGCGTATACTTATATCCGACCTCTCCGGAAAGAGCAATATCCTCCATAAGGCCATGCAGTATGGCCTGGACCTCGAAAGCCGCGATCCGGTTGTGCTGGAGATATTGAAACAACTCAAGGAACTGGAAAATCAGGGATATCAGTTTGAAGGGGCCGAGGCCTCCTTTGAACTCTTGATACACCGGGCCCTCGGCACGCAGAAAAAGTATTTCGACCTTCTCGGTTTCAGGGTCATTGACCACAAATCAAAAGAAGACGATGCGGCACAGGCGGAGGCTACTATCATGCTTGCAGTTGGCGGGAAGGTCGAGCATACGGCCGCCATCGGCAATGGGCCGGTAAACGCCCTGGACAACGCTATCCGTAAGGCCCTGGAAAAATTTTACCCCGAGCTAAAAGAAGTTCATCTTGGCGATTACAAGGTACGCGTTATCCCGGATAAGACCGGCACCGGCGCCCGGGTAAGGGTGCTTATCGAAAGCAGCGACAGGGAAGACACCTGGGGAACGGTGGGCGTCTCCACGGACATCATCGAGGCCAGTTGGCAGGCCCTGGTAGATAGCATCAATTATAAGTTCCTTAAAGACAGTAAGAAGAAAAAGGGGGTGAGTTAGCGTTTACACGTTCGGACGTTTACACGTTTATGACCAGATACGAGCAACAGGCCGTCCTCTTACTGGCCGGCGTCCTGCTCGGTGTCTATCTTTACCTCTCTTATGACAAAACTCCCGAGTCAGTCTCACCTGCAGGGTCATTTTCCACCCAGGGCCTGAAATACTTTCAAGTCATGGGTGAAGTCCGCTTCCCCGGCCTCTACACTTTCTACTTACAACCATCGGTCAAGGAAGTAATCGAAAGGGCCGGCGGTCTGAGACAAAATCCCCTACCCTCCCCTCACCTCCTGTCACAAAAAGTGCCTACCGGTACAAGGCTTCTGGTTACCTCTAAACCGGATGGGACAAATGAGATTAAAATTATCCCCATGACCAATCCCGAACGACTTCTCCTGGGCATTCCCATGCCCTTAAACACGGCCTCGGAACAGGATCTGGAACTCATCCCCGGTATCGGGCCACAACTTGCCTGGAGCATCATTATTTTCCGCGAACAAAATGGACCGTACAAAGACGTTGCTGATCTTATGAATGTCAAGGGGATCGGAGAAAAGAAACTAAAAGAAATAGCACCCTATGTAACTATAGAAAATTAAACCCGTCCTATTTTCCTGCCCTTAAGATAGTACCCGCGAATATACGAAAACCCTCAGCCAGCCTCTATACCCAGCTCCTCCAGGGTCTCCCTCTTAGGAATCCCCTCTTTATCCCACCCGCGCAGTTCATAGTATCTATCCAGGCACTGCTCTTTATCTTCTTCGTTGATAAACGCTGTACAGCCTTTGGCTACCCCTGAAGGCAGAGGTTCATTCATGGCCCTGGCCGGGAGGCCATCATCCTTGCGCGTTATCCCTTCCCCACAATTAAAGCTTCGAATAAGGGTGAATATCCTGTTTCCTATCTCCTGAATCTTCTTTTCATCTATTTCCAGGCCGGTTACGGCCTTAAAATAATTAAGACACATCCCTTGTGTAATCGTGTACAGGGCAAAAGCACATATTATGTAGTTGTCTTTAGCAGTACTCTTGTTTTGGGTCTCTACCAGCTCTTTGACAACCCCCAGGGCCGGCTTATTAGGTGGACTATGTTCCGTAAGGCCGTCGCGTAAGTGGCTACCCCCGATATCAGCGGTCATATAGGCCAGCCCCTGGCCTAACTGTCCCCGGGCATTCCAGGCCGGAAGCTCAAGACCTTTCACATGCATGGCAAAATCACGGGAACCGTGTCCCCACACCGCGGCCAATCTTTTGACGCCCAGTCCCAACTGCTTGCCTATGCCCCTGTGATAAGCAATCTCCTCAATCAACGAAAGAAGCCTTGCCTCATCGCCAAACCTGATCTTTTGTTTTATTATCCCTTTTTCCGAGCACTCCATGGCAAAGGCAATGACATTACCGGTGGAAATAGTGTCCAGACCGTAGAGGTCGCATAGTTCATTGGCCTTGACCACGGCTTCATATCTTTTTAGGCCGCAGTTTGCCCCCAGCATGGCCAGGGTCTCATACTCCGGCCGGTCTTTGCCTTGAGCAACAAGAATGCCGCCGCAGGCAATCGGACAGGGACAACAGGGGTTGAATTTGACCTTATTCTCCCGGTGGATGGTCTCTCCATCCAGTCCCTCATAGTATGCCCACTCACCTTTTTGAAAATTGAGGACCGGTAACCGGTCTTTCCTGTGGGAGTATTCTAATACTGATGAGGTGCCGTAAAGATAAAAGCCAGCGTTATCTTTACGCCTCTGTGCTACGGCCTGAACAGCCCTTTGATTTAATTCCTTTATCTTTTTAGCGTCATGAACCGGGATAGCGAGCGTACCGTTTACCGCCACGGCCTTAAGGTTTTTCGCCCCAAAGACCGCCCCTGCTCCGCCCCGGCCCGCGGCACGGCGCCGGTCACTAATCAGGCAGGAGAAAAGCACCCTGTTTTCTCCGGCCGCACCGATGGAAACTATCTTCGTATCCTTGCCTTCCGCTGACCTTATGATCTTTTCTGTTTCAGCAGTGGTCTTTCCCCATAAATGCGCGGCATCCCTTATCTGGGCCCGCCCATTGGTTATGGAGATATATACAGGCTTTTCTGCTTTACCTTCGATAATCACCAGATCAAGCCCGCAGCGTTTGAGACCAGGGCCAAGCATGCCCCCGCAATAGCTGTCCAGAAATATGCCGGTGAGAGGAGACTTGGTAATGACCGCAAAACGGCCACTGGATAGAATTTCCGTACCCTGAAAAGGGCCTGTGGCCAAGATAATTCTATTTTCAGGAGAAAGGGGGTCGATGCCCTTTTTAAGGCCTTTTATAAAGTAGTAGGCCCCGATACCCTTGGCGCCAAGGTATTTGGCGATAATCTCCCCAGGGATATCTTCGGTCTCGGTCTTCCCACTGGTAAGATTTACCCTAAGAAGCTTCTTCCAGTAACCAGTCATTTCATCCCATCCTGCCTTGCTAAAAATCAATCCAGGAATCTAATGTCCGGTAAAAGAATTTTACACTATCTGGCTTTAGGTAGGAAGTATAAAACTAATTCATTTATTATTTCTGCGGCCCGCAGAGCGAGGTCTTTTAGTTGCTCAGGTAGGGCAACTGAAGGAGGTCGGCGGCCTTAGGCGCGGCACTACCCACTTAAACAGCGCCACAAAAAAGGCTATGACCAGGATGATAATCAGGGCATCTTCCATGTCGTCTCCGTCTAATTACCACCCTAATAATGCACCCCGAAACAGTTATTGTCAAGTTTGTACTTAGTGAACTTTCCCCACATTTTTATAGAAGCCGTTGTTCCTGAGCGTAACTCGCTGAAGCAGTGGGACACCCTTCGAGGGCGAGCAGGAAGGGGAAGACCAGCCCTTTAGAGGCTGGAAGGGGCAGATATTCCCCGCCTGCGAGTCCCGGAAGGGTCACTGCGCAAGCCGTGAAGCGAAGGAATAGCGGCTTCTATAACATGTAGGAACACTAATGACATATGAAGATGTGATAATCATAGGCATTGATAACCGCCTGTACCCGGCCCACGATATTTACCAGCGGGCTTAAGGACTGGATATCCTCCCCCTCGATCAGTTTTATGTGTGTGGCATCTACGTTTACCTGACCCAGGGTAGGGTCCACAGAGAGCCAGTAACCCACATAACTCTCCGCCCAGCTATGATAGAGAAAACCTGTATCCTCTACATAGACCAAGCCGGAGACTATTTTAGTAGGTATGCCTGCCGCCCGGGCCAGGGCCGCATAAAGATAGGAGTGGGCCTGGCATTCCCCTTCGCGGGAATGAAGGACATTAAGTGCGGTAAAAGAATCCGCCGGATTGTCTTTTATCTCCTTGTCCACCCAGGAAGTAAGCCTTCCTACCAACTTAAGGGCGTCGGTCTCCCCCGCAATAATGTCACTGGAGAGTTTTACGATGTCTGGATGGTTACTCTGGATAGAACCGGTGGGGAGGAGGTATCTTTTATACCTATCGTCCCGGATAGGGACGGGTTCGCTTTTATACCCGGAAAGATCAGGGACTTCTACCAGGAATCGGTAATTCTTGCCCGTATCCAGCGAGACAATCTTAATTTTCTGCCTTTCATCCTCATTTAAAAAGGTCCCATTATCTAATCCGGCAAAGATTATATCCAGTTTCCTTATCTGGCGCGGGCAAGGGATCTTTACTTCCGTCTTGATAAGGCTAAAATCAAGGAGCAGGTCTTTCTTGCCCAGGCTACCCTGATAAATAAACTCCTTGGCCGCAGTTTCACTCTCCCTGGCCGTGATTAAGATTCCATGCAGGGCCTTTTCCAGAAGAGTCTCGCCCCGGGCATTGACCCAGCTCGTGGTGGACAGGCCAGCCAGCGTTGTTTCTATCCGGAAGGCCGGCTCGTCCAGCAGTTCACCTTCTTCCAGTCCCGTAACCTCTTGCATTAGTTCCTGAACCGACTGAGACAGAACGTCATATACCCAGTTCGAATAGGTCCGGCCTACTTCTAGACCTTGAAAATGAGGGATAAGATTGATAAGACCCATGGCATAAAGGGGACCGGGGAGTGTGTATTTTTTTTCTTCCTCGTATCCCTCCCCGGTAACTTTTACCTGAAGCCGTCCTCCTTCGACCCATCCTCTTACCAGTATCTTTTCCCCATCCATGACCCGCTCGCTCTCAAATTGGACCAGCGTCAGATCAGAATTTACCCATTCCGCGCTCTTCATGATAATTTCTTTCTTAAACCCCATGAAGTTCAGATAGACTACGCCATCCGAATCCACCCTGAAAAGACCCGGCGACACAGTATCCTCAATCTTGAGGTGGCTGAATCCGATCTTTTCACCATTAAAGACGACGCCGAGCCATTGTTCACGAAAACCTAGCCGGGAAATACTTTCCAGGCGTAGCGGGGGAATATTTGTTGGAGACTCTTTAAAATAGAGGCCGCCACAACCGCTGAGGAAGAAAACAACCAACAACAGGAATGGGATTCTTTTCATATATTGATCCTTCAGATGCCGCCTACACCCTCCCCCCCCTCAAAACCTACCTCCGGGGAATAATGCTAAAGATTCTCCCTTTATCGTGCGCTCTTTTCTGAATCAGGTAATCCCCATACAGGTCCAGGCGAATTCGCTCCAAACCGGGGCGGAGTTTTTGCGGGAACCTTTTCTTTTCAATCTCGCGGGAAAATTTTTCATAAAACCGATAGACAGAATCCTCAGGTCTTTTGGAAAGAAAGCGAACCAGTTTGTCCCTTATCTCCTGATCCCCTTCATCCTCCGCTAGTTGCTTAAGCTTTTCTTCGATTACGTCATCGACATGGGGGATAAGGAGCGTCCTTAAAAGGACCAGGGCCTCGTCGCCACGCCCCCAATCAAAAAACAGTTGTATCTTTTCGCCCTGGTAAAGGGCATTATTGGGATCGATGGCCAGGAGCTTATCATACCGGGCCAGGGCCTTAGAAAAGGTAAACTTCCGGGCATAAAGCCGGGCTACTTTGAGCAGTCCGCCCTCATTATCCGGATATTTCTCCACCCAGTCTTCATATTCCTTTAGTGCTTTATCCGCATCCACATGCTCCAGGGCCCGGGCCAAAAACCATCCGGCCAGGAAGTGTTCAGGGTTGTACTCCTTGATCCTCTGGTACAAGGCCACCTTCTCCGGCCAGTCAAGGAGTTCACTTTTAAAGAAATCATCATTCCAAAAAATATCAGGACGGCACTGGCATAGCCTTTCGATCTCCAGGTCAATAGTCTTCAAATATATGCCGTCTCCAGCTTCAACCAGAGATTTTCTGAGTCCGGTTAATGCCAGCGCTGAATATGGCATTTCCTGCAACGCCGCATTATAAACGGCCACGGCCTGCGGGAATTCTTCACTTCTATAATATAGCTCAGCCAGCCCGGTCCGCGCCTCTCCAGCCGCCCCTCCCCTGTTAAACATCGATTGATAGATACCCGCGGCCTCTTCCCATTTTTTGCGCCCCATAAGTATCCGGGCCAGCAGAAGACGCTCCCCGTTACTACCACTGTGAGAAGCAAGATAGGTCTTTAGAAGCTCCTCAGCCTCTTTGCCCCCATTATCTCTCAGATGAAGAAGCACCAGACCCCGTATCCCCGCTCGTGAACCCGAATCTTCTAAGATCATCTTCTGATATTCAGCCCGGGCGTAATCCGTGCCCCCCGCATCAAGATAGAGTTCCGCCAGTCCGTCGCAAGCGGATTTGAGGTCAGGATACCGGCTTAAAATATCCGCATACATCGTCCGGCTCCTATGGTAGTTGCCGGAGAGTCTTGCTAAACGGGCCAGTCCAAGGGGGGCCTCCCTGGAATTAGGATTTTCGGCAAGCAGACGGGCATAACACTTCCCGGCCTCTTCATAATTCTTCAGGCCCTCATAAGCCCGTGCCAGATCGAACGTGGCACCCTTATCCGCCGGTATCTTTTTATATGTATCCAGGGCTAAATCCAGCTCACCCCTAATCTCATGCGTCTTTGCCAGGCCCTTTAATGCCTCCAGGTCCTTACCATCATCTGCCAGGACAGAGCGAAATAATTTTTGGGCGGCGGGCGTCTGGGCCTGTTCAATAAGGAGATGGGCCAGGGCCAGCTTTGCCGGCGAAAAGTCAGGATAAACTTCAACCACCGCCTGCCAGATCGGGGTAGCCTTCTTTGTCCTGCCCAACGTCTGCAGAATAGTGGCCTTATTTACTAAGGCCTCTTTGTTCTTAGGCTCAAGGGATAAAACATCCTCAAGGGGCCTAAGGGCCTTTTCCTGTTCACCCATTTTCAGCCACACGTCGGCCAGATCAAATTTAAAGCCTGTTTTCTTCGGGTACTCCTGGCTTAGTTTCTCATATATCGCGGCTGCCTCTGGATACTGTTTGGTCTTTAGGTAAAGACTGGCCAGCCCTTTCCAGGCCTCCTCGTCCTTTGCAGCAAGGGACAGGTAGGCCTTATACTGTTCTATAGCCGCAGGGTATTGTCCGGTGGCAGTAAGGGCCTGGGCCAGTACAACCATCCCCTCCTTGTGTTTTGGTTCAATCTTTAACAGGGCCTGGAGGCTGGCTGCGGCATCCTTATAAAGCCCTAACTCACTTTCAATCTGCCCTATCTTAAAAAGGAGTTTACTGTCATTTCGATTTTTACTCAGCACCTCTTTCAAATGCGGCAACGCCTCTTTCTTCTTCTCTTTCTTAAGATAAAGCTGGGCAATCTTCTCGTGGCCGGCCAGATTATCCGGATAATTTTTTAAAAATCCGTTCAGCACACTTATGGCCTCTGCCTCGCGACCGGCATTTATAAGAGAATCCACATAACGGTGAACAAAAACCGGGTCGTTGCCTTTAAGGCCGGTCAGGCTCTGATAATAAGCTACGGCTTCGCCGGATTTTCCCAGGTTATCAAGGCAGATAGCTATCTTATAAATCAGATCCACGTCCCGGGGGTTTAAACTCAAGGCCTTAAGCAGATGATTAGATGCCTCTGAATAGCTCTTTAGCTTGAGATGAGCCTCTCCCAGACCCTTCAAGGCGGAAAAATTTGCGGGTTCCTTTAAAAGTATCTGTTCGTAAAGTTTGATGGCCCTTTTTTCATTCTCGTGGGCAGCCAAAAGTTCGGCTAGGGGAAGCATGGCATCGATGCGGTCAGGCTTTGACTCTAAAAAAATCTCCAGGGCCTCTATAGCCTCCTTGTCTCTACCCATATATCTCAAGATCTGGGCCATCTCAAAACGGGCGTCATCCAGGGTAGGCTTGATTTCTAATACTTCCCTGTACAGGATCAGGGCTACGTCATATTTCTTCTGGCGGGTAAATTTACGCGCCAGATCCCATTTGCTTTTCCATCGCGGCGCATCTTCCTGTTTCATAATTATTCTTGCGCCGGGGACCGCAGGCGGAGAAGCGGCCTTCTCACCGGACACCTTATCGGCTGCCGCCACATCCGCAATCCCCATCAGGAAAAACCAGATCAGGAGGACACAACTTTTTCTTATCATCCTCTTCCTTCCCTCAGCCATGGATCGATAGCATCCCTAATGCCTTCACCAAGAAGGTTATAGCCAAGCACAGTAATAAGTATAGCCATACCCGGATAAAAAGAAAGCCACCAGGCTACCTCAATACTGTCCTTGCCCGCGGTAAGGATATTACCCCAACTCGGCGTAGGCGGCTGGACACCGATGCCCAAAAAACTCAAGGCCGATTCGGTTAGTATGGCCGCGGCTACACCCAGAGTGGCAGCAACCAGCACCGGGGCCATAGCATTCGGTACAATGTGCCTCCATATTATGCGGGCATGACTTGATCCAAGGGCCCGGGCCGCCAGGACATAGTCCCTCTCCTTTATGGACAGGATCTCCGCCCGAATCAAACGGGCCATCCCCATCCACCCCGTAGCTCCGATGACCACCATGATGTTCCAGATACTGGGCTCAAGCAGGGCTACGACCGCCAGAATCAGGAAAAACGTCGGAAAGCAGAGCATAATATCTACAAAACGCATAATAATCGTATCCACATAACCGCCGTAATAACCGGCTACGGCCCCTAAAAAGACACCAATAACCATAGCGATGCCCACGGCTACAAACCCAACCATCAGGGAGATGCGTCCTCCCCAGATAATCCGGCTGAGGACATCGCGGCCAAGCTGGTCAGTACCCAGAGGATGCTCATAACTGGGCGGTTCCAGGATAGATTTGATATCGATATAGCTGGGATCGTAGGGAGAAAGTACGGGAGCCGCCAGTGAGACGGCAAAGAGAATGAAAACTATTATTGCCCCGATCAAACCCAGACGATGGCGTTTAAACCTTCGCCAGAAATCCCTGAATAACGTCCTCTTCATTACTCAGCGCACCCGTATCCGTGGATCAACCAGGGCATAAGAGATATCCGCTACCAGGTTACCGGTAAGAGTCAGAACCGCACCTATCACCAGCTCACCCATGACCACCGGGTAATCCCTGGCCATGACCGCCCCATAAAAGAGCTGCCCCATGCCCGGTATGGCAAATATCGATTCAAAGATGACGCTGCCGCCGATGAGACCGGGGATAGACAGGCCCAGGACCGTCACCACCGGCAGCAAGGCATTGCGCAGGGCGTGTTTATAGATGACCACCTTTTCCGGCAGACCCTTCGCCCTGGCCGTAAGGATATAATCCTGCCGTATTACCTCCAGCATGTTGCCCCGCATATAGCGGGAAAGGCCGGCCAACCCGCCGAATGCCGAAAGCAGGACCGGGAGAATGAGATGCCTGCCTAGGTCAACCACTTTACCCCAGAAACCAAGGTATTCATAGTTCAGGGACTTGAGGCCGGATATGGGCAGCCAGTCCAAGTGTACGCCAAAAACGAGCATCAAAAGCAGCGCCAGCCAGAAAGTAGGAGTGGCAAACCCTACAAAGACAAAGAGCGTGGTGGCCTTATCAAAAAGAGAATACCGGTGAACCGCGGAGAGGATCCCGATGGGTACGGCCACAACTAAGATGAGAACCAGGGAGAGGATATTGATAAAGAGGGTGACCGGCAGCCTCTCCATGATCTTCTCCTGTACCGGCCGGTTATCAGACGAAAAAGACCGGCCAAAGTCAAATCGTACGAGCCTCTTCAGCCAGTCGAAATACTGTATATGGAGGGGCTTATCCAGGCCGTAGATGGCATTGAGGCGGGCCCGGGCCTCCAGAGAGACCTTGGGCTGCATCATGGTCTGCATCTCCGTGGGCGCACCAGGGGCAAGATGCAGGACGGCAAAGGAGATCACGGTTATCCCCAGAAAGATCGGAATCATGAGCAATAATCTTTTCAGGATGTAAGCAGCCATTATCTATTAGCTTTTAGCTTTTAGCTTTCAGCTTTCAGCTTAAACCTCTGCTCCGCCTTTGGCACATACCATTTAATCAGGTTATAGGTTATACCCGCGGCAGCGGGTTCAATACCCTTAAAACGGGCCTGAACCACAGGAAGGGCATCCGGGACATAGAGAAACACATAAGGCACTTCCTCGGCCAGTATCTCCTGGATACGCCAGTAAATCTTTCTGCGTTCTCCCTGGTCAAAGGTGCGTCTGCCCTTTTCCAGCAAGGCATCTACCTCTGTATTTCTGTAAGAGATGAAGTTTAACTCGCCAGGTCTTGTCTTAGAAGAGTGCCAGACGTCATATATATCGGGATCCTGGCTTATTGTCCATCCCAGAATGGTGGCCTCGAATGCCTTTTTCTCAATAAATTCCTTGATAAAGGCGGCCCATTCCATGATCCGGATCTTAACATCGATGCCCACCTCTTTCAGCCGGCGTTGAATGATCTCCGCCGTCCGGGCACGGGTATCATTCCCCTGATTGGTAATGATGGTGAAACGAAATGGTATCCCACCCTTGTCCAATATGCCGTCACCATCCGGATCCCGCCACCCCGCTTTTTGTAGAAGTTCCCGCGCCTTGACGGGGTTATAGGGATATTGCTTTACATTGGAATTATAGGCCCAGGTGCCGGGTTTATACGGACCGGTGGCCTCCTGCCCCAGACCGAGGAGGACCCCTTCGATAAGCTCTCCGCGATCGATGGCATAGGAAATGGCCTGCCTCACCCGCCTGTCCCTGAACTTTTCATCTTCGAGATTAAAACCCAGATAGGTATAGGCAAAGGCCGGATAGCGGTACTTGTTAAAGTTCTCTTTAAACTTTCGATACTCAGTCTGCCGGGCATATTGAAGTGGGCTAAGGCCCATGCTATCTATACCTCCGGCCTTAAGCTCCATGAACATGGTGGCAGAATCAGGGATAACCCGGTAGATGAAGCGATCGATATAGGGACGTCCCTCGAAGTAATCGGGATTATAGGTGAGGACCACCTTTTCCCCGGCCTTCCATTCCTTGAATATAAAGGGGCCTGTGCCTATGGGATGGCGCACCAGGGGACTCTTCATGATATCCCTTCCTTCCAGAAGATGTCTGGGCAGAATAGAAATTCCCCAACTGGCCAGGGCCGGGGCAAAAGGCTTTTTATAGGTGACCCGGAAGGTATAAGGGTCCAGGACCTCTGCCTTTTCTACCTGCAAGAAGTCCTCGGCATAGGCAGTTGGGGTACGTGGATCGACCATAGTCTTATACGTAAATAAGACGTCGGCGGCGGTAAAAGGTTGGCCGTCATGCCACCTTACCCCCTTTCGCAGATGAAAGGTAATGACCAACCCGGATCTTGAGACCTCAAACGATTCGGCCAGATCACCCACCAGCTTCAGGTTTTTGTCATATTTCACGAGGCCGTTGTATATGAGGCCAGCCACCTCATGCGATGCACTGTCAGAAGCCAGGATCGGGATTAAATTCGAGGGCTCGCCGATAGACCCGGTGATCAGGGTGTCGCCATAGCAGGGCGGTCCGGCCTCTGCCGGATGACCCGGGGTCTCACTGCTGCCTTCCGGCCGGGAACAGGCCGGACTAAATATGAGGGCAAAACACCCCCAGACCAGGAGCATGCGGCGGCTAAACTCCCATATCCTTGCTAGTGCTTTCATATCCAAGGGCGCATTATACGGCAAACATTCCCTTGAAACAATCTTTGTTTTATTATAACTTAGCCCGGACAAGCCGGGACCAAATTTGCCACGAAGACGCGAAGTTAAAAAATTCGAAATTCGAATTTCGAAATTCGAAATTGATTTGATCTCTTGGTGCCTTTGTGGCTAAAATCTCCTTGCCGTTTTGGCAAGAAGTTAACTCTTAAGTTACTAACCGCCTGTTAAGCGGACATGAAAAGCTCGAAGTCCAAGGTCCCAGTGACCAATGACCAATGACTATTGACTATTAACCCATGACACCCCAGCCACTACTTTCTGTCCAGGACTTAAAGACATATTTTTATACTGAAGAAGGTGCAATAAAGGCAGTCGATGGCGTAAACTTCACTGTGGGAAAGGGAGAAACTGTCTGTGTCGTAGGCGAGTCCGGCTGTGGTAAGAGTGTCACGGCCCTGTCCATACTGAGGCTTATTCCAGACCCTCCGGGCCGGATAGTCTCCGGTTCAATCCTGTTCGACGGCCAGGATATTATGAAACTGAAACCGGAAGACCTGCGCCGCCTCCGGGGACGGCGGATTTCCATGGTCTTTCAGGAGCCTATGACCGCCCTCAATCCGGTCTTCACTATAGGCGACCAGATCACAGAGGCCATCCTGGTGCATGAAAAGATGCCGCGGCATCAGGCCGGACAAAGGGCCATTGAACTCCTCGGCCTAGTCGGCGTCCCTTCCCCTGTCGAACGGATAAGGCATTATCCCCACCAACTGAGCGGCGGACTCAGGCAAAGGGTTATGATCGCCATGGCCCTGGCCTGCCGGCCGGCCCTCATGATTGCCGATGAACCGACCACGGCCCTGGACGTCACCATCCAGGCCCAGATATTGGATCTGCTCACCGGCATCAAAAAGAAAACCGGCATGGCCCTCCTTTTGATTACCCACAATCTCGGCGTCGTGGCCGAGGTAGGCCAAAGGGTTATCGTCATGTACGCCGGACGCATAGTTGAAGAGGCTGACGTCGGTGATCTGTTTTCCCGGCCGCTCCATCCCTATACTAGGGGGCTCCTGGCCTCCCTGCCGCACGTCTCGCTGGATAAGGGACCGCTACCCCGCCTCACGCCCATACCCGGTACGGTTCCGTCGCTTTCCGCCCTGCCCGGAGGTTGTACCTTTCAGAACCGCTGTAAAGAGGCGCATAAAGAATGTCTCAGCACCGAACCACAACTTCTTGAGGTAGAAAAAGGGCACTTCGTGCGGTGCTTTTTAAAGGCAGACCGGCCATGAACCCACTGGTTGAGGCCAAGGACCTATCTAAACATTATTATGTAAAGAGCAGCTTCTGGGGCGGGAAGGACCACGTCTTACAGGCCGTGGCCGGCGTTAATCTTACCATCATGCCGGGCGAGATATTAGGGTTGGTGGGTGAAAGCGGCTGCGGCAAATCCACATTAGGCCGCCTCATACTGAAACTGGAGGAACCTGCCGCAGGCCGGCTTTTCTATAAGGGCCGGGATATCACATCCCTATCCCATAGACAGATGCGGAATTTGCGCAGGGATATGCAGATCATATTCCAGGACCCCTACTCGTCGCTTAATCCACGCCAGAGTATTTTCGATATTGTGGCCGAACCGTTTGTAATCCACAAGCTTTGCCCTACCAGGACAGAACTGGTCGAAAAAGTTACCCATATACTCAGGGAAGTAGGTATCGGCGAAGAGCAACTCTATCGCTATCCGCATGAATTCAGCGGCGGACAAAGGCAGAGGATCGGTATCGCCCGCGCCTTAGCCCTGCATCCGGAATTCATCGTGGCGGACGAAGCGGTCTCTTCCCTGGACGTCTCCATACAGGCCCAGGTAATCAATCTCCTCCTAGACCTCAAAAACAAATTCAATCTTACCTATCTCTTTATTGCCCATGACCTTCAGGTCGTACATTATCTGAGCACCCGCGTCGCCGTCATGTACCTCGGAAAGATCGTGGAAATAATAGATAAAAATCTCCTCGGGCAGGTACCCCACCACCCCTATACCGAGGCCCTCCTGGCGGCCGCCCCTGCTCCTGACCCTGCCCGCCGCCAGAGACGCATAGTCCTGGAGGGAGACCCTCCCAGCCCCTTAAACATTCCGCCCGGCTGTCCCTTTCACCCCCGCTGTCCGTACCAAAAGGACATCTGCACAACGGATAAACCCCTCTGGCACGAAGCCAGCCAGAGACAGTGGCTCTCCTGCCATATCCGGTAAGTATTAAAGAGAAAAATCTCCCTAATCCGGATCCGCCGGAGGCGGAGAGCCAAAAAGTAGTTGTATAATTTCAAATGTCAAAATCCAAAGTCCAAATAAAACCCAAATGACAAAAATTTCACCATTTGAATTTTGGTACTTTGACATTCATTTGAACTTTGAGCTTTGAACTTCACTAACTAGCACCGTAGGGTGGGCATTGCCCACCGTCTTTGTCGTCCTTCATTCTCCACCGACATCGATCGGAATCTCCACCGGTGTCGCACCCCAATCCGGCGAATAGATTTCTTTCTCAACATAGCGATGAAAAGTCGAATACGGCCAGTGGTTTCGGTGGGCACGATAATGCTGTGCCCACCCTACGTTACTACAATTCGGCAAACAGTACAATAAAATCCATTAAATATCAATTAGATAAGCCGGTAGCATAAAATCCAGAAGTCTGTTTTTGTTGTAATTATCGGGACTCGAGAAGCGCCGCCTTTCCCTACAAAAAATGCTCAAGCCATACACCATTTCCAGAGGGGATATACCTTGATGCTAATCCCATCTATAGATAGCTCTTTTTCCTCATCATGGGTTAGGATTATACCCTCATTTACACCAACCCAATGACACGCCTCAATAAGTCCTGCTATCTCTCTGTCCATATTTTCTTCGGTCATCTCAAAGCATACCTGAACAGGCAACAGCCTGTTGTCTTCACTTTTTGCTATGAAATCACATTCCCTTTTCTCCGCGAAATAAAAGACCTCGTACCGCTTTCTCTTGAGCTCCAGGAAGGCTAAGTTTTCTAATAGCCTCCCGGAATCCGCCGAACTTACCCTTTTGCCTAATCCGTTATCTACAAGATAGATATTTGCCGGGTTCCTCATCCTCTTATATGTGGATTCAGCAAACTTCCTCACCTCAAAGATGAGCATACTATCCAAAAAGTTTTTATAATATCGAAAAAGCAGATCCTTCGAAAAAGGGAATTTATTCTTATACTGCTTATAAAAAGCCGTCAGGGAAAATCTTAGAGAGAAGGAACTGAACAGCTTATCCAGGAGGGCCTCTAAAAGCGGTATGTTCGTAATGCTGTATCTTTCTACCAGGTCTCTGAAAAACATGGCGCCGAGATATTCTTTCAAGAGCCTTGTTCTCTCCAATTCTGTATCCAGAAAGGAGACCTCCGGGAAACCGCCCCATCTCACATAGTCATTAAAATATTTCCTGGCAAATGCCTTTTTCGTGCTGGAAAAGGCGGTTTCTTCCTTTACGTCAAGGCCCTTGACGCGCATATATTCTGTAAAGGAAAACGGTAATACCTCTATGCTCCATGACCTTCCTCTGAGTTCGGTATGTATCTCAAAGGGCATCATCTTGGATGACGAGCCGCTCACAAACACCTTGATATTCTCCCGCTCCACGGCCCTCCGGCAAAACCTCTCCCATCCTTCCACATTTTGAATCTCGTCTAAGAGAAACAGCGTCTCTTTACCTATAAGATGAGGTTTGAGTTCTAAAAACGCCTCTCTTAGCTTCTCGAAGTCATCGGCCTGAAATCCGGTTAAGCGTTCATCTTCAAAATCTATATATAAAGAGCGTTCCTTATTTTTCTGAAAGAGATCAAACAGAATAAAAGTCTTTCCGCTCCTTCTCACGCCATAAAAGACAACCACCTTGTTTAATTTACCTGGGAAAGTGATGCCCTCCCTTTGCACAGGCCCTTTCACCTGTTTCAGGATAAACTCCTCATTAGAGGCGATTATCTCTTTTAGAATACTTTTTTGCATGATATTTGTCCTTTCAATAAGGACTAATTAATACTATTTTAGTATCTTGTCAAGGATAAAATGAGGAGACCGAATCTATAATGGAAATGCCTTGCATCAGTGCGTTTGGTGGTCTCAGGCCACCCTACGTGGCTGAATCATGGGCAAAAATAAGCATAGCTAAAGGGGAAAATCAAGAGATTTCAATCAGATGGCGGGGGTAGTAAATGTCGCCGGCTACGCGGTGTTACCGTTAAACCCGGCCTTCAGCCCGCAGGCAATCCTTAAATACCTTGTAGAAATGCTCATGCTGGGACAGCGACTTTTGTAAAATCTCCCGCATTTCGCCCAGGTCCTTTTCATTGATAATAGCATCTACAGAGAGGGAAAAGGCCATTAACGTATCCAATGTCCTGTGCTGAGCGGAAATGAGAAATAGAAAGATATTGCGCCGTATAGATATAGGGAGGCGCTCCAGATACCTTAAAATGGGGTTGTTTCCCGTCCCTCCTTCCGCAGATTTTTCACTTACAACCATCACGCCATAATGATTATAACGTACCTTGGCATAAAAGGTCCGCAGGTTATCAGCCGCGCTTGTTTTGTAGTCAAGCTCCTCCAGGGCATGAACAACGCTCCCCTTCATAGCCTCATCCGGCACACAAACCAGCCCTGTCTTTGTCCCTTCTTCGAAGAATTCGATAGCGACATCCTCTGCGGTATCCAGCAAAGGGCCAGGCTCTTCACTTTTTCCCCTCGTATCTATAGGAATCTTACCTTTGCAATCCGGACAGGTAAGGACGACTTTAGTGTTCGCCGGCAACTTTTCATCTGGAACAAGAAAGCGCTTCTGACATCCCGGGCATGAGATTTCCATATTTAAGACTTACCTCCTGTGTTCCTTGCCATAATCCCGGTCCAGCTTCAACCCCTCAATATCGGAGGTCTTTTCACCTTTTTGGGCCTTAAGCTGGTCTATGCCCCGGTTGACCACCGCACGGTGTGAGGCATAAGCCAGGGCAGTTTCTTCCGTGATCAGGCCTCGCTCGTAACAACGGAGGATATCTTTATCAAAGCTCTGCATGTTAAATGCCTCACCGCTGTCTATGATCTCGTAAAATGTCTTTCCTTCTGCCTCGCCGTTCAAAATAGAGTCTTTGACCCGTACGTTGTTGTTCATGACCTCGAAAACAGCTACTCTCCCCCCGCCCACTTTGGGCAGGAGTTTCTGGCAGACCACCCAACGTATAGTATCAGCGAGGCGTATGCGGATCTGCTGTTCTTCATCCTTACTGAACATACCTATAATACGGTTGATGGTCTGACCGGCATCTACCGTATGCAGGGTGGAAAACACCAGATGACCTGTCTCCGCCGCGCTCAGACCGATCTCTATGGTCTCGCGGTCGCGCATCTCGCCCACCAGGATTACATTCGGGGCCTGCCTGAGGGCCGCGCGAAGCCCATGGGCAAAGCTGTCAAAATCCGCACCCAGTTCCCTCTGGTTAAATGTGGCCTTCCTATGGGCATGGACAAACTCTATCGGATCCTCCAAGGTGATAACGTGCAACGGCTCTGCCTCATTTATCTCATTGAGGATGGCCGCCAGAGAGGTCGATTTACCGGTGCCCGTAGCCCCGGTGAAGAGGATTATCCCGTTTCTTTCCCTGGCCATTTTATAAAAAGATGCGGGCAGTTCAAGTTCCTTAACGGTCGGGATATGGGTACTCAGCTTCCGCATCACGGTAGAGTAATAACCCTTTTGCTGAAAGACGTTTACCCTGAAACGCGCCCGGCCAGAGAGCTGATAGGAAAAATCGCAGGAACCCTCCCGGACCAGGGCCTTAAGCAGCCTTGCATCCGAACCCATCAGGTAAAGGGCAAATATCTCTGCCTGATAAGGCGTAATCTGTTCAATAGGCGGATCCAGGGATACCGGAACCAGACGGCCCGATGAAACTACCTGAAATGGCCGCCCTACAGTTACGTTGAGGTCGGAGATGTTCTCCTGAGACTCCAGCATCCGGGCTATGATCTGATCAATATCGGCCTTATTCAGAGACAATTTTTATACCTCCGTGAAATCTTCTGGCGGCTTCTTTAGAAATTGGGTAAATTTTTCCTTGTTTATAGCCTTGTTATACGCCTCAGCGGCATCGATCCACCCCTTCTGCAGTAATTCCGTAATGGCATCATCCAGGGTCTGCATGCCATATTTTTTACCGGTCTGCATGGCAGAGGGAATCTGATAGGTCTTTCCCTCACGGATGAGGTTGCGTACGGCCGGTGTAGCAATCAATATTTCCAGGGCCACACACCTGCCTTTAATATCCACGCGCTTGAACATGGTCTGTGAGACCACAGCCCGCAAGGCATCAGCCAGAGTAGAGCGCACCTGGGGCTGCTGGTTGGCCGGAAAAATTTCAATCATCCGGTCCACGGTCTTGGAGGCGTTCAATGTATGTAAGGTGGCAAAGACCAGGTGGCCAGTCATAGCCGCCTCCATGGCCAGGGCGATAGTCTCCAGATCCCGCAGCTCACCGACCAGGATAATATCCGGGTCTTCACGCAAGCTGGCCCTGAGGGCCGCGGCAAAAGACTTCGTATGCGTCCCTACCTCACGATGGTTCACAATACAGCCTTTACTCTTGTGCACGAACTCGAGAGGGTCTTCGACCGTGATAATATGATCCTTGCGGGTCATATTGGCGTGATCAATAATCGCGGCCAGTGTCGTTGACTTACCGCTGCCGGTAGGGCCGGTCACCAATACCAGCCCCTTGGGGAGCGTAGCCAGATTCTTAACCACCGCCGGCAGGCCCAATTGTTCAGCCGAAAGGATATTGCTTGGTATCTCTCTGAAAACCGCCCCTATGCCGTATTTCTGCATGAAAAAATTGGCGCGATACCTGGCTAATCCCGGGATCTCATGACCGAAATCGAGATCGCCGGTCTCCTCAAATATCTTGATCTTGTCCTCCGGGGTGATCTCATAGAGCATGGCCTTGAGTTCGTCATTTTCCAGAACCTTATACTTCACCCGCTCCATCTCACCCCGAATACGCAGGATAGGTTGAGATCCAGATATAAGATGCAGGTCCGAGGCCCCCTGCTCATGCATCAATTTAAAAAAGGCATCAATCTGGGCCATCTTTAGACAATCCTCCGCTTGGGTTAGTTTTCATCCGGAAAATGTCGTTTCCGAATGAAAGCCCTCAGCGATCAGCTTTCAGCCGTCAGCAAAAAAATAAGACAAACAACACCATCTTAAGCTGAACGCTGATAGCTGACTGCTGACCGCTCCATCCAGAAAACCGGGGCTTCCGGCCTACGGTCGGCCCGTGGTCGAATGGAAACAAGCTACGCCAACTATATCGACACAAAAAAGCAAAACCTTAATCTTGGACCCAAACACCCAAAGACAAGGCAGGCGGGCAGAGTATTTGCATTCTCTGCGCACTCTGCGGTGAACTATTACAATTAAGGCTTGACTTTAAAATTTTAAGTCGATATTTTGCAAAAACTTGTGAACAAAGATTCAGTTTAGAAAGGGGAAGACATGGGGATTCAGCTAGACAAATTTCGTAATATCGCCCTGATTGCCCATAGCGGCGCAGGCAAAACATCCCTGGCCGAAGCCATGCTTTTTGCATCAGGACGGACGAGCCGGCTGGGCCGGGTAGATGACGGCACCTCGATTCTGGACTATGAACCGGAAGAGGTCAAAAGAAAAATTACCATAAGCTCGGCCTTTAATCATTATACCTGGCAAAAACATACGATCCATTTTATCGATACCCCAGGTGATGATAATTTCCTCAATGACACCCGGATGTCCCTGCAGGTGGCAGACAGCGCCGTATGCGTAATCGACGCTATTGACGGGGCCAAACCCCTGACCCAGAAGGTATGGAATCTGGCTGAGGAATTCCGTATCCCCCGTATCATCTTCATTAATAAAATGGACCGGGAAAGGGCGGATTTTTACAGGACATTGGATAGCATTTCCACCGTCCTCAATGCCCGCTGCGTGCCCATCCAGCTCCCTATTGGTGCAGAAGATAAGTTCACCGGGGTGGTGGACCTTATAAATGAAAAGGCCTTCCTATTTGCCAATGATCAAAGCGGCCAGTACAAGGAATCTCCTGTCCCGGAAGATATGAAAGATTCTGTTAAAAAATACCGCGACAATCTTCAAGAATATGCTGCGGAGGCGGATGACGCCCTGGTGGAAAAGTTTCTGGAGGAAGGGACCCTAACGGTGGCTGAGATAGAAAAGGGACTGGCCAGCGGTATGACTGCGGGACGATTTGTCCTGGTATGCTGCGGCTCAGCTACACGCAACATCGGTGTCGCCACCCTCATGGAGGCCATCAATCAATATCTGCCCTCCCCACTGGATAAGGGGGCAAAACCGGCCTTAAATGCCAGGACCAGGGAAAAGGTCGAAATAGCCCCCGATGCGCCGTTTGCGGCCCTGGTCTTCAAGACCCTGTCTGATCCGTATGCCGGACGGCTCTCCATCATGCGCATTTACTCCGGCACGCTGAAACCGGACAGCACCCTTTACAACTCAAACAAGCAGACCACAGAGCGTATCGGCCAGCTTCTGTCCCTGGAAGGTAAGGCACAAAAATCCGTTGAAGGCGCGGGGCCGGGAGAATTAGTCGCCGTCGCTAAATTAAGGGACACCGCGACCGGTGATACCCTCTGTACCGAAGGCTCGCCAGTCATCATTGAGGCCCTGCAACCGCCGCAACCGGTTATTTCCTACGCCTTAAAACCAAAAACTAAGGCCGATGAAGAGAAAATATCCGCGGCCCTGGGGAAACTCAAAGAAGAAGACAATGCCATCCTGGTTACCCGTAACGAGGCAACCAGGGAAACCATTCTTTCTGGTATGGGACAGATCCATATTGAGGTTATCGCAGAAAAGTTAAAAAGAAAATATAATGTTGACGTCAATCTTACCCTGCCCAAGGTCCCTTATAAGGAGACTATCCGAAAAAGCAAACAGGGCGTCATCTATCGGCACAAAAAACAGACCGGCGGAGCCGGGCAGTTTGCCGAAGTTCACTTTGATATCAGCCCCCTGCCCCCAGGAGGCACCTTTGAGTTTGAAAATGCCCTGACCGGAATGAATGTACCCCGCAATTTTGTTCCTGCAGTAGAAAAAGGCATTCAGGAAGCTATGCAGGCAGGTCCCCTGGCCGGCTATCCGGTCGTGGGCGTTAAAGTCAGATTTTATGACGGCAAGTCGCACGAGGTTGACTCATCGGAGACAGCCTTCAAGATTGCAGCCATCCAGTGCTTCAAAAAAGGCATGTTGGAGGCTATGCCTATCTTGCTGGAACCGATCATGTCTATGACTGTTCTGGTTCCGGACGACTGCATGGGTGATGTTATCGGGGACATAAACAGCCGCCGGGGAAAGGTAATAGGGGTGGAGACCCGATTCGGGCTGCAAGCCATCTCGGCCCACGTACCCATGGTCGAGGTACTGCGTTACGCCTCCGATCTCACCTCGATGACTGCCGGACGCGGTACATTCAGTATGGAATTTTCCCACTACGAAGAAGTTCCGGCTCACTTGACTGAAAAGATTGTCGCTGCGACTAAAAAAGAAGGCGAGGCCTAACCGGCCAGGGAAAATTCAGTATTGACCAACGAAGAACCGGATAAAGAAAGCCAGTCCCTATCCCAGAAGATAGCCCGGATGACCGTCGCCGAGAAGATCAAACTGGCCTTGACCGGCGACAAAGAGGCCCGAAGCATCCTCATACGCGACGGGAACAAGATGGTCCAGGCGGCTGTAGTGCAGAATGCACGCCTTACCGATGCTGAGGCGGTCCAGATAGCTAAGATGCGTACTATGGACGAAGGCGTTATCCGGCATCTGGCCACTGACCGCAAGTGGCTGAAGGTCTATCCGGTTAAGGTGGAGCTGGTTAAAAACCCGAAGACACCCCTTATGCTGGCCATAAAATTGCTACCGCTACTGCGCGAAGCAGATTTGCACCAGATCGCCAAGAGCAAAGATGTCCTGAAGGCTGTTTCTTCACAGGCCCTGCGCCTGCTCAGTCAAAAAAAGCAGTAATCAGTCCGCCTGCAGCCGGCGGATCACTTTAAAAAAGCTATGTACACAGCGGCTATAGTCACTATAAGCGATAAGGGATCCAGGGGAAAACGAGAGGATCTGAGCGGCTCGGAGCTGAAAAAGATATTACGTAAGGCCGGTTACCGTATCGCCGTCTATACCATCGTCCCTGATGATCTAACCGTCATTGTCAACACCTTAGTGCACTTAGTAGATGTAGAAAAGATAGATATGGTCGTGACCACAGGCGGTACAGGACTCGCCCCGCGTGATGTGACTCCGGAGGCCACGGCCATGGTCATTGAAAAAGAAGTCCCGGGTATGGCCGAGGCCATGCGTGCCGCCAGCCTGCAAAAAACGCCGCATGCCATGCTCTCACGGGCCTTAGTCGGGATAAGGAAAGAGACTCTGATTATTAATCTGCCGGGCAGCCCGAAAGGCGCCCGTGAAAATCTAACCACCGTCCTCCCCGCTCTCCCCCATGCCTTGGCCAAGATCAAAGGCGATCCCTCGGAATGTGCCCGGTAGCCACCATAATATTCTCCCTATTTTTATGAAATTGTGGTATAATATAACTGAAAAAAAGATTGCCTTATGGCAAAATTAAAGTAATCGGGCGTCCCGCCGATAAGAAATTTGACGCAGGGAACTTCCCGGGCTGTACGTGGTGTGAGCGTCGGCCGAGTCTAACAACAAAAGAAAAAAGCCATCCAAGATCTGCGGCAGTACCGCAGTACGGATCGCAAAACTTAAAAAGAGAGCACTTCGAGCACGACGGCCCTGAGCGGCATCCCGGGATAGACAAAAAATAAGGTGGTCGGTCAACCTAACTACCTAACGCCGAACCCCCGGAGGAAGGAAAGCCTCCGGGGCTTTTTATTTGGCAGATAGACTGACCGTCTCAGGATTAAAAACCAGGCATTTCAGGATCAAATCTTCCAGTAGCAGTTTAGGCGTTATACCGCCGGATTTGAGGGCCATATCGACCTTAAGGAGTTCAGACATACACTGAACAAGATGCTCCATTGGAAAACCCCTGGCCTGCTTTAAAAGCAAGAAAAGCGGGTAGGGTGAAAGTTTTTCCAGTTCCCTGGGTATCTTTCCTTCTTTCTTAAGCCCCGGCAATCTCTGCTGAATGCCTTGATATGTGACATCCCCTTTCCCCGGAAAATCCAGACTCGTATCCAGTGCCCACCTGGCCAGGAGGAGGCGGCGAACGTGTTTGATAAGGCTAGCCAGTATCTGGAGCGGTGCATAACCCTGGTCAAGGAGCAGACCCAGGGAAGAAAGGGCCTTCTCAGCATCCCGGTCACCGAATGCCCCGGTCAATTCATAAAGCGGCTCGTCCCTTTCCCGCTCCACTACCGCCTCAATATCTTTCAGGGTGATGGTCTTTCTTCCACCGCTGTAACTGATCAGTTTTTCCAAGGCGGCGGCTAGAGATGCCGGATTAAAACCTATCCTTTCGATAAGATCAGATACTGCGCGTGGCTCCATAGCCTTTCCATAGCGTGTGAGTATATCCTTCATCAGGTCCTTGAGCACCGCATCCTGACTGCGTTTCGCCGCGGCGGTAATTCCTTTATCAACCGCGAAGCTCACAACCACCCCCATCTTTTCTATCAGCCGGTAGAGAGACTTGCGTCTGTCCACAGTATCCGTAAGCAAGATCAGATGGTTGGAAGCCGGTATGCCTTTGGCCAGGGTCTGTTCCAGAATATCCCCTTCACCAAAGGCAGGGGCTGATTCTTTCTGACCGACCTGTATGGCGAAGCTGGTCACTTCATTCAGCCAAGTAATATCCTCCCCACTCTTTGGGGTGCCGAATATCTTTTCCCACGTATCCTCCGAAATCTTCTCCCATCCCCCGTCCCTGACATCCTCAATGGCCAGACCGGATAAGGAAATGGCCTGCACGAGGCTCCGGGCCGCCGCCTGAAAGTCACCTTTTATAAAGTACTCGTGGCTTTTAGTCAAAAGTGGGTCTGCCGTACTTTTGGAATGAAAGAGACGGGTGTCCCTTACCACAAAGACCTGCCTCCCGGGGAAAAGGGGAAGGGTCTGTAATTCCTCTACCAGCCGATAGACGTCTTCATTAGCTCCGTCTATCACCCGGAGGTTGGTGCTACGTTTTTTTTCAGGAAGAAGGATAGCAATAAGCTCTTCATAGGCCAACTGATATAGATACCTTTCACCCCACAGGAGATATACGGGCGCAAGCTGATTTTTTTCGATCTGTTGCAATATCCTCTTGAATTCTGTCCGGTCATAGGCAGGCATCTTTGACATACCCCTTTTATCCGCAAACATCCGCGAAAATATTAAGGACAAAATCCCAGCTTTCAAATACGAAGGCACGGGGAAAATATAGCCCTGTTTTTTTGCCTGGTTTCTTACCTTGAGCGATTTTTATGGCCATACGCCGATATCTTCCATAATTTTACGAATAACCGGTTTTACTAGCGGGATCACATCTTTTATAGTATGCCAGACAAGGTCATGTTTTATACCAAAGTAGAAATGAATTAATCTATCCCGCACTTGCCGTTCAAGGGCAGAGACTCTGGATTGTTTGCCTGCATCAGCGGGCTTAATTTCTCCCTAATCAGCCTTAACCAGAGTGGTTTTTTATGGGGAGGAAGCTGCCTTTTTAACTTCTTGTCCGCTTCTTTTATAACATAACGCCACTGTTTCGTATATCGTTCAAGGCCAAAGGGGGTGCGATAGCATCTGAAATTAATCTTTTGGCCTGGGTTATCTGCCGTCGAGCGACGTGGTGCGGCGTGTTATGCGTCTGTGGACGCCCGCCGCCCTTACTCATCGTGGAACAACTGATCCGGAAGCCGATTAAGATTCTTCACAAATCTTGCCAGATTGAAAGGCGATCGGGATTTCATGACGTAGTATGTCTCGGCTGCAATGACAGATCCAATCAACAGCTTGGTGTCTTTCTCACTGATGCCTTCTGCACGCAAACGATCGAACGTTTGACGAGTCTCTGGCGGATTGTTCTCTCGTAATTGAGTCTCCACCGCCTCGAGATAGGCGGCCTTCAATATCGGATTATGCTTCGGTCGTTTCTTTTTCATGAAGATGCCTTCCTCTCTTGACCGCGGCGGGCGGACATGGCGCATAACGTGTCGAGTGCTTGAGAAGGGTCAAGCCTTTGGATGTTGACCTCAAGCACTCTGTTATCTGCCGCCTCTCCTCTATCCCAACGCAGGATGTTCAGTAACGTTCAAAACTTCATTCTGTATAGCGGAATATATGGCGCCATACCAAATCTATATAATCGCCGATCTTATCTTCTATGATTTTTAACTCCGATCCCGAGAGTTCTCTCCCAAGCTCTTCCTCTGCTACATTCTGGACATCTTCGATATTTATGGAATAAATATCTTTCGAGGTATCGAACACACATCCTCCCTTCAAATGAACAAATACGGGCAACAAGAAACTTATAAAATTAAGGGCATTCTGCCTTTTCACTGAATGGAGCTTTTTCTATAATGTGTTTTGTTCTTGAAGTTTTTCCTGTACCCAAAGATTAATCAGAGTGTCAGCGGTAACGCCTCGTTTTTGTGCGATAGCCTGAATTTTCTCTGAAAGTATTTTGTCAACTGCATAATAAGTAACTTCAGATTCGATATCCACTTCAAAGGATGCCTCTTTGGTTTTATTCCAAAAGTCTGCTAAATCGTGAGCATCCCAGAACTCGCCAATTTCTTTATAGGTTGTTGCTTGTGATACTGAACTCTTATGTTTTCTCATATAGTCTCCTTTCAGCTTTTGTCATATCCCGTGCCGAGAGGATTAAGGCACGCTTATCATTTTTATAAACAAAGAAGACAATGAGGTAACGATCACTATCAGTTTGCCCCATTGCTGCATAAACATTCTCACCAGGGCGATGTCCTTTCTCAACAAACCTAAAGAGGGGTTTGTTATGTAAAACTTCTCTGACCTCATTTTGTTGAACATTATGCTTTCGCGTCAGTTTTTCAATAATATCATCAAACCAGATAATGCCTTTAATTTTCAACTCATTTCTCCGGAAGTTCTCAAATTGTAATCTAATCGCCTAACCTTTTGAGCACCTGAGAAAGGCCAAGCCTCTGGGCGCTGACCTGAGCACTCTGTTATCTGCCGTCTCTCCTCTATTTCGATGCAGGATGTTCGGTAACGTTCAAAACTTCATTCTGTATGGTTGAATATATGGCGCCATACCAATCTATATAATTGCCGATCTTATCTTCTATGATTTTGAAGCTCCCCGCAGTCCGCCCGCGGCGGACGGGGAATCTCCGTATGCAAGGTAAAATGCATCGTATTCGCTCGCTAACCCCGCCGCAAGCAGCGGGGAATGCGCTCGCTATGCATGTTCAACTCCGATTCCGAAAGCTCTCTCCCAAGCTCTTCCTCTGCTACATTCTGGACATCTTCCATGTTTATGGAATAAATATCTTTCGAGGTATCGGACACATATCCTCCCTTCAAATGAACAAATACGGGCAAGAAGAAACTTATAAATTTAGGCTCCTCATGAGAATCTGTGCCACAAATAGTTCTCTGAATGACAATAATATTAGTAGAAACAATGTGTTAGAAACCATTTCCCTAAAAGTAAATGGTGAGGTTGTGACCGACATCTATTTCAACTCCGGATTCGACAGTGCTTTGATCTCGACCGGAAAGGCTAATATCAATATTTTTAGCCGTAGAATATAAGTTTCTTACAACGAAAACCGTACTCACAGAACCTTTTTCATGGCCCTCGAAAGGTAGACCGATGAAAATGTCAGCACAGATTCTTATGAGGAGCCTAAATTTAAGGGCGTCCCGTCCAACCTACTTGTCGGACTCCGCTGCCCAAAAATGCGATAGCATTTGCCGATTAATCCGTTTCCTTTTAGCCTGCACTTAGGCGAAGTGGCTTGCCTCCTCATATATTAAAACCTTGCCTACTTCTTTCAATTCCGTTCTGATTTTAACAAGCTTTCCTTCGACTTCTTCTAAGAATTGCATGGTTCGCCTATCGTAATACCGCTCACCGCAAGTCTTGCAAACAGGAACTTTAACCGGAACATAGACAATGTCGTTACCGACAGCAAATTCTTCTTTGACGTCAGTAACGTGAATATTTGCTCCGTGACAAATTACGCATTTCATCGCTATTTCCTCCTCTTATACTCTATCCATAGCCCGGGATCCGGCTGATAGACAGTGATTATGATCAAAAGATTCTCCTCCTTGTTATAAGCGCAAAGTAGATGTAAAGGACGGTTTGTGGTTGTTCTTCCAAATATCAAGGCACTTGGATATGGAGTATCATCTGGATATTCTTCTATAACTTCTCCATTGCAGATGGCTTCAAATACTTCGCGGTCGAATATTCGGCCGAATTCTTCCGCTTCCATCTCCAGTTTTGCATGTCTTGTATAAAAAACCGAGTTGGAGTCAAAACACTCTCTTATTTTCTGTATCCAGTCCATACTTACCTTACTAGGACGAGCCATTTCGTATATCGTTCAAGGCCAAAAGAAGTGCGATAACATCTGGATGTTAATCTTTTGGCCTGTGTTATCTGTCGTTACGGGCAACGGAAACTTATAAATTTATGGGCGTCCCTTATCTTCTATCCTGTTCACACACGCAACTCGGCCTAGCGCTTCCGTATCATTGAGAAAATGGAAAGGAATAAATAAGTTATGCAATGTGAGAAACAACGTCCCCATCGGCTCCTGACAAAGTAGAACTAACCCTCTCTCAGTTATGGCACGATGTGGCCAGACATCGACTGAGTTGGATCAGCGCATGGCAAATCAGGGCCACTTGTCTGGATGTCACACTGCCCCATTCGGGGAAAGTACGCGTTGTTTTTGTCCGTTGGACCAAGAACAATTGGAATGCCTTCCTCTGTACCGAACCCGACCTGGAGATTGCCGAAATGCTCGACTATTATGCCCGCCGCTGGACTATCGAAGTTTACTTTCGTGATTGCAAACAGCTCCTGGGCCTCGGCAAGGGCCAAAGTGAGATATTTGATGCTGTCGTAGCGTGGGTCTCCATCGTTATGATTCGATATCTGCTCCTTGTATATATTCTTGCAAAGAGGCAGACAGCCGGTCCCATTGGCCCCCTCTTTAGACAACTCACTTACGAACATCTTCAAATAGCCTTAATCCAGACACTCTGGACTCGCATTAGACAAATTTTCATGCTGTCAAGTCAACTAATTTGGCCCGATTCCGAATCCGGGAAAATCTCATATTTGCTTGATCTTATTGAAGAATCAATACTCGACCATACCTTGGAATCAAGTGCGAAACTTTAGTACCACCTTTATACACCTCCTCTTTTTTTGCATCTTCTCATCTCCTTTCCCTGCCTGCAATGAGCGGCTAACTTGTTTGTAGACGCATTGCGTCTATTTTTCCTATGGGCAACATTGTGTACTGCGTCTATCCTTCCAAAAGGGATATTTTTACGCAGTAGGTGCGTTGCCTATTTCCTATTCCGCTATTTTTCGTCTTCTTTTTCACCCCCTTTCTTTAAATCCAGATTATCAAGAGGGCTTCGTAACTTGCCAATGTCCCGCGTGCTGACATGTGTGTATATCTCTGTTGTCTTGCTGCTTTTGTGTCCAAGAAGCTCCTGTATATACCGAAGGTCCGTGCCGTTTTCAAGGGCATGCGTTGCGAAACTATGCCGCAATCCGTGTATGGAGATGTCCTTCTTTATCCCTGCTTTGTCTCTTGCCTGCTCAAAGACGGCTTGCGCTGTTCTTATCGACAGATATCTTCCGTCCCTTGCACCTTCAAAGAGCCATTTTGAGGGCTTGTATTTTTCGAGGTATTCATCAATGGTCTCCAGCGCTGTATGAGAAAGCATTGTGTATCTGTCCTTTCGTCCCTTCGCCCCTTTGATGTTTAGCAGCATCCTGTCGCGGTCTATATCTACCACCTTGAGCTTGACTACCTCGCTTACTCTCAAACCGGAAGCATAAACGAGCATGAGAAGTGTCCTGTGTTTGAGGTTTTCCAGACATGTTAAAACCCTCGCTACTTCTTCCTGGCTCAGCACAACAGGCAGTATCTTATCTTTCCTCGGTCTTTTGATCTCATAAAGAAATTTTTTCTTCAGCATACTTCCGTAATAGAACTTAAGGGCGTTAATTGCCTGATTCAGGGTGGAGGCGGCGGAGTCCTTTTCATCAGCAAGATAGACAAGGTAGTTCTTGATATTTTCCTCTCTCACTTCATCCGGCCTTTTGCCGGTAAAGGATAGAAAGTCCCTATTGAAATAAAGATATCCTTTTATTGTCTTCCGGCTGTATTTACGTGAAATGAGTTCTCTACGAAGGTCTTCAAAATTATACCCCTCACCCTTACCCTCTCCCTCAAGGGGAGAGGGGAGAGAAGTGGAAAGATCTCCCGCAAGGGGCGAGGGAATCTTTTTTGCTTTGGAAATTACGGCTTTTAAGGCAGGGTCAATGCGGATTTCTTCGCCTTCAAAGACTTCTAAAATCTTCTCTAGAGTGCCATCTGTATTCGGAAAGCTCCAGTATTTCTCATTCTTATGCCATTTGCGGCCTTTGATGGTTTTGACCTTTACAACAAGCTGAGGGGCATAAGGGAAGGAAATTGTTATCATACCTGAGACATCTCTACTGAGTGTTACTACCCCATTTGCAATATCCCCCTGGAGAAAGGATTTACGCGTAATTATCCTTTTGAAACCCTTGCATTGTCAAGGGAATTCCCCTTATAAGGCGGGAAGAACAGGCACATACTGACCCATCTGACTGACTCTTCTGAGGCCTTGGAATCCCCCCTTGCCCCCCTTTTCTTTCTAAAATGGGGATGAAATAGAAAACTCCATTGCTTCGCTTCAGGATGCCACCTGTAACCAGGAATGGTCTTGATCTTTACGAGATAATCGGGATTATAAGGAAGAGACATCCTTATCCGTCCCGATGCATCCCTACTGATTTTTATTGTGGCTCTCATATCTTCGCTATATCTACCGGAATTGTCAAACTATTTCTCAATGCACGGGCGTTTGTTATCAATGGTCTGGACATTTCGGGAAATTCGGCATAATTGTTATAATGGCATTTAGATACATGGATTTGACAAATCCCCCCTCACCCCCCTTTACTAAAGGGGGGCCTGATGGGTTCCCCCCTTTTCTAAGAGGCTGTGCCGCGATGTCATTGCGAGGGAGTGAAACGACCGAAGCAATCTCACAACATGTTGAAATCATAGAGATTGCCACGCTCCCTTCGGTCGCTCGCAATGACAAATAACAATTATGACGTAGTCCCTAAGGGGGGATACAGGGGGATTTTCAGGTGAAAAGTACATGTTGCCGCATGAGTACCAAAAGAGATTTTATCGGGCCTGGATCAGCGCTCCGGGGCTGGTCGCATTCCAGGTGCAGGTCAAGGAGACCGATCTCCACATACAGGCGGAGAGTCCTTTAATCGGCGAGACCGAAGAATTAGTCCTGTCTTATCGTCACCAGTTGGAATCCTATATTGCCAAGCATCCGGATTTCCTTACTTCTCTGGTTCCTGTTCCCCAGGATATACTGGCCCCGCCCATCGTCCGGGAGATGATCGAGGCCGGGCGGCAGGCCGGTGTCGGCCCTATGGCGGCGGTGGCCGGGGCCATTGCTGAGAAAGTAGGCCGGGACCTGTTGGACCGCGGGAAGACCGGAGAAATTATCGTGGAAAATGGCGGGGATATCTTTGTCGCCACCCGGGCTGAGGCCCGGATAGGCATCTTTGCCGGAGGGTCTCCTTTGAGCGGCAAGGTCGGCATAACCATACCGGCCGGTCAGATGCCTGTGGGCGTCTGCACTTCCTCCGGCACCGTCGGCCATTCCTTAAGTTTCGGCAAGGCCGATGCGGTTACGGTGGTGGCCCAATCTACGGCCCTGGCCGATGCGGTAGCTACAGCGGTGGGTAATGTAGTTAAAGGAAAAAGAGATATAGACTCCGGGCTGTCTCTGGCCAGAGATATAGAGGGAATATCCGGCGTGGTAATAATCATAGGAGATAAGATCGGGGCCTGGGGGGATATAGAGTTGATATCCCTTGAGTAATCCTGGATTCACCATCAAAATTTAATAAGGTGGCATCGCTGGTTCCGATTACGAGGCGGCTGGGGACAAATCCGAAATTCGAATATCTAAATCCGAAACAAATTCTAATTTTCAAATTTAAGAATGTCCCAAACTGCGGCGGAGCTAATTCGTTTTGAATTTCTCATTTTGGTGATTCGATATTGTTTCGAGTTTCGTGCTTCGAATTTCGAATTTGAGATTAGCCTGCATAGGAAATGTAACGTCAGTTAAAAATCCAGGCTGCTGATAAAACAGGCGGTAATTTTGGGTAATGAAGGGCGTGGGTTGTTTTTTGGCAGGAATTGCGGTATCAGTATTGGAAAATTCTAAAACCAAAATAACCTAAACCAGGGCACAGAGGCAGACTAAAAATTTAAAAAATGTATCAGCTTAACTGTTGAAAAAAAGTATTTTAAAATCCCTCCCCAACCTCCCTTTTCCAAAGGGAGGAGAAACCCTTCCCCCTTTGAAAAAGGGGGATTAAGGGGGATTTTTGAGGTGCCGTTTTCTGGACGACAAGCTCTTTTTAAACAGCTAAAGTGTTACAAAAAATATTTCTCTGTGATCTCTGTGTGCTCTGTGGCTAATCTTGATGTCTTATGATTAATAAAATCACCCCTATGATCCAGCAGTACCTGGAGATAAAACAGAATTACCAGGATGCCATCCTTTTCTATCGTATGGGCGATTTTTATGAGATGTTTTTTGATGACGCCCTAAAGGCGTCGAAGCTCCTGGACATCGCCCTCACCAGCCGCAACAAAAATGCAGAGGAAAAGGTCCCCATGTGCGGGGTTCCTTATCATGCCGCCTCAGGTTATATCAACAGACTTATCTCCCAGGGACTTAAGGTGGCGGTCTGTGAACAAAAAGACGGGGAAGAGACCAAGGGCCTGGTCAGACGGGAAGTGGTTCGCATCGTCACCCCCGGCCTGGTCATTGACGGAGACATGCTCGAGGACAAGGTCAATAACTTTATCGTCTCTGTCTATCCCGGAGAAAAGAAAACCGGCCTGGCTTCACTCGATATTTCCACCGGCGAATTCCGTCTCACGGAATCTGATGACGTTAACTCTATCGGGGATGAGATGGCGCGTCTGAATCCCGCGGAGATAGTAACGGCCAATGAGATAGAAGGAGAGGGAGGGTATTCATTTCTGGAGGGCTTCCGGAGGGGAAGGGCCTTCACCGGCCGTGATGACGCCTCCTTTGCGCCGGAGGCGGCCCGCGAGTGTCTGCTCAGGCACTTCAAAGTCGTCTCGCTGGAGGGTTTTGGCTGCGAGAATATGCAGGCCGGGATTCAGGCCGCGGGCGCGCTTCTTCAGTATGTGCAGGAGACACAGAAGGCGGGTCTGGACCATATCCAGAGGCCCGCGCCCCATTTCATCGGCGACTACCTGATTATTGACGACACCACGCGGCGGAACCTGGAACTCACCCAGAAGGCGCATGGGCCGGGAGCGGGCGGGAGGCGGGGTTCTCTCCTCGACACCTTGGATATTACCATGACCTCCATGGGCGGCCGCATGCTGCGCCGCTGGATGGATTATCCGTTGAGAAACCTTCGCAGGTTGCAGGCGCGCCTGGAGGCGGTTTCCGTGCTTAAGGACCATCACTCGGCCAGGCGTGAAATCCGGGCTGTCCTTGATGCGTTCTACGACCTGGAGCGGCTGAACGGCCGCATCGTCCTGGGCAATGCCACGCCGCGTGATCTTCTGGCCCTGAAGAGTTCCCTCCTGAGACTGCCTGATCTCATAGCCCTGATCCCTTCCGGGACCAGCGACCTTCTCCAGGAGATGGCCGGAGGCATTGACCCTCTCGGCGATATGGCCCGTATCATTGAGGAGGCCATAAGGGAGGACGCGCCCCTTGGCCTGCGGGACGGGGGCATAATAAAGGAAGGTTATTCCCCGGCCCTGGATGAACTTATCTCCATACAGCGGGACGGGAAGGACTGGATTGCCAGGCTGGAGGCGGCGGAACGGGCCAGGACGGGCATAGCCAATCTCCGCGTGGGATTTAACCGCGTCTTCGGCTATTACATTGAGGTGACAAAAAGCAACCTTTCATCTGTCCCCGGCGATTATATCCGCAAACAGACCCTGGTCAACGCAGAACGCTTTATAACCCCTGAGCTAAAGGATTATGAAGAAAAGGTACTCACGGCCGGAGAGAAAAGGATTGACCTGGAATACCGCATCTTTCAGGAGATTCGCCTGCGGGTGGCCGCAGAGACCATGCGCATACAGAAGACCGCCCGTCTCACGGCCCAACTCGATGTCCTGGCCTCTTTTGCCGAAAGCGCGGACCGTCACGGATACGTATGCCCAAAGGTTAATGACAGCGATACCATCTTGATCCGCGACGGCCGGCATCCGGTCGTCGAACGCACCTTGAAGGGACAGCGGTTTGTACCGAACTCGGTACTCATGGACAATGATCAGAACCAGATGCTGATTATTACCGGGCCCAATATGGCGGGTAAATCCACTATCCTGCGGCAGGCGGCCTTGATCGTCCTCATGGCCCATATGGGGAGCTTTGTCCCGGCCGAGGAGGCCTCCATCGGCCTGGTGGACCGTATTTTCAGCCGGGTGGGGGCCATGGATGATTTGGCCCGCGGGCAGAGCACGTTTATGGTCGAGATGATGGAAACGGCCAATATATTAAACAACGCCACGGGAAAAAGCCTGGTCATAATGGATGAGATAGGCCGCGGCACCAGCACCTTCGACGGGTTAAGCATTGCCTGGGCGGTGGCGGAGTATTTGCTGGACAAGGGAGAAAAAGGGGCCCGGACCCTGTTCGCCACGCATTATCACGAGCTGGCCGAACTGGCCCATAGCTATAAGAATGTCAGGAATTACAATGTCGCGGTAAAGGAGTGGAACGAAGAGATAATATTTTTGCATCGGCTGGTTCCCGGGAGCATGAATTACAGTTACGGGATACAGGTGGCCCGGCTGGCCGGTCTGCCGGAAGATGTGGTCAGGCGGGCCAAGGAGATATTAAAGAAGATCGAGGACAATGAGTTCGGGACTGCGGTGAAGAGGATGCCGGATAACGGCCCGGTCCAGTTGGGTCTGTTCAGCGCTGATGAGGGCAGGATCCTTCGCATGTTGAAGGGCGTCGATATTGCGTCCCTTACGCCGCTTGAGGCCCTGAATCTGCTTAATGAACTCCAGAGACAGATAAAGTGACCGGATATTCACCGCAGAGCGCACAGAGGGCGCAGAGATGGGCAAAGCAAAGAAGCTCAAAGCTGAAAGCTGAAGGCTGAAAGCTGAGCGCTCAGATTTGGCATTTGAAATTATACAAGAGGAGGCCGATATTAAAGATATTACTACGGCAATTAAACATATAAACTTGCCAAATCCCCCCATCCCCCCCTTTTCCAAAGGGGGGGGGTGAGGGGGGATTTAAGTTTTTAATTGCCGTAGTAATAGATGGGTAAGGTTATGCGGAAGGGTTATTTTATATATATCATCTGCTGCATTTTGCTCTTGTGGCTTTTTATATTGGCAGGAGGCATTAGCCCTGCGTCTTCCTGGGCCCTTTCGTCTCAGGATGCCTACGTAAGGGCAAAACGGGATTACACGGACTTCAAGTCTTCGCCCCGCACCAAATACCGCCAGTTCTGGCTGGAACATATCGATAAGTTCAAAAAGATATATTCGAATGAACCAGAGGGCCCGGCAGCGCCTGAATGCCTCTATATGATGGGCGGTATATACCAGGCGCTTTACCGTTATTCGGGGAGACCGGGAGACCTCTCCGCCGCTGTTGATATGTATGAGAGGCTGTGCAACCGCTTCCCGAAAAGCCCCCAGGCTAAAGAGGCCAGGGCTTCTTTGGCTAAGATCGGCGGACCTGAAAATAATGCGCCGGCTGGGGAGGCGGCCGGCGCTAAGGCCGAAGAAAGACCGAAACTTGAAAGGACACCGGTTATCAAAGGGCTGCACGAGGTCAAAGACATTCGAGCCTGGTCAAACTCCGATTACACGCGTGTGGTCATCGATGCAGGAGACCAGGTGCCGTTCAAGGAACATTTACTGAAGAAAGACCCTGATATCAAAAAACCCAAGAGGCTTTATATCGATATCTTCCAGAGCCGCCTGGGTCCCAATCTACGGGATCCTATCCCGATCATGGACGGCCTGCTCCGTTATGTGCGTGCCGGCCAGTATAAGAAGGATACCGTAAGGGTGGTTCTGGACATCGAATCGCTGAAAAAATACAAGGTTTTTTACCTGCTGAATCCCTTCCGCATCGTTATCGACGTCATCGGCGGACGGGCGGAGAAGGGAAAAGAGAAAGACTCCGGACAGTTGACGCTTACCCAGCAGTTAGGTCTGGGGGTGCGGAGGATAGTCCTGGACCCCGGCCACGGGGGCAAGGACTGCGGGGCCATAGGAATCAACGGGTTGAAGGAAAAGGATATAGTCCTTAAGGTCGCCAGGAAGGTTAAACAGAAGATCGAGGAACGGCTGCGGTGCAGCGTTATCTTAACCCGGGACAAGGACGCGTTTTTGCCTTTGGAAGAGCGCACTGCCATTGCCAACACCAAAAAAGGAGATCTATTTGTCTCTGTTCATGCCAACTCCGCGCCTAACACGGAGGCCCGGGGTATTGAGACCTACTTTTTGAATCTGGCTTCGGATGAGGACGCCATGCGTGTCGCTGCCCGTGAAAATGCCACTTCCACAAAGAACATAAGCGACCTTCAGAAGATATTAAACGACCTGATGCTGAACTGCAAGATCAACGAATCATGCCGGTTGGCAGAGTACGTGCAGGACTGCCTGGCAAACGGCCTTGCCAGGCGATATGAGCAGGTTAATAATCTGGGGGTAAAACAGGCCCCCTTCTTTGTCCTTATCGGCGCGCAGATGCCCTCTGTCCTGGTGGAGATCTCGTTTCTCAGCCACCCCCTGGAGGCGGATCGATTAAAGGATGAAGGATACCTTAATGACATAGCCGAACACCTGGCCGACGGGATTCAGAAGTATATCCGGGATACGGAGATGGCCTACCTGCCTGTCCCGCCCGATCGTACACACACTGGTCTCAGGTCTGAGGCCCCTTCAACAAAAAGGCGCTGATGAATGGGTCTAAGTCACCATCCAGTACCGCATCAACATTGCCTACCTCCAGATTTGTCCGGTGATCTTTGATCAGGCGGTAGGGTTGCAGGATATATGATCTTATCTGATTGCCCCAGGCGATTTCTTTCTTTTCTTCATGGATTTCCTGTTTTTTCTTGTCCTGGACGGCCTTTTCCCGCTCATAAAGGCGCGCCCTCAGGATTTTCATGGCCGTGGCCTTATTCTTATGCTGGGAGCGCTCATTCTGGCACTGCACCACGATACCCGTCGGAATATGGGTAATACGGACGGCTGAGCTGGTCTTGTTGACGTGCTGGCCGCCGGCGCCGCTGGCCCGGTATGTGTCTATCCGCAAATCAGCCTCATTGATCTCAACGTCAATGGTTTCATCCAGTTCCGGCAGTACGGAAACAGAGGCAAAGGAAGTATGTCTTCTCCCGCTGGCATCAAAGGGAGATATGCGCACCAGCCGGTGCACGCCTATTTCGGCCTTCAGGTAGCCGTAGGCATAGGGTCCGGCCACAGTAAACGTAACATTTTTCACCCCGGCCTCGTCGCCCGGGAGGATATCGATAACAGTAAGCTGGTAACCCTTGCTCTGGGTCCACATAGTGTACATCCGGAGGAGCATCTGGGTCCAGTCTTGCGCCTCAGTGCCTCCCGCCCCGGAATTGATGGATACTATAGCATTGCTGCGGTCATGTTCGCCACGCAGCAGCCGGTTGAACTCGGCCTGTTCTACGGCCCTTTCCAGGGACAAGAGTTTTGTTTCGGCCTCCCGGGTGGTTTCCCTGTCATCCTCTTCTATAGCCAGATCCAGGAGAACCTCGGTCTCTTCCAGGTCTTCTAGTCTGGCGCGCCATTCGCCGATCTCTGCCTGGATGACGGCCCTTTCCTTGAGGATGGCGGCGGCGGCCGCCGTGTCCTCCCAGAAATTGTTTTTGGCCATGATCTTATCCAGTTCCCGGAGCCGCTCTATCTTATTGTCCAGATCAAAGATGACCTCGTAACTGTTCCAGTTTGGCCTTTAGGTCTGCGATCCTGCTTTTAAGTTCAATAGACATAGTTTTTAATCCTCCATCCTGTGTAGAAAATTACCATTATACTGAGAATAAAGCAAATGACAGGAAAAGTCTCTCCCCACTGGTTGTAAACTGTCTTTTCAGATACAAGAGATATTTCCTCACTTAAAAAGGCTGGTGTAAAGAGCGGGGTGGTCTGGGTGATCTCGCCTGTGGGCCGGATAAACATGCTGATACCGGTATTGGCAGCCCTGGCCAGGCTGATGCGGTTCTCCACGGCGCGAAAGACGGCCATCGACATATGCTGATATGGGGCGCTGGAACGGCCGAACCAGGCGTCGTTGGTGATGTTTACCAGCAGGTTGGCCCCGTTACGGACCTGCTGCCTGGCCAGTTCCGGGAAGATGCTCTCAAAACAGATCAGGATACCTATGTGCATCCGGGCTGCGGTAAGGGGTTTTAGAGAGTGGCCGGGGGTAAAATCACCTACGGAGGCCACCAGTTTCCCGGCAAAGGGTAAAAGCGACCGGGCCGGCACGTACTCACCAAAAGGCACCAGGTGGACCTTATCGTATCGATGCATCGCATCATTTGCCGACAGGAGATAGGCACTGTTGAAGTATAGGGTTTTCCCATCCTCTGCTTTGACATAGGCCGGTGCGCCGAAGAGGAGGTTTGTTTTTAAATCGCTGGTAAGCTGCAGGATAATCTCACTCAGTGAGCTACCATCCTGGAAATAGAATGGGGCAGCGGTCTCCGGCCAGATGAGAATGTCTGTATCGAAACCCCTGGTAGCCTCCCGGCTCAGGCCGTCGTATATATTTATGGTTTCTCTCTGCCAGAGGGGGCTCCACTTAAGGTCCTGTTTTATGCTCCCCTGGATAACAGCCGCCCGAATCTTGGGAGAGGTCTTTATCTTTTCCTCGATGTCTTGTAATCGATAAAGGCCATAACCCCAGTAAACCAGGCTGATGGCCAGAAGGACTAGTATGTATAATTTAAACGGTCTGGCCCGATTTTGTCCGGATTGTTGGCTATGAATAAGGCAGGCCAGTACGGCGTTTACAAGTACAATATAGAACGAGAGGCCGTAATTTCCCAAGATGTCGCAGATCTGGATAACGTACAGGTTGGTATATTGGGTATAGCTAATATTTTCCCAGGGAAAGCCGGTAAGGAGTTTGGCCCGCAGATACTCTAAAGAGACCCACAGGATAGGCGCAGTAATGATTACGCCTGGTCCGGCTTTTTTAGTAACAGCAATAAGGCAGGCAAAGGCGGCGCTGTAAAGGGAGAGGTAAATAACCAGGAGAAGGAGGATGGCCACACTGACGGCGATGGGGAGATTACCATAATAATGCATCACCCCGGCCACCCAGTAGAGGAGCCCGGAATAATGCACTAGGCCAAAGATGAGACCGGAGAGAAAGGCGCGTCTCGGGCTGCCGCCGTCGATGGCAATAAGAAGGGGAGTAAGGGCAATCCAGGCCAGGGCCGCCACGCCGATTTTGGGAAAGCTCAGGGTAAGGAGGATGCCGGAAAGGACGGGCAATAAGAATTGTCTTGGAGAAAAAGGGGCGTTTGAAATGGATCTTGCCATGCTGTTGATTCCGAACCTAGTTCGCTTTGCTTACAATTGGAATATTGGAATACTGGAATAATGGGTTCCGGGAAAATGGGACAGTGGTTTTCCCTGTTAACCAGGGTTCCCTCCGGGAAATTTAACCGGTGAACTGACAAAATCTATCTTGACAGGGAAGTCAATAAACCTGTCAGCCGCCAGACAGGCGTGTAACTTCCTTTGAAAACCAACATTCCAATATTCCATTATGCCATTATTCCATGCGCGAGGCAAAAAGACAATGGCTAGGAAACTCCCTATATTTTCAATAAGTTGTAGAATATCCGAGATGTTTAATTACGGGGAGTCGGCCATTTCTTCCTGTTTGCTGAGATCGATCCTGGTTATTTTGACTTTATCGATCTTGCGTTCATTTGCGGATTCGATCTCTATCCTTAAGGGGCCGAAAGAGATTTCCTCACCTGCGGCCGGCACGCGGCCAATAAGGTTTATTATGAAACCTCCTACCGATTGATATTTGCCCTCTGGAATCTCCACATCGAAGTGCTGTTCGATTTCTTCCACGTCTGCTTTGGCATCTACTGATATGGTATTTTTATCCATTTCCTCAAAGATCTTTTCAGGTATGTCATATTCATCCTGGATTTCACCCACGATCTCTTCCAGAATATCTTCTATGGTAATGAGACCGGCTGTGGCGCCATATTCGTCAATAACGATAGCCATGTGAGATTTTTTGGCCTTAAATTCCTTTAATAACTCTTCAACCCGTCTGGTTTCCGGGATGAAGTAGGGCGGCCGCAATATATCTTTCAGGCTGATCTCTTCCCCGGCTTTCTTCCAGAATTTCAAGATGTCCTTGGCATGGACGATTCCTACAATATGGTCAAAGTCTCCTTCATAAACAGGGATACGCGTGTGTCCCTCTTCGATTATTCTCCGGACGAGGGCATCCAGGGGGGTATTAACCGGCAGGCAGAGCATATTGGTACGCGGGATCATTATGTCAAGGGCTGTCGTGTTTTTGAGCTTTAGAATCCGCTCAATCATTTTTCTTTCTTCTTCGCTGAACAGGCCCTGCTTCTTGCCGGCATCTACCAGGTGGTGGATATCCTTTACGATATCTTCGATATTCTCAGGCTCTTCTCCCTTTTTGAAAAGAGTGAGCAGTTTGTCTAAAAAACCTTTATCCTCTTGATCCAAATCTGAAGATTTCCTCCCTTAAGAGATCTCAAATTTCAAATCTCGTAACACTTTAGCTGTTTGAAAAGAGCTAGTCGTCCAGAAAACGGCGCCTCGAAAATCCCCCTTAATCCCCCTTTTTCAAAGGGGGAATGTAGGGGGATCCCCTTTTTCAAAGGGGGAAATGTTTCTCCTCCCTTTGGAAAAGGGAGGTTGGGAGGGATTTTAAAATACTTTTTCAAACAGCTAAACTGATACCAAATCTCAAATTTGAAATTGGTTATCGCCCGATATAATTTAATAACTTATAGATAAGCTTAGCAGCTAAGAAGTCCGGGGCCACATTGCCCGGTTGTGGTGAAAGCTCAACGACGTCAAAGGCCAGAACATGCTTTTCCCGGGCAATATGCCGCAGAAAAAAAAGCAAATCGTACCAGCCCAGACCACCCGGTTCAGGAGTACCTACGGCCGGCATGATGGACGGATCCAGGACATCAAGGTCTATAGTTATATAGACTTCGGGCAATAACCGGGTCAATAATTCCTGCAGGACTGCCTCCCGGTTGGCCAGCACTGCGGGGGCATAAAATGGCTTAAGGCCGTTTCCCTTTATAAATACGGACTCTTCACGGCTGAGGGAGCGTATCCCCACCTGTTCAATGGGATTATATTCCATGGCCCGGCGCATAACGCAAGCATGGCTAAAAGGGGTATTTTGATAGGAATCCCTCAGATCGGCATGTGCGTCGAATTGTAATATGGAAAAAGATGGCTTATGGCTAGCAGCAGCCTTTATGGCCCCCAGACTGACCGAGTGTTCGCCGCCAAGGACTACCACTGTTTTTCCCTGCTGTAAGAGTGGTCGGCAGGCCTCGTGGACAGCCTCTCTCATGGCTTCGGGCGAGGAGGCGAGAGGTTCTAACTCGCCCAATGTGGCAATGCCGGCTTCGCTTACGTCCTGATCAGTTTCTTCGTCGTAAAGCTCTAAAAAACGCGAGGCATTAATAATGGCCAGGGGCCCTTCGCGGGTGCCGCTCCGAAATGACGTGGTGCCATCATAAGGGACCGGCACAATTACTGTTTTTGAGGATTCTAAACGCGTCTTATCGTCTTCTAAGCCGCCGAAATTAAAGCCGGTCATCTCCTTAGATGCTTATCTGCATCCTCTCATCACGTATAAAGTTTTCTACCTTGCGGATGATTTTCGGGAACTCCAGGCCCCGTTCCAGGTTCCTTATTTCTATCTTTTCAAGGCTGAACAATCTTTTGACATCTTCTATGGCCTTTTGTCCATTAAATTCTTTGCAGGAGAAGATATCCAGACTGAGATATAGCTTTTCCGGGAAGGTATGAATACTTATATGGCTTTCTGCTATGAGGACAAACCCCGAGATACCCCAATCCTCTGGCCTTACGCCGGAGTAACGGAATACATAAGGCGGCATTATCTTGGTCATCTCGATTTCTGATGGATAGTTACTCAAAAAATCATAGATATAGTTTATATCCGTCAACTTATCCCGGTCATAACCATACCCGTCCACCATCAGATGCTGTCCAAAGCCAAATTCTATATTTTCCAATTTGCATTACCTCCCCAAAAAGTAATGTGCCCTTACAAAGGCAAAACTAAAAAATGGGCGGTGAGACCACCCATAATATCTTTGCCACACCCTTTCCGATATTTTCTACGTAGTGCACCTTGCTGGCCTTAAAGTAAAAACAATCGCCTTTGTGTACCGTATGCCTGGCCTTATCCAAGTGAAGAAGCACGGTTCCTGATAATACGAAACCGAATTCTTCTCCTTCGTGCGAAACCTCCTCCCAGGTTTTTTCTCCGGGCGAGAGGGTAACCAGCACCGGGTCCATGAGACGGCTCTGGGCCCCCGGAACCAGGAGTTCCACCCTTAAAGTGTCGGTGGAATCAGATGTGATAACCCTGCTGGATTTGGGATAAAACTCCTTTTCTGGTGACGCCTCCTTAAAGAAATTAGCCAGTTCCTCTCCCAGTACATCCAGAATGTCCTTCAATGTGATGATCGATGGAGAGGTAAGATCGCGTTCTAATTGCGATATATATCCTTTAGTCAGGTAGGCACGATTGGCCAGTTCCTCCATGGTAAGATTGTTGGCCAAGCGTAGCCGCCTTAGCTTTTCGCCTATTTTTAGACCCATACCTCCGGCACGTTTGGTTTAATAAAAGTAAACTTAAAGTTTAATACCGTTTAATAATTTCGGGCTTTATAATATTCATTTTAGCCTTTGTCAAGAAAAAATATCCTTCAGTTTTCCCGGGGTTAAGAGGAGGGGCCGCCTTGATGGATAACCAGTGGTTTTTATTATCTATATAAGGCATTAAGAGAGAAAGAAATTGACGGTTGCCAGGAAAATGGGTTATAAGTGCCGGACAGCCGCCATTATGAGCGGGTTTCTTGAATTTTGAAACAGGCGTAGTTATAATCCTGTGGAAAGCCCTCGAAAACTCCCCCTCCCTCGACGGGAGGGGGTGAGGGGGAGGGTGAACAGTTCGCAATTACGCAATTTTTTCACCCCCACCCTAACCCTCCCCCGTCGAAGGGGGAGGGAATATAGGGGGCGGATAGAAATTCCGGGACATCAAGTCATCAACAATAGCAGGTGGGGCTTTAGCCTTTGGAAGATAAAGTACTTATCGCCAATCGCGGCGAGATAGCCATTCGGATAATGAATGCCTGTAAAAATCTAGGGCTGGATTACGTGATTGTCTATACGCGGGAAGATGAAAGTTCTCTGCATGTGAAGTTGAATCGTGATAGCCAGAGCAATAGACGTAATGCCTGGCGCGTGTCCAGTTATCGTGATCCAAACGATATCCTGGCCGTGGCAGACCATACTGGCTGCACGGCCGTCCATCCGGGCTATGGTTTTTTTGCCGAAGACTACCGTTTCGCCCGCCGGGTTCAAACCAGAGAGCGCAGCTTGACTTTTATCGGGCCAAGCTGGGAGGTTATCAAGGTCTTAGGCAGCAAGATTAATACTAAGAGTATAGCCAACGCCTTGAAGATACCGACTATCCCGGGATCGGACGCGCCTATTTATAATGAGATCGAGGCTGAGGGGCTGGCTGAGGAACTCTTTTATATTCAGGAAGAAAAGGGGATAAAGAATCCGTCCATCCTGGTCAAGGCCTCGGCTGGCGGTGGCGGCATGGGTATTGAGCAGGTGGCCCATATCGACCAGTTCCGGCAGGTCTATCGTCGGATAAAGAATTATGCCAAGAGGCAGTTTGGTGATGAAGGAGTGCTGATCGAACAATGTATTAATGGTTACAACCACCTGGAAGTGCAACTGGTTTGCAGTAAACATCGGGAGATGGTACATTTCGGCACCAGAAACTGCACCATCCAGAGCCTGGGGAGGCAGAAGCGTATTGAGGTGTCTCCGGGGTTCGATCTGGAGAATCCTTCCGGTTATCAATTTAATCCCCAGCGGATTCTTGACGAAATAATAGGTTATTCGCTTAAGCTGGCCGCCCATGTCAAATACGATAATGTGGGCACCTGGGAGTGGATTGTGACCAGGGAAGGACATCCCTATTTGCTGGAGGTTAATACCCGGATACAGGTGGAAAACGATGTCTCGGCCAAGACGTCGCGTATTCGTGGCCATGATGACCCGCCCAACCTCATTGAAGAACAGATCCGTCTGGCCCTCGGTGAACGGCTGGGATACAAACAAAAGGATATATCTTTTACGGGGGCAGCTATTGAGTTTCGCGTCGTTGCCGAGGATACGAAAAGGGGGTTTACTCCCTGGATCGGGACGATTACCGGCTTTGAAACCCCTGCCTATCCCTGGCTGAGTATTTATTCGCATGTGCCTCACCAGGGGGCTTACGATATTCCCAGTGAATATGACCCTAATCTGGCCTTGGCCATTGCGTGTGGGGGAGACCTGGCCGAGGCCAAAGAGAGAGGTCGAACTTTCCTGTCGGAGGTCAAGATCGAAGGCCGGAACAGCCGTGAGGAACCGATAATAACCAACCTTGATTATCTCAAAGAAAATATCGATAATTTACTTATCTTCAAAGATTAATGACACCAGAAATTAAGAAACGCCTTTCCCAGATTGAACGCAGGGTGCAGTATCTCCTGGACATTAAAGAGGGCACCGAGTGGGGCAATCTGGGCGATCTAATGGAGAAGGTCCGGCGGCTGGAGGAGGAAATCTATGACCGGCCCGAAGAGTCTATAGAGGCCGTCTTGGCCGCCCTGGAAGAGACTATCTCGTTTCTGGAGGATAGGGCAGAAAAATCCCTTACCCCGGATGAGATAGTACGTATCGTCCGTAACCCCCAGCACATTACACTGCAAAATATCCTGGAAAATGTCTATGACAGTTACACTGAACTGGGAGGGATGGAGGACTGCAACGTCGATCCTTCCATGGTTGTTGCCAAGGCTACTATCTCCAGGCGGGTTAAGGACCGCGTTTATGTCCACCAGGTGATGGTTATTGGCCATGAAAAAGGCCATGGCGAAGAATACCGCAGTGGCGGCTGCACCCGGCCATGGGGCAATGAAAAGGCCATGCGTTACATGAAAGTAGCAGAAACCGAAGGGATACCCGTACATTTTTATGTATTTACTCCGGGCGCTTTTCCCATTGAGGATTATCCTGGTGCCGCCCAGCAGATCGCACGCAACCTTTACGCCCTGGCCAAACTGCGTGTGCCTATAGTATCCCTCATCTCAGAGGGCGGTTCCGGGGGAGCGGAAGCCATAGGTATGAGCGATATACGCCTTATGCTTTCACACGGTTATTATTCGGTTATTTCACCGGAAGGGGCGGCAGCCATCGAGGGAAAGATTAAAGAAGGGGAAAAGGTTCCCAAGGGTTTGCTTACCTTCTGCGCCAAACAACTCTCCATTACGGCCCAGGATAATCTACGGTTGAAAACGATTGATCGTATTGTGCAGGAGCCGGTTTTAGGAGCCAGGCGTGATGACTTTGCCTTTTTGAGACAGCTTCGTTATGAGATGATCCGGGCTACGGATGAGGTCGTTCTTAAGACAAAGAGTTTTCGCACCTTCCGGGCCTACGCCATCAAACAGGAAAAGGCGGCAGAACGCAACTACGAATTTGATATCTACATACGGTGGGAGTTGACGGGGGGGGAAGAGGAACGTCTTTTACGTTTGCGTTCCTTAAAATACCATAAGATGGGGCAGGGCTTTTACAATGAGAGTGTAACCTGGCCGGATAAAGTCTTTAAGAAGACAGAAGATGCGGTACTTAAGAGTTACTATGGTCTCCGATATGGCCTTATCCGGCATCACCACAAGCAGGTCAAAAAGGTGATCGAAGAGGTCTCCGGAGAAGGTTCTGTCTTTCTCAGAAAAATCTCTTCGCCCCTTATATCGGCCTACGATTTTATTGCCAACTCTGCCGCCAAGAAACAGCTCAGGATTATGGCCGCGTCTTCAACTGCCTCCGGTGCCGAAGAGGTCACGGAAGATTGGGGAGATACCTATGTCAGCCCGTTAGCCAATGAAGACCGGACTGTATCCTGCCCTAATGCGCGGAAATATGGATGTCTGGATCTCTGGGTGCCGGATCTTTACGGTGAGTTCTGCGGTGTTTGCCAGAATTGCGGGCATCATTTTCCCCTTGAATACCAATGGTATCTGCAGAACTTATTTGACCGGGGGTCTATACATGAGTTTAACGGACACATAGGTTCGATAAATGCTATAGGTTACCAGGGCCTTGAAAACAAGATACGCCGTGATGTCATCAAGACCGGGCGCACCAGTGCCATGATTACCTTCCATGCCCGGGTGGAAGGGATAAGCCTTATAGTGGCCATGCTCTTTAATGACTTTCGCAATGGTACGGTGGGGGCGGCAGAGGGCGAAAAGTTTGTGCGGGCCTGTGAGAAGGCGCGCATAATGAGGCGTCCGTTTTTAGCCTACGTCCACGCTACGGGAGGTATCCGTATCCAGGAGGGCACTGTGGGCGTGGTACAGATGCCCAAGTGTACCATGGCAGTGCGTGAATATATCGACTCCGGCGGTCTTTACATCGTGGTGTATGATAATAATTCCTATGCAGGTCCGGTGGCCAGTTTTCTCGGCTGCTCGCCCTATCAGTTTGCCATCCGTTCTTCCAAGATTGGCTTTGCCGGGCCGCGGGTTATCCGGGAGACTACGGGCGAGGATATCCCGCCTGATTATCATAGCGCCCAGAGGGCCCTGGCCCGGGGCCATATTCAGGGGATATGGGACAGGCGTGAGTTCAGGTATAATCTCTATAAATGCCTTCTGACTATGGGTGGCAGCAATCTCTATTACCGTTAGAGAGGAAATGTTTTGTCAGAGATAGATTTAGACCGGCTACTTATCCATTATAGAGAAAACCCTTATGAGGTTTTTTTTGTTAAGACCTCTCATACCGGCTGGGTGCGTTTCATGGCAGACGATGGAATGATAGTAGAAGGCCCCAAAGGAACGTGGCAACATATACCAGGCACGCTTCTTTATGTCCTGGAGCGCGAACGAAACCGTATTCCCGTACATGCCCATATCAACGGAACTATAAGCGATTTACAGGTTAATTTGAACGGGAAGTTTGTTGAGGCCGATACGTATCTTATGTCTATTCGTCATCCCATGACGAAGGCTGAAGTCATTGATAAGATACTCAAACAGGTACTTATTATCTTCAATGCCCCGGAAAGGGCTAAGTATTTCTTCCCTCCAGAGATAACCTATAAACTGGAAAAGAAAAAACACGGGACCGTCCTGGTAAGACCGGGGGAGGAAATTCTCATAATGTCCTTGATGAAACGTGATACCCCACTTATCTATAATGGAGAGCCGGGGATTATCCATACTGTCTATTTTCAGCCTAATATCACCGTCGGCCAGGGTGAGCCCCTCCTTGGTATCTGTCCACCTGGCAAGCTCAATTATATCCGAAAGATAGTACAAAAGATCCAAAACGAATGGGTGTAGATTCGGTTTATCCCCGGGAACATCACCAGGAAGAACGGCTTCTCAGGCTGCTTAAGGGATACCGGGAGGCGGAAGTCCTTACCCGCAGACCGAAATGGGGAGATGAAGCCTGGATTATAATGCGCCGCGGAGGAGATATCGGCCGGTCATTTTTTTGCTATCCCTGTCTGGATAGGGGCATGAGGCAGGCCCGAAAACTCATAGAGGCGTGGGAGAAAAATGGTTCGGTCTTTATTGATGGCGGCGTAGTCATAGCCCGGGAAATGGAAGAGAGCAGAGGACGTTTCGATAGACCCTGGTATGCTCCCTCCGGGGGGGCGTGGCTTACTCTGGTCCTGAATCCGGCGTTTCTCCCGGAAAACCGCCAATTTTATTCCTTGCTCCTGGGTGTGGCCTGCTGCGAGGCTATAAGGCATTATGGCGTCGAGGCTAACATCAAGTGGGTAAATGATATCCATTTCCACGGACAAAAATTGGCCGGCATATTGATTGAAGGCTATACTTCCAGAACCCTGGGCGCGGAATACCTCCTGCTCGGGATAGGGGTTAATGTCAATAATACCTCTTTCCCCGAACACCTGAGGCCCATGGCTATCTCCCTCCGGGAGATCCTTGGGAGGGGATTGTCTGTTGAAGACTTTATAGCCCTGCTTTTAACCAAGATCGGCTGGCACATAGGGCTGATGGCCCATTTTGAGCAGAAATATCTCGAATCCTTTTACGAGCCGGTGAAGCCGCCTAATCCTTTGATAGAACAGTGGAAACTTTATAGTGACACCCCGGGGAGACGTGTATTATATGGGACCAATGTTTATAATGAACCTCTCTTTGCGGCCACGGCCGTGGGCATAGATCATACCGGGGCTATTATCTTGCAGCGGGAAGAAAGTATAACCGTGCGGGAAGTGAGCGGGGAGATAATCTACCTTAATTAAGACATAGTTCTTTCAGACGCAGGGCATTTTGTACGGCATAGCCTTGATAATCATTGTCGAAATAAACAAAGATGTTTTTTTGCCATCCTTTAATCTTGGCCGCCCAGGTTGTTAGTTCATCTTCGGTATAATTTGAGCCATAGAGCACCTGAGAACCATGCAGCCGGATATAGATAAAATCAGCGGTTATTACCTCCGCGTAAGGATAGCGTCCGGCCGTATCTGATATACAAAAGGCCGCATTTTTCCTGCGCAGCAGTTTATAGGCCTCTTCGCAGAGCCAGGAGGCGTGTCTGAATTCAAAGGTTATTTTATATCCTGAGGGCTGTGCATCCAGAAAATCAGCAAAAATCTTCTCATCAAAACGGAGCGAGGGCGGCAATTGGAAGAGAACGACGCCCAGTTTTCCGCCCAACCCCTCTACGGCACGGTAGAAAGTCTCCAGGCTGTCCCCGGTGCCACGTAATTTCTTAATGTGTGTGATATAGCGGTTGGCTTTGACTGACCAGAGGAAATCAGGCGGGGTCTTTTTTCGCCAGTTTTCAAAGCTCTTGCGGCTAGGTTGGCGATAGAAACTGGCGTTCAGTTCTACGCTGGTAAACCGTTCGGCATAGAAATTAAGCCATTTTGATTGCGGCAGATGCTCCGGATAGAATACCTTTCGCCAATGCGGATAGTTCCAGCCAGATGTGCCGATACGGATGTCCATCCTGCTTTATCATGTCTCACCGCAAAGACGCAAAAGGCGCAAAGCTATAAATCCGAAATCCTAATATCGAAACCCAAAACAAATCCGAAATCAAAATGCTCAAATGACCGAAACATAATTGTTTAGAATTTTGGATTTTGGTCATTTGGTATTGTTTAGGATTTCGTGCTTCGAGTTTCGAATTTTCCTCTCTTGTGTCCTTTGCGCCTTGCGGTGAGATAGTGGCCTTAACAACCGGAGCAACTCGTGTCAGAACAGCCGCAGCTACAATCTCCCCTAAATTTTGGCCTATCACTTATGTGGACGACCTCAATCTGGAAGTTAAGGACTTTACCAGCCAGGGGCGGATTCATGTCCAGGGTGATGTTATCATCACCGATATTCGTTACTCTGGCCGGTATCTGTTGCCCGTTTTGTAAGCGTACCCCGAGTACCATCCCGAGCTCTAACGAGATATCTTTTCCTGCCGATGCCCGTGGGAAATCTACTACCAGGGATTCATCCCTGGGGCCGTAAGCATCTTCAGGTTGCAGGGCGAAGTTTTTTTTATCACCAATGGAGAGCCCTAGCACCGCTTTTTCGAATCCCTCTATTACTGTACCGGAACCGACCTGAAATTCTAGAGGATCCCTGCCTTCACTGGAGTCAAACATCTCTCCATTTTCAAGGGTTCCTAGATAGTGCACGGCTACAAAATCTCCCTTTTTTACCTTGCTCATCTTCTCCCTCCGTAGCCGGCGCCTGATCCTCTCCCGCTTCCGCCTCTACCTCTGCCGCCGCCCGAGCCTCTGCGCCCGGCCGAAAATCCACCGCGCCCGCCAGCGCCCCTCTCTGTCTGGGGACGGGCCTCATTGACGTTCATATTTCGTCCTTTGAGTTCTTTATTATTCAGGGCAGTAATAGCCGCCTGGGCCGCAGCATTATCGGACATTTCGACAAATGCAAACCCGCGGGACTGACCGGAATATTTGTCTTTGATAATGGTTACGGAATCGACCTCGCCAAAGGCGCTGAATTGTTCTTTTAAATCGTTTTCATTAGCTTCGTATGACAAATTGCCGACATATATTTTCATTATTTATTAATCCTCTCTTTACCAAACAGGGAAGCTGGCATCTTGTACCTATGCTTCCCTTTTGGTTGGTATATTTGTTATGTTTTGTTTATCCCATTACAACGACATTTACTGCCTGAAGTCCTTTCTTCCCTTCGGCTACATCGAAGGTCACTTCCTCGCCTTCCTTTAAGGACTTAAACCCGTCACCCGCGATAGCCGAAAAATGCACGAAAATATCTGTTCCGTCTTCTCGGGAGATAAAGCCGAAGCCTTTGCTGTCATTAAACCACTTGACATGTCCTTTAGCCACTTAATCTCACCTCCTTTCTTAATAGACGGGCTTCGAGTATCCATCCGAGAAAAACAGAAAACTGCATTGTTTTAAAAAGCGTGGCAGTGAAACAACATCCGGACAAAAAGCTCTCTACAACCCTAACTACCTAGTTGACCTTATTCTCGATAAAATTGCAACAAAAAAGTGTGACCGTCAGTAAATAGCTGACGGCCTGTCCGCACGGGGAAATTAGTGTCGCCGGCGAATATAAAATGGAGGGTTCACTATTTCAGATCTTTACCACAGTGTTTGCAAACCTGGGCCCGGGCCTTGATGATCTCGGCACAGTAAGGGCACTCCTTGGTGTAATTAGCCCTGTGTATGAGTTCTACGGCCTTTTCAGCCTTTTCCTTGATTATTTTGTTGGTAAAATGGTGGCTTCGGATTGGTTCAACGGCCTGCAGGTCGGTAAGGCTACCAAGCGCTTCCGCTGCTTCGAGACGAACCCGCGGAGCTATAGACTCATCGGTAAGCATACCTGCTATGGCCGGCGTATCCTTGGCCTCGATATAACCCCGTAGGGCCGCGGCCGCTTTATTTTCGGCCTCTTCTTTAGCCCTTTCTTCTTCAGGATCAAATATGCCGCCTTTCAGGGCCTCATGGCTAAATACGGGGATCGCCCCCATTTCCATGGTCTCCGGGTGACACATACACCGGTAGGAGGCTCTTTGTCCGTAGAAGTTCATCATCCTTTCCCAGCCTTCAACAAAGAACGAGCATTGGTCATTGAAGCAGACATAAAGGTAAGTAACCCCCCAGCCCAATCCGTCAGAGAAGGTATATGGCGGGACTGCATAGTTAGACATTTCCTGCCCACAGTGGGGACACTTCGGTTTTTCTTTGGTTGCCACTTTATGCCTCCAGGATATTTTTAAATACTTTAACCCTAATATTTAAATTGTCAAGCAAGGCCATTTCTTATGAGCCACTTAGGCCCTTACTTCCAAGATTCGTGTTTTTTGTGGCAGAAAAAGGGAAAGCTTAAAGCTCAAAGCTGAAGGCTGAAAGCCAAAAAGAATGACAAATGTCAAGGCTCAAATATCAAATGAAGCCCAAAGTTCAAATGACAAAACATACCCATGCAGATAAGTTTGGGCATTTAGTCATTTGGATTTCATTTGAACTTTGGATTTTGACATTTGACATTCCGGTCTGCCTATGGCGGATCCGGGTTAGGGTATTTTATGAAACTTGCACTGGAAGTGGAAGAGGGAGGGGAGGTCAGAAAGCCGGGTGTCCTTGTAATGGAAAGTATTTCCCGTAATGAAGCTCTTTAATCAGGCCTTCGACATTATAGATGTCTTTTTCAAACATTGTGACCATTCGGCCCACTTCTTCAATTGTATGGGCATCACTGCCTCCGATTTCCTTTATACCGTTGCCCTGTTTTTGGGCCCAGTTTCTGGATAATTCATTTTCCGATGGGCAGTTTCTCCCGTTCAACCCTTCTATTATTTTTGAAGATTGGAGAACGCCTGGGTCTACAGGTCTATGCCTCCGAAATGGATGGGCCGGGATAGCTATTCCTCCCTCTTTTTGTATCCATCTCAAAAGATATTCCGCATCCATTTTTGCTTGAATATGTTCGATGGGCCCAAATATCAAAAAATCACCTTTTGTGGTTGTGTACTCCATACCTACCATAACACAGAGTCCTGAGTCATCGGCAATATTTTCGAATACAGATGTGGAAGCCATGGTATCATGATCAGTTATACAGATACCATCAAGGCCCACCTCCCGCGCCTTTCTCAGAAGTTGCAGGATATCAATCACACTGCAAGGAGAAAAATGTGTATGTATATGCATATCTATTAACATAGTCCCAATTATGCCTCTAACTTGCCGATTGTCAAATAGATATTACCAATTAAAATAGTGTGATACATAGCTAATATATATTGGTAGAATCGGCTCTTACTGTGATATAAATAAATATGCGATGCATTTTGGTAATTCTGGACGGCATTGGAGACCGGGGGCAGGGGTGTTTTGAAGGCAGAACCCCCCTCCATGCAGCATGCACGCCCAATATGGACTATCTTGCATCTATAGGGATGAACGGCCTATATCACAGTTCCTGGCAAGGCATCCCGATGTCCAGCGAGATTGCGCACTTCTTGATATTTGGCTATGAAATTAAGGATTTTCCCGGAAGGGGCGTAATCGAAGCCATAGGAGAAGGGATAAACGCTGATGACAGCGATGTTTCCGTTCTATGCCATCTATGTGCTGTAGAGGAGCGGAATAATAATCTCATACTTAAACATGGACGTCCTGAACTCCACCATGACCAATCTCTGATACTCAAAGAGGAGATAAAAACATTTGAGGAAGACGGGATACAGATTAATCTTATACATTCCAGAGGAATCGATGGATTTCTCCTCCTTAAAGGGGATGTATCAGGGCATATAACCGATTCAGACCCCATATATGAGGGGAGGGCATTGATTGAGGTCATGCCCATTGTTCAAGAAAGAATGACCGATGTATCCAGAAAGACTGCTTCGGTATTAAATAGATACCTTATATGGTGTCATCAAAAACTCTCCAGCCACCCCATTAATAAGGCACGAATGGCAGCGAATGTCCCTCCGGTCAATGCCCTGGTCACCCAGAGGGCAGGTAAAAAGCGAAGGCTGGCACCTTTCAGAGAGAAATGGGGACTTAGAGGGTTGTCTATTTCCTCAGGCGCAGTCTACTGGGGGCTTTGCCACGAATTGGGAATTGATACTGTAAAGGCCAAAGATACAGGAAGTGTTGAGGAGGATCTAAAAGACCGCCTTCGGGCGGCGAAGGATGCAAGAGATTATGACTTCATCCATGTTCATACCAAGATGCCGGATGAGGCAGGACATACCAAAGACCCCTGGTATAAAAAGGATGTAATTGAGGCTATTGACCGGGCCATGTCCGTTGCCATAAATGAAATCATACCAGATACTGAAGTGTTACTGGTGGTTACTGCTGACCATTCTACGGCCAGTTCAGGATCGATGATACACACGGGTGAGTCAGTGCCTCTCACCATGGTTGGTAAATATGTGAGGAGGGACAAGGCAGGAGAGTTCAACGAAATAAGCGGTGCGGGAGGAGGACTGGGAATCGTAAGGGGAAAGGAATTGATGTATCTGATCCTTAATTTTCTCGACCGGGCAAAACTGCGGGGGCTCATGGATACGCCAGTTGATCAACCTTACTATCCTGGTAATTACAAGCCTCTGAAGCTATGAATATATTGTAACAGTTTAGCCTTTTGAAAATTGTCCCAAATACAGTGGATTTCGTGTTTGGTGCGATTTCAAATTCGAAATCCGAAGCACGAAATCCAAAACAATATCGAATCACCGAGATGAGAAATTCAAAACGAATTAGCTCCGCCGCAGTTTGGGACATTATTAAATTTGAAAATTAGAATTTGTTTCGAGTTTCGATATTCGGATTTCGGATTTGAGCCACGACACTCTGCAACTGGAAACTTAGAGGGTGGACTATTTCAAAGCGCTAAAGTGATACGAAATTTAGAACTAAGGGCCTAAATGTGGATAAAAGACTCCTTGAGATTTTAACCAACAAGCCGGCGATCGTTTTTGATCTCCCGGAGTGGATGTTACCGGCTTCAACCGTTAAGGAGATCAGGGATACTGGAAATACTGCCATAGCTGAAATAGCAGGAAGGGATAGCATCGCTGCTGCTATTCGCGCCTGTGAAACACTTCCAATCAAGGCCATAGTCCCTACCATAGTCTATACGGGTACGGAATTCGGTGACTGGGAGATCTTATTGAAGAAAATTGCTTTTCTTAAAGAGAGGTTTAAAAAATACGGCATTAAGGTCTTTGACCCTGTATTTTTGGGCGACCCAAGACTCTGGAACGTACTCTGCGGGAGATTAGCCACACATCTTTTTAAGAGATTTGGTTTTTACACGCCATGTACAGGCTGTCATTTATATATCCATGCCATAAGGGTACCCCTTGCAAAGATGCTTAATTGCACTATGGTTATAGGTGGAGAGCGTGAAGCTCATAATGGCAGAATCAAAATTAATCAGGTGAACATTGCCCTGGATTCATATACGCAGTTGTTGAAGAAGTTTGATATAGAACTGATTTTACCCCTCAGACCTATTGACTCAGGCCAGACCATAGCGGACATTATTGGCAGCGGATATGAAGACCGGAGGCAGCTTGAATGTGTTATGAGTAAAAACTATCAGGAGATTGACGGCACTGTTTCTTATAACCATATGGCCCTGAGGAGATTCTTTGATGAATTCGCCTTGAAGATAGCCGAAAGGGCAGTAAGAAGTTACCTTGAGAAAAAGACCCCTGATTATGCAAGGCTGATAGCACAATATCAGGATTGACCCGGATCTAAGATTGGAGTTCGATGTTAATATGTATCTGGTTGCCAGCTCCACAGAGTTAGAGATCAATCTGCTGAGATGCGAGGTAAGCGCCGCCCCGGGTAACTTTGATTTTCTGGTCACGGGCGTGGGGCCGATAGAGAGCGCTATATCTCTTATGAGATTTTTAGAAAGGGAACAAGCGGACGGAGTGATCCTTTTCGGGATTGGCGGCGCATATACAGAAAAAGGGGTGGATGTCCTTGATATCTGCCTGGCGGAAGAAGAGCACTTCGGAGATTTCGGTATAGCCATGCATGATGAGATACATTACTTCACCGATGAGATGTTAACCGGCAAGCGGGACTTTGACCTGAGAAACAGTTTATTGGATCAGGTGGAGAGCGGGTTGATAGCCCTGGGGATACCGTTTAAAAAAGGCCCTTTCGTCACCGTACACGCCTGTAGCGGGACCCTGAAGAGGGGTAATATCCTGCGCGATAAATTTAACGCCATCTGTGAGAATATGGAGGGTGCGGCCATCGCCCGGGTCTGTGAACTCCATGACGTACCCCTGGTGGAGTTAAGGTGCATAAGTAATATGGTGAAGGATCGCGACACCTCCATATGGAGGGTTAAGGAGGCCGTGGCTAAAGGCGCTGAGTTGCTTGGAAGGCTCCTACCCACGTTATTGCAATGAAGACCTACAGCCTTGGTTTTTCTACCTGCCCGAATGACACATTCATCTTTTATGCCCTGGTAAAGGGCCGGTTAACCCATTGCAAGCTGCATTTTAGAGAGATGCTGGCCGATGTAGAGACCTTGAACCAGATGGCCTTCCGGGGAGAACTGGAGGTAACCAAACTCTCCTATCACGCCTTTGGCCATCTTGTGGATGATTATGTCCTTTTAAGAAGCGGCAGCGCCCTGGGCCGGGGGTGCGGGCCGCTGCTGGTCTCCCGCCAGTCCTGTCCCCCGGAGGAACTTCAGGATAAAAAAATAGCCATCCCCGGTGCCTATACCACAGCGGCTATGCTTCTTAGACTTTACGGAGAGTACCATAATGTAGTCGAAATGGGCTTTGAAAAGATAATCCCGGCTGTTAAGATGGGAATGGTGGATGCCGGGGTTATAATCCACGAGAGCCGATTTACCTATGAAAAAGAAGGCCTGGTCAGGATAGTGGATCTTGGCCGATGGTGGGAAGAGACCACGGGCCTACCAGTTCCTCTGGGCGGCATCTTCGCCCGTAGAGATTTAGGGGCAGAAGAGGTGGCAGCCATTGATTCCTGCCTTAAGGAAAACATTCAGTACGCCTTTAGCCACCGGGAAGAGCCTATGGAATACATCCGGAAGCACGCACAGGAACTGGAAGATGAGGTCATAAGAAAGCACATTAATCTTTACGTAAACTCCTTTACACTGGACCTTGGTGAAGAAGGCATCCAGGCCGTGCGCCACATGCTTAAAATGGGGTATGATAAAGGCGTGTTTAAGAGTTACCGGGACGACTTTGTAGTCGGATGAGGTATACGTGTAGGAGCGGCTTCCAGCCGCGAAGGCCGGCTGTCCACAGCGGCGGACAAATGAAGTTCAAATAATTATAGTGAATGTCATTAGTCAATAGTCATTTGTCACTGGTAAAAGTGATCCATCCCTCCAGCTTAAGTAATGACTAATGACCATTGACGAGTGACCTTTTGAGCTTTGAATTTTGAAATTATTTAAGAGGATTCCATGTCTCAAGATGACCTAAGGCTTACAGAAAGGGTCAGGGCCGCGGGGTGAGCAGCCAAGCTAAGTCCGGGGGACTTAGAAGAAGTTATGAGGGCATTGCCCTTTACGACTCACCCCAATCTTTTGGTGGGTTGTCAGACCTTCGACGATGCTGGTGTCTATAAGCTTACGGACGACCTGGCCCTGGTACAGACCCTGGACTTTTTTACGCCCATCGTCGATGACCCTTACCACTTTGGACGGATTGCGGCCGCTAATGCCCTGAGCGACGTATATGCCATGGGCGGCAGGCCGCTTACGGTCATGAACATCGTCTGTTTTCCGATCAAGGAACTACCCAAAGATGTCCTCAAGGAGATTTTGAGAGGCGGCATAGAGAAGATTCAGGAGGCCGGCGCTCTCCTGGTAGGCGGCCACAGCGTGGATGATAAGGAGATAAAATACGGCCTTTCTGTGACCGGGCTTATCCATCCGGATAGAATTATTACCAACCAGGGCGCCAGGACCAGTGACAAGCTAGTCCTTACCAAGCCCATCGGTACAGGGGTGATAGCCACGGCCATTAAGGGAAAGATGGCTGATCGCGCCTCTATCGATCGCGTGATCGAGGTTATGTCCGCCCTTAATGATAAGGCAGCAGAGGTTATGGTCAAATACGGCGCCCATGCCTGTACGGATATAACCGGCTTCGGACTAGGCGGACACCTTCTGGAGATGGCCCGGGCCAGTCAATGTGAGATAGCCATTTATGCGGACAGCCTTCCCTTCCTGCCCGGGGCCAGGGAATACGCCCTTACCGGCCTTATTCCGGCCGGGAGCTATGCGATAAAGCATTTCTGTGAACACAGCGTGGGGATTGACCCCGAGGTTGAACCTGTGTTGGTTGATCTTATATTTGATGCCCAGACCTCGGGCGGCCTGGCTCTTTCCCTCGAGGCCTCAAAGTCAGAGGCCTGCCTAGAGGAACTGAGGGAGGCCGGCATAAGGGATGCGGCAATAATCGGTGAGGTTACCGGTGCCCATCCCAAAGGCAGGCTGGCTATAAAAAAATGAGGAGGGTTTCGCCATGCAACAGGTAGTTTCCAAGGCCATTTCACATGGGGTTTATATTGTCACGGCGCGGTCCGGGGATAAAAGGAATGGTATGACGGCGGCCTGGGTCTCGCAGGTCTCCATGCGGCCTCTTTTGCTCATGGCCTCTATAGCTCCTATGCGCTACACCCACGGGCTTATAGAAAAGGCACGTTATTTTGCCGTAAACGCGCTCCCGGACGGCAGGCAGGATCTGGCCAAACATTTTGGGTTCAAGAGCGGCAGGAAGGTGGATAAATTTGAAGGCGTCTCCTTTTTTGATGCCCCTAATGGGTCGCCGGTCTTAAACGATGCCCTGGCCTATTTTGAGTGCAGCCTGACCGATTCCTTTACCGCCGGGGATCATACGCTTTTTGTCGGGGAAGTGGTCTTGGCGAAGATACTCAAAGAAGATATTCAGCCCCTCATCTTTCGCTGGGAGGATTATTTTTGAGGGCTGAAGCCTCTATGGAGGAAGTTTTATGGCCGTTTTCGCAAGGAATATCTCTTTAAAAACCAAGGGTAACAATGAGATATACGACATAACTTCCCAGGTTCAAGAGTCGCTGAAGGATTTAGGCATAAAAGACGGTGTGGTTACTGCCTTCGTGCCCGGCTCCACGGCCGGGATAACAACTATTGTAACACTTTAGCTGTTTGAAAAGAGCTAGTCGTCCAGAAAACGGCGCCTCGAAAATCCCCCTTAATCCCCCTTTTTCAAAGGGGGAATGTAGGGGGATCCCCTTTTTCAAAGGGGGAAATGTTT
>JBFMAZ010000016.1:0-7224 GCA_040755415.1 Thermodesulfobacteriota bacterium | reverse complement strand
CACAAGCACAATGAACTGGAGGTTTGAAAACTGAATGAAAGGAACATTCGAAAAGCTATCAGACTCAACATAAAAAAACGGGAATTATAATTGTCGTTGAACGGGAAAAATAGTTGACGTTAATCACAATTTACGTGAACGGTGTTTTGTTTAAAAATAGAGAGGTTGGTGTGTCAGATATACAACCCTCAATGAAGGCGCTATAAAAGAGGCCGGAAACTATTTATTCCGCCGTTATCCTAAACTGGCTAGGGTGATTGAGGGGAAAATAGCAGATAAGCATGGGAAAAATTAAAAACCGCTCATAATTATCGAGGTAAAATGCCTTACTCAGATATCATAGACAACCGCAACATAAAGCTCAGGGATGAAATTAATTCCATTCTCGGAAGCTCTGAGAGAGTCAAATTCGCTGTAGGGTATCTCTATCTTTCAGGGTTTTATCAGATAGCCGAAAGGCTCGGCGAGCTTTCCGAAGTAAAAATACTCACAGGCAATTCCCTGAATCAAGAGACCGTTGAAGAACTTGCACAGAGCCTGGCCGGCTTTGATGAACTTGAAGAGGCATATAATAGTAAAAGAGTTCAGAGAAAATCTGAAAAGGGAAAGGTAAAAACTGAAGTCGCCGATGCCATTGTGAAAAACCTCCAGGCCTTGCCTCATTCCATAGAAAGAGAGACAAATATCAAGAGGCTTTCTGAATTAATTAAGGGTGGCAAGGTACAGGTAAAGATCTACACAAAACACCCTCTCCACGCCAAGGCCTATATTTTTAAGTACAAAAAAGAAACCGCAGATGCGGCCAGGGCGGAAGGGATAAGCATTGTGGGGTCGAGCAACCTCACCATAAGCGGTTTCCATCACAATACCGAACTTAATACCTATGTACGAGGGCAGAATAACTATGAAGAATTGAATAAGTGGTTTGATGAGCTTTGGAATGAAGCCGTCCCATTTGAAGACGCATTAGTCGAGAGATTGGATGAATCATGGGCATTAAGGACAGTTAATCCCTACGATATTTATATCCTGACTCTTTATCATCTAGTAAAAGGCAATCTTGAAAGGCAGGCATCGACCATATGGAATTGGGACGGGATGCCGCCTCTTTATTCCTTTCAGAAGGCCGCCATTATGCAGGCTTATCAGACACTGCATAAGTTTAACGGGGTATTCATAAGCGATGTGGTCGGGCTTGGGAAGACATTTATAGGGGCGGGGCTCCTCAGGCATCTGAAAAAAAGAGCGCTTATTATATCTCCTCCAGGTCTTATGGATATGTGGAAGGAGTTTAAAGAGAAATTCCAGATAGATGCGGAGGTTATATCGAGAGGCATGCTCTATAGAGGCATATATGACTCCGAGAGCCCTCTAAAACAGTATGAAAATAGAGAGATCGTCCTGATCGATGAAAGTCATCATTTCAGAAACACAAAATCAAAACGGTATCAGGAACTCCAGCCTTTTCTTGCCGATAAACAGGCAATCCTCATGACGGCCACTCCGCAAAATACATCTGTGTGGAACATTTACAACCAGATCAAACTTTTTCATCAAACAGAAGAGAACATCTTTCCGGTAGAAGGCGAAACGCACCTGCGGAATCTTTTTAAAAAAGCTGAAGAGGGTAATTTTCATATAAAAGAGCTTCTCAAACATATACTGATAAGAAGGACTCGCAGCCACATAAAAAAGTTTTACTCATCGGATATTGAAGAATTAGAATTTCCTGAAAGAAGGCTTGAAACCATCTCATACAATATAAATGAAACCTACCATCACCTGTATGAGAACATAAAAGCCATGTTGAGAAAACTTAGTTTTGCCAGGTATAATCTCTGGGAATATGTGCAGGACGAAAAGAAGTATATAGCTCCGTATTCCGATTTACAGAAGGTAATTACCACGCTGAAGGTGTTTCATAAAATCAATCTGTTTAAGAGGCTCGAAAGCTCCATTTATGCCTTTAGAATGACGGTAAATAACCTGCTTGATATCTATCAGAAGTTTTACAAGATTATCGAAGAAAAAGGAATTGTTCCTGCAGGCGAAAAGGCGGCAGACGCCATTTACAGGCATGAACTTGATGATATCTGGGATGAGATAGAGGAAATAACCAGAGACTACAAAGCAGAAGACTTCTCTATCGGGAGATTGAGGGAAGACATGCTTTCTGACATAGCCGTCCTCAAAGGCATAAAAAAAGACCTTGATACTATACCGGAAGATAAAGATAGAAAATACGATAGGCTTGAAGAAATAATTGCCGATATTAAGGCTAAAAATCCTGACGAGAAATTGCTCATATTCAGCGAATATGCAGATACAGTGAACTATCTCTACGGAAGGCTGCAAGATAAGTTTCCCAATGTTGACTGCGCAACCAGCGATACAGGCGCGGAAGTTCCTAAAAAGGTAATGTACTTTTCACCACGCGCCAATAATTACCATGGCCCAAAACAAATAGATATAATGATTGCGACTGATGTGATGAGCGAGGGATATAATCTTCAGGACTGCGCCATTGTTATTAACTATGACCTCCACTGGAATCCCGTGAGACTGATACAACGGGCGGGAAGGATTGACAGGATAGGTTCTGAGGCAGAGGATATACACATTAAAAACTTTCTGCCTATAGATAAAATTGAGCGGGAGATTAATCTTAAAAGGGCGCTGAAAAGAAGAATAGACGAAATCCATAAATACATTGGTGAAGACAGCAAAATCCTTGACGAAAGCGAGCGTCTGAATAAGGACGCCATGTACTGCATCTATGAACAAAGGGACCTGGACGAGGTGGAAAAAGACGAGGATACCGGATTCTCTTTTGATGAGGCCGAGAATCTCATCAAACAACTTGAAAGAGACAGGCCGGAATACATGGCGATTATAAAGAAGATGCAGCTAGGGCTCCGTTCAGCCAGGGCAATGAAAAACCATAAGGGTACATACGCTTTTTTCCGGGCTGGGGATGCGGCAAAACTTTTTATAAATACTCCAGAGGCTGGTATAATTGATGATTTTTCGGAGGTTATAAACGAATTAAGATGCGAGAAGGTCTGCCGTGAGGAGGAGATTAATGAATCTCAAAAGGAACGATATTTCCACGACCTTAACGAATTGAGGGCCATTTTTAAGGAAGCCGTTAACAGAGAGGGATTGAAACTCAAACCGCATGCAGAAGTGTTAAGAGCCAAAAAAAGGCTCCAGATGATGGTGGGTTTATTTACAGGGGATGAAGTAAGGGAAAATGTTGAAAAACTGGACAGGATTTTAAACGAATATTTTCCGCATCATTTGATCCCGCTTTTAAAAAGGCTAAATAAGGGCAAATCCACGGATGAGCAGTATTTCCATGAATTAATAGATATCTATAATAGAGAAAAGCTTGGAGAGATTGTAGGTAAAAACCAGAGAGAGGAAGCAAAGAGGCAGATTGAATTTATTTGCGGAGAGGTGCTGATTTGAACTTCGAATATCCCAGGAGTGAATAGCCGCAAGAGTTATACGATCTGGAGCGGGATCTAACTACAATGTAGATCAATATGGGTTTTGGAGCTTTGATGGAGCAAAAGCCGATAACCGTGGCCAATATTAATGAAATGCTTACATGGAAACCCCGGAGGATGAAACTGGAAGATGAGTGGCGTAACGCTCTCCATGAACCAACCGGGACGTATCAGGACTGGAGTTTGGTCCTTCCCTTCTGCGAGATCTTAAAGAATGCTTTTGAGAGCATGTGCTCAGTCCGATCCATTGGTCTGCGTGTAAGCCAAAGTGGGCGATGCTATACTTTTTTCCCGGACAAAACAGACTTGGATACTGTTAGGGAGTTTTTGAGTAAGGTAGGTTCATATATCGTTCTGCGGGATTGTCTGGCTCTCTCCTTCGCGCTGGACTATGATCGTATAAAAGGGAATCCAAATAATCCTCAAACTGTGATCGGAAAGCTTCGCAGTAGGGCAAAACCGTACCAGAGAGATACGAGCGGTGATACTTATGATGCTGCTAATGAAATGGTCAGTCATTGCATGGACTTCATAAGGGAGATGACCTGTTATCAGGATATCACGTGTGTAGTGGCAGTGCCTCCGTCCGATCCCCAAAAGCCATTCAATCTTCCGAGATATCTCGCATCAGAAATCGGAAAAGCATTAAAAATATCTGACCGTAGTCCAGGCGTTCAGACTGTAAAGGCAAGGGAGTCTCTGCGGGGAACCGACAATAAGAAGAAGCTCAGCACCATAGAAGGAACAATTTCTGTCGATCCTACTGCCCTCCGGAATCAAGTTGTGCTGCTTATAGATGATCTCTATCAGTCCGGCGTATCAATGAATTACACAGCTATGCTGTTATTGAAAGCCGGAGCAAAAAGAATCTACGGGCTGGCATGTGAAAAGACTTGCACCAATGATGACAATATAAGATGATGGGTACATCTTATGGACGGTAAAGCCGCTTTTCACGTTCTGCATTTGCTGGAGACGCCTCGCATAGGCATAGCGAAGGTATACGCAATACTGGATATGGCCAATAGCTATGCGATGAGCCTTTCGGATTTCCTTTATAAGCCATCCAGCCTAAAAGAGGTCCTTAACGACTCACAGATAGATGCATTTCTTGCATTGGAAGACAAAACCCGCCAGATCTGGGACGATCTTGAGGAGAAAGGAGTCCAACTGGTCCCGGTGACAGATGACAATTACCCGGAACGGCTACGTACTCTTCTTGGGAAAAAAGCACCGCCTCTTTTGATGGTTCAAGGGAATACTGATCTCCTCAAAAAATTATCTGTCGGTTTTTGCGGATCCCGAAAGGCCAGCCCTAAAGGAATTGCAACGGCGAAAGACTGTGCAGTGCAGCTTGCAAGGGAGGGAGTCAATATCGTTTCAGGGTATGCGGCTGGGATCGATATGGCTACCCACCTAGCAGCGCTGGAATGCGGAGGAACAACCACACTAGTGCTATGCGAAGGCATTCTGAACTTTAGCATAAAACGAGAAATAAAGGATCTCTGGGATTGGGAACGAATAGCGGTCGTGAGCGAGTTTCTACCGGGCTTGCCATGGAACGCTCATAATGCCATGCAGCGAAATCGAACGATCTGTGCGCTTTCCGCTGCGATGATCCTGATTGAAGCGGGCAACACTGGCGGAAGCATCGAAGCCGGTCGAACTTGCCTCAGAATGGGAGTACCACTTTTTGCCCCTGTTTACGAAGGCATGCCGGAAAGTGCAGTTGGAAACCGGGAACTATTACAACAGGGGGCATACTCTCTTCTGAAAAACCGAAGAACTGGTCGCGCGAATATGGGGACTATGTTGTCCGTCATTAAAGGAAAAGTGCCAGATTCTAAAAAAAAGAACGACTTTCACGAAATCGAGACCTTAGAGACTGATCAATTGTCTCTTTTTGACTCCAGAAAAGATTATTCCCCAAAGAACAAATGCAAACGCCAGGAATCTTAATAATAAAGTGGTAGGGTACCGAGGGCACCGTAGGATAGGCTACCGGGGGCGCATCTTCATATGTCATTAGTCTTCCTATATGGCAGTCTTTTTGGACGCCCCGGTGCACGTTGTAAATAAAACTGCTGCCGGAGTTACGCGGGCTGTAAGGGCTATATGGATTTTGAAACGGTTATTGAGAAGATTTTGACGGCATTTGAAAAAGCCGGCATTCGCTATGCCTTGATGGGCGGGGGGCGAAGTGGACTTCCTTCATGCCTTCCGTTCGGCATCACGGAGGATGCTAGAGCAGTCTGAAGAGAAGAAGATATTCGGCGGGAGGCTGACTATAAGGGTCTTAAGGCCTGAGGATTTGGTTGGATTAAAAGTACAAGCCATGGTAAATGACAAGTCGAGATGGACGAATGATCTTGCTGATATTGAGGGAATAATGGCTCTGCACACGGCGGACTTAGACTGGTCAATTATTGAGGAGTATTTTGCCTTGTTTGGTCTGGAGGATAGCAGACCGGGTTATGAAGTTATAGGGCAGGGGACGTATGGGGTTAGATGGCGTGGCAGTATAGGACGCCCGTGAAATATTGACATTCACCTGCTTTCAAAGATGACTAAAACTGCTGCAATTTCCCCGAACGGTTTGGGGAATATCCTGCTGACAGGGATAGCCTCATGAGGTAGATTGAAGATACTGTACCAGAAAACTGTTCAAAAAATTGTTATAGTTGGTGATCAAGGGGGAAAATACTCAATATTTTGTGAATATAAGGAGTTTGTCATGGCGGCACCAAATGAAATTTTGAAAGAGGCGCTGGCTCTTAAGCCGGCACAAAAGGCAAAATTGATCGACAAGCTACTTTCCAGCTTGGATACACCTGATAAAGAACTTGATGAATTATGGGCCAAAGAAGCGGAAAGCCGGATCGATGCCTACGAAAAAGGAAAAATCAAGGCTGTCTCCTTAAAAGAAGTCCTTGAAAGGTACGAGTAGGTCTTGCTGATGCGGATTAGATTTTTAGAGACCGCCCAGACTGAGTTGGACGAGGCTATTGAGTATTACAACTACGAAACGCCAGGGCTGGGTGAAGCCTTCTTGGCTGAAGTGTTGAACGCTCTCGACAGAATAGGGAAATTTCCTGAGGCGTGGCATCCTATCTCAAGGCGAACCAGAAGGTGTCAAATAAGGCGTTTCCCTTACGGGATCATCTATCAAATTCGAAAAGATGAGATCCTGGTAGTTGCAATTGCCAACCTTCACAGAAAGCCTGGTTATTGGAAAGATAGAATATAGAAGAGTCTGATCGATGGAGGACGGAATTGATCCGATTTTGTGTACTGGCTAGCGGCAGTAAGGGAAATTGCACATACCTGGAGTCTCACGGGGTTCGCTTTCTGGTCGATGCAGGATTAAGCGCAGCGGAAATCGCGAGGCGTCTGAACGCTATCGGGGTTTCTCCGGATTCTCTGAGCGGGATCATTGTCACCCACGAACATAATGATCATATCCGCGGGGTCGGTGTTATCTCGCGCCGTTTTGACCTGCCCGTTTATCTGACATCCGCCACCCGTCGGGCGGCGGCCAGATGCCTGGGCCGGATAAAAGAGGTGCGCACGGTTGAGAGCGGCCGCTCTTTTACTATCGATAGCATTACCGTTCACCCCTTTTCTATCCCGCATGACGCCGCTGATCCGATCGGCCTTTGTGTCAGTAACACCCGGGTTAAGGTGGGTATCTCCACGGACCTGGGGATGGTTA
>JBFMAZ010000015.1:7500-24014 GCA_040755415.1 Thermodesulfobacteriota bacterium | reverse complement strand
AAGTAGTTACGAAGGCAGCACGCACACTAATTCCCAAATGTCAAGCAAAAAACGACATGAATGCAAATTTTCTCCGAATTTTTTGGTCTACCAACATATGCAAAAACCTAACCGGACGACGCTGAGTAGCGATTATTATTTGTGGGAAACATACGTTTAAGGTAGGATAAACATATGTTTAACTGATTTGGGCAGGCGTTTGGGATTCTTATTTGTCTTTGACCTTGCGCGCTATAGTTAATTATAATCGTAACAGGTTAGGTTTATGAAACGTCATGGGTCGTGAAATACGCTGGACCTCCGCATACAGCGTGGCTTCAAATTCGAAATCCGAAGCGCGAATCTCGAAACAATATCGAATGGGCAAAATCCGAATGATCAAAACGAATTGGCCACGTATTGGTTTTAAATATTGAGACATTAGGAATTTGAATTTGTTTCGAATTTCGATATTCGTAACACTTTAGCTGTTTGAAAAGAGCTAGTCGTCCAGAAAACGGCGCCTCGAAAATCCCCCTTAATCCCCCTTTTTCAAAGGGGGAATGTAGGGGGATCCCCTTTTTCAAAGGGGGAATGTAGGGGGATCCCCTTTTTCAAAGGGGGAAATGTTTCTCCTCCCTTTGGAAAAGGGAGGTTGGGAGGGATTTTAAAATACTTTTTCAAACAGCTAAACTGATACCGATATTCGAATTTCGGATTTACCTCCGATCCCGAAGCAATCGGAACTTTCAGGCTTAGCAACCGTTTCAAAGGACTAAAGTGGTACTTGTAATCTAATAGCATGATCACCATCGGTCTTTCCGCACATCGGGTAGAGGCAATTCCTTTCCTAAAAAACGTATTCGCAGAGTCTGACGTTATTATCCTTGAAGAACCGCCCCAGCCCTCATTCCAGGCCATGCTGGAAGGAGAAACTCCTATCCCTGCCTATCTCGAACAGACTGACCCGGCTTTTCCAATCTACTCGGAAAGGGCCTATCACCTCTTGCAGAATTGCCATAGAGAAGGGAAAACAGTTATCCAAATTGAACCTTATTTAGAGAAGTTAAACGAGATTCAGGCACGGCTCGAAAAAGGTTTTAAACCCGCCGATCTCACACATCAGCCGGAGACGAAGGCCGTCTATAATGCAGAAAATATGACCTTTGGGGCCTTATTGAACTACTACCAGTCCGTAGATAAGACCTTTGCGGAAACCACGCAAGCCGTAATGGACTTTGCCTCTCAGGATGCCCAACGCATAAAACTCCGTGACCAGATGCGGGCTGAGGCCATTACCAGTTTCATCAGAAAAAATAGCCTCCATGAGCAATCCATCTACATAGAGGCAGGATACATCCACTTTGCCCTGCGCCCGGCCTTTTTAAAAAGGCAAGAAGGGCACCGGCACCAGGTGAGACAGGTCTTCGTCCTGGCCGAACCTTGCCGCCAACTTAGCTACAGACAGTGGGGAAGGACGGTTGATTTTATATCTCCACCGGGCGATCTTTTGACCTTGCACTATATGTTCAGAGGAAAATTTAACGACGCACTGGGAAGGCTGCTGGCCGCCCGAAGTCTGATCTACGTGAGCCTTTTGACCAAAGAAGAACTTTTGCCAACACAAGGACAGCCCACGCCCCATCTGGCGGAAGAGGTCCGGTTAAAGGCATTCGTGGATAAATTGGACTATAAGGCGTGTGAGACGATATTTAAAAGGATGTATCAGTTTAGCTGTTTGAAAAAGTATTCTTAAATCCCTCCCAACCTCCCTTTTCCAAAGGGAGGAGAAACACTTCCCCCTTTGGAAAAGGGGGATTGAGGGGGATTTTGGCCCTTATAGCGCCTTGCTTAGGTATATTTTTCAAAAACCTAAAATGTTACAAAAGGATAAGAACTTTGTTGGACTGAATCGAAATTCATCTTGACCGGGTTCGGCGTATTATGCTAGGGTACCTCGACGATTTGCTGCTGGTTCAGGCAGAAACCCGATAACCCAGAATAAGCATTCTGGGAAGTCCTTCGAATCATTGCACTTTCCCGGGCAGAGAATGACGTTGTCCGGGAAAGTGTGACAAACTCAGTGATCGCCGGAGTTCAGAGAATGTCGAAAATCGATTTTCGCCATTTACGCGTAGGCCTCTTGCGACATTGAAATAATCATAGAAGGATCAATCATCTAAAACACGCCCTTTGGCCATCTGGCAGTCTGTTTTCGAAAATTGTTAGGCGACCCCCTGATTTAGGCCGCAATCCAAACCCGAATCTACTTGCCTTACGCAAAGTCCTTGGCCACTTTGTCGCAAGCGACCCGGAATCCGCAAGAGCTTGCCCATTCACTCTTTCAGGACCGGTTTAGCCACGTTATTGTACCGGACTACCCACGATTCCCTGCCGGTCGCCCGAACGTTGGGCCATTGCAATGTCCAAACCACAATGGGCTATATCGAGTAAGAAACACTCTTGCCAAGGTTTGATTTATCCGGATTGCTGTGGTATTTAATATCCAGCGGATGAGATTCCATGTGCAAGGTTAGAATGGTAAGACTTGGGACGTGGCATCCGGTTGTTGGTAAAAAGTTCTTTCCAGATACAAGGGCGTTGATTTATGTGGTCTAGGCTTTGGAATGTATTTAAAAAGAAAACTAATGATAGTCCTGAAGATGGGGAGGTATCACGGCGGGAACTCATTGATGAAATGAGAGATCTTAAGAAAGTCCTTCGAAGGCAGGGGATCCTTTTTGAAAGCATCAAGAAGGAATTCCTTGAGAAGATTGAAGAAACAAACCTTAAGTCAGCGGAACCGTTTTTCCAATTCACGGAGTCATTCTTCCATCTGGAGGCATCCTTGAGGCAGGTACCGGATCTATCTTCAGGCCAGTACCAGGCCGTTGAAATCGTCTGGCATCAACTGGAATCGTTACTCGCTTCGGCTGGTATCGCGGTCATACGTCAAACGCAAGCAGAGTATGACCCCCGGCTGCATGAGTCCGTTGCAAAAGTGTCCGAGGGCTCTGGAAATCTCGTAGTCAAAGAGGTTCTGCTGCCGGGATACATTTTCAGAGGTAAAGTAGTGAGGCCGGCCAAGGTGGTCGTTAAACATTGTAATTCATAAGGAGGAACACTCAAGTGAGGGATATATTGTGCGGTCTGGATCTGGGCACCACCAATTCCTGTATCGCTCACCTGGTCCAAGGCAAACCGGTGGCGCTGCCGGTGGAAGAGGGTACGGCCATTGTCCCTTCAGTGGTTAGCTTTGACGACGAAACGGGCCGGATCGTGGTTGGAAGAGAAGCAAGGAATCGCCAAGCGGCCTTTCCGGAACACACGGTCTCTTCGATAAAACGGCTGATGGGTAAAGATTGTAAAGTGACCCTTGGCAATCGCAGCTATTCCCCTGAGGAAATATCTTCTTTCATAATTGAATTCCTGATTCAAAATTCTAACGTAATAATTGGGCAGGACATAAACAAGGTAGTCATAACCGTGCCCGCCTATTTCAATGACGCCCAAAGACGAGCGACCATTCGCGCCGGCGAGTTGGCCGGAGTAGAAGTGACCCGTATCATAAACGAGCCTACGGCAGCCTCTCTGGTCTACGACCATGTCTCGCATGAAAAAGAAACAGATAAACCTATTTTGGTCTATGATCTGGGCGGCGGCACTTTTGACGTCTCCATCCTGGACATCAAGGGTGAAATCAAACAGGTGCTGGCATCTTGCGGGGACACAGCGCTCGGAGGGGATGACTTTGATGAAAGGCTGGCCGCTTTCTTTCTGCGACACCTTAAAGAAAGCACCGGGTTCGACTTTTCATTGACCGATAGGGCTCTACAGGTAAGGCTAAAGGATATTGCCGAAAAAACCAAGATTTTTCTCTCCGATCGGCCGTATGCCCAGGTCAAGGAAGTAGCCGTCGTCTCGGTGAACGGAAAAGTCATCAATCTGGATCTTGAAGTAGCTAGAAAAGATTATGAGGAGATGATAAGCGACCTTGTTGACAAGACCATGGAAAAGGTGGAAGAGGCCTTGAAAGAGGCTGACTTGTCAACAGACGATATTGGAAGAATCATCCTGGTAGGCGGATCCACGAGGACGCCCCTTGTGCAACAGTTGCTAACTGAAAAATTTGAACTTCCTATCTATCATTCCATTGATCCGGACCTTTGTGTGGGACTTGGGGCTGCCGTTCAAAGCGGCCTCATAGCCGGTGAACCCCTGGGCCACATCCTGCTGGATGTTACCGCCCATTCATTGGGCGTGAAGACGATAGATGCTGTAGATTATGAGACCGGTGAAGCAGACTATTTTTCGACCATTATTCGGCGGAACACTAAGATCCCGGTGCGCAAGGCCGAGGTTTATTACACTACGCATGCCGGTCAAGAAGGAGTAAATGTTGAAGTATATCAAGGAGAGAATCCGTCCTGTAAGGAAAATACCCTGATTGGGGAATTCTTTTTTCCCTTGAAACCGGCTCCGGCCAGCTCGCCGGTATTAACGGAATTCGCCTACGATAAGGAAGGAATAGTGCACATCAGCGTAGACCAGAAAGGATATGGCAACCGCAAAGAAGTCACCCTTGACGTTCGCAGGAAGAAGATACTGGACGCAGATGCACCGGAAAGCGGGCAGGAGATATTGAACTATATCGTGGAAAAGGCTAGACGCCTGATCGGGGAAAAGTCCTTACCCGATGACCTCCGAAATGAATTGAACGATCTCACCACGGCATATGAAACAGCCTTGAGAGCCGGACAGGAAGACGACAAGATAGACGATCTGGAAGAGAAATTGCTGGAGACGATAGAAGGAGCAGAGGAAAGGTTGTCGGAAATTGGGCAAGGCTAAACAAAAGCGGATCAAAAAAGAGATAGAGAAACTATTTCAGGCCGGCCGGTACTGGGATTGGTTTGCACTGGTTGAAAACGAAGGAGTTGGAAGTTCTTATACCAAAGAATGGCAAGAGGCCTGGAAAATCGTTACCAGGCGGGCCTTTCGTCTTTCCGGGAATCTGCAGGATTTCTGGAACAATATTGAGAAAACCAAAAACTACCCCGATTCCCCGGACCTCAGACTGCTTATTCTTCTCAGAGATTTTGTTGACGGCAAGAAGGTAAATAAAGATCTTTCGGCACTTGAAGGCTTGAGCCCCCAGGCAGAACCCCTTCGGGGCAAGGCCCTTTCGTGGCAGGAAGGCTTTTTCCCGGAAAACAAGCTGAAAAAGGTTCTTACGGCCTTTGCAGTCCTGCCGGGGAAGGTGAACCGGAAATCTTACGGCGCATTGGCTCAATTGACAAAGGGCACCGACCTGGCCGTGCCTGTTGATATCCTTGGGCAAGAAATAGATGCCCTGCGCGACTTGAACAGCAAGAAAACGACCAGTAGAGCACTGAACCAAACGCACCTACGCAAGCTTGAAGCGCTGGACTCCAACCTCAAGACCATTTCACGTCAGGTTCTCCATCCTTTTTTTCAGATTCTTATTGCCCCCTTTGTTTATCAGCTCACGCAGCTCCTCCAAACTCTTTCAAGAAACGGCCAAATGACGGCTGCGATTGAAGTCGTGTCCTTGGTCCCTTTTCTATTTTCCCTGGCGGCCGGTAAAAGGGTAGAGGAGATAAGAGATCATTTATCGCCTTTTTATCCAAAACTCCTATCTGAAAATGACCTTACGCCGGGTCGAGAAAATTCAAAGGCCAGCTTGGAAGAAAAGGCGGCGCTTTTAGGGAAAATGAGATCAGTAGTCAAAACAAAGGCCCGTGAAGAATTTCTTGAAAGGTTTAATTCCCTTTACAAGGACCTTTTGTCAGACATCGCGGGACAGCGAGAAAAACTTTCTGAACGGGAAAAGAGAGAGATGGCTCGCGTTATGGGCACCTTTCTTGTCCAGGATATCGATTTTCTCTGGGATTGCATCCCCGACAACGAAGGCATTCGCGGTCTCGCGGATATTCTTATCAGAATAAGCCGGGCCGGTTGTCTGGAGGTAAGACTATCCCTTCTGTCTTTGATAGTGGCGGACAGGTTAAGAAACAAGGTTCTCAGGGAGCATGCCGAATCCGCCCTTAAAGACTTGCCTTCACCCGGAAAGGAGGATGTTTGGTGGATTCTTAATCAATATGAGTTCCTTATTTTTCCCCATGTGAGCCTTTTGAAACCGGTTATAGACCGTCTTGACCCCCGGGAGTCGTTTATGCCGGAAATAGCCGAAAGAATACTTGATGAATTCGAAGGATGTCTGTTTGTGAATACCTTGGCGACCAAGTTCAAAGATGCCCCTTTATTCAAAGGGGCGTGGGGGCATAAGGGCGAAAAAGGACTGGCTGAAAGGGCATTGGCTACCCTGCGTAAGGAAATCGGCATTCTTAATGATTGCGAACCGTTCTCCATATTAACTGATTATGTCGGTTGTTATCCGGAGGGCGTCTTTACCGAAAAAGCGTACCGCTGCTTTCTGGAAATGATGTATCTCAAGGGAGGGGGCATTGACGGCATACTGCGTATCCTGGAAGACGTGCTTAACAGATTATATAACGTAAGGCAAGGCACCAGGGAAGATCTTACTGCACCACTATTTGAAAGCTTCCTTGAAGATAAGCGGGGAATTCTTTTCGTGTTTCTGAAAGAATATCCGGCTGCTCTTAAAACAATTAAATTGGGAAGGGTTGAAAAGCTGATCGACCTTCTCACTCAAGAGAAATTTAATGAGGACATCGGCAGTCTTTTAATAGTGCTCAGCAACATACTTGGAGAACGTGCTAAATCGGGAGAAAAAGAGGCAGGCAATCTGAATGCGAAGCTTATGGATCTCCTGATTAAATCAAAACGGAAAAAGGGGCGGCCGCGCAAATGAACACCAAAAAAGAGGCCTTGACAATCTTAAGCCTGTCGCCTGAGGCGACCAGAAATGACATAGAATCTGCCTATGGTCGCCTGGTGAAACGCTATCCGCCTGAATTCCATCCCGACAAATTTCGACAAATAGACGAAGCTTATCGTTTTCTGACTTCCTTGCCCTACATGCTGGAAAAATTGCTTTCTCCTGAGAAAAAGGACGCCCAACTGGATCAAGAGATATTCTCTTTTACGCTTTCCCTGTCGTCCTCCGCTGTGGAAGACGCCCTATTGGAAATAAAGAAACATTGTAGGATGGCTTACTTGTGGACGTCTTTTACGAAAATTTAAGCCATACCTTATCTCTCGCAGGGTACGGAGCCGTCGAGAACCAATCCACCCCATACCTCCCCATAAATTGCCACCGCAAGGACATCAGATATCCCCGTTTTTCTCCATCTTGGCCAGGTCTTCAAAACGGATATCCGCACCCAGGATGCCCACGATCTCCTCTTTATCGTTGCGGATAGGAGCCGAGACCGTGATACAGAGGGCCCCGGTTATCTTGGAGGTATAGAAATCTGTAACATGGACCTTCCCGTCCTTCAAGGGATTGATAAACCAGGGGCGGTCGGAAAAGTCCCTGTCCAGTTTAAAGGTCTCGTACCTGGCCCGGTCCTTAACGTGCGTAATATTCTTGGTGATCTTGCGGCCTTCGGTATTCGTGACATAGATAAACTGGATAAAGGGATTGGCATCCAGAAACTTCTGCAGCACAGGTTCCTGCACTTTAGCCTTCATGGTCTTTATCTCTTCTCTTTCTACTATTTCTTCTATTAAATGGGCCGCCAGGTCATAGGCCTTTTTCTTCAGCTTATCGAATTCAGAGATGAACAACTCAGGCAGGTGTTTCCTGGCCTGCATCTCCATCTCCTCATTGGATATGGCGGTCACCCGGCCCGCCTCATACTGCTCCATTACCCATTTGTAGATATGGGCAATGCCGGGATGCCGCTTGTCCACCTGGGATTCCCCGGTAAGATCTAACCGGTTGTTGATCCAATGGGCAATGCCGGCTACGCCAGACTTGTCACCGATTATTATGGTTATAGGACGGTTGAGTATCTTCTGCGTATTAAATATGTTATATATTTCCTCATTCTTGATCAGGCCGTCCGCGTGTACCCCGGCCCGGGTGGCATTAAAATCGGAACCAATAAAGGGATAATTGGCTGGGATGTGGTAACCCAGTTCCCTCTCAAAATATTCGGCAATATCGGTTATTACCGTGGTATCAACTCCATTGGTACGCCCCAGCAGGCCGATGTATTCAATAACTAATCCCTCGATAGGGGCATTGCCCGTGCGCTCACCAAATCCAAGCAATGTTCCATTAGCTCCAGCACATCCATAGAGCCAGGCGGTAGTAGCATTGATAAATACCTTATGGAAGTCATTATGGCCATGCCACTCCAGAAGGTGGCCAGGGACCCCGGCATCATCAATCATGGCCCGGACCAACTTTGGTACACTGCGGGGCAGGGCTGCACCCGGGTAGGTTACGCCATAACCCATGGTGTCACAAAGTCTTATCTTGACATCGATACCGCTCTGTTCTCTCAATTTCATAAGCTCTATGGCGAAGGGCACACAGAACCCATAGATGTCGGCCCTGGTTATGTCCTCAAAATGGCATCGGGGAACGATTCCGTGGTCAAGGGCAGCCTGCACAATCCGCAGATAATCTTGCATGACCTGAGAACGTTTTTTCTTTAACTTGAAGAAGACATGGTAATCAGAGACTGAGGTCAGGATGCCGGTCTCTTTAAGGCCCATCTCTTTGACCAGTTTTAAATCCTCGGCCTTGGCCCTGATCCAGCCGGTTATCTCCGGATAGCGGTATCCCTTCTCCAGACAGCGCCGCACCGCCTCTTTGTCCTTGTTGCTGTAAAGGAAAAACTCGCTTTGGCGCACGACGCCGTTTGGTCCGCTCAAACGGTGCAGGAGATCAAAGATGTCACAGATTTGTTCTACAGTGTAAGGGGGCCTGGCCTGCTGACCATCACGAAAGGTAGTATCGGTAATAAATATCTCTTCCGCCGGATCAATGGCGATCAACTTGTGGTCAAAATCTATACGGCAGACCTCATCGTAAGGAAAGACTTCACGCTGGAGGTTGGGTTCAGAGACATCTTTCAGTTCATGACGCCAAAACTTGGTGTGCTCGTGCTCGAGCACCCTCCTGGATCGATTCCATTTGGCCACTTTTGCTCACCTACCCTTGCAACTTTTGCAACTATTGCAACTTTTGCAACTATTGCAACTTTTGTAACTCTTTTAGTCCCAGTCCGGCTTTAGATATAGCTCGGCCAACTGGGTCATGCTGACCGAAGACGGCGCCTCCGTAAGCAGGCAAACGGCCTTCTGGGTCTTGGGAAAGGCAATGACATCACGGATGGTCGAGCGCCCGCACATGAGCATCAAAAGCCGGTCCAGACCAAAGGCAATACCCCCATGAGGCGGAGCGCCCATCTCCAGTGCCTCCAGAAGGAAACCGAATTTATCTCGGGCCTCTTCACCAATACCTAAGGCCTCGAAAACCTTCTGCTGTACCCCGGTTTGATGTATCCTGATACTCCCCCCGCCAATCTCTACCCCGTTCAATACCAGGTCGTAGGCCCGGGCCTTAACTTCCCCGGGAGAAGTCTTTAATTTATCTATATCCCCGGTCACCGGAGCGGTAAAGGGGTGATGTACGGCCACGTAGCGCTTTTCTTCGGTATCATATTCCAGAAGCGGAAAATCTTTTATCCATACAAATCTAAAATCACCCTCCGGGATAAGATTCAGCCGTCCGGCTAAATGTAATCTGAGTTCGCCAAGGGCGTGACAGGCCGTGGCCATAGTGTCTGCCACAAAAAAGACTATGTCTCCCGTCTGGAGATCCAAGGCCTCTCCGATAGCCTTCTTCTCTTCATCAGAGAAAAACTTGGCAATAGGTGATTGCCATCCCTCTGGTTTAATCTTTATCCAGGCCAGCCCCTTGGCCCCATACTGACCGACAAACTTGGTCAGGTCATCCAACTCTTTGCGTGAGAAATCATAACTGGTTCTGACCGGAAGGGCCTTCACCACGCCACCCCTGGCCACTACATCCGCAAAGACCTTACATTGGCTCCCGGCCATGAGAGAAGAGACGTCGCATAGCTCCAGGCCAAAGCGGATATCCGGCTTGTCCGTCCCAAAACGGCCCAGGGCCTCGTGATAATAAAGACAGGGGAAAGGGGTAACCAGAGATACCCCTAAGGCCTCCTGAAATAGCCTGGACATCATCCCTTCCACCAATACATATACGTCTTCTTCGGTGATAAAAGACATCTCCATATCCACCTGGGTAAATTCCGGCTGGCGGTCAGCCCGCAGATCTTCGTCCCGAAAGCACCGCACTATCTGATAATAGCGGTCCATACCGGCTACCATCAAAAGCTGCTTGAATAGCTGCGGCGACTGGGGAAGGGCATAAAACCGGCCGGGGTTGAGCCGGCTCGGCACCAAATAATCCCGCGCCCCTTCCGGGGTGCTCTTGGTAAGAAAGGGGGTCTCTATCTCCCAGAAGCCGTTTTCTTCCAGATACCTTCTTATGACCGAGGCCGCCTGATGCCGCCGCCGAAAGTTGGCGGCCATATTTTGACGCCGGAGATCAAGGTAGCGATAACGAAGCCTGAGGTTCTCTGAGACATCGACTTCTTCTTCCAGCGGGAAAGGAGGTGTCTTAGCAGTGTTTAATACACAGACTTTATGCACTACTACCTCTATTGCCCCGGTCTTCAGGTTGGGATTTTCCATGCCCTCCGGCCGCCTCCTCACCTTTCCCTGTACAGCAAGTACATACTCACTGCGCACCGCCTCGGCCCGGGCATGGGCATCCCGGCTGACGCTGGGGTCAAACACTACCTGCGTGATTCCCTCGCGGTCCCGGAGATCAATAAAAATAAGCCCTCCATGATCCCGCCGGCGATGCGCCCAGCCCATGAGCGTCACCTCGTTGCCAATCTCAGCCATACCAAGTGATGCACAGTAATGAGTCCTCTTCCAACCCTCCGCGCCGGACATTAAACAACCCTCCCCATTTCCTCACCTATACGGCGAACCAATGCCCCGATATCATCATTAAAATCAATTGTCCATTGCCGGCCGGACTTCATATCCCGCATAGTAACACTGTTCCTGGCCAGTTCATCATCACCCACGATTAAAACCAGAGAGGCGCCGATCTTGCCAGCGCGTCTCATCTGACTCTTCAGGCTATGCCCTTCGTAATCTATCCCGGCTGGCATCCCGGCCAGTCTTACTCTATGTGCGATCCGGGCGGCTATAACGCTGGCCTCTTCACCAATGGATGCCACAAACAAAACAGGTTCCTCCCCTATTTTTTGCAAGTCACCGATTAACAGGCACAGCCTCTCCATACCTATAGCAAAGCCCATCCCGGACAAATCCGGCCCTCCCAATTCCTTAATCAGGCCATCGTAGCGTCCCCCGGCGGCCACGGCGCTCTGCGCCCCTAGGGCCAGACTGGTAATCTCAAACGTCGTCCGGGTGTAATAATCAAGACCACGCACCATAAGGGGATTTATCGTGTAAGGAACAGCAAACAGCCTGAGCTGCCCCTCTACTGCATGGAGATGGGTTTTACAGTCCGGACAAAGATACCCGGATAAAGAAGGCATGTCCACGAGCGCCGCCCGGCATCTTTCTACCTTACAGTCTAAGACTCGAAGTGGGTTGGATACGGTGCGCCGTTGACAGTCAGGACAGAGCCCGGCCTGCCTCGTTCCGAGAAAAGATTGTAAATCCTGGCGGAAGTGCGGCCGGCAATGAGAGCACCCCAGGGAATTTATCTGCAATTCCACACCGGATACGCCCAGGGCACTTAAGATATGCATAGCCATAGCCATTAACTCAGCATCAATGGCCGGGCTATCTAAACCAATGGCCTCGGCATTTATCTGATGAAACTGCCGGTAACGGCCTTTCTGCGGCCTTTCGTGGCGGAACATGGGGCCAATAGTATAGAGCTTTTGTATATTGTCCCGGGCATATAATCCGTGCTCAATAAAGGCCCGCAGGATGGAGGCCGTCGCCTCCGGCCGTAAGGTAAGGCTCTCGCCGCTACGGTCAACAAAGGTGTACATTTCCTTTTCCACGATGTCGGTAGTTTCGCCGATACTTCGTGCAAAAAGTTCCGTCTTCTCCAGGATGGGAATTCGGATCTCCTGAAACCCAAAACAGCGAAAGACGTCTCTGGCCACCTTTTCTATATGCTGCCATCTTTTCGCCTCTTCAGGCAAGATATCCTTGAAGCCACGAATACCCGGTATGGGCAATCTTCTCTCCCCTAAAAACTATGGCAACCCCGGGGGTTGCCGCACAAGTTCTTTTATTACTACGGCAATTAAATATATAAACTTGCCAAATCCCCCCATCCCCCCCTTTTCTAAAGGGGGGTGAGGGGGGATTTAAGTCTTTAGTTGCCGGAGTAATAAAATGTAAGCGCTTATTTTAACTCGCTGATTATGGTGCTTTCTTAACGTATAGAGGCAAAAAAGTCAATAGAAATGGCCGATAAATTAAGGGGATACCATAGGGGACCAGAGCCTCAAGACTTCAAATACCGTTCGATATTTTCCGCCAGGATATCAAAAACCCTTCTGAACTCTCTTTCGTCTCTTTCCAACAGGGTAACCCGGAACCCCTGGAGGTCGGTAGCAAAGGAAGACAGGGGAACCACACAAATACCTGTGGAACCGAGTAAGTAATACACAAATCTCTTATCCAGGGATACACCCGGTGCACTTACCAGGCGCTCCACATGGGCACGCACGTCATTATTTTTAATAGGCAAGGTCTGCTTATCATTTAACCGTCCATCTTCAAATACCACGCTCATGTAAAATGCACCATTGGTCCGGTTAACTAAAATACCCGGTACATCTTTCAGCCGCTCATAGGCAATATTGGAAAATCTTTCATACCTGGAGATACGCTCATTTAGATATTCCTGGTACCTGGGGTGGGTTACCAATCGCGGGATAGCCTTTTGCGGGAGGGTGGTCGAACAGACCTCCATCATCTTGGCACTCAGGATAGACTGTATATATCTCTCAAAAAGGGGGTCGTTGTGGCCGTTATAGACTTCTATCCAGCCACAGCGGGACCCTGGCCAGGGAAATTCCTTGGATATGCCACGCATGGCTACGGCCGGAACACCGCCTATGATATCACCTATAGGTACTGTTTTTTGCCCGTTGTAAACGATGTTGATATAGACCTCGTCACAAATAATGAAAAGGTCATGCTCCCTGGCGATAGAGACTATCTCTTTTAAAATATCTACGGGATAAACCACCCCGGTTGGATTGTCCGGGTTGATGAGCAATATCCCTGCTACATTCGGGTTATACTTGACACGGCCGCGCAGGTCTTCAATATCTGGATACCAGTTGTTTCCGGGATCTAACCGGTAAGAAATTGGCCTGGCCCCGGCGTGAGCGGCCTCAGCCGAGGAATGGGTAGAATAGGTAGGAGCAGGGCTGATAATACGCGCTGTAGGATTTAACATCCCGTAGACCTTGGCAATGGCATCACCCAGGCCATTAAAAAAGATGATGTCATCCGGGGTAATCTGTGCTCCGCCCCGTTTGTTAGTCTGCTCCGCTATAAACTGGCGGGTCTCCAGAAGACCACGGGTAGGACTGTACCCGTAGGTACAATCCTCCATGACCAGTTCAGCCACGATCCTCTTCATCCAATCGGGGATCTTCTCCCCCTTGGCCACAGGGTCACCAATATTCTCCATATTGGTTTTGATACCCAGGTCCCGCAACTTTTCAGCGACATTAACGATGTTCCGAATCTCGTATGTCAGCTCCCCCGCTCCAGTATGAACAATATCAGTACGCATTAATTTAAACGCCTCTCTTCAGCTGATGTCCTCAAAGCCTGCATCAGATTTCAGGCATTAATAATACAACCGTATTTAGGAGTCAAGCGGACTTTTTCTTCATTAAAGGCGAACAACAGCGCTTTCCCCTCTCTTAAAGGGGAGCTAACAGGCATCGCTGCTTATTCGCTGAGATCGTGGCTTGGATATGGTCCCGGGGTAGTAGTTACCGTCCCTTTAAATACTCAGAAATAGTCTTATCGTAAACGCTGGTCAATTCAAAGACCTTCCTGGCCAGGGCAAATCGTGTCTCTGGCGTAGTAGCCCCGTTATTTTTTCCCATCTCGTCCAGTATCCGGACGTAATCCGCTGGAGTACAGACGACCGTTACGTCTTTGTAGTTTTTGGCCGAGGCCCGCAGCAACGTCGGGCCGCCAATATCGATCTGCTCTATAGCCTCATCCAGAGTAATATCCGGTTTGGCTATGGCCTGGGCGAACTGGTAAAGGTTTACTACCACCATGTCTATAGGTGGGATCTTTAGCTCTGTGGTCTGTTGGACATGGATAGGATCATCCCGCCGGAAAAGTATCCCTCCGTGTACCCTGGGATGAAGGGTCTTAACGCGGCCGCCCAATATCTCCGGCGAACCGGTATAGTCGGAAATCTCGACCACTGAAATACCGTTGTCCTTCAGAAGCCTTGCCGTGCCGCCGGTGGAAAGTATCTCTACCCCAAATTTAGCTAAAGCTTTCGCGAATTCAACTAATCCAGATTTATCGGTTACACTGATCAACGCCCGTCTTATCTTCCCCACGAAGTCACCCCCAAAAAAAAGCCCGATCCACTTAATATGGATCGGGCTACATATTATTCCCGGCGGCGTCCTACTCTCCCACCCAGTCGCCCGGGCAGTACCATCGGCGCTGAGGAGCTTAACTTCCGTGTTCGGGATGGGAACGGGTGTTTCATCCTCGCTATAACCACCGGAAAATCACTTTCCCGAAAAATACTTGATAAATAAATATGGTCACATCAGTCAATGTATTGATATATAAAATTATGGTCAAGCCGCACGACCGATTAGTATCAGTAAGCTCAGACCATTACTGGCCTTATACACCTGACCTATCAACCTCGTAGTCTCCGAGGGGTCTTTAGGTGGCTTACACCACGGGATATCTAATCTTGAGGTGGGCTTCCCGCTTAGATGCTTTCAGCGGTTATCCCATCCGAACATAGCTACCCAGCGCTGCCACTGGCGTGACAACTGGAACACTAGAGGTTCGTCCATCCCGGTCCTCTCGTACTAGGGACAGCTCCTCTCAAATATCCTGCGCCCGCGACAGATAGGGACCAAACTGTCTCACGACGTTTTAAACCCAGCTCACGTACCGCTTTAATTGGCGAACAGCCAAACCCTTGGGACCTGCTCCAGCCCCAGGATGCGATGAGCCGACATCGAGGTGCCAAACCTCCCCGTCGATGTGAACTCTTGGGGGAGATCAGCCTGTTATCCCCGGCGTACCTTTTATCCGTTGAGCGACGGCCCTTCCATGCAGAACCGCCGGATCACTAAGGCCTACTTTCGTACCTGCTCGACTCGTCAGTCTCGCAGTCAAGCTCCCTTCTGCCTTTACGCTCTACGGCTGGTTTCCAATCAGCCTGAGGGAACCTTCGCGCGCCTCCGTTACCTTTTAGGAGGCGACCGCCCCAGTCAAACTACCCGCCAGGCAGTGTCCCTGATCCCGATAAGGGACCGAGGTTAGAACTCTAGAATAACAAGGGTGGTATTTCAAGGACGACTCCATCCCAACTAGCGTCAGGATTTCATAGTCTCCCACCTATCCTACACATGCAATCCCAAAGTCCAGTGCCAAGCTGTAGTAAAGGTGCACAGGGTCTTTCCGTCCAGTCGCGGGTAACCGGCATCTTCACCGGTACTACAGTTTCGCTGAGCCCCTGGTTGAGACAGCGCGGAAATCGTTACGCCATTCGTGCAGGTCGGAACTTACCCGACAAGGAATTTCGCTACCTTAGGACCGTTATAGTTACGGCCGCCGTTTACTGGGGCTTCGGTTCAATGCTTCTCTCCGCCGAGGCGGAGATAACATCTCTCCTTAACCTTCCAGCACCGGGCAGGCGTCAGACCCTATACGTCGTCTTGCGACTTCGCAGAGTCCTGTGTTTTTAGTAAACAGTCGCTCCCGCCACTTCTCTGCGACCCCCTTCAGCTCCGAAAGTAAATTTCCTTACCTAATGGGGGCACACCTTCTCCCGAAGTTACGGTGTCATTTTGCCGAGTTCCTTAACCAGGGTTCTCTCAAGCGCCTTGGGATACTCTCCCCGCCTACCTGTGTCGGTTTGCGGTACGATCACCAAACTGACTCGCTACGAGGCTTTTCTTGGCAGCATGGGCTCGGCCACTTTGTTCCGCCAAAGGCGGATCGTCATCACCTCTCAGTGTTAATAGGATTCCGGATTTACCTGGAATCCCCACCTACAGGCTTAAACCGGGACGTCCAACACCCGGATGGCCTACCCTTCTGCGTCCCCCCTTCGCTCAAACGCCAGTTTGATGGTACAGGAATATTAACCTGTTTTCCATCACCTACGCCTTTCGGCCTCGGCTTAGGGATCGACTAACCCTGAGCAGATTAACTTTACCCAGGAAACCTTAGGCTTACGGCGTGTGGGTTTCTCACCCACATTATCGCTACTCGTGTCAGCATACTCTCTTCTGGCTCCTCCAGCA
>JBFMAZ010000015.1:0-2500 GCA_040755415.1 Thermodesulfobacteriota bacterium | reverse complement strand
CATCCGTTATATAGGCAGTCCCCTGGGGCAATATCTTCTCATCAGCCGTCTGTATATGGGTATGCGTGCCCAGGACAGCGCTTATCCGGCCGTCCAGAAACCATCCCAGGGCCACTTTTTCTGAAGTGGCCTCGGCATGGAAATCTAATATCACGATCTTGGCTTCTTTTTTTAGTATCTCAATCTCCTTTTCCGCCACGCGAAAAGGACAATCCAGATTATCCATATATACCCGTCCCTGAAGGTTGAGAATGCCGATGGGATATCCTTCCCGCGTATGGATCACCGTACCGCCTCGGCCAGGCAAGCCAGGGGGATAATTAGCAGGTCGCAGTAGTCGCTCACTTCCTGATAAATATCCCAAAATCTCCTTTTTGGCCCAGACATGGTTGCCCGAAGTCAATACATGTACCCCATTACTCAAAAGCTCATCCGCCACCTGGGGCGTTATCCCGATACCTCCGGCTGCATTCTCACCGTTAGCTATAACCAGGTCTATGCCATAACCCTCAACTATCTCCGGTACGAGATGACGTACACCACTGCGGCCAGGGCTCCCTACGACGTCTCCAATAAATAATACCTTGATCTCATTTAGCATATTCTACAGCCCTGGTTTCCCTTATGACGGTTACCTTGATCTGTCCCGGATACGCCATCTCAGATTCTATCTTTTTAGCAATATCCCGGCACATTAAGACGGCGTCGGCATCTGAAACCGTCCCACTATCCACAATAATTCGTACTTCCCGGCCAGCCTGTATAGCAAAAGACTTATTAACACCGGGACAAGAATTTGCAATCCTCTCTAGGTCGGTCAGCCGTTGGACATAGCTTTCTAAGGTTTCCTTCCTGGCGCCGGGCCTGGCTCCAGACAAGGCGTCGGCCGCCTGAACTAGAACGGCCAGAACACTTTCCGGAGAAACATCTTCATGGTGAGCCGCAATAGCGTTTACCACCTGACCGGCCTCGCCATACTTCTTAGCCAGATCGGCGCCGATCAAGGCATGGGGTCCCTCTATCTCGTGATCCACGGCCTTACCTATGTCATGTAATAAACCAGCCCTCTTGGCGCGCTTAATGCTCAATCCCAGCTCAGCCGCCATAATACCGCACAGAAAAGCAACCTCTACCGAGTGTTGCAACATATTTTGTCCATAGCTGGTTCTATATTTAAGCTTACCTATAAGCTTAACCAGCTCCGGATGGAAGCCGTGCACCCCAACATCAAAGATGGCCTGCTCCCCGGCCTCTTTTATGGACATCTCTACCTCTTGGGCTACCTTTTCCACAACCTCCTCTATGCGGGCCGGATGTATCCGGCCATCCGCTATTAATCTCTCCAGGGCTATCCGGGCCACTTCACGCCGAACGGGATTGAATCCAGACAGGATAACCGCCTCTGGTGTATCATCAATGATCAAATCCACGCCGGTAGCGGCCTCAATGGCCCGAATATTACGTCCTTCACGCCCGATAATTCGCCCCTTCATCTCTTCATTAGGCAAATTCACTACAGAAACTGTTTTTTCAGCAACATAATCTCCGGCATAGCGCGCAACCGCCAAGGAGATTATCTCTTTTGCCTTCTTATCCGCGGTTTCTCTGGTATCATTCTCTATCTTTTTCAACAACTTGGCCGCATCTACCCGCGCCTCTTCTTCGATCTGCCGGAGAAAAAGCTCTTTGGCCTCTTCTGTAGAAAGCCCGGATATCCTTTCAACCTGTCGCCTTTCTTCCTCAAGCAATACGTGATACTCCTGTGCCTTTTCGGCAATCAGCTTTTCTTGCCGTTGTAACTCCTTTTCCCTCCGCATATTATCCAGTTCTTTTTGATCCAGGAGGGCGAGCTTATTATCAAGGTTTCCCTCCTTCTGCGTCAGGCGCTTTTCTATAAGCTGCAGTTCGGCCTTTCTTTCCTTAGCCTCCTTTTCCAGCTCCAGCTTCATTTGGTAAAGTTCATCTCTGGCCTGTAGGGTGGCCTCCCGGCGTTCGGTCTCACCCTTCTTTCTGGCCTCCTCAATAATCCTCTCAGCCAATCTCTCGGCAGATTCCAGCTTGGCTTCCACTACTTTCTTACGGATTAAAAAGCCCAGAATGGCTCCCAGACAGGCAGCTAAAATAACGAAAGATACAATTACCAGTGTAGTGCTCAAATACTAGACACCTCCTTTGCCGATTAAATTTAGAGACACCAATTCATTCGCAAAATACAAACAATCTGGACATAATCAAAAAATGTAACACTTTAGCTGCTTGAAAAAAGCTGGTCGTCCAGAAAGCGGCGCCTCAAAAATCCCCCTTAATCCCCCTTTTTCAAAGGGGGAAACGTCTCTCCTCCCTTTGGAAAAGGGAGGTTGGGAGGGATTTTAAAATGCTTTTTCAAACAGCTAAATTGATACTAAACTTTGAACTTTAAACTTGTAATGGCTCGTTTTCATTAAGCGTATCCGAATTTTCTTAATAGAATTTTAAGAATTCTAACGTTAGTAGCACAGAG
>JBFMAZ010000014.1:0-7571 GCA_040755415.1 Thermodesulfobacteriota bacterium | reverse complement strand
CTTTTTCAAAGGGGGAATGTAGGGGGATCCCCTTTTTCAAAGGGGGAAATGTTTCTCCTCCCTTTGGAAAAGGGAGGTTGGGAGGGATTTTAAAATACTTTTTCAAACAGCTAAACTGATACGAAATTTGAAATCTCTTTTTGCTGAAAGCTGACGCCTGAACGCTCGCCCATCTGACATTTTTTGAGCTTTGGGCTTTGAGCTTTGAACTTTTCTCCCTCACCTGCCCATTTTTTTCTTCATATCAGCCAACAATTCATAAGGAATACGCAGACTTCCCCACCCCCGGCCCAGTTTAATGCCGGGCTTATAGTCTCCATGATAGTCTGTACCCCCGGTAGGTATAAGATGATGCTGGTTGGCGATCCTTTGATAGCCCCGCGTCTGTTCCGGTGCATGTTCGGTATAGAAGACCTCCAATCCCTGGAGACCGGCGGCTTTTAACTCGCCTACCACCATCTCCACTTCTTCCAGAGATTTATTTAAAGAGCCGGGATGGGCCAGCACCGCTATCCCGCCAGCCCGGGTAATGAGTTTAATGGCCTCTGACGGCGTAAGGCGAAATTTCTCTACATAGGCCGGTCGCCCCCTTTTCAGATAAATATCAAAGGCCGCCTGTAAACTGGGGACAAAACCCTTCTGTACCAGGAGTTCGGCAATATGCGGCCGGCCCACCTGTCCGCCTCCGGCTAGCCGTAAAAGCTCTGCGTAGCTTACCTCCATGTGCAGGGAATGGAGTTTTTCCATTATTCGCTGATTACGGGTTTCCCGGGAATCCTGCAACTTCCGGAGCACCGCTACCAGTTGCGGAGAGGTATGATCGATAAAATAACCCAGTATGTGCATGGAACCGGATGGTATCTCCGCGCTGATCTCAATCCCGGGTATGACCTCAAAATTAAGCCTCTCCCCCTCGGCCAGGGCCTCACCCACACCTTCCACCGTATCATGATCGGTAATAGCCACGGCCTTGAGGCCGCTTTCCCGCGCCTTGCGAACCAGTTCGGCCGGGGTCAGACTTCCATCCGAGGCCGTAGTATGACAATGGAGATCAATCAGATCAGGCATGCCGACCTTTCCGCCGGCTGGAACCCTTCTCAGCAAAGGCTATGGGAATAACCTCTTCCATCTTTGTCAAGAACTTAAATTCCAGGCCCTTTTTAACATCATCCGGGACCTCGTCCATATCCTTCTCGTTTCGCTTTGGAAGAATGATCGTCTTTATTCCGGCGCGGCTGGCCGCCAGGACCTTGGCCTTTATACCCCCCACCGGCAGGATGCGGCCGCGCAGAGTTATCTCCCCGGTCATAGCTACCTGGCTATTGACCGGCTTATTGGTCAGCAGAGACACCAGGGCGGTAAATATGGCCACGCCGGCTGAAGGCCCGTCTTTAGGTATAGCACCGGCCGGCACATGGATGTGTATATCATTTTTCTCAAAAAAATCCTCATCAATTCCGAGGCCTTTGGCCTTGGAGCGGACAAAGCTTAAGGCTGTTTCTGCCGACTCTTTCATCACCTCGCCCAACTTTCCGGTGAGCAACAACCGGCCATTCCCCTTCATTCTTGTCGCCTCAATGAAAAGGATCTCACCGCCAGCCTGTGTCCAGGCCAGTCCGGTAGCCACACCGGCCACAGCCGTACGATCCGCTACCTCCGGGTAAAACTGGGGTGGTCCCAGGAACTCTGGCACCACCTCGGCACGAATTACAAATTTCTCCATCTCACCGGCAGCCACTTTTTTGGCTATGCCGCGGCAAATAGCGGCCACCTCCCGTTCCAGATTTCTCAGGCCGGCCTCGCGGGTATATTCGCTTATAATCTTCTGTATGGCCTTCTTCTCAAAACGCACCTGGTTAGGCTTCAGGCCATGTTCAGCCAGTTGCCTAGGGATAAGATATTTTTGGGCGATTCGCACCTTCTCTTCATCAGTGTAACCGGGAAGTTCCAGGACCTCCATACGGTCGAGGAGGGCAGGCGGAATCGTATCCAGGAGGTTGGCGGTCGTAATGAATATAACTTTAGAAAGGTCAAAGGGAACATCCAGGTAATGATCGGAAAACGTATTGTTTTGTTCCGGGTCCAATACCTCCAGGAGGGCCGAGGCCGGATCTCCCCTGAAATCGGCGCCAATCTTATCTATCTCATCCAGGACAAAAACCGGATTATTAGAACCGGCACGGCGTATGCCCTGGATAATACGGCCGGGCAACGCCCCGATATAGGTTCTGCGGTGCCCCCGAATCTCTGCTTCATCCCGCACCCCGCCCAGGGAGATACGCATAAATTTTCTCCCCAGGGCCCTGGCCACCGATCGTCCCAGGGAAGTCTTACCTGTACCGGGCGGCCCGACAAAACAGAGGATGGGCCCTTTCATGTCAGTCTTGAGCTTCCTTACCGCCAGATACTCAATGATCCGTTTCTTTACCTTCTCCAGATCGTAATGATCTTCGTCTAATATCTTCTGGGCCTCCGCTATGTCCAGACTATCCTCGGTTCTTTCATGCCAGGGCAGATCCAGAATCCAGTCCAGATATGTCCTGGCTACCGTATATTCGGCCGAGGATGGGTGCATCTTGGCCAGACGGCCGAGCTCGCGCATGGCCTCTTTATTGACCACCTCGGGAAGCTTCTTCTCCTCTACCTTAGTGCGCAGCTCGTCTATCTCAACGCTTAGTTCGTCTTTTTCGCCTAACTCCTTTTTGATAGCCTTTAGCTGCTCCCGTAGGTAATATTCCCGCTGCGTCTTATCAATTTCCCCTTTGACCTGGGTATGGATCTTTCGGCCAAGCTCCAGAATCTCTGTCTGTCTGGTAACCAGCCGCATCACCTTTTCCAGTCTGGCCTTGACCTCGAGGGTCTCTAATATATCCTGACGTTCGGGTATGGAGATATTTAGACTGGAAGCAATCATATCCGACAGGGTTCCCGGGTCCTCGATATTTAAGGCAATGGTACCCAACTCAGAAGGAATATTGGGGCTCAATTCCAATACCTTTTGAAAGAGGTTGCGCAGGTTATAAATAAGGGCCTCGACCTCTTTGTCTTTAACCACCTTATCATATAGACGTTCTAAACGGGCCTTCATATATGGCTCCGTGGAGGTTATGCCTGTATTCCGCATGCGGGCCACCCCCTGTACCAGCAGGCGCACCTGGTCTTCCTGGACCTTCATCATGCGCAGAATTTGAGCTGAAGTTCCCACATCATAGAGTTCCCCCTTGGGTTCAGACTTGGTTGTAAATACGGCCGCCAGACGTTCGCCGGAAAGGGCGTCATCAACGAGCTTGACCAGTTTTTTATCTGATATAGTCAAGGGGATAACCATCTGTGGGAAAAGTACGGTATCTTCCACCGGAATTATCGGCCACTCTTCAGGCCATTTAATGCCTTCATCCCGTGTCTCTTCGACCTTTATTTCTTCTTTTTGTTCAGTCATGAGCGTTATCCACTCCTTTAAGGTTGAAGTCACTGCAAACCTTATGCGATCTCCACACGATAGGTCTTTTTGGTCTTAGGCAGGGTTATGGACAATAAACCGTTCTTATAGGAGGCCGCGGCCCCATCACTTTCTACCGCGGAAGGAAGCCTTAACACCCGCTCAAAGGCGCCATAGGCTATCTCCATCTGGTAAAATTTTCTGGACCGGGAGCCGCTCTCGCCTTCACGCATGCCGGCGATCCGGAGCAGGTCCTTATACAGGGTTATATCCAGACTTTCCTGCTTGACTCCCGCCGCCTCAACCAGAACCATGACCTCTTTCTCGGTCTCATAGATATCCACCGCCGGGACCCAGGCCCAATTAGGTGGCATCGTTCCAGCCGTCTTAAAGACGTCGGTCACCATTTTGAGCATATCTCGATGGATATCTTCCAATATCCTGCTAGTGCGGATGGTAATAATTGCCATACTGCCTCCTTAATCAGTCTTATCGCTGACATTATAATTAAATAGTCATCCCCGGCTTAATGTCAAGGGAATCAACAGCGCAGCCGGTCATTATCAAGCTATGGCCGGAGATGCCTTTTTCTGTTTTTTGGCATGACCCTATTTTCCAACTCACAGTAAACACTAGTAAAACAAGTTGCCCTAAAGAATAATACCGGATTTTCGTTATCCATTCAAAGGGAAATTGAAAGAGGTCATCTCAATCTAGAGTCAGAGATACACAAGTCTATCAACGAACTCGGGATCAAGACACTACTTTACAGGACAGGGATTGAATTTCGGATTTGGCACTGATCCCGAAGCAGTCGGAGCTTTCGAACTTAATAACCGTTTCAAAAAGCTAAAGTGATACAAAAATTCTATCTTTCAACTTGAAATTTATTAAAGATCAGGTTTTCACCCGTCAGGAAGAAGTTAAGGAGTAGAAAGGCAACAGGGTTTGCCTTTCTACTCCTTTGCCGGAGAGGTCTTGTCAGAGGAAGGCTTATCAGATGTATTTTCCTTGGGACTTGAATTGCCGGCATTATGCCCGGCATAGTCAGTTACATACCAGCCGCTTCCCTTTAAATGGAAGGAACTGCAAGAGATCAGCTTCTTTAGCTGGCCGGAGCAATGGGGGCAGACAGTCAAGGAAGCATCGGAAAGTTTCTGCCAGGCTTCGGTGACCTTACCACAGGATCGGCACTGATACTCGTAAATAGGCACTGTGCTCTCACCTCCTTAACATCGTGTGCTATACAATGATTTTGATAACATTTTAAAACTGTTTCCAGTCCGGATATACGTACCTTTCTCAAAATATCAAACGTAATCTGATGCACCCTCTTTTCTTCACCCGCCTTCTCTTTTTCCGAGGCATAAAAACTGTGTAAGAAACGCCTGAAACGGGCGATATGCACCAGTTCATGGGTGACAACATAGAGGACTAAAGGCAAAAGGGCGACGGCTTTCTCCCTCTCCAGGGCATTGAGTATCTCATGATCGTGCAGACAAATCTTGTAATACTCATACCACCCTATCCCGGAAGGAGACTTAGAGGGGTCCTGCCGATACCGCATCACCTGGGCAAAGACACCGGAAACTATCTCATCCTCTGCCAGGTCTTTGAGTGTTTTGACATCATAAGGAACCGCCTTCCAGTCCGTGGAAGAGAACTTAAAAAAGTCACTGGCTATATCTTCAGCCAGGTTAACGGCCTCATCCACGATATGTAAATGACTCTGGCAAAAATAGACCGGTTTCATGCGATTACATTAATTACTGATCGATCCTTGTCAATCTTTCTGATGTCACGTCCCCTGGGATAAGAACCCAGCCATTTGAAATAAGAACATTCCTGGGACATCTTTTCCAGCGCCTTTTGTACCGGTTCGTCACTATAGTGGCCTCCCAGGTCAACAAAGAAGAGATACTGCCACGGTTCTCCCTTCTTGGGACGGGACTCTATCTTACTCATATTTATGTTGCGCTCAGATAATACGTGTAAAATCTCCACGAGTGAACCCGGCCGGTCCGCCACGCCAAAGAGGACCGAGGTCTTATCCCGGCCTGACGGCGGCACACTCTGTTTGGAAAGGACCACAAAACGCGTGGTATTGCCTACATAGTCTTCAATCCGCCGGGCGGCTGTTTGCAGTTTGTATAGCCTGGCCGCTATATCCGGGGCGATGGCCGCCGCATCAGGATCTTCAGCCGCCTGTTGGGCTGCTGCCGCCGTACTGGAAACCTCCTTAAGAGGGATCGACGGCATATTATCGCGCAACCACTGCCGGCATTGCGCCAACGGCTGGGGATGCGAATATATAACTTTTATATCGGCAGTCTGCCCGGATTGGTTGACCAGATCAAGCTGAACCTCCTGATAGACCTCACCGCAAATCTTCAAGTCATACTTATACAGGGCATCTAATGTCAGATTAACCGTGCCCTCGGTCGAATTTTCAATAGGCACGATACCGTACTGGCACCTGTCTCTGGCCACTTCTGTAAAAACTTCTTCAATGGACATGGCCGGGTGGAAACGATGCTCTTTGCCGAAATATTTCAAGGCCGCCAGATAACTGAAAGTGCCGCGTGGCCCCAGATACGCTACTGTTTCCTTCTGCTGTACGGAACGGCAGGCAAAGAAGATCTCTTGAAAGATAGAAACCAGGCTCTTCTCTGGAAACGTACCGTTATTTAGCCTGGTAATCCGCCCTAAAATATCCTGCTCGCGCTTCGAGTCATAGAAGTTGAGAGACTCTTTTAATTTTAAACGACCTATTTGAAAGGCGAGCCTGGCCCTTTTACCAAGCAGATCAACAATCCTGGCGTCAATCTTGTCAATTTCTGCCCTGATGGCCTCTATGGTTTTTTGCTTCTTGATAGGTCTTTTCCTGGCGGAGAATGAAAAATGGTGCCGAAGCGGGGAGTCGAACCCCGACGGGCGTACACCCACTAGACCCTGAACCTAGCGCGTCTACCAGTTCCGCCACTTCGGCACCGGATTAATGATTGCCTTTTATACGTGCTTTATTTATATTTAAAAGCTCCTGTTGTCAAGTCTTATCGAGGCAAAGGCGAAAGCAAATATGGAAGCAATCAGGGGTATCGATAATATCAACCGCCGCTTTGTCAATCCGGCGGTCACCATCGGCAATTTCGACGGAGTTCATCTGGGACATCAACTCCTCTTTAAGAAGGTAAAAGAGCAGGCCGAAGCCACGGGGGGGGAAAGCGTAGTAATCACCTTTGACCCGCATCCGGTTAGCGTCCTCCGGCCACAGATCGGCTTAAAGTTGATCTCTAAGTGTAGCAAGAAGCTGGAATTGATAGAAAAGGCCGGGGTGGACGTGCTTATATGCATCAAATTTACACGTGATTTTGCCAACACCACGGCAGAGGAGTTTGTAGATGATATTCTATGGGAAAAGATCGGCGTAAAAAATCTCATGGTTGGATATGACTACTCCTTTGGCCGAAATCGCCAGGGTAATATCGAATTCCTCAGGGAAAAAGGCAGGCAACTGGGTTTCTCGGTAACCGTGGTCGAGCCCCTCTACGTCGATGATATCATCGTAAGCAGTACCAAAGTACGTGAGTTGATTGTTGCTGGTGATATGGTGCAGGTACGGAGACTTCTCGGCCGGCCGTATCAGATGACCGGAAAGGTCCTGGTGGGTAAACGCAGAGGCGGACCAGTCCTTGGTTTTCCCACAGCCAATATCGAACTGGCCGAAGACGAACTATGCCCCGGCCTGGGTGTCTATGCCACCCAAGTTATCTATAAAGGCAAATCCCACGACGGCGTGATGAACATCGGTTATAACCCTACCTTTGGCGACGAGCATATCTCGGCTGAGGTACACGTCTTTGACTTTTCTGAAGATATCTATGGACAGGAAATAGAGGTGAACCTGATCGAACGCCTGCGGGATGAGAAAAAATTCGCCAACCCTGAGGAGCTTATTGCTCAGATCAAAAAAGACATAGAAAAAGCCAACGAAATCTTAAAACAAGACAGCTTTGTCCGGTTAGGTTTTTGCATGTAAGTATTCCCATTGATCTTTGATATTTTCGGATGTGAGATCATTGTCCTTGTCTGCGTGCACCGCACAGGCAGCGAAATTGCGGGCTTCATTTTG
>JBFMAZ010000013.1:0-76279 GCA_040755415.1 Thermodesulfobacteriota bacterium | reverse complement strand
TTTTCCAAAGGGAGGAGAGACGTTTCCCCCTTTGAAAAAGGGGGATTAAGGGGGATTTTTGAGGCGCCGCTTTCTGGACGACCAGCTTTTTTCAAGCAGCTAAAGTGTTACCGAAATTCGAATATCGGTATCAGTTTAGCTGTTTGAAAATGTATTCTTCAATCCCTCCCAACCTCCCTTTTCCAAAGGGAGGAGAAACACTTCCCCCTTTGGAAAAGGGGGATTGAGGGGGATTTTGGCCCTTATAGCGCCTTGCTTAGCTATATTTTTCAAAAACCTAAAGTGTTACGAGAATTATACTTTTTTCTCCTTTGTCCTTTGTGTCTTGGTGCCTTAGTGGCGATCTTAATAAAGCGACTTGACTGGATTTTTCTTGAGATATTCCAGTCTGTTTAAGGCATTTAGAAATGCCTTGGCGCTGGCTATAATAATGTCCGCATCTGCCCCCTGGCCAATTACCACCTGCCCATCTTCCTCCAGCCGTACGGTAACTTCTCCCTGGGCATCCGTGCCCCCGGTGATAGAGTTCACCGAAAAACGGAGTAGCTTCGCCTTAACCTTGGTTATCTTGGTGATGGCGTTAAAGGTCGCATCAATCGGGCCAACTCCGAACTCGGCCTCCCGATGGAGTTTCCCGTCAATGTCGATCTGAACGGTAGCCGTCGGGACAGCCTCGGTTCCGGTAACTACCCCCAGATAGACCAAGCGGTATTTATCCTTGCCCCGAAAGATCTCGTCCGTAACCAGGGCCTCGATGTCGTCATCAACGATAGTCTTCTTCTTATCTGCCAGGTCCTTAAATCTCTCGAATACCCGGTCTATGTCGGCCTCACCCAGCTTATACCCGAGCTCTTTCAGTTTCTGATTGAAGGCATGCCGGCCGGAGTGTTTTCCCATCACCAGGCTGCTTTTGGCCAGGCCAATAGCGCACGGATTAATAATCTCATAAGTGGTCCGTTCCTTTAACACACCGTCCTGATGTATCCCGGCCTCATGCGCAAAGGCATTCGCCCCCACTATGGCCTTGTTGGGCTGAACGGGTATGCCGGTAATCATGGTAACAAGCCGGCTGGAGGCACAGATGTGTTCCGTAACTATATCCGTTTGCACCTTGAGGGCATCCGCCCGCGTCCGGATAGCCATGACCACTTCTTCCAAAGCGGCGTTGCCGGCCCTCTCGCCTATGCCGTTTATAGTCACTTCTACCTGACGCGCCCCATGGGCTATGGCGGCCAGGGAATTAGCCACCGCCAGACCAAGATCATTGTGGCAATGTACACTTAACCGGGCCTTCTCTATACCCGGAGTATGCTCCATGACATATTTAATCTTTTGCCCGAATTCATCCGGTACAGCATATCCGACGGTGTCCGGGAAATTGAGAACCGTGGCCCCTGCCTTTATCACCGAGGCAAAGACCTTGCAGACAAAGTCCAGGTCACTGCGTGAGGCATCTTCGGCGGAAAACTCTACGCTGTCCGTAAAACGCCGGGCGTACTTTACAGCCTCCGCCGCCATTTTAAAGACCTCTTCACGGCTCTTTTTCAGCTTATACTTGAGATGGATATCCGAAGTGGCAATAAATGTGTGGATACATGGGTATTTGGCCACCTTAAGGGCCTCTGCGGCCCGGTCGATGTCCTTGGTATTGGCCCGGGCCAGGGCCGCCACCTGGATATTTTTTATCTCTTTGGCCACGGCCTTTACGGCTTCAAAATCGCCCCTGGAGGCCACGGGGAATCCCGCCTCTATGACATCCACATTTAATTTTTCCAGTTGATGCGCTATGCGCACCTTCTCGCTGATATTCATGCTGGCGCCTGGCGATTGCTCGCCATCCCGCAAGGTTGTATCAAAAATAAAAATCTTATCCTTCATGACTTAGCGATTCTCTTTTAGTGGGTTTGGCCTTGTTCAGCCAGGAGTTTCTCCGCTTTCCGGCGGCGGTAAAGGGCTACAAAAAGGACCGGCCCGGAAGCAACATAGAGTGCCGTTAATATGAACAGGGTGATATGGGGCTCCATAGCTATAACCATGATGAGCAAGATGGCCGCTACCAGGACATGAAAAGGCTTCTTCTGAAAGATTTGTGAACTTTTAAGACTATGATAGGGTATAGTGCTGACCATAAGATAAGAAAGGATATATATCATTATAAGCACACCCGGATGCTGAAACGTCCCCGTACTACCTGATAATTCGTGGTGCAGCAAAATACTCGTAGCTACCAGGGCGGCGGCACTAGGACAAGGGAGGCCGTTAAAATAGCGGCTGTCAATGTTGTTAACCTGGGTGTTAAACCGGGCCAGCCGCAATGCGCACGTGGCCACATAAAGAAAGGCAGCCAGCCAGCCCAGACGGCGATAGGGCTGCAATGCCCAGAGAAATGCCAGTATAGCCGGGGCTACGCCAAAGGCCACGAGATCCGAGAGGGAGTCGTATTCCAGCCCAAACCGGCTGGTGGTCCTGGTCAAACGGGCAATTCTGCCGTCCAGCATGTCAAAGACACAGGAAATAAGTATGGCCACTGCAGCCGCGTAATAATGGCCTCCCATAGCAGAAACAATACTATAAAACCCGCTAAACAGGCTGGCCGTCGTAAAAAGATTGGGCAGGATATAGATGCCCCGTCTCCTCTTATCCCTTTTCTTTTTTCTTCTCTTGATCATGTCAGATACCCCAAAAGAGTCTGTCCGGCCGCAACGGGCTGGCCTGTCTTCACTTCTACCTGGGTGTTTAAAGGTAAATAAACATCGAGGCGCGACCCAAAACGGATCATACCAAACCGCTGCCCCTTCTTTACCTTATCGCCAGTCTCCGCCCAGCAGACAATGCGCCGGGCCAGTATGCCAGCCACCTGAACGACAACTATGCGCCGATTCTCCTCTATCTCAAAAAAAATTGCGTTATTTTCATTCTCAAAACTGGCCCGATCCTGATCGGCGGCCAGAAATTGTCCGGCCTGATACCGTATCTCCTTTACCACGCCATCATACGGCATGCGATTGACATGGACATTAAAGATATTCATAAAGATACTGACTTTCAAGGCCCGGTCATGCAAGAAACGCTCATCGGTCACCTTTTCAATCAGTATGACCTTGCCATCTGCCGGCGAGACTATGGCGCGCGGATCGTCCGGGACCACCCGCTCTGGATCCCGGAAAAAATACAGGATAAAGATGCTTGCCGCCCAAAAAAATACGGAGACGATAACCCAGTTTAATAGCGCTGCCAGCAACGCCGTAAAGGCGGCGATAAAAATAAAGGGGTAACCTTCTTTGGCCACAGGGATTCTAGGCTGCAACATCGGCTAATGCCTATTTTTTCTTCTTTTCCTGTAGCCAGCTCATCATAGCCCGCAGGCGTTCGCCGACTTCTTCTATCGGATGTTCCGCCTCCTTGCGCCGCAAGGCATTGAATACCGGCCGGTTGGCCTTATTTTCCAGTATCCATTCCCGGGCAAAGACGCCGCCCTGGATCTCCTCAAGGATGCGTTTCATTTCCCGCCGCGTCTCGGTGGTAATGATTCTTTTACCCCTGGTCAGGTCGCCATACTCTGCGGTATCACTGACCGAATATCGCATATAGCGGATACCTCCCTGATAAAAGAGGTCAACTATCAGTTTCAGCTCATGCAGACACTCAAAATAAGCGATTTCCGGCTGATAACCGGCCTCTACCAGGGTCTCAAATCCGGCCTTTACGAGTTCTGTTACTCCGCCACAGAGAACGACCTGCTCCCCAAAAAGATCGGTTTCGGTCTCTTCTTTAAAGGTAGTCTCAATAACGCCGGCCCGCGTGGCGCCGATACCTTTGGCGTAAACCAGAGCGGTTTCCATGGCCTTGCCGCTGGCATCCTGATGAATAGCCACCAACGCCGGTACCCCCGCCCCCTTCTCATACTCTGAGCGCACCAGGTGACCCGGGCCCTTAGGCGCAACCATGACCACATCAATATCCCCGGGAGGCATGATCTGCCCGTAGTGGATATTAAACCCATGGGAAAAAACCAGGGTCTTTCCTTTCTTAAGGTGGGGCAGGACATCCTTTTCATAAAGCATGGCCTGGATGTGGTCCTGGGTTAGTATCTGAATAACATCGGCTTCCTTACTGGCCTCGGAAGCACTAACGGGTTTAAATCCATGGCTTACTGCCAGATCGTAATTAGCCGAACCCGGTCTCTGCGCCACGATAACATTAAGGCCGCTGTCGCGCAGATTCTGAGCCTGGGCGTGTCCCTGGCTGCCATAGCCGACAATAGCTATTTTTTTGTTCTTAAACTTTTTCAGGTCAGCATCTTTGTCATAATAAATCCGCATCCATCTTCCTCCCTTATCTATAGGCAACGTCACTGGTCATTAGTCATCAGCAAATAGGATAGTTACAAGTTGCAAGTTGCAAATTACGTATCAGTTTAGCTGTTTGAAAAAGTATTTTAAAATCCCTCCCAACCTCCCTTTTCCAAAGGGAGGAGAAACATTTCCCCCTTTGAAAAAGGGGATCCCCCTACATTCCCCCTTTGAAAAAGGGGGATTAAGGGGGATTTTCGAGGCGCCGTTTTCTGGACGACTAGCTCTTTTCAAACAGCTAAAGTGTTACCAAATTACAAGTTTGCAACTTCTGTAAGTAATAAACGACAATTGACTAATGACGTTCAGTATAACTACGGCGTCTTTTTGCTGCGAGGCATGGCAATGGTTCCGGTACGGGCCACCTCTTTTATCCCCAGCGGTCTTAACAATTCCAGGACCGCTTTTATCTTCTTTTCGTCACCAGTGAGTTCAATGGTATATTCCCTCGGGCTGACATCTACTATCTTGCCCCGAAAGATATCCGCCATGCGCAGGACCTCGGCACGGGTATTCCCTTCTGCCTTGACTTTAACCAGAGCCATCTCCCTTTCTACAAAATCCCCTTCACTTACGTCCACTACCTTGAGCACATTGATCAGTTTATTCAACTGCTTATTGATCTGCTCAATAATTTGTTCGTCACCCCGGGTCACTAAAGTCATAAGTGATAACTCCGGGTCCAGGGTTTCAGCTACGCAGAGGCTCTCAATATTAAAACCCCGGCCGCTAAAGAGCCCTGCCACTCGCGAAAGAACACCGGGCTTATTTTCAACCAGAACTGAAAATGTGTGTTTCATGAGCAATCTCCCGTTTTTTAACTATTCGACCACTAAGACACCAAGACACTAAGATTAGAGATTTATCCTTTCAAAACATCTAAGTGCAGGCCTTTGTGCCTTTGTGCCTTAGTGGCTATCTGAACAGTTACCCGTTGTTAAACCAAGAGCATTTCGGTAGTTGCCTTACCAGCCGGCACCATGGGATAAACCTTTTCCTCTTGCGGAATGACGAAGTCCATGATCACAAGGTTCTTGGTTTTCAGGGCCTTCTTGATAACCGGCTCCACCTCTTCCGGCTTCGTGGCCCGGAGCCCCACCGCGCCATAGGCCTCCGCCAATTTGACGAAATCAGGTGCGGTAGCCAGTGAGGTGGCGGCATACCGCTTTCCGTAAAAGAGCTCTTGCCATTGGCGCACCATACCCAGATACTGATTATTTAGGATGGCAATTTTTACCGGCAACCGCTGTTCCATGGCCGTGGCCATCTCCTGGATGTTCATCTGGATACTGCCGTCTCCGGCTATGTCTATGACTGTCCGATCCGGCGCTGCCAGTTGGGCCCCAATGGCGGCCGGGAATCCATATCCCATAACTCCCAGGCCACCTGAGGTCATAAGGGAACGCGGCTCGGCAAACTTATAAAATTGCGCGGCCCACATCTGGTTTTGACCGACTTCTGTGGTAATAATCGCCTTACCCTTCGTGAGTTCATAAAGTTTTTCTACTACATACTGCGGCTTTATTACCCCTTTTTCTTCTTTATAGGAAAGGGGATGTTTTTTATCCCAATCACGCACCTGGGCCAGCCACTCTTCATGTTTTTCTTTCCAGTTTATCCCCTTTTCCCCTTTGAGGAAAGTGACGAGCTTTCCAAGGGCGTTTTTGCAGTCAGCCACTATCGGGACATCCACCCTGACATTTTTGCTGATCGACGTGGGATCAATATCAATATGAATAATCTTGGCATGGGGAGCAAAGGCATCCAGTTTACCGGTAACCCGGTCATCAAATCGAGACCCTACCGCGATAAGGAGGTCACAATTCGCCACAGCCATATTCGAACAATAGGTGCCATGCATTCCCAGCATTCCCATCCAGAGCGGATGCGTGCCCGGGAACCCGCCTAAACCCATCAAAGTAGCAGTAGTTGGTATCTGTGCGAGGGTGGCCAACTCGGTCAACTCGGCTGCCGCATTGGAGGCTATGATCCCGCCACCGGCATAGAGGACCGGGCGCCTGGATTGGACGATTAACTTGCCGGCCTTTTCTATCTGGCCCGGATGCGCCTCATAGGTCGGATTATAGGTACGCATCTTGATGACTTCCGGATACTTAAATTCAGTCCTGTCAACCATTACGTCCTTTGGTAAATCCATTAACACCGGCCCGGGCCGTCCTGAGCGGGCCAGGTGAAAGGCTTCCCTTACAGTCTGTGCGACATCTTTAACATTCTTTACCAGATAATTGTGCTTGGTACATGGCCGGGTAATGCCGACAATATCCACCTCTTGAAAGGCGTCATTACCAATGAGCTTGGTGGGCACCTGGCCGGTCATAACCACCACGGGTATGGAATCCCCATAAGCCGACGCAATGCCAGTAACCGTATTTGTAGCTCCCGGCCCGGAGGTGACGAGAACCACACCCACTTTGCCGGTTACACGGGCGTAGGCATCAGCGGCATGGACCGCCGCCTGCTCATGCCTTACCAGTACGTGACGGATGGGAGACTTCATGAGTTCGTCATAGATGTCTATTACCGCCCCACCTGGAAATCCAAAGATCAGATCCACGCCTTCCTTTTTCAAACATTCGATCAAAATCTGTGCACCTGTCAGTTTCATAAGAATCACCTATCGATACTTGGCCAATATGGCCATTATTTTATCCTTCTCGGCTAGTTTCAGCTTCTGAATATGCTTCTTCTCCATGGTTTCTTCTGTAGTTAGATAAGGCCTCTGGTTAAACTCCTCCAGTTTTCTCTCCAGCGATTGATGTTCCTTTACCGCCCTCTTAAGCTCTTCATCTTTATCTATCCAAAGAGCCATCAACGCCTTGTCTTTTTCTTCCATACCTTATTACCATCCCTCGCGAACTAAACTTTATCAATCCGTAAAAAAGCCTTTTCACCGCTGAGCACTCATTGTCCGTTGTCCGTTACAACTGACTATTGAATATTATCTCGGCGTTCTCAGCCTGCCTGTGCGTTGCACCTGTCTGCGTGCGGACACGCACAGGCAGACGCAGACAGGCGACCTCTGCGGTAAATTTGACCTTTTACGAGTTCATTGAACCTTGTCCACTATAAGAAATAACCGCCTGATTTGTCAACTGATTATCATCGATTTTAGTACATTTGTTTTATGCCTTAAAGCTGATCAGGATATGCCCCCATCTTTTCCGGCCCATTTTAGCTCGGCTTCGGATGGCCGGATATATGTAGGAACCATGGTAACAATATCGGCCTGCTCTCCGGCCTTAAACTTCTCTTCAGCCAGGAAAGCCACATTAGAAGCCCGGATAAAAGAAAGGGAGCCGGGTGCAAAGAATGCCCTGTCACCAAGCTCCTTTTCAAAGAACTCTCCGTAAGACCAGAGACCATCTCCGACCAGTATCACCCGCTCTTCTATCCGTGCGGCAAGGTCCTGCGGCAAGAGGACTAACTCAGGCGAGGCCTTTATCAAGCGACCTGCCTCATCTGGATAATAAGCAGCCGTAAAAACCTCTCTCTTTCGGGCATCAATAACCGGAAACACAGGACGGTCGGCCACGGGAAAGTTTGCGGCCAGGGCATCCAGAGTTGATATGCCCATGACCGGTTTACCGGTGGCCAGGGCCAATCCCTTGAAAGTAGCCAGGCCGATCCGGATACCGGTAAAGCTGCCCGGCCCTATAGTCACGGCCAGGCCATCAATATCGTTCAAGGCTAATCTGGTTTGGGCCAAAAGATAATCTACCGCCTGCAATAAACGCCGGCTATGCGTCTCTTTACTGAAGAGGTTGTATTCAGCCAGTACTACTTCATTATCCGTGAGGGCTACACTACCGGTATGAGTAGCCGTATCGACAGCCAGAATCTTCAAATATTACCCGCTCTATTCACCCTTTTACCAGGAGGCGAACGATATCATTGTAAAAGACCACGGCCATAAGGGAAATAAGAATAACCAGCCCGATTTGCTGGGCAATCTCCCTTTTTTTGAGACTGACCGGCCGCCCCAGGATCAGCTCGATACCCAGGAACAGAAGATGTCCACCATCCAGGATGGGTATTGGTAACAAGTTTAGAACACCCAGATTGATGCTCAATAAGGCCACAAAAAAGAGAAGTGGAACCATCCCTGCCTGTGCCTGCTCACCGGCTAATTGAGCAATAAGAATAGGCCCCCCCAGGGTAGACACCGGCACAATCCGCTGTACCAGTTTTATAATACTTACATATGTTATATATACAATTTTTCCGGTCCGGTCGATTCCGGCTACAAAAGCCTCGATGGGATTCATCTTGTCCATAACAATATCGTCAGAAGCCGATACCCCGATCACCGGGACCATAACTTCCTCACCAAATATATTGCGATGCGCAGTTATAACCGGCGTTATCTGTACCCTGAAGGCCTTGCCGTCGCGTACCGCGTAAATATCCAGCGGCTGTTTACCGCCCTTGCGGACCATCCCGGCAAGTTCATCCCACTCTTTTACGGGGCGGCCGTTGATATGGGTGATCCGATCGCCGGGCCTAAGGCCGGCCGCTTGCGCAGGTAGCCTATCTTCCACGCCCCCTATGGTCGTTGGTAGTGTAGGTTGCCCGAAGATCATGAAAGTGATAAAAAATATGAAAAAGGCAAAAATAAGATTGGAAAAAGGCCCTGCTGCTACGATAAGCCCCCGTTGCCATATCTTCTTATGAATAAAGGATCTGTTCCTTTCATCAACTTCGATGGTTTCTCCGGGGTTTTCGCCAAAAAGTTTGACATAACCACCGAGGGGTACGGCTGATATTCGATATTCCGTTTCACCAGCCACCTTGCCCCATATCCTGGGGCCAAAGCCCAAAGAAAATTTTTCGACCCTGACCTTAAAGACTTTGGCCAGCAAAAAATGTCCCAGTTCATGCACCAGGATCAATACGCCCAGGACTATTATCACGGTAAAAACAGTCGTCATCTATCCTCTTTCCCTACACACGGTATTTCAAAGCCTAACCACAGAGTACACAGCGCGGCATAGCCGCGACCAAATCCGAATATCGAATGTTCGAAACGTCCATCAGCAACGCCTTCGATTTTTCGTTTTAGTCATTGCTTTCATTTGGTCATTTGAGTTTGTTTCGAGTTTCGTGCTTCGGATTTCGAATTTTTCATCTCTGCGGTGAATAAGCTTTAACCTCTTCTTCAGCCCGGATTCTGGCCAGATGATCTACCCTGAGAACATCTTCGATCGAATTGATTACAGGAGTTTCCAGACCATACATGGTACCTTCCACGACACGGGCAATATCCGTGAATCGAATACTGCCTTCGAGAAAGGCATCTACCGCTACTTCGTTGGCCGCATTAAGGACAACGGGCAGGGTCCCCCCCTGCTTACAGGCCTCATACGCCAGCCGCAGGCACGGAAATTTGTCCATATCCGGTTCTAAAAAAGTCAGGTTATTTACTGACGGGAGGTCCAACCGGGGAAGCCCCATATCGATCCGCTCCGGGACGGAAAGGGCATAGGCAATCGGGATACGCATGTCCGGCATGCCCAGTTGAGCAATTATGGAACCATCTATATACTCCACCATAGAATGCACTATACTCTGTGGGTGTATTTGCACGGCTATCTGCTCGACGGAGAGATCAAAAAGCCACCTGGCCTCTATGACCTCCAGTCCCTTGTTCATCAAAGAGGCAGAGTCAACAGTTATTTTCCTGCCCATTTGCCAGTTGGGATGTTTTAAGGCCTCGGCCGGGGTTATGCTGTGCATCATCTCAGGAGAATAATGTAAGAACGGTCCACCTGAGGCTGTAAGTATGATCCTTCTGACATCTTCTTTACGGTGTCCTGACAGGGACTGGAAAATAGCGTTATGCTCACTATCCACAGGAATAATGGAGACGCCCTTATCCCTGACTGCTTTCATAATCAGCGAACCGGCGGTAACCAGGACCTCTTTATTGGCCAGGGCAATATTCTTCCCCGCACAGATGGCCTCATAAGTGGGCACGAGACCGGCTGCACCCACCATAGCCGAGACGACCATATCAACTTCCGGCAGCGTAGCCACCTCTCTATACCCGTTTATACCGGAAGCAACCTCCACGCCCAGCCCCGCTGGGATCCGGGCCTTTAACTCCACAGCCAGTCTCTCATCCTGAACAGAGACCAGGCGCGGCCTAAATCGTTCAATCTGTTCTATCAACAATCCGATGTTCTTGCCGGCAGAAAGGCCGGCTACCTGGAAACGTTCCGGAAAACGCGCTACCACTTCCAGGACGTTGCGCCCAATAGAGCCGGTAGAACCCAGGATAGATAGTCTTTTCAAAAGGCCGCCCCGCCCCTTCTAAGCTAATATATTTTAAAAAATTCGAATATCGAATATCAAAATCCGAAACAAATCCGAAATTCAAATATCAAATTTTCAAAACCTTATTCAATTTCAGCGAACCAAGGGCGCGATCTTCCAAATTGTATCAGTTTAGCTGTTTGAAAAAGTATTCTTAAATCCCTCCCAACCTCCCTTTTCCAAAGGGAGGAGAAACACTTCCCCCTTTGGAAAAGGGGGATTGAGGGGGATTTTGGCCCTTATAGCGCCTTGCTTAGGTATATTTTTCAAAAACCTAAAATGTTACTCCAAATTATATTTTGAATTTTGTATTTTAGGCATTTGAATTTGTTTCGTATTTCGTGCTTCGGATTTCGAAATTATTAGAAAAATCGCTCCACCCGCTCTAAGCCAATGACATCGATATATAATTCACAACCAGCTTATGGCCGGATGAAAAACACCAGCTCGTAAAACAGGACGGGTGCGGCCAGGATAACCCCATCTATGCGATCCAGCATCCCCCCATGCCCTGGAAAGAGTTTCCCTGAGTCTTTCACCTGAGCAGACCGTTTAAACATAGACTCCACAAGGTCTCCAATTTGAGCGGCAATCCCCAGGGAAAGGGCCAGAAAAATAACCTGTCTCACAGTCATCCAGGGGATAAAATAGATCCTCATGAGATAGGCTGCGCCGATACTGGCCGCCAGTCCCCCGATAGCTCCTTCTATGGTCTTTCCCGGGCTTACGCGCGGATAAAGCTTGCGACGTCCCAAGAGAACGCCCACGCAGTAAGCGCCGGCATCACCTGCAAAGACTACGGCCAAGAGGAACAAGATCCAGATACGTCCCATGGCCAGGTGTCTTATAAGAACCAGGTGGGATAGAAAAAAGGCCGCATATACCAGACCAGAAATGAAGATGCCCATTGAATGAATGACCTTGGGATGAGGCTCATAAGTGAACAAATAGTATGCAAGACTCGAGGCCGTGACTAAGAAAAGCATGGCCAGGGTGCAGGGGAAGGAAAAGTTATAACTGGAAAGGACGATGAGGCCGCCTAACAAGATGCCGAGATAAACCGGGAGGGAGAGATCAGTTCTCCTGGCCAGGGCGTAGTACTCCAGCAAACTAATCACTACCGTGGCCAGAATCACCAACAAAAAAACAGACCTGGGCCCGTACCATATAATGGCTATTAGAAGGGGCGTAGCAATCAGAGCGGTTATTATACGTTTAAGGTGCTGCATGGGCGCTTTCAATCTGTTCACTGGTCAGGCCAAAACGCCGCTCTCTTCCCTGGTAATCCAGAAGTGCCTGTATAAGGTCCTCTCTACGGAAGTCTGGCCATAAGACGGCGGTGATATAAATTTCCGTGTAGGCCGTTTGCCAGATGAGAAAATTACTTATACGATATTCGCCGCTGGTTCTTATAAGGAAGTCTGGATCAGGTAGGCCGGCGGTGGCGGTATCCAGGGTCTGGCTTATATATTCTTCGCTTATTTCATCTGGTTGTAAGATGCCCTGTTTTACCCTGCGGGCCATCTCCCGCGCGGCACGCACGATCTCATCACGGCCGCTGTAACTTAAGGCCAGGGTGAGAACCATATCCTGATTAGATTTCGTTTGTTTAATCGTACGCAACAATAGCTCATAAATAGGAGGGGGGAGCCTTTTTATATCCCCGACAGTCCTTAGCGATATCCCATTGGCGAGCATCTCCGCCAGTTCTTTTTCTAAATAATCAGAAAGGAGACCCATAAGGGCCTTGACTTCAGCCGGCGGACGTTGCCAGTTTTCTTGAGAAAAGGCATATAAGGTAAGAAACTTGATCCCTATTTCCCGGCAAGCCCGGACTACCTCGCGTACAGATTCAGCACCTTGCCGGTGACCGGCAATACGGGGTAGAGAACGCAATTTTGCCCAGCGTCCATTTCCATCCATGATTATGGCTAAATGCCGGGGCAATTTTGTTGGTTCTAACAACGGGCTATCTGAGCGAGGCAAAGTCTCCGACCTCTACATCGAGAGATAAGTTAGAGAATGACCGGATAATTTCCAGGGAGAGAAAATCGCTCATAGCTCATGGCTCATAGCTCTTAACCATGAGCTATCAGCTATCAGCCATGAGCTATTTATTAAAACGCCAATATCTCTTTCTCCTTTTCAGTGTAAAGCTGCTCCACCTTTTGAATATAGGTATCTGTTATCTTTTGTACCTCTTCCTGCGCAGCAAAGGATTCATCCTCTGAAATTACCTTTTCTTTTTTTAAATCCTTAAGTTCTTCATTGGCATCGCGGCGTAAGTTCCGAAGGATAACCCGATATTCCTCAGCAATCTTTTTAGCTAATTTAACGATCTCTTTCCGCCGTTCTTCTGTAAGAGGCGGGATGGCTATCCGTATAATTTTCCCGTCATTTGCCGGTGTAAGTCCCAGTTCTGATTTAAGTATAGCCCGCTCAATATTGGCCAGGGCATTAGTATCCCAGGGCTGAATAGTAATAAGCCTGGGCTCCGGTACAGTAAGGGAGGCCACCTGGTTAAGCGGCAACATGGAGCCATAATAGTCCACCTTGATGCCGTCAAGCAAGGAGACAGAGGCCCTTCCGGTACGCACCCTGGCCAGTTCATGCTTAAAGACCTCGATGGCCTTTTCCATTTTAGCCTTTAAATCTTTTAAGACCTCGTCCTTCATTGTCCGGCACCCTGCACTATCGTTCCGACTGGTTTTCCAAAGATAGCCTTTTTAATACTTCCCTTTTTTTGAATATTGAAGATTATTATAGGCTTTTGATGATCCATAGCTAAAGAAATAGCCGTGGCATCCATAACGCGTAAATTTCTCTGCAATACATCCATGTAGGTCAACTTACGGAACTTCTTGGCCTTTTTATCCTTAAGAGGATCACGGTCATAGACCCCGTCCACTCGCGTGGCCTTAAGTATAACATCGGCATGAATCTCCATGGCGCGGAGGGCAGCGGTGGTGTCCGTGGTAAAATAAGGGTTACCGGTACCGGCCCCGAATATAACCACCCTCCCTTTTTCCAGATGCCGGATCGAGCGCCGTCTTATATAGGGTTCGGCTACTTCCCGCATCTCTATGGCAGTCTGCACCCGGGTCTGGACGCCCTTTTTTTCCAGGGCATCCTGGAGGGCCAGGGCATTTATCACCGTAGCCAACATGCCCATATAGTCGGCAGAGGCCCTATCCATGCCATGGGAAGCACCGGCTATGCCCCGAAAGATATTGCCGCCACCAATGACTACCGCCAGTTGTACGCCCAGGCCCATTATCTCTTTAATCTCTTCAGAGATAAAAGTCAGGACATCGTGGCTTATGCCAAAGGATTGACCGCCCATCAGGGCCTCACCACTTAATTTTAGTAAGACTCGTTTATAGGTGGGCCGGGTCATCAGACTTATTCACCATTCTCACCGAGTTGGTACCGTATAAAGCGCCGGATAGAAACATTTTCTCCGGTCTTGGTTATTAACTCATTTAAGACATCCTGGATGGTAAGGTCAGGATCGCGGACGTATTTTTGCTCTAAGAGGCAGATTTCACCATAATATTTCTCTAGCCGTCCCTCAACTATCTTATCCAGGATCTTCTCCGGCTTTCCGGTTTCAACGGCCTGAGCGCGGTAAATCTCCTTCTCTTTTTCTATCACCGCGGCCGGGACATCCTCCCTGCGGAGATAAAGAGGACTGGCCGCAGCGATATGCATACTTATATTCTTAACAAATTCCTGGAATTGGTCTGTCTTGGCCACAAAATCTGTTTCACAATTGACCTCTACCAGCACTCCTATTTTGCCGCCGGCATGGATATAAGCCTGAACAGCTCCTTCGGTCATCGCCCGGCCCGCGCGTTTAACGGCCACGGCCAATCCCTTTTTACGAAGGTAGGCAACTGCCTTTTCCATATCTCCCTGGCATTCCTTAAGAGCTAGCTTACAATCCATGATGCCCGCATTGGTTTTATCCCGCAATTCCTTTATAGCATTTGCCGAAATTTCCACTTATGTTCTTCCCCCTTAACAACTGAGATATTATTATCAAAAGATTAACCACGAAGCGCACAGAGTGGCAAAACTGCACCTAAATCCGAATATCGAAATCCGAAATCCGAAACAAATCCGAAATTCAAATATCGAATGTTTGAAACGTCTATCAGCAACTTCTTCGATCTTTTGTTTTGGTCATTGCCCTCATTTGGTCATTTGAATTTGTTTCGAGTTTCGTGTTTCGGATTTAGAATTTCCCAATTGTCGCTTCCTTCTCAACTTGACATCGCCAGGGTTAACCTTCATCCTCTGCTGAGGCCGGTAACAATTCTTCTTGTAGACCAGTATCCCCTTCCAACCCCGCCTCTGCCGGAGACTCGGTCTCAAGCGCAGCAGCAGCTTTATCACTTTCGGACTGAAGGGCCTCCTCTAAACGCCCTTTGCCTTCCAGGCAGGCATCGGCTATTCGTGAGGTGAGAAGCCTGATAGCCCTTATCGCATCATCATTTCCGGGTATTAAGTAATTAATGCCGTCGGGATCACAATTAGTATCAACAATAGCAACAACGTGGATACCCAGCTTCCGGGCCTCGCTTATGGCAATATACTCCTTCCGGGGATCAACCACGAAGAGGGCCCCGGGCAATTTTTCCATTTCTTTGATACCCCCCAGTGATTTCTCCAGCTTAACGATCTCCTTTTCCATTTGAAGGATTTCTTTTTTTGTGAAGCGCTGGATGCTTCCATCCTCTTTCATGGCCTCCAGGGTCTTCAGGCGGTCAATGCTTTTACGGATAGTCTGGAAATTAGTTAAGGTACCTCCCAACCAGCGATTGTTCACATAAAACATACCGCAGCGCTTGGCTTCTTCTACAATAGACTCCTGGGCCTGTTTCTTCGTTCCCACAAATAAAACAGATTTTCCCTCGCTTGTCGCCTGCGCAATAAAATCGTAAGCAGCCTTGAATAATTGCACGGTCTTTTGCAGGTCGATAATATAGATACCGTTTCTAGTGCCGAAAATGTAAGGTTTCATCTTGGGATTCCACCGCTTGGTCTGGTGACCAAAGTGGACCCCGGCTTCCAATAATTGTTTCATGGTAACATAAGTCATAATATTCCTCCTGCTCCTTGGTTAGTTCCACCACCCTCCGTATTTCACCGTTAAACCCGCCCGGAGCGGACACCAAGGCTAATCAGAGGGTGTGTGTATTTAAAACGTTGTCTTCTAACACAAAAATGCCGCCTTTGCAATTAAAATCAAATAGTTCTTTAAAGGGATTATATACTGATCAGGTGCGATATGAGGCATTTATACGTACATAATCCGCAGACAGGTCGCATGTCCAGACGTTAAAATCAGAAGAACCCCGGTCCAGGTCTATGTGTAGGATGAATTCTTCCTGACGCATAGCCCCGGTAGCCGCCATTTCTGCCGCCGGTCCGCAACCCAGGCCGTTTTTGACCAGGGGGAACGTATTTATGGCAATACTCACCCGTCCCGGATCGAGGGGAACCCCGGACCTTCCCAGGGCGGCCATAATTCGCCCCCAGTTAGCATCTTCCCCAAACAGCGCTGTCTTCACCAGGCTGGAATTAGCCACGGCGTAAGCGGCCTTACGGGCCTCGCCAACCGTGCCGGCGCCAGTGACCCGAACCTCCACCAGCTTCGTGGCTCCCTCCCCATCCCGTACGATCATCCTGGCCAGGTCCATAAGAAGCTCGCCCAGCAGCCTTTCAAAAACGCTTCGGCCTGCAGAATCATCAATATTTATGCACTTATTATTAGCTTCGCCACTGGCCAGGATTATCACCGAATCGTTAGTGCTCATATCTCCATCTACCGTGATCCGGTTAAAAGACAGCGAAACCGCACGACGCAAAGATGCCCTCAGGGCATCAGCCTTTATAGTGGCGTCGGTCATGACAAAACAGAGCATGGTAGCCATCTGCGGCATAATCATTCCTGCCCCCTTGGCTATAGCTACCACACGGACGGGAACGCCACCGATATTACCTTCGCGAAAGGCTGTCTTGCTTACCTTATCTGTGGTCAGGATAGCCCGGCTGACCTCAGCCAGTCGGTTCGGCGAAAGGGACTGTACCAGGGGGGGAACGGCCTCCTTAATCCTCTCCATCGGCAGAAACTGACCAATGACGCCGGTCGAGGCCACCAGCGCCAGGCCTTCTTTTATCTTCAAATGTTTGGCCAGAACCCGCGCTGACTCCCGGGCATCCTTCAGCCCTTGCTCTCCGGTACAGGCGTTAGCATTACCGCTGTTTACAAGGATGGCCTGAGCCGTTCCCCGACGCAGGCGCTCCCGGCTTACAATAACTGGTGCAGCCTTGACGCGATTTCTGGTAAATACGCCCGCCGCTACAGCCGGCTTATCCGCATAAATAAGCCCTACGTCTAAACGCCCCGGCTTTTTGATGGAGGCCTCGGTAGCTGAAAATAAAAAGCCTTTTATCTGCAGGTTATTTTCTTCCACAGCACTTCTTGTATTTCTTGCCGCTGCCGCACGGGCAGGGTTGATTACGCCCGATTTTCTCGGTCTGCCGCCGTACGGGTTCTTTTTCTCCTTCGTTTTCGTCGCCACGGGTTAAAGATAACCCCTGCCTTTTGGGACGCTGATAAGTCTCTAAATCCGCCTCCCTGGCCAACTGAACGCGGAAGAGGGTAGAAACCGTCTCTTCTTTTATGCGTTCCACCATGGCCATAAACATCTCGTACCCTTCTTTCTTATATTCCTGTAGGGGGTCTTTCTGTCCGTAACCACGGAGTCCTATCCCCTCTTTCAGATGATCCATGTTGAGCAGGTGATCCTTCCAGAGACTATCTACGGTCTGTAAGGTGATAAAGCGCTCCAGGGAGCGGAGTGTTTCTGAACCGAACTCTCCTTCCTTGGCCGCATACGCCTCTTTCAACCTGGCCAGCACCAGCTCTTCCAGACTGTTCCGGTTTAAATTACGGACTTCTTCAGGGGTAAAGGATAAGTGAATCGAAAACTGGCTGTAACACCGATCTGCTAATTCCTTTAAGTCCCATTCTTCCGGCAGACTCTTTTCATCCACCACGGCATCCGCCATAGCCGAAACAATATCTTCTATCATTTCTCCAGTATATTCCTGCAAGTTATCGCTGCCCAAAATCTCGCGCCGCTGCCTGTATATAACCCCCCTTTGCTGGTTCATAACGTCGTCATATTCCAGGAGGCGTTTTCTGATCTCGAAATTCTGCGCCTCTACCCTCTTTTGCGCATTTTCAATGGCCTTAGAAACCAGGGTGTGTTCAATGGGCTGATCCTCTTCCATACCCAGTTTTTCCATGATAGAGGAGATACGTTCTGAACCGAATATGCGCAACAGATCATCTTCTAAAGAGAGATAAAACCGCGAAGACCCCAGGTCGCCCTGACGTCCGGCCCGGCCACGCAGCTGATTATCAATGCGCCTGGCCTCGTGTCTCTCCGTGCCCACAATATGCAACCCGCCCAACTCAGACACACCCTCGCCGAGGACAATGTCCGTACCCCGGCCAGCCATGTTCGTGGAGATGGTCACGGCCCCTCTCTGGCCGGCCTGGGCCACGATCTCCGCCTCCTTTTCATGGTGTTTGGCATTGAGCACGGAATGCCTGATGCCTTCCTTGCGTAAGAGGCTGCTCAAGCGCTCCGACTTCTCGATAGATATAGTGCCTACCAGAACCGGCTGCCCCTTGGCATGAAGTTCCTTTATTTCCCGTGTGACAGCCTTGAATTTTTCATTCTCTGTCTTGTAGATGACATCCGGATAATCGGTACGGATCATAGGCATATTGGTGGGGATAACGACTACCTCAAGATTATAGATCTTTTGAAACTCCACCGCTTCCGTATCCGCCGTACCGGTCATGCCGGCCAGTTTCTCATACATGCGGAAATAATTCTGGAAGGTAATGGAGGCCAGGGTCTGGTTCTCGCTTTCAATTTTAACTTCTTCCTTGGCTTCCAGGGCCTGATGCAGCCCTTCACTGTAACGACGACCAGGCATGAGCCGGCCTGTAAACTCATCCACGATGATAACTTCGCCATCTTTGACTATATAATCAACATCTTTCTTAAAAAGGGTATGGGCCCTAAGGGCCTGGTTCACATGGTGCAATGTCTCTATGTTTTTAGGATCATAGAGATTGTCTGTCTTGAGCAATTTTTCTGCCCTGGTTACACCCTCCTCGGTCAGGACCACGGTGCGGGTTTTTTCCTCCACCACGTAGTCCTGTTCTGCCCGGAGCTTTGGGATAATCTTATCTACACGATAATAAAGTTCTGTGGACTCTTCCGCCGGTCCGGAGATGATAAGAGGAGTACGGGCCTCATCTATAAGGATGCTATCGACCTCGTCCACCAGGGCGTAGTAGAAATCACGCTGCACAAAATCGTCAAGATTAAACTTCATGTTATCGCGGAGATAGTCAAAACCGAATTCATTGTTAGTGCCATAAGTAATATCCGAAAAATAGGCCTGCTTGCGTTCGGCATCGTTCAACCCGTGCACTATTACCCCGACCGAAAGGCCCAGAAACTTATAAATTCCACCCATCCATTCGGCGTCGCGCCTGGCCAGATAATCATTCACGGTCACCACATGTACGCCGCGTCCGATAAGGGCGTTGAGATAGACCGGTAAGGTAGCTACCAGGGTCTTCCCTTCGCCCGTTTTCATCTCCGCAATCTTACCCTGGTGTAAGATTATGCCGCCCATAATCTGCACGTCAAAATGGCGCTGTCCCAGGACCCGGCGGGCAGCTTCCCGAACTACGGCAAAGGCCTCCGGTAAGAGATCATCGAGAGATTCCCCGTTTACCAGGCGGTTTTTAAACTCTGCCGTCTTCCCCCGCAGCGCCTCATCGCCCAGAGTACGCAACGCGGGCTCAAGGCTGTTTATGTAACCGACCATTGAGCTTAACCGGTTTATTTCCCGCTCATTTTTTGTGCCAAATACCTTGGCTAATAGACTGCCTATCATCTTTACACCGAATTAATAATCAATTTTTATTGTAACAGTTTAGGTTTTTGAAACGCTATGGGCCACGAAATACGCTGGATTCCAGGATACAGCGTGATTTCAAATTCGAAATCCGAAGCACGAATCCCGAAACAATATCAAATGATCAAAATCCGAATTGCCAAAACGAATTGTTCATGCTGCGGTTTTGAACATTGAGACATTAGGAATTTGGATTTGCTTCGAATTTCGATATTCGAATTTCGGATTTGGCCCTGATCTCGAAGCAGTCAGCCTTCGGACTTAATAACTGTTTCAAAAAGCTAAAGTCATATTTTTTATTAATATACCCAAACTATTAGCTTTCAGCAAATTTCTCCACGCTGACTGCTGAGTGCCCCCACCATCTCATACCTGTAACAGCAATGCCACCTCGTCACACTGGGGGAATTTGTAACATTTTATGCAATCGCTCCAGATCTTTTGCGGCAAGGTCGCCTTATCAATCTTTATAAATCCAAGGCGCATAAAGAAATCCGGCCGGTTTGTCAGGGTAAATATCCTGTAAATACCCAGGGTAATGGCCTCGCTGATACAGGCCTCCACCAGACTTCTCCCTATGCCACGCCTCTGGAAATCCTCAACTACAGCCAGAGACCTGATCTCTGCAAGGTCTTCCCAGCAGATATGCAAAGCGCAGCTACCTACGACCGGCCCATGGTCGCCATCCTGATAAACATAAAAATCGCGCAGGTTATCGTAAAGCTCGCTTAATGATCGACCCAGTAGATCGCCTTGTTTGGCAAATGTGCTAAGCAATTGATGGATATTGGCGACATCAGATATGCGGGCCTTGCGGATCATCGACTATTCCTTTGCTGCTTTGGTAGCCTCGCCAGGGGGAACCGGAATGGAAATCGTAGTTATGAATAGCTTTGTGTTTTCCTTCTCTGCTATACGGTTGGCAGCGCTATTGGCGTCGCTTACGGTACCAAACCGCCCAATCTGTACCCGGTACCATACACCGGCCCGTGGTATCTCACCCTTGACAATAAAGACCTCGTACCCTTTCTTTTCCCACACGGCCTTTAATTCTTCGGCCTTAGCTACGTCGCGAAGAGAGGCCACCTGTAAGGTATAAAATACCTTCGGAGAAGGTGTTGTACTTTCAGTACCTGTTGCCTCTTCTGTTTGAAGGTTCCCAGGCTCCTCAGGACCTGGCACAGGTTGACCGCCCTGGCCCATCTCTTGCCCTAAGAGAGCCTCTCCTTGTGGAGTGGTGACCGGCGGCAGGGGTTTATGTTCCTCAAGTTGCTGTCCACCTTGAGTCGTCGCCGGAGGCAAGGTCATAGCTTCAAATTCTTTGTTAACACTGCTAAATAAATCCCGGCCTACCCATATGCCAAAGATAAACATCCAGAGAAGAACGCCAAAGGCGGCTATGCCCATGGCTACTAATCCGCCACGACTGATCTCAAATTGGTATATACGCCGGTCTTTCTTTCCTTTAGAAGCCATATTCCCTACCTGTTAACCGCCGTCATTTATTACATCTTATCCGGCGCCGAGACACCCAGTGTCTTAAGACCATTTTTCAATACCTGCCGTACCCCCTGGATCATGGCCAATCGGGCCTGCATAAGCGGCTCGTTGTCACCGATGATGCGGTGCTTATTATAAAAATTATGCAACGCAGCGGCCAGATCGCCCAGATAAAAGGCTATGCGGTGCGGCTCAAGGGTGGTGGCGCTATCCTCGATTACTTCAGGATAAAAAGAAAGCATTTTCAGTAAGCGAAGCTCTTCCGGAGCAGTCAAAAGGGATGGATCCACTTTAGCTAAGGGCCATAGCTCGATATCCTTCTCTGCCGCCATCTCAAAAACGCTGGATATGCGGGCATGGGCGTATTGCACATAATAAACCGGGTTTTCCTGGCTCTGGCTCTTGGCCAGGTCGAGATCGAAATCCAGGTGACTGTTCGACCGCCGGGTCAGGAATATGAAGCGGGCTGCATCCTTGCCCACCTCATCTATAACCTCGCGCAGCGTAACAAATTCACCCGCACGGGTGGACATAGCCACCGGACTGCCGCCGCGCATCAGATTTACTAACTGCACCAGGATGATATGTACTTTTTCTTTGGGCAGGCCAAGGGCCTCAACCGCGGCTTTAAGCCGCGGGACATAACCGTGGTGATCAGCTCCCCATATATCAATTATGAGGTCAAAACCCCTATCAAATTTATTGAGATGATAGGCGATATCTGAGGCAAAGTAAGTAGTAGCCCCCTTCCCGCGTACCACTACCCGGTCTTTTTCATCACCGAAGGCCGTGGCTTTAAACCATAACGCCCCCTCTGCTTCATAGAGCATCCCTTTTTCTTTAAGTATTTCTATCGCCCTATCTACTGTACCCGTGTCAAAAAGGCTCTTTTCACTAAGCCAGTGATCGTGAAGGACATTGAAATCCGTAAGATCTCTCTTGATGCCCTCCAGAATTACCCGCTGCGCCTCCCGGGTAAAATATGGTATGGCCGACTCCGCAGGTTCGTTTAGAAAACGCCGGCCTTCCTGCTCAATAATGGCCCGGCCAATATCCTTTATATAATCGCCCTGATAGTAATTGGCTGGAAAGTCAACCTTCTCCCCTAAAAGCTCCCGGTAACGCAGATAGGTGGAGGCCCCTAAGGTCTCCATCTGGGTGCCGATATCATTTATGTAATATTCCCTTTCCACCTGGAATCCGGCTGCATCCAGGAGATTGGCCAGACTGTCTCCTACGGCTGCCCCCCTCCCATGTCCTATGTGCAGAGGGCCGGTAGGGTTGGCGCTGACAAATTCCACCTGTACTTTTCGTCCCTGGCCTATTTTAGATCGCCCATAATTCTTGCGCTCCCGGTCAATCTCCGCTAACGCCTCCCGCCAGCAGCTATCGTTTACAAAAAAATTAATGAAACCCGGGCCTGCCACCTCTACTTTCGACAAAAAATTGGCGCTTTTTTCTATCTCTTCAGACAGCGCCTGAGCAACATCACGCGGGCTCTTTTTGAGAGAACCGGCCATGACTAAGGCTACATTCGACGAATAATCGCCATGGGCCTCTGTTTTGGGCCTTTCAAGTTGAAAGCCGGGAACGTCTTTATATTCTATTCCCTGCCGGTCAAAAAAGGCCTTTATACTATTTAAAACTAATAGTTGTAGTTTTTTTCGCATCTCTAATCCATTAATGTCTTTAAATTTATAAGCCGTTTGGCTGTGTTGTCAAGGATTGACTGTAAGTCGCGGATTACGGCTGCCTACCGCACAGAGAAGGTCATAACTGATAGTCCCGGCCCGGTCCGCCACCTCATCCACGGAGATCACCTGATCCCCCTGTCTTCCGAAAATGACCACCTCATCACCTACGGCTGCGCCTTCAATGTGGCTCACATCAATCATGGTCAGGCACATACACACCGTGCCCAGCACGGGCGCCCGTTTTTGACGTACCAATACCTCTCCCCGGTTGGAAAGAGAGCGGCTGTATCCGGTATCATAGCCTACCGGCACCACAGCGATGGTTTTTGCCTCGGGTGTAACATACCTCCGGCCATAACTAATCGAGGCGCCTGCCGGTACTTTTTTAACCTGGATCACCTTACTTTTAAAGGTCATGACCGGCCTTAGTGCCGCTACGCCTTGCATGTCCTTACCGGGATATGCACCATAGATCATGATACCCGGCCGTACCAGGTTCATCCATGCCGCCGGGTAAGCCAGCAGCCCGGCCGAATTGGCAATATGATTTTGAGGAAGCTCAAACCCTAAACGCCTGCCGATATCGACGGCCTCATTAAAGCGATCTAATTGCATCAAAGTGTAGTCCCGGTCACCACCATCTGCGCAGGATAGATGGGACATAAGCCCTAAGACTTTGATGCCTTTCGAAGATTCGCCGTGGCGGGCCTCTCCACGAACGTAAGAAAGGATGGCCGGCAAATCAGTTATGCTTACACCCAGGCGCCCCATGCCCGTATCAACTTTTATGTAAATGCCTACCACCCTGTCTCTATTTTGGGATTCCCTGGAAAGGGCATCTATAAGCTCAAAGTTATAGACCACGGGAGAAATATTGAACTCAACAATCTCAAATGCGTCCCGCTTTGATTCCGGCAGGTGCAGGATAACAGGAGCCCAGATGCCGGCTTGCCTTAAAGTTACGGCCTCCGCCATTATGGAGACGAATAATCCATCGGCGCCCTGCTCTTGAAGGACCTGTGCAACCGGAATAAGACCATGTCCATAGGCATCTGATTTTACCACCGGGAAAACTGCCGTTCCCGGCTCGACCAGCCGTTTTGCCTCTCTGAAGTTATGCCCTACGGCCGAGAGGTCAATTTCAACCCTGTTTAGTGCCATTTTATGCAGAACAAGCCCGGGCTATCGCCCCATAGAAATAAGTTTCGAATCTTGCGTAACTTACCAGATTGCATCTCGTGTTACAAGGGCTTTATGGCTCCGGTTTTCTCCCATTTTTTATGGAATCCGATGTTCCTGAGCGAAATTTGCTGAAGCAGGGGGGGACCACATCGGGGTTCCTTTCTCACCAAGGCCACAGGGTGCTAAGGGCCTCTACACTCTTAAAAACATCTTCCTCACGATGGGGTTCAAGGGTAATTATCGGCTTAGGGGAGCAATTCTTCAGGCAGGAAAAAACTGATCTGAAATCTATATTGCCACGCCCGAGGGCTAGATGGGAATCGGTATCCCCTAAATTGTCATGCAGGTGAAGCTGTCCCAGATAAGGCCTCAGTTTTCCCAGCCACTCGCCAATATCCGTACGGCCAAACACATGCCAGTGCCCTAAATCAAAGCAAAAGCCAGCGCAGGGTGAATTAAGCCTTGAGAGTAGGGCTACGTGGAGGTCTGGATTTTCCTCATAAACGTTTTCCAGCATCACCTTTGTTCCCGCACTCTGGGCCAGCTCTGTCAAAGGTAACCAGGACTCAACACTCCTTTCCAGCCAGGAATCGACTTGATTTTGATAGCTTTGGCTGTTAAAGCCAGTGTGGCAGATTATACTGAGCGGCTCAAATACCGGCAGTAATTCAAATGCCTGCCGTAGCCGCTTTATAGTCGCTTTTCGCATAAGTAGATCGGGCGAACCCGGTACCATATCCATAAAAGGGGCGTGCAGGGTAACCGAAAGGTCTTCCTGACGCAGGAGGTGTGCTATCTCTGTAAACTGATCCAGGGAAAATTCATCCAGGGCCCGGCAATCTATGCCGATCTCTGGATTGATACGGTTCTTTAATATGATGGGCAGGTATTTATTCTTGAGGAGGACAAAAGGGACATTTATCTGAATCTTACGAATCAAATTGTTCATTGTTGTTTGCATGCCTTTCTTAGGCTCATGATTATGAGATTGATTTAACGGTGGAGGGGCCGCTTTCTTCTGTGTGTTTACTTAGAACAAAAATAGTTGGCTTTTTGCCCTGGCAATAATATTATCCCTAAGCCCTTTACAGAAAGGCACAAGCGCTTCAAACGAAAGTCCCCTATTACTTTTATACAGGCTTTCGGAAAGAATAAGATATTCCCATTGTTGGGGTTGGTTCATACCTTCCGGTGGCGGCACCAATGACGCCTGCTCACACCAGGCGGTAGCAGCCTGCACCTTGACGGCGACATTAGGGTTATCAATATCTTTGTCCGCCTTTGTTTCAACAAGGTATATTTTGTCCGGTGCCTTAACTATAAAGTCAACCTCGTAATTTCTCAATATACCTGTCTCATCTCTATAGGTAATTTTAAGTTTATGCCGTCTATCCAACTTTGCAAAGGCAAGCACATCGGCGGAGTTGTTGAGCGCCTCCCGCATAAAATCTCTTTCAAATCCCCCACCTTTTGGTTGATAGCCGTTTTTAGGGTAAATGCTTCTTTCGGTATCAACCGATTTACTTTCTCTTACCATAATGCGCGGGACATCGCATAGTCTTCCCCATGTACCCTTCTTAACTTCAAATTTATGGCCTTCGATGAGTTTGATAATAGAGTTGCTCGCCGCTTCGACAACATGGTCGAAGACAGGCTGATAGTTGAGAACCGGATAGTTTTCCGGAGAGGAGAAATCTATGGGTTTGCCAAAACAATATTCTGACACATACTCATCAATGGTCTCGGCAATCTGCGCCTGTTTTGCTGAAAGAATCGATGTCTTTCCCCTCGTAGCCACGGCCTTTGATGCCTGTCTTAAGAAAAATGAGTAGTCAAAGTACTCATTGTCCAATTTCCAGGCCCTTGTCTTTGCGCCGGTTTGCACGTGAGTTTCCTGGATAATGAGCTTTGAGAGGTATTTTTTTAGTTGATTAAAGTCAACCCGGTACTTAGGAAGGCTTTTAATATCAATCTGCGAAAGTTCGGGCATCTTTCCTTCGTCAAAGACCTGTATGGGCCAGGCGATATCAAAAAGAGGAATCCTCTCTGTTACGGCATCGACAGGGATAATATCGCCGGTTGATGTCTCTTTACTCGTATCGCCCACTCCGAATACATATCCCTGCTCTCTAAGCTTATTATAAAACTCTATAAATCTCGGATGCTCTACGACAAAAAGAAAATCAAAGGAGTTGGAGGGATTTTTCTTTCTTTTTATTTGGTGATAAGCCTTTGCTTTTGCGTCCTGTAATTCCGGATATTCATAAGACGGAAACATCAGCCGCAAGCCTCTGCCGACTATTTGCTCAAGCAATAAGTCAGCCTCTGTTGCCCTGAGGACTACGGTAACGCATATATTGTTTTTATCAAAACCTTCTCTGAGCATCAGAACAGAAATGACAATCCTTAGCGGATCATCATCTATATCTATTCTGTCGAGATTCTTTCTCGCTGTTTCAATTTCCTTACCAGGGAGGTCGGAATGGATAACGAGGGCCCTGGTGCCATCGTAATACTGACCGTTTTCATCCGTAAGTCTCGCGAAATGCTCGGCTGTAAGGTCGGCAACCGTTGTGTCTTCACACAGGACCATCATAACGGGCTTTTTGGTTATGCCCTTCTTTTTAAATTCAACAGCAAGTTGTTCAAGTTTTTTCCTGCCGATATCAAGCAACAATTTCTGTCCTGCTGAGAGGGCCTTTATTTCACCCCTCTTATGGCCGCCTTCTGCCTCATATCTTTCAGCCCTAAAGTCGAGTTCTTCTAAAGATTCCCCGGCAATAGCCTGTCGTTGCTCAAGGAAAAGCTGTTTTACCAACATGTCCTGCATGGCGCTTAACAGGTCGTAGTTATAGATAATATGCGGGAAATATTCCCTTTTTTCTGCGCTTCCATAAAATGGGGTGGCTGAGTAATCAATCTGTAAAAATACGCCCGGTTCTTTTTTGTGGTTTTCCTTCAACCTCGCATAAAGCACATTCATAAACTGCCGCCAGACAAGTTCTTCACCTTTTGCAGACTTCTTCCCATGCACATGGTGGGCCTCATCATTCATTATCACAAGGTCAGGATACTCAGAGAGAAAATCGGCTATTACCTCACCTCTCGGCATTTCCTCAACATCAGCGCCTGTGAATTGATCCCATAAACTGGATACAGAGGACTTAAGCCTGAACTGCTGCCAGTTGGTTATAAAGACAAAGGGACCGTCAGGTGGTGTTGTGTTAGGCTTAACATCATCAGGCTCAAGGATATCCAGATGAAATCTTTCACGCCAGAGTGACCCTTCGGGCATAAACAGAGGGCGTTTATAATCCGATGTCTCAGGCAATCTATTGTCTGTCTTTAAGTCCCTTTTCCCTTTAAAGGAATCAAGAAGCCTGTTTAAGACCTCATGCCCAGGGGTCACAACCAGAAAACGGTAAGAATAACTTCCAGGACGCTCATCCTTAAGCTTATTGAAATATTGCCAGACAAGGAGGGCAGCCAGCACCCATGTCTTCCCGGATCCGGTTGCCATCTTCAAGGCATACTTAGGGAAGGGGATGGTCTCCACTTCCTGTTTCAATGGAAGGTGTTGATAAATAGCCTCCGGGGCTACCCTCTCAAATACTTCCGGCAGGGTCTTGGCTTGAAGGATTTCATGGCAATATACGACGGTCTCAATGGCCCTCTGCTGGCAGGGGTGAAACCTTTCCGTGGCATCTTCATCCCTTTTGAACCAGTAATTGAAAAGCTCCAGGGTGGTCTGAGTAACCCCAGACCAGCCCTGTTCTACCCATGCCTGAACCTCGCCTTCTAGGGCATTAGCGAGATATAACTGAGAAAATGCCTCTTGATTCTTTTTCTTGGCCATCCTATTTTACTGTTTCCCTTTTATCCGTAGCCGTCAAAAGTTCCATTAATCTAGGGGCAATAAAAAGTCTGTGTCTTTTTCTTTCTGTGGCTTCACGAAGAATGCCAACTGCAATAAGTCTTGACACGCCTGTTTTTATAGAATTAAACGAAATATTCCATTTTTTGCTCAAATGGGAGATCGAAATAACAGGATTTACAAAAAGCTCATCTATTAACCGATGGGCAGATTCAGGAACCTTTTTAGTTCTCTTGAGGACTTTTTGATATTCAGCATGTAGTTCAAGGATTTTTTTTGCATCTGCTATAGCATCATTTGCTTGATTTGCTACGCCGCGCAAAAAGAATTCAATCCAACCCCGCCAATCTCCTTTTTGGCTTACGGCAAGAAGCTTGGAATAATATTCCTCTCTGAATTTATCAAAAAATGCCGATAGATAAAGCAAAGGTTGGGTCAGGCATCCTTTTTCAAGAAGAAAAAAGGTTATTAAAAGTCTCCCAATACGGCCATTGCCGTCAAGAAAAGGATGGATTGCTTCGAACTGGTAGTGTAACAAGGCACACTGAATCAATGGAGGCTCATCAGCACTTGAATGAAGATATTTTTCCCACTTACTTAATGCCTGGTGCATTTCTTCAACAGGCGGGGGAACGTACTTAGCTTCGTTAAGAGTACATCCCGGTGGGCCTATCCAGTTTTGGCTACATCGGAGTTCTCCAGGGGTGGCGTGCTCACCTCTTACATTCTTCATTAGAATTTTATGTATCTCTTTAATTAGCCTTACCGAAACCGGCAGATCTTTTAGCCGCTCGACCCCATATTCCATGGCTCGAACATAATTACGCACTTCCCGGACATCAGGTACTTTGGGTTCCTCAAATTCTGCGGCTTCAAAGAAAAATAGATCACTAAGAGAGGCCTGAGTCCCTTCTATCCTTGAACTTGACACCGCTTCACGACGGCTGTATGGCGCAATGAGGAGGTAAGGATTAGGCAATAATCTACCTGTTCCCGATAATTCTCCCAGCAACCGGTCCGCCTCGGAGAGCAGGCGAATTAGGCCCTTGTTATAATTGATTAAAGGGGGTAATGGATGAGGAATGAACGCCCAATAGTCTCTTAAAGTCTTTATACACTCACCTGACGGTGAACTTTTAAAATCCTTTGGGTTCACACCAGCCTCTTTTGCTTATTGATGAATATTGCAATAACATCGGCCCTTATTGCAGATTACGCATAAATCATGCAATAATCCCCTTGCTTATTTCAGGATTGTAAATCAACCGTAGCCCCGGCATCATTCCCGAATATATCCACCACCCTCACAGCAATCATGCGTCTTTTCTTTTCCAAAATCTCCTTTGCCTCGGTGGTAACGGTCCTGGCCTTTTTGCCGTTGCCCCGGAATGCCCGCCACTGGCTCTTGAAGGTAAAACCGTCATAGTCCCAGTCAACCGCCCAGTAGTCGATAAGCACCGCAAAATTATCCTTTGCTATCTTCATCAGGGCGGCATAGTCTTCCTGCCCTTTCTTGGAGGTCTGGCTTATGGGAATGTCCATTAGGACGTAGCGTTTCATGGACAGGCTAATCTCAACCTTGCCGTCTTTTAAATCGCTTATCCTTGGTTCATCCATCTTCAGGTATGGCCTTTCATAGAAGGTAACCTTGTCTGAAAGGGCTTCGATGTCTTCCTCTGTCCTTGCCTTTTTTAAATAATCGTATATATCCGGCGGGATGTCCCGGCTTATAACCTCAACAAAATCCCCCCTTACCCCCTTTGGTAAAGGGGGGTGAGGGGGGATTGCCTTCTTTCTTGATTCAAGCGCCTGATGATAGTTGTATTCATAATCCCAGCCCAGGATTATGAGTCTCTTATAGCCCCTGCCGTCTAGTTTTTGCGCCTGGATGGCCAGTTCCTCCGCCTTGCTTGCGGTAACCGGCCGGTCCGGGTAACCAACATAAACCAGCTCCTCTATGCCGTCTTCACCCTTTCTTATCCCAAGTCCGCTTAATTTATCACGGGGAGTTGCGCCGTAAAGCTTGAGGATGAGATGCTGCATCTCATAAATCCTGCCGCCGGTGAGATAGATCATCTCCCTTTGATAGTTGCCTATGTTCTCAATAAGGAAGGGCCTGGCCTGCTGTTCTACAAGCCTTGCGCGGGTGACCTGTATGCCCACCTTCCCAAGCTCGCAGCCAATCCAGCGACGGTTAAGTTTTTCCGCAACAGCAAGTGCTGTGCCTGAGCCGCTAAAAAAGTCAGCGACAAGATCGCCCTCATTGGAAGATGCTTTGATGATGCGTTCGAGGAGGGCTTCGGGTTTTTGGGTGTCAAAATTAGTATCTTCTAAAGCCTGTGAGTTTACAGGCGGGATGTCTAACCATATATCTTGAGGAGCAACTCCGGGCATTTCATCTAAATATCTTTTATATCTGGCACCCCCTTTATTTGTATAGATAAGTCTCCCTTCTTTTTCTAATTCCTCCATCTTTTCTTTTTTGTATCTCCAGCGCTTTGCAATACCTTTCCACTCATATAAATATCCTTCGCCCGGAGCTATCAAAGAGGTATCTTGAAAATATCTACCACGTTCATCCTTATTCCTGTAATAACGCTTTTTATACTCATCAGAAAAGTCAGTAACATATCCGTTCCACAGCATTTTGTTGATATTTCTTGCATAAATGTAAATTGCGTCATGAATCGCATTAATATATTTTGACATCGACCTCGCGCCAGTTCGTTTCCATACTATTTCGCTAATAGTATCAGTTTAGCTGTTTGAAAAAGTATTTTAAAATCCCTCCCAACCTCCCTTTTCCAAAGGGAGGAGAAACATTTCCCCCTTTGAAAAAGGGGGATTAAGGGGGATTTTCGAGGCGCCGTTTTCTGGACGACTAGCTCTTTTCAAACAGCTAACGTGTTACCGCTAATAAAATTTTCCTTCCCAAACACCTCATCCATCAGCACCTTCACATAATGCCCTACATGCCAATCTGTATGCACATATATACTCCCATCCTCTGCCAGCAGCCTTTTCATCAACTGCAATCTGGGATAGAGCATATCAAGGTAAGAGTCCGTGCCTCCGGCCCAGGTGTCTTTGTAGGCGAGACGCTCTATGACCGAGGGTTCTTTGGTGAATTCAAGACCCTCACCCTGCCCTCTCCCAGAGGGATTAGTGGGAATGGTCATTTTGTGGGAATAATCAGCCTTGGAGTCAAAGGGCGGGTCGATATAGATAAGGTTTATCTTCCCTTCATATCCCTGGGCCAACAGGGCCTGCATAGCCAGGAGGTTGTCACCCCAGATGAGCCGGTTCATCTTCTGCTTGTCAATGTCCGCCTCACCCAAGATTCCGTCTTTAAATGATAAAGGGAGCTGTCCTCTATGTACAGGGTTGAGGATGACCACCTCTGCGGTCTGAAACTCTATATCTTTGGGATTCGGCGCACGGCGGGGCTTACTATCCCACACCAGCCTTGCCGAATCTCTTTTGCGAATCCTGCCGTTGTCCATTGTCAAACAATTCCTTATGGTTAATATGCCTTGCAGCGCGTTACCCAGGCCGTGTCCCATGCCGCCGGAGGCGGATCTCACCGTCACATCCTAGCAGAATTTACGACCAAATTCTACAGCATATAAACCGTAACACGAAATTCAGGCCATAGGTTATCCCTCCGGCACTTCTTGCATGTCTTCAATAATACTAAGGTCTTGAGGGATAGATTATGCCTTCCGGCACTCATAAAAGTGATAACATCTTGACATACCTATGTAAAATGAGTAACGTACCAATTCAACAAAGAAATATTCCCATTTATAGGGCTACTAAATAATCTTTTACGTTAAGGATAGGTGCTTTGGTCTTTAACCCTCAAGGAGCAAAAGAAGCCCATGCTTTCCATTGTGAATGAAATGCAGTTTAAAGACGGAGACTATATATTTAAAGAGGGAAGTTACGGAGATTGGATCTATGTGATCTTATCTGGCCAGGTTGAAATCTCAAAATATTGCCGGGGGCAAAAGGTTATCGTAGAGACCCTAAAAGAAGGCGACGTCTTTGGAGAAATGAGTTTTGTCGATAAAACGCCGCGCTCCGCCTCGGCCATAGCCAGGGGTAACGTCTCCCTAGGTATCGTGGACCGTGATCTCCTGGACCATGAATATAATAAACTGTCGCAGGATATGCGCATGGTATTCAGGGCCTTGGTAAAACGTCTGCGTGAAACGACTGCTAGAATTAGCGCATTTTCCGGCCGCCAGGATCAACGTGCAGCGAAGACCCTGGACATTCAATTCAAATCCGGCCGGGATTTCGCCAAGGCTTATGCCGTCAATATAGGAGGAGGCGGCTTACTGGTAAGAGTTGATGACCCGGTGTCTGTGGGGGCGAGATGTGCAGTACGCTTCAATCTTCCGGGCGAAAGCCTTCCTATTGAAACGGATTGCCAGGTGGTATGGTCAAGCCTGGGGACGGAAGGAGATAAAAAGATAGTAATGGCTGGACTACAATTTATAGGTCTGAAAACCGAAGATAGAGACCGTATAAGCTCTTATGTTAATAAGGTCGGCCAACTTGAACAGCAATCGGAACGTTCGGGATCAATGACTGTTTCTAAGGGCTAAGGAGTTACGCCTAGTTAAAACATGCCATCCAGGGAAGATACCAATAACCTGCTACGAAGCATCCCTCCGGTAGATGAAATATTATCTCTTTCAGAGACACAATCATTACTTGAAAAATATCCCCGCCGCCTGGTGGTATCCGTCATCCGCCAGGTATTGGAAAAAATCCGCGGCCAAATCCTGGCCGCAAATAGTCAGGCATCCCACGTGGATACCTCTCTGGACAATATCACGGAATCGTTAAAGGAATTTTTAAGTCAGGCTGGCCGGCCCAGTCTCCGCCCACTTATAAACGCCACGGGAGTGGTCATCCACACCAACCTCGGCCGGTCATTATTAGCGGACGCAGCGGTTGACCAGATGAACACCGTCGCTGCCGGCTACTCAAACCTCGAATTTGACCTGTCTGCCGGGCAGCGCGGCAGCCGGTATGTGCATGTGGAAGAGATACTCCGCCGGTTGACCGGCGCCGAGGCCGCTCTCGTCGTCAATAATAACGCGGCGGCCGTGCTCCTGGTACTTGATACCCTGGCCAGGGGCAAAGAGGTTATTGTCTCCCGCGGGCAGTTGGTAGAAATTGGGGGATCCTTCCGCATCCCGGATATAATGGCCAGGAGCGGGGCACAACTGGTGGAGGTGGGCACGACCAACCGAACCCATTTGACAGATTATGAACGGGCTATAACTGAGAGTACGGCCTTTCTAATGAAGGTCCATACCAGCAACTTCCACATATTGGGCTTTACTTCTGAGGTTCCATTAGCGGATATGGTGGCGCTGGGTAAAAGACATGGTCTTCCAGTGGTGGAGGACTTGGGGAGCGGATGTTTTGCCGATCTTTCCCGCTACGGGCTGCTTAAAGAGCCCACCGTCCAGGAAGCGCTCCAGGCCGGGGCAGATATAGTGACCTTTAGCGGGGACAAATTACTGGGAGGGCCCCAGGCCGGTATCATCCTGGGCCGGGATAAATTTGTCAGACAGATCCGAAGTAATCCCCTGAATAGGGCGCTAAGAATCGACAAGTTAACTCTGGCCAGCCTGGAGGCCACGTTAAGGTTGTACCTTGACGAGGAAGAGGCCGTCAAGCAGATACCTACACTACATTTATTGACCATGCCCATCTCTGAAATCAACCGAAAGGCATTGCAGCTTTACCGCCGCCTGACAAAGATAGCCGTGGAGCATCTTTCGTTGCAGGTTATAGATGTTGATTCCCAGGTAGGCGGGGGGGCACTGCCGCTTCAGAAATTGCCCAGCCGGGCCGTAGCCGTCAGGCCAAGGGGATTTTCCGTCACAGAACTGGAGGCCAGGATGCGAAGCCTTCCTCGCCCGGTCATCGGCCGTATTGAAAACGATCAATTTATCATAGACATGCGCACAGTGAGCACGGAAGAAATTCCACATATTGTCGAAGCCATCAAAACAGTCCTTTCGGAGTAAGCCAACATGGAAAAAAGGCCCTCCATAGCTTCATTAGAACCACAGGATATATTCCTTTTCCAGGAAGATATAAGGAATGACTTAAGCCTTCTCTTTCAGGCCCAGGATGTACTCCTTTGGCCTGCGAACTGTGCGCCGGATATCCTTAGCCCCCTGATTACCGAAAGCAAAATGAAAATAATCCCCCCTCACCCCCCTTTGCTAAAGGGGGGATGGGGGGATTTTCAGATAAAAGAGGTCTTTTCAAATAGTGTCCCTGTCGTTGAAAAAAACACCGACTCCGTATCCTTGCCTTTTATATGGCAAAATAAGCCCCTCGGCATAGCTGTACTTAAAGATACAGACGGGACATTTGACAAAGATATACTATCCAGCCAATGGTCGAAGCTCAGCCAATTAATCCTGGAAAAAGTCCGGGTATATAAGACCTATTTTACGGATGCGGAAAGCGGCGCACTAGCCCCGGGACTTTTTAAAGATACCCTTATCCGGCTTATAACTACGGGCCAGAAGGGCAGGGATACCAAACCTGTATCCGAACTAGAGGGCTTTCCGGATTTGCCTGCTTTGCATACCAACTTTTCAATAATTTTCATGGAGATACTCTTTAATCATCCATTAAAGCGCCGCCCTAACCCGAGCCTTAAACCGGGCCGCCGCAGTGAATTCTGGGCGGATATTATCCCGGCCATAAAAAATGAGCTGAAAGGCATCGCTCTTTCCTGCCTGTTCCGCAGAGATAAGTCAACCCTAGCCCTGGTCCTGCCCTTTTGTGATGAGGAGAGAGGCCGCAATATAAGTCTGGCTATATTTGAACTTTTTAATAAAAGACGCCTTAAGGATGGGATTAAGGCGGCTATAGGGCTTTTGACCTATCCGATAAACAGCAACGAAACACACAAGTCGTGTAGTGACACAAAGGACAATGAAAATAATCCCCCCTCACCCCCCTTTAGTAAAGGGGGGTTGGGGGGATTTTCAGACGAAAAATGCCGGAATCTGCCGCCAGAAAAGTTATATGATCTTATTATCGAGAAAGGTAAAGAGACTCTGGCCGTCGCCAAAGGCAGGTTCGATTATCCTCTTTGTTTTTCCCGGGAGCTCGAAGAGACCATCAGCCTTAAAATGGCAGTAAATATTCATCGGGTTACGGATAAACTGGGAAGGAAGTGGAGAAAAACAAAGAAGTTTTCCTTGATATTGGCAAGATATGACGCCCGGGATGGGGGAGGGGATTATAGTCCTTTTCTGGAAAAGATAAACTCCTGGTTATCGCCGGGGCAGTCGATCCTTCCGTGTACTGAGGACTCCTTTTTCATTTACCTGCCGGATATTAGCCCGGAAGAGGCCCTTCTTGCAGGAAAGCATTTGAAATCTCAGATCAAGGAAGAGTGCGGCAGGACCGTATCTATGGGCCTGGCCGGCTATCCGGCGCTCAATTATGAAAAAGAGGAGATCCCTTTTAACGCCTACAAGGCGCTTGTACATACTGATTTCTTTGGCCCGGACACCATTACCGCCTTTAATGCCGTAAGTCTCAATATAAGCGGGGATATGCTCTTCAATGCAGGCCATATCCATGGCGCCATAATGGAATATAAAAAGGGGCTGTCCCTCGATCCGCAAGACGTCAATCTCTTAAATAGCCTGGGCGTTTGCTATGCCCGGCTTAAATGGTATAAAAGGGCCATTTCCTGTTTTGAGAAGACCCTGTCCCTGGAAAAAGATAATTTTATGGCCCAATACAATCTGGGTTTGGCCTATCTCAAAACCGGCATCCCGGACAAGGCCTTTTTGGCCCTGCAACAGGCGGCTTCATTAAATGGGAATCATTTTGAGATCCTCTTTCAGATGGGAAAGTTATTGCAAGAACAGAAAAGAGGGACGGAGGCCGTTGGTTATTTTCAAAAAGCAGCGAAGTGCCCGGATGCTAAGGGGTATATATACCGATACCTGGGTGAGGCTTATCTCGGCTTGAATCTAAAAAAAGATGCTATGGCTGCATTTAAAAGGGCGGTCAAGAGCAACCCTGCTGACGCCTTTTCCTTCAGTTGGTTGGGTATGCTTTATGCTGAACTAAAAAACGACCTGGAAATTGCCCATACATTATGTCAAAAAGCGCTCGAACTCGATCACCAAAACAGCCTCTATTGGAAGACAGTAGGGCGGATTTATTATCTCAAAAATAATTATCCCCAAGCCCTCCACCATCTTAAAGAAGCACAGCAACGGATGAAAAAAGATCACGAAATCTACTATCATCTGGGCCTGGTTTATGAAAAAATGGGACACATAGCTGAGGCTAGGAGAAAATGGCAAAAGGCGCTTAAGGTTAATCCCCTTTTTAAAGAGGCCCGGACCGCACTTCAGTCCATAGGTACAATTGAGAACTAACTAAAAATCCAGTCCTTTTTAAAATCATAGCCATCACATCTTAAACAACAAGACACACGTTTCAAGATCCTTTACTTCAATCTTTACATTTACAAAAAGATATTTTTCCCTAATAATATAAAACTATAGCGCATTTCGTGAAGACCAAAGCCCACTGAGGAAGGAGGCATTTTTATGAAAAGCAAAGAAAGGGACTATTACCGGTCTCTATACGAGGTAGCCAGGGTAATAAATTCTAGTCTGGATCCGGTTACGGTCCTGGCGAAAATAGCAGAACAAGTTACTTCGGCCGTAGAGGCCAAGGCTTGTTCTATAAGACTCCTTGATAAGCAAGGTAAGCGGCTGCTCCTAGGGGCCTCTTATGGATTGAGTAAGGGGTATTTACGTAAGGGTGCAGTAGAAGTAGAAAAAAGCGGTATTGACCGGGAGGCCCTGGCCGGTAAGAAAGTCACTATCCGCGACGCGTGCACTGATCCGCGCTTCCAATATCCGGAAAAGGCAAGGGAAGAAGGCATTGCCTCGGTAATGGTAGTACCCCTTATGCTTGAAGATCGAGCTATAGGCGTACTACGCGTCTATACCGCCACGTGCAGGGATTTTGCCCCTGAGGAGGTAGAGTTCTTGACGGCCATCGCCAACCTCAGCGCCATCGCCATTGAGAATGCCCGCTTGCATCAAGCCCTTAAAGCAGATTATGAACTTCTGGCTGCTTATGAATACAGACTTTTTGATGATTAAAGAGGGGAGAAAAGCCATGAGAAAGGCAAGAATAGGTATAAACGGGTTTGGCCGCATCGGTCGCCAGGCGGTAAAGGCTATACTGGAAAGACACCCGGAAAACTTGCAGGTAGTAGCTATTAACGATCTGTTTGATGCGCCTACCAACGTCCATCTGCTCAAATATGATACCAATTACGGAAAATTTAATGTTCCGGCAGAAATCCGGGACGGCGAAATGGTCGTTGGTGATTGGAGAATTCGCAATTTTTCAGAACGGGATCCCGCCCAGATACCCTGGCATGAGGTCGAGGTGGACATCGTTATGGAATGCACCGGCCTCTTTCGCACCGGGCCCAAGGCCAATATGCACAGGGAATCAGGGGCCAAAAAAGTAATCATAAGCGCTCCGGCTAAGGAAGAAGATATCACCATTGTTATGGGGATTAACGAGAAGGCTTACGACCCGGACCGCCACCATATTATCTCCAATGCCTCCTGTACCACTAATTGTCTCGCTCCACCGGCAAAGGTCGTTAACGATCAATTTGGAATTGTGAAAGGTGTTATGACCACTGTACATGCCTATACCAATGATCAACGTATCCTCGATCTACCGCATAAAGACCTGCGAAGGGCACGCGCTGCGGCCTGCAATATAATTCCCACCTCGACCGGAGCAGCAAAAGCCCTGGCGCTTGTAATACCGGAACTCAAAGGCAAATTCGACGGATATTCATTAAGGGTTCCTACGCCTACCGTATCCGTGGTAGATTTCGTAGCGCTACTGGAAAAAGATGTCGCTACAGATGACCTCAGGAAGGCACTGAAAGACGCGGCTAACGGTCCGCTAAAGGGCATCATGTCTTATTCGGAGGATTTCCTGGTTTCCTCTGACTTTAAGGGGGATCCCCATTCCAGCGTAATAGATGCCGAATTCACACAGGTGCTGGGAGGCAACCTGGCCAAAGTCGTTTGCTGGTACGACAATGAATGGGGTTATTCCTGTCGCCTTGCAGACCTGGCTAACCTTATAGCCGAAAAGGGGATTTAAGGCCATGTACTAAAGAAAACCAACGGGACGCCGATAAGATAATAAAATCTCTGACCACCGGCCTAATCCATAGATAGGAATAATAGTGAAAACGGCGTCCCGTTGGTTGATAATACCTGTATTATGGACTTATTTCACATGGGTAAGTTCTAATGCACTGGCATTAGATACTAATTGTGAAAGATGTCATGCCTCCTACAAGGCCGTAGTTACAAAAGACACACAAGATCAAGGTGCAGAGCATTGTACCCGTTGCCACGCTGCCATACAAACAGGCAATACCGGTAAGGCCGGATCAACCCCTTATGTTTATCATAATTCCGGAACAGACTTAGCCGGCGGCAATTTTTATTATGTCGGCCTTCACGGCAGTCGCCATGGCCATAATGTGGATGGGTTTACGGATATAGGACCGGATACCATTAACGCACCAGGGCTAAATGACCCCTTCTTGAATTTCACCAGCGTCCGGCTCACATGTGCCGGTAAATATGGCTGCCATGGCGACCGCACCAAGATCTCGCCACGCGAAGCCATGAAGGGAGCCCATCATGCCTATAACCCTGCCAAACCGTCCGATGGAAAGACGGTAGCAACAAGTTATCGGTTTCTGTTGGGGGTTACCGGGCGGGAGATGAATGAAGACGGCTACAAATGGGAATGCAAGACTGCCTCTGATAAGCATAACGAATACCAGGGGGCTGATAACTGGCGTGATCCAAAGAGCATAAGCTATTTATGCGGTCAATGCCATGGCAGCGATGCCCTGGGCACCAATGCAGGTAACTTTCACGGTGCGGCCGGTACCGGGGGCAAGAGCCCCTGGTTAAGGCACCCGACAGATATTCCCATTCCGGACGGGGAATTCTCCGGTTATACAGAATATAACCCGATTGTGCCCGTAGCCAGGCTTAATCTCGATTGTACAAAAAATCCGTCAGAAGTAAACGTCCCGTCAGGCAATGAGGTAGTAATGTGTCTGTCGTGCCACCGTGCCCACGGTTCTCCCTATCCAAGCATCCTCCGCTTCGAATACGGCGCGAATATGTCCTCTTCAGGCTCTTGCCGCACCTGTCACCGCAATCATTAAGAACTGCTTGCCACAAATTGACACGAATAAACTCGAACAGATAGAGGTTCTTGCAAAAATCGTCACACCGGTGAAAACCGGTGTCCAGAGGTATCTAAACTGCTTGAAATTACTGGATTCCGGCTTTCGCCGGAATGACAAGAACGCCATTTACAAGACTTTTGCAAGAGGCTCGATAGAAACCATTTTATAGCATCTCATTGCGTCTGTTTTATTTGTATAATTTGTGTACATTCGTGCGTATTCGTGGCTAACACATCTAAATCGGTATTTGGTTTTTCAGCAACAGAGCATACACCCTGTGCTGGAAAGGGTGTACCTGAGGAAACTTTTCAAACAGCCAGCCTTCAAAAACATTCTTGTCGTCCTCATAAACGATCACTTGGGCAGCCGGGTTTTTAGGTTCATTAGAAAGCGATGTTATCCCCTGGGGAGACATAGAAAAATTAGGCAGGAAATTTAATACCTTAATTTTTATCTTACTATTGGGAACTGCAAATTCCTTGTTAATCCCTACTACATAATCCTTTTTTTCGTTCGTTTGTTTATTAACCACTACTATTACTACCGCTTTCCATTTGCCCTGGACATCCTGGGGGACAACCACCGGTGCATGACCTTTTTTAACAGGCTTCACATCCGGTTTTTGCTCCATTTCACGGATGGCTTCAAGCATCTCTTTCGGGAATTGTTTTCCCATGGCCGGGGGCATCTGCTCTTGCCCGGCTGAAGCAGGTCCGTGCATAGACGGTTCAGAAGGCATTGCCGGTTCCTTTTGCGCCGTTTTTATGTCTTCCTTTTTCTGACATCCGCCGGCCAACAAAATCCCCCCTGCAATAAGTGGAACTGCAATGATCCTGATTTTTTTGAATGTACCCATTATCCTATACCCTCCGTATTAGTATAAAACCCCTCACGTGGCTAGACTAAAGACCACGGTGAGGGGTTCTAAGTTTATTATTTTATGACTCAGAAGATCTCGTTACAGTTAATCTAACTAGTGTCCATCCGGAAACCCCTAAAAACTCCCCCCTCCCTCGACGGGAGGGGGTTGGGGGGGAGGGTGAACTGATAGGAAAATCGCTAGGTTATCCCCCTCACCCTAACCCTCTCCCGCCAGGGGAGAGGGAAAAAACCGGGGTTTCCGGATGAACACTAACTATTGCCCCGATCCCCCGGCCGGGATAAAAACCTGCAGGCGATTATCATCGGCATCAACGATAAACAGGCGGTAATCAGAAGCTGCCGCTATCCGATGGGGGAATATGAGCTTTCCTTCCTTCCACCCCTTTTCGCCTATCTCCCCCTGCCAATTTCCTTCCCGGTCAAGAAGAACGACCTGATGCCGGTGAGAATCCAGGATGTAAATGCGCCCCTGTCCGTCCACAGCTATGTCCACCGGAAATTCAGTTTCTCCGCGGAGCTCCCCGCGCTTACTAACCTGGCGGATAATCTTTCCTTCTTTATCGAAGACATAGATTATACCGCGCTGGGCCTCAAGCGCAATTATGTTCCCGTCCTTATCAACTGCCACCGCTGAAAATCCTGTGAACTTCGGTTCAGGAGAATTTATATGGAGCTTATACCTTAGACTTCCATCAAAAATGTAAATTCTCTGGTTCCCTTGATCCACGACATAAAGATTGTCCTTATCATCTAAGGCCAGATAAGTAGGCCAGAAGGACGAGGCATCAGGAAATTCATCCCCAAGAATGCCGCGTCTCTCGCCGGTCTCAGGATTATAACTGATAATACTCTGAGCACCTCGCTCAATGACTATAATCGTCCCCTGGCTGGTCTCTACAGCGCTAATGGGTAACACCATTTTGTCAGATTTAAATTCAGACAGGAACCGGAATTTACCCTCGCTGTCGCCAAAGAAAAGCAGGCGGTTATTGCCGGTATCGGCCACAAGCAGTCTATTTTTGGCCTGTGACCAGAAAAGGCTCCGGATCTGCTTCAATTTGCCCATGCCTTCCAGTTGTGTAAAACCAACCTGGAGGGCAAAGGGTGCCTTTTGCTGGGCAATACAAGGATTAAGTGCGAAAAAAACCGACATAATGCTACACAGCACAAGGACAATTAATAAAAACCTGATCCTGCCAAATATCAAAGCCATACCGCAAGCTCCTTAATCCCTTTTATGACACTCTATACACAGTTCCCTTTTGCGGTCGAAATAGAGCATAAATTTGTTTTCAGCAGTATGCATTCCGTGACAGGTAGTGCAATAAGTCGGCTGGTTAGTCCGCGGATCTATAGATTTTTCCCTGAGGGGATGCGATAAGCTGTGTTCTCTTTTATGGCAACTTACACAGATATCAACGCCATCGCCTTTAAAGTAACGGGGCATATTTGCGGCGTGTGGATCATGACAATGGGAGCATTTCCCTTCTATTATGGCCGTACAGCGGATGTCTTTTTGCTTCTCAATGGATGCCTTCTCACGCCGGTCTGTGTCGGAATGGCAGGAGATGCAGAGCCATTTCTCTTTCTTCCAGATAAGGCCCTTATCCTGCGAGGCATGAGGATTATGACAGGTGGTGCAGGTACCTCCTCCGGCGTGAACGTATATCTTAGATAGCATATCTTTCTTATTGCCATGGCAATCAAAGCATAATGCCCGGCCGGTTAGCTTTGTCGTAAGGGGCTTATTTGCTGCAATCGCATCGTGGCATGCCTCACATTTTTGATCAACGAAAGACTGATGGGCTACAGGGTTGAAAACCCCTTTCTTGTTTGAGGCGTGGGGATTATGGCAGTTAGTGCAGTCGGCATCCTGGAGGGCAAAGGCCAGAGAAACGCCTTTACTCTTGCACTTAATGCCATGACAGTCCTGGCAAAGACGATTTATACTTTTCCTTACCAACCCTTCCTCCCTGGAGACATGTGGTTCGTGACAAGAAAGGCACTTCTTCTCCCGGAAGGGCGGTATAGAGTAGGAAAAGGCAAGCTGCTTTTTTACACCTTCATGGCAGTCCAGGCATAAACTATTTGCTTCTTTAGCCAGCAGATTTCTGTGTGCAGAGGCATGGGGACTGTGACAGCGCGTGCATTTATCATGCAAAAGTACGGAATGAACGTGCCCACGCCCCAGTTCCTGTGCCAATCCCTTGTGACAACTATAACAGACCTTGTTTATCTCGTCTTTTAAAAACTTATCCTGGTTCGTGGCGTGAGGATTGTGACAGGCTGTGCACTGGCCCTTGTCTACTGGATCATGTATGGTTTTTTGCGCAAATTCCTTTTTTAACTGGCTATGGCAGCTATAACAGGTATCAGCCGAAGGCTTTGCCGCCGCCTCGCCCGTAAGTATCCAGGCAAAAAAGCCCAGTAAAGGCCATATAGCTAACTTAACCTTCATCTTGTTAATATCTCTCCACTCCATAAACCTTCCGGGTATTGTCAATGTTTCATCATTTGAACTTTGTCATTGATTTGAACTTTGGATTTTGATATTTGTCATTTATCTATACGGCCTCTGTGCCTCTGCGGTAGATATCCATGTTATTTATGACACAGCCTGCAATCTCTCTTGGCAAAAGGACTGTGCTCATTTTTCTTCAACAAACTCCCTTTGGCGGATATATGCGGCTCATGACACTCCAGACATAAGCTGGTGTTTTGGAGCAATCCCTGATGCGCCTTGATATTGGTAGGTTTATCGGCAGCATGGCACTGGAGACAGAGGAATGGATCCCGGTTGGCCAAGAGCCCTTTTTCTTCTCCGTAATGGGGCAGATGGCAGCCGCGGCAATTACCTTGCTTGACCGGCGTATGCCCCCGGGCCGAACGCAGCGCCTCCTTTAGCTGGCCATGACAGGACAGACACAACTCACCGGTTTGATTGAGGAGCAAACTGGCCAGTTTTGTACCGTGCGGGCTATGGCAACTGATACAGTTTCCTTCCTTTACCGGCTGATGTACGGCCGGGGCGTCTTTTCCTTTGGCCACGAAGTTCTTATGACACCTCAGACAGAGTTCAGAAGGTGGAAGCGCTTGCTGCATCGGATAATTACTGGCGTGGGGGTCGTGACAGCCCTGGCATTCCTTCCTCATAAATGGCGGATGACCCTTGCCTTCTGCACCTATGTTCTTCATTTCTACATGACAGGAGAAACAAATATCCACCTTGGAATGCTTGAGAAGAGATTTATAATTTGCTCCATGCGGCTTATGACATCCTGTACAATTCTTTTTACTTACCGGGGTATGAACGTATGCCTTATAAAATTTATCTCTGGCCTCCTTATGACAACTGTAGCACAGGGCCTCCGGGGATACGCCCAGCATTCCCTTATAATTGGATCCATGGGCGTTGTGGCAGGTCGTACACTGATCAGATGCAAGGGGTTTATGTACATAAGTTGCCCTTAGTTCTTCCTCTGTCTTCTTATGACACTCGAGACAGAGCTTCTCTTTTTCCATCTTGAGCAATCTAGTATTAGCCGAGGCATGTGCATCATGACAGGCCGTACAACCCTGCTTTTTGAGTGGCGCATGCGGCACACCTGCCTTCAAAGAACCTGCCTTCTCTTTATGACAGGCAAAACAAAGAGAGTTGACATCCTTAACCAACTGGGGGACAAAATCCGTGGCATGGGGACTATGGCAGACCAGGCACTTGCCCTCTTGTATGGGCTTATGCCGGCAGACCTGTTCAAATCGCCTGGCCACCTGCTCGTGGCAGGAGTAGCAAAGGGCGCCATCCTGAGCCACGGCCTTTAGCGGCTCTTTATCTGCAGATGGACGGTGGCAGGAACTACACCTTTTTTCCGCCAGCGGCTTATGTATAGAAGGTCTTAGTAACTTAGGATGGGCCGTGGCATGCGGGTCATGGCATCCCGTACAATGCGCCTTTTCCACTGGGTAATTCTGATGGGCTGTCCGGAAAGAGGCGCTCCCTGAGTTGTGGCAACCAAGGCAAAGCTCTGTCTCTGGTTTGACAAGATGATCGGCCTGGGGTGAGGCATGAGGTCTGTGGCAGGTCAAGCACCCCTTTTCTAACGGGGCATGGATTTTAGCGCCTTTAAATAGAGTCTCCTGGTGACAATCAAAGCAAAGGCTATTACCCTGCTTTTTTAAGAAGAGTTTATTGTCACCGGCATGCGGGGCATGACAGGGTATACATTTGCCTTCTTTTATAGGGGTATGAACCGCAGCTTTTTCACTTATCCCTAGTTTTTCCGCGGCATGGCAGGTATAACACAATGCGGCACCCGGTTTTTTGAATGTCCTGATGGGTATCTTACCATGGCGATCATGGCATACTTCGCAGTCTTTTTCGAGCGCCGGACCATGGACATAAGGTTTTTTGAGATCATCGAACTTCTTGCCATGGCAGTCCAGACATGCCTTCGGAGCGAAACCTCGCTGAGGCCTGGTCGGCGCCTCAGCACAACTTAAAATGATAAGGCAGACAAATAGTACAAGGCCAACTACTTTAATTTTCGAATTTCGAGCTTCGAATTTCGAATTTTTCATGCGCAGCACCATATCATTAGCCTTCATTGCTTGTCAAGGGACGAGGCCTTTTTTGAAGGCAAGAATCTTTCCGCCAATTCCTGGATAAAGGGGGTATTTATACTGACTTCAGCATCCTGTCGTAACTCTCCGGCATAATTTGTCCATAATTGCTCATAGTTTTCCTTGACGTAGTCCTTTTGCACGGCATCCTTTATTTGTTCAAAGTCCTCATATTCAACATCGGATTTGGCCTCCAACTTTACGATAAAATATGCGCCGTTTTCTGAAAATATGTCGCTCAATTCCCCAACCTTAAGGTCGCAAACAGCCTTAGCGAAGGAAGAAGGTAGGCTATCTCCTGAAATCCAGCCTCTGTCTCCTCCCTTTTCAGCCAGGCCGTCTTCGGACTTATTTTTTGCCAGCCAGGCAAAATCAGCTCCCCCGCGCAGTTGTTCCAGGATGGTCCGGGCCTGCGCCTCGTCAGTTACAGTAATCTGCCGTATCCGGTATTGAACCGGTTTAAGATAATTATCGCGGTGGTTGTCGTAATAATTTTTGAGAAGTTCGTCCGAAATCTTTATCTGCGGGTATATAACCTTCTGGGCAAACAACTTCTTTAGTAAATATTCTTCATAATACTTAAGCATACGACCGAAATCTTCATCCCGCTCATAATGTCGATTCAAGGCAGTTATATCTACAAGTTTGCGGTCGATCCAGCTATCTATGAACTTGCGCTTTAAGGCCAGTGGATCGTCGGTAACCAACTTAGACTCCGGCATATCTTTGAGCTGTTGACAGAACTGGCCAACCGTCAATATTTCTTCTCCAATTTTTGCAATAGGCCGTTCATCCTTGGCCCATTTTTCATCTTTTGCTGCATCAATAGAAACCGGCAACTCTGCCAATAAATCTCCGCTTATGACTATATCGGCCTGCTTTCGATATCCCTTTAAAACTTCCTGACCTAACGCCTCTTCTTTTTTCTTGCGCAGTGATTTCTCCGCAACCCGCCTTATCTCCTCTAAATTTTTCTCTGGTGCGGCCTTCTTCTCCTCAATTTTTATTATTTGATAACCGGAGGAAGTCTTAATCACGGGTGCTATCTGGCCATCCTTGAGGGAGAAAGCCGCATCTCTAACTGATTCCGGGAGCTGCCACCGGCGTAAAAACCCACGGTCGCCCCCCTTATCTTTAAATATATCGATAGAATGCTCCCGGGCGAGAGCGGCCATATCAGAACCAGCCTCAATCTGGTCCCGTATATTCAGGGCTTCTTCCTCAGTCCCCAGTGTTATTTGGCGAATATGTGCCTCCTCCATCTGCTCGTTATAAAATCGCCGCATCTCGTCATCGCTCATCCTGATCCTGTCTTGAACCTCTTCTTTATAGAGGCGTACCACGGATTCCCTGAGTTTATACTCGTGCATTTTATTTTGCACCCAGGGGTCCTTGTCCAGTCCCATCCGATAGGCCTCCTGGACAATCAGGCGCTCATCGATCAATTTATTGACATAAACCATAAGATCGGGATGCTCACCCGGCCGTACGGCCTCAGTGCGATGGGTTATCTTTAGTGCCTCTTTTAGATCTCCCTCAGTTACCGGTACGCCATCCACCCAGGCCACAGGGGTTCCCCCTGTGGTCATGAATCCGCTACAGGCCGCAAGCAACAGGAGCAACCCGATCACCATACAGTTTCGTAACAATATAAATAGTGACATATCTAACCCCTTTACCGAACCTAACTCTGGCAAGTCAGAGGTAAGGTAACTGTATAATTTCAAAACCTAAAATCCAAATGTCAAATCAAATTCAAAGTCCAACTATAAAGAGGCACATAAGTTCTGCCATTAAGTCTGTCGGGTATTATTTGAACTTTGTCATTGTTTTGAACTTTTGGCTTTGGAATTTGTTATTTTTTCGCTTCCTAGAGGGCCATTTTATCTAACCTCAATATATGGAAGACGCGTGACTAACTTTTTAATTACCTTTTCGGCAACCTTATCGGCCGTTCTTATTAGCCCCCAATCCAGGACTAAAATATCATCTTCGCCGGTAGCCCCCAGTCGATCTGCCCAGATAATGGTTTTATTCGGAACATATAAAAGACGCAGGCTGATAGCTGCCTCCGGGATAACCTGTCCTTTGGCGCCCAGATCTTCAGTATATTTTTCCACTGTTCCGAGCAGGATGCCATCGACTTCAAGTTTCCTGCCCAGCGCCTGCAACGTATCATAGTCCAGTTCTCCACGGTATGGATAGTTCTCTGAAACCAGGGTATTCCAGACCTTACCATATTCAACAGTCGCCCAGCCCGGTTTTTGCGCTATGCCCGAAAGGAATAGATACGTGGCGATAACCCCGGCATCCTTGCGCGCGCTCAAGTTTCCAAAGGGCATTACCGCCACCCGGAAACGCCATTTTTCACGTTCTGCCTTATCCGGAGGCACGAACCGCTTGAGGGAAGAGAAAAGTTCGTCAACTACTACAGGGGCAAGCCCGGCCAGGGTCGTAATCTTACCCAGGCCCAGAACCGTTTTAAATTCCTCCCCACTGCGGCTGGCATGCCCGCCCCAGACAATATTCCCATCCGGCACGGATACCAGGCGGGTAGAGATGGATAGTAACGGGTCATCAGAGCACGAATTTACATTTCCCAGCAGAATATAAGCGGCTCCAAGCCCGCGTTCCATACCATGGATAGTTTTATCTGAAAAACGCCCGGTACTTCTAATTTCATGCCGCAACAGAAATCTTTCAACTACTTCATCGGGTACTATTTCAAAACCGGCGTCTTTGAACCACTGACGTATATAGGGCATAACCTTTTCGATGGCCTCTTTATCATCAGAAAGGTTCTCAAAAGGCATCAACGCTATAGCTTTTCGGGCCAGCGGCAGCCTGGCATCGCTATCGAGTGCTGTCCGCCCGGCACAGGAAGGTAAAAAAATAAGGAGAGTTAAGAGAAAGGATAGTATTTTCCACATAGGGCTGTTTCATAATTACTTGGAGGTGTCTAGTGTAGTGCGCTATAAGTTCCGTTACTTTAATTGTCATTCCGGGCTTGACCCGGAATCTAGTCTTTTTGTCTTTCTGGATTCCTGCTTTCGCAGGAATGACGGTTTTTGTTACCAGAATACCAGAATATATGTTGCGCTATTTATAGCGTACTACACTAGGTTCAAAAAACTATTGAGCAGGGCAAATCTCGTACCTCTACCATCAATATCTTGTTTCGAATTTCGATATTCGTATTTCGAATTTTATCTCTCATGGATACAGCGTCCGGATCGCCTTTTTAACCGCCTTTTCAGATGCCTCACTGATCGTATCTGCACGTGCCCCAAAATGGCGGGTCCCAAAACCTGCCCCACCGGTAGAAACACTTACTGACCAGACAATGGAACCAGAATCGGTCTCCGCCATCACTAAGGAAATGGAAATTTCAGGGGCGGCAAAGGTTCCACCTTTGGGTTCCTCATATCTTTCGACTGAGCCGGTAAGAATGGCCTGCGCATTTAATGCCCTGCCAATTTCCTTGATCTGCTGGGGAGGCAGGGCCGTTACTGATTCCACCCTGGCCGCCTTAAGGGCGGCTGAAAGATCGCCGGCTACGACCACATCCATCAGGCCCGAGGCCAGAAGTTCATTAATTACCAGTCTTCTAATCCTTTCCGAGGCAAACTTCTCATTGGTAAGATTATCAAAGGGCAATACGGCTACCCTCTTTATAAAGCTAAAGTCAAAGTCCTGGCGTATATAAAAACTCGGCTTGGGCGCACGGGCGCAACCAGAAAAGGTGAACGCCAGTAAAAGACAAATTATAAAGTGATAAGCCCCCCGTTGCTTCATGGTAAAAACAGACTCCTTACTATAACGTTTACCGCATCCTCGGCTGTCTCGCCCAAGGTAGGCCCTTCCGCCTTGAAATGCCTGCTCCAGAAGCCGGTTCCACCGGACGTGTACTGGGTCGAAGCAATAATTGCCCCCGAAGTGGTTTCCACCACAATACAGTGAATAGTTACCTCGGGATAGGATATCGTAACGCCCCGCGTTACGCCGAAGGCATGGACTGAACCCACCACTACCGCCGGGACCCGCAGCCGCTGACCGATAATCTTTATATTTTCAATATGCAAGGCACTGATGGAGGTAATCCCGCTACTCCGTATAGCATTTAATACCTCGCCGGGCTCGATAACATCCACACGCCCCCCGCGCAAAAGTTCTGTAATCATGAGATCTTGCACCTTTTTACCTGCATACGGATCATTGGTCAGATTCTCAAAAGGCATAACTGCCACCTTTGTAATCTGACGAATATCAACGCCCGAACGCAGATAAGTCTTTCGGCCGGGTGCGCAGGCAGGCAAGAATAATACAAAAGTCAAGCATAAACAAAATAACAAAACAACCGCCCACGTTCGGCTTTTATCAGTTTTATGTATCACTGTCAACAATAATGCCTTCTCCTTTCAGAACCGTCCGGTAAACGAGAACCCCCAGGTATGGGTATCCGTTTCAGACGATGATTTAACACGCCCAAAGGAATAATTAAACTGAAAATCCATATACCTATTTATCTGCCACCTGTTCTGGAAGGTAAGGGTCTGGTTTTTTGTGTCTCCTGATTCCGTCTCCTGGGCGCTCAGATTAAAATTAAGTACGGGGACTGGGAGCCAGTCTATACTGTAATTCTGGCCAAAAGTATGGGCGGTTCCAGTATCGGCGGCCTGAAGCGAGGCCATAAAATTTAACAGCGCACTGGGGCGATAAGTCAACACCAGAGACTGCTGGTTGGAGGCCGTACCAGGCGAAGGCCAGCTAAAACCATAAGTGAAGGTTCCACTCAGCCTGCGTGTCAGTATAGCATTTATATTACCATTAAGGGAAAGGGTATCAGTAGTGATATTAGTTTGAAAGGACTCCGAGGTGGTATAGTTCAGGTCTGTAACCATGTTGACGCCGTCGTACAATTTAGCCAGCGTACTGAAGAGAAGGGAGTCGCTTATGGTCTGTTTCTCAGAAAAGCTGTACTGCTCACTGCGGGTCGCCGAAAACGTGGCATCCAGCGTATCCAGAAGCGGGGAATTAAGAGAAAAGGCATACGTATTGGATGCCGAGTCGGTGGTCCCCTCCGTATCCCACGAATCCTGCCTTTGGAAACGCAAAGAGGTCAAGAGCTTGCTATAAGGCTGCCAGTTAACAGAAGGACCCCAGCTCCGCGTAGTGGTCCCCCTGGATATACCCTCCCCCCCTTTTTGGGTCTTACTAAAAATGGTTGACAACAGATTACTCGCCGCCTCGGGAAGGGATGATGGTTCTTCGTCATTGCGCGTCAGGTAAAAACTGAAGGAAACCGACAGATCAGGCCTGGCCTTCAGGCTGGTATTAAAATTCAGACCCTGATCGAACCGGTCAGTAATATCCGTTTTTTCCGTCTCATCCCCATAGGCTTCTATCTCTGTGATATATACGTTAGTACGGTCTGTTTCTGAGGTATTGACGACCTTGAAAAATCTGGCTTCTTGGGCAGTAAAGTTTACCTCGTAAAAATAAACGTCTTCTGTCGCCGAGGTGCTCGGAGCCGGAGAAGCAACACCGGTTATCGCGGTCCAATTGGATGCTGTGGTGCCTGAGTAAACGGTAAGGTCCAAGGCGTTCCCGGGGACGTTAAAAGAGGTGTCGCTCTTGGGTATGTTTGTGTAAATGCGAAGGGTCTTAACTGATTTGGTACTGGTCAGCTCCAGACCTATATTGTGCTGTAGATTTGAACTAAGGTTCCAATTTGGCAATCCGGTTTTCCCGACGTTGATGTTTGTACTTGTATCATCGGGCTTCTTTTCACCATCTGTAAGGAGGTTTTGGGTCGCGAGCTCGAGTGTGGTTGGAGTCGGAGTTGTGTTCGTATCCCTCTTATGAAGCCCCAGAAAAGGCGTCCGCTGTACTGTAACCACGGCGGCGGTGGAAAAGATATCCATAATATTCCGGTTATAGTTGGCCTGGTAACTGGCATTAACCGGCAGCTTGCCGTCAAAAAATGATTGGCCGTAATCCAGCCGGCCATTATGCGTGTGCGCCTCTCTCTCGGTGCGATAGATATTGCCTGAGGGGGCATCATCTGTGGTCTGGGTAAGGTAATAATTGTAGTAAAGCCTGAAAGGGGCATAATCATAACTTGTATTCAGGAGATAGGTGTCGGTGGTGGTATCGAGGCGCGTGGGCGAAAGATAATCAAAATCCCGTTTACGGCCCCACTGCAGGGCCAGAGTCGGCAAGTCACGTGGGGATATATCAAACCGGGCATAGGTATAATCGCCGGTCTTCCGTATCTCATTAGCGATAGATGCCCCGCTCCATCTCTCTGTACGTTGATAGCCGGCGCTGGCATTATAAAAAGGGTTATGCAGGCTGAATTCAATCTGCGGCTCAGCGCCCTGGCTGTAAGTTTTTGTGGTTATGCTGTCCTGGGTAGTAGAAGTTTTGTTGTGATTGGCCCGGAAATTGAGACTATAAGAAAGCGCAGGGGTAATTTCATCGGCCAGATTTAAATAATAATTTTGAGAAAAGTTATAACCGTCGCTTGTTTTGACTCCATCCTTTTTTTGTTTGGTTGCGTTATAACGAATATCGGCCGTGCCGCCTATACCTACCGCCCAGGCAGATGGGCCGGGGTAAGTTATAAGCACAGCCAGGGCTATAACTACCCTCCACAACCTCCGTAGGGCAGGCACTTTGTTTGCCCCGGTCGAAGATACGCCTGGGCGTGCGAATCTGCCTATGGCACGACTGGCCATCACCTTTAAAAGTTTAACATCCAACCCTTATCCTCGGCCTATCAAAAAGGAACCATCGTAATCTCATAAGGCTTACGACCCACGGGAATGCTCTTTATCTGACGTCGGGTAGTCTTATCTATAACGTGAACTGCATCTCCCCCACTATCCACGACATAAAACTTTCTACTTTCAGGGTCCAGGGCCATAGACCGGGGAGAACCGTCCATATTGATCAATCCGGTTATGGGTGTCATGATAGACTTCAGGGATGCAGCGATGGCCTCCACCGGGGTCTTAAGAAAGAGCAATTCACCGGGCCGGTCCTTTAAAAGATACAGCCTCATAAAGTAGGCATCAACCGCAATGTCCACCCCACCCGTGCCTACATTGGTTAAGGTGGTTACTGCGTCCGAGGTGGAGCCATCCATGATCTTTAATGCATCGATGACTGAGAGCGTATCAGAGGCGTTATTAGCTACATAGACCTTACCCCGCTCCACATCTACGTCCAGGGCCATCGGATTCCAGCCCACGGTTAAGGTATGGGTATCTTGCACAGCAAGTGTAGAAGTATTAAAAATAATAACGGATACGGTGTTGGTCTTACTGTTGGCTACATATATATGCAGGTGTTGATCCCGGTAATCCCTCCAGCGACTCAACTGGCTGGCCGTCAGCCCTTTCATATTATATATGGTGTCCGTGGGGGGGTCGGTGATTACGGCGATGGGGCCAACCCCTACCCTGACCTGTGCAATCTCTTCATAATTATCCGTATCAATTATGGAGACATTGTTAGAGGCATAATTGGCCACAAACAGACATTCCTTGCCCGACCGGGTCTGCGCTGCGGCAATGGCCCGGGGTTGTTTACCAAATGATACCGGTACGGCCTGCTCAACCTGGTTTAGGGTCGGATCGATGACCGTGATGTTATTCGACCTGGCATTGGCCACATATACCCTTAGCCTGGTCTTCTTTGTACCGGCGGCCAGACCGCATGGCGCCTTTCCTACCGCTATGGTAGAAACAACCTCGTCCCATTCTCTATTAATAACGGTTACATTGTCTGACTCTTCATTGGTTACATAAGCCAGTTGGCTTCTTACCCCGCGAATCTCTGTCTTTAGCGCAAATGCGGGGATAAATAGATAATTATCCGCTATAGACCCATCTACATCCCAATTGATAAAAACTGAAGTATCCTGCCCTTTGACTATCCTGAATTTAAAATCCATCTCCAGGCCTTCAGAAGGGATGGAAAGGTCTGCGGCCTTATTTTCCTTAATGATCTGCGCCCGGTCAAAGGTAAAGCGCACCTTTTCATAGGTCCTGGCCACAAGCTTGCTTTCCACGAGGATGATCTGGCGTCCGATTATACCCCGGGAGTTTATCGGTTGCGGTTTAAGCGGCAACTCTTCCCACCCGCCTTCTTCGCTGAAGACGGCAATGCTGCTGAGGCTAAAGGTGAGATTCAGGCTGGCCTGCGGCGGGCCATTTAAAAACATAACGAGTCTGCCCTGTGGCCGGCTATCCACCGGTTCGGCCGGATGTTTGTCCTTTAGCCGGGCGCAGCCCCAGCACGAAGTAATTACGAGAAGGAGAGACAGACAAAGCAAGTAATATTTATGAAGGATTCTGTACATGCATCCTCCTCCTTGAGGGCACAAAGGCCCTTGTATCTATTACTATATCGGCCACTTCCGTCATTAAGAAAAGGGGGAAATAAGAAAACTTTTTCTGCTTTATATGAGTTAGATATGATTGTCAAGGACAAAGGCGGAAAGGCCCGGGTGGGCATACAAGTCTTTACAGATGAGCCTCTTGCAAAAGTCGTCACACCGGTGAAAACCGGTGTCCAGTAGTGTCTTAATCTGGTCGGAATCACTGGATTCCGGCGCCTGCCCCGGACCTGATCCGGAGTTCGCCGGAATGACGGCAACCCGATCATAAGACTTTTGCAAGAGCCTCAGATGGCTGATAGAGAAGGGGGCAAATATTTTTTGAATGTATATTCATTTTATTCTGGAAATAATTAATGGTTTTTTGCTATAGTCCTAACAGTGATTTTTTGCGAAAGGAGGAGTTTCATGAACATCTTAATTTTTGGTCCAAATGGGAGTGGCAAGGGAACGCAGGGGGCAATTGTTCAGAAGAAGTATAATATACCCCACATCGAATCGGGCGCTATATTCAGAAAGAATATAGGCGGGGGCACAGAGCTGGGGAAAAAGGCCAAGGCATACATTGACCGGGGAGATCTGGTACCGGATGACATCACCATCCCCATGATCCTCAACCGGCTTAAAGAGGATGACTGTAAAAAAGGGTGGCTTCTGGACGGCTTCCCGCGTAACGTGGCCCAGGCCGAGGCCCTGCACAAGGCGCTTAATGATGCCAGCATCAAGCTTGACTATGTCGTGGAGATCGCCCTGGACCGCAAGACAGCCGCGGAAAGGATTATGGGCAGAAGGCTTTGCGTCAATGACAACAACCATCCCAACCATGTCTATATTGATGCCATCAAGCCGGTAGAAAAGGATGGGAAATTGGTCTGCCGGGTCTGCGGAGGTGATTTAAAGACGCGGGCCGATGACCAGGATACGGTCGCTATTGATAAAAGGCATGATATTTATTACGATACCAACAGCGGCACCATGGCGGCAGTCAATTATTTCAAGAAAGTGCCGGGGCCAAAGGTAGTTGCCGTGGATGGTGCGCCGCCCATCAATGTAGTCTCAGAGAAATTGATGGCCCAGTTGGCCTAATGCCCTCTACATTTGCAAAAAAAGAGGCGGGATGAATCTCCCGCCTCTTTTATAAATTCTCAGGTCGTCATGTCCCTTACGGTTCGAAGATGCGCTGGGGTGCGAATAACTCATTTTTCCCACCGTATGACTTCACCGGATAAGATACGCTGGATCTGTCCGGCCTGATCCCTAAGGAGCAAAGCGCCCGTCACATCCATATCGACAACGGTTCCCTCCAGTTCTTTTTCTCCAGAGAGTATCCTGACTCGGGCGCCGATGATAACACATCTCTTACGCCAGGCGTCCAGGATGGGCTGAAACGCTCCCTTCTTGAATGATTCATACCACCTTCCCAGATGCGTAAGTATGGCCTGCAGGAGATTGGCGCGCGAGATGTTTTGTCCGCCGGCCATGTCCAGAGAGGTGGCGGTTTCTTGCAGTTCAGGGAGGAACTCTTCGCGGCGCGTGTGAACATTTATGCCAATCCCAAGGATAACATAAGGTGAGGTAATATCGCCATAAAGCTCTGCCAGTATGCCGGCTAATTTTTTACCTGCCAACAGGAGGTCGTTCGGCCACTTGATGAGCGGGTGAAGGCCGGTGGTTTCTTCTATAGCTTCAGCAACGGCTACTCCGGCCAGCAGCGTGATTTTGGGGAGGTCGGATGGATCGAGCGAGGGCCGGAGGACGATGGAAAAATAGAGGCCGGTACCCGGTGGTGAATGCCACGTCCGGCCCAGACGCCCCCGTCCCCTAGTCTGGCTTTCGGCAATAACTATAGTCCCTTCCGGAGCGCCTTTTTCTGCCAGGTCTCTCGCTACATCATTTGTGGAGCCAGTGGTTGGTAGATACTGAATCTCTCCTCGTGCGAAAGGCGTGGTTTTAAGCCTCCTGGTAAGTAACGTAACATCTATAGGGTCGAGTTCTGGAGGGCGCATTGTTAACTGATAATTACGGTACACTTGGCCTTGTATAGTGGCCGCTCTTCCCTCCTTCTTTTTCCTGGAGGCAGATGTCCGTGATAATTATTCCTCTATCCTTTGACTTACACATATCATAAATGGTCAAGGCGGCGATAGAGACCGCTGCCAATGCCTCCATCTCCACACCGGTTTTACCCTGGCTATTCACCGTGGCCTCGATTAACACCTTATTATTTGTTTCATCCAGGGAAAAGGTAATATCTACACTGCTGATGAATAATGGATGGCAGAGAGGGATGAGTTCGCCGGTCTTTTTGGCGGCCATGATGCCGGCCACACGGGCTAGTCCCAGGACATCCCCTTTATCAGCCCGTCCTTCCTTAATTATTTGCAGGGTTTCGGCGTTTACCAAGACTGAACCAGTGGCCCGGGCGCGACGATAGGTGGTTTCTTTATGGCCGACCTCCGCCATGACCGCCTTCCCCTGGGCATCAAAATGGCTTAGAGGTTGCATAGTCTGTGAGTCCCTACTTTACTTACGGAATATTTTCTTAAAAAACCCGGCGTGTTTTTCTGCTTCGATTTCGGCAAATTCGCGTAAAATTTCTTTCTGACGGGCAGTAAGGGATACCGGTGTGTTGACAATCACCTCTATTATTTGATCCCCTTTCCCGTGCCCTTGCAAAAAAGGTATGCCCTCGCCCTTTAAGACGATGGTTTCGCCTGATTGTATGCCCTCAGGGATAGTAACTTTTTTAATTCCTTTCAGGGTAGGGACTTCGATTTTGTCGCCTAAGGCGGCCTGAGTGAAGGGAATAGGTACATGACAATAAATATCATAGCCTTTCCGTTCAAAAAAATCGTGAGGCTCAACATGTAAAACTACGTAAAGATCACCTGGTGGGCCGCCTCTTTCTCCGCTTTCCCCTTCTCCCCGCAATCGAAGCCTTGCTCCAGTGTCCACACCAGGGGGGATCTTAATGGCCACTTTCTTTTTGACTCGTGTCTGCCCACTACCGGCGCAATTTAAACAAGGATTAGTGATGATGGTCCCTACGCCGCGGCAGTGGGGGCAGGTGGTGCTGATACGGAAGAAGCCCTCTGCGCGTACGACCTGCCCTCTTCCGCGGCAGGTTGGACAGGTGCCGGGACGGGAATTTTCTTTACACCCGCTGCCTCCGCAGGCCGAACAGGTCTCCAGTCTACTTATTTCTATCTCTGTTTCCCTACCGAACGCTGCATCGGTAAATGAAATGTTCAGATCATAGCGCAGGTCGGCCCCCGGTCTGGGAGCGGTTCGACCTTGCCTCGTAGTTCCAAAGCCGAAGAATTCCTCAAATATATCACTGAAACTGGCAAATATATCATCAAAACCGCTGAACCCCCTAAATCCGGCGCCCTGTAGTCCTTCATGTCCATAATGATTGTAAATTTCTCTTTTCTGGGGATCCATAAGGACTTCGTAGGCCTCAGCCGCTTCCTTGAAACGCTCTTCTGCCTCTTTATCTCCGGGGTTTCGGTCTGGATGATACTTCATAGCCAGGCGGCGATAGCTCCTTTTTATCTCCTCCTCAGAAGCATCCCGCGGAACATTAAGTGCCTCGTAATAATCGCGTTTGATCATATCTTTACTGTTCTACTCTTTAATCTCCCCTTCTACCTGCAGCCCTTTTTCAACCTTTCCTAATTCATCTATATTTTCATGCGTGACCTTCCCTGCCGCTATCTCGCGTAAGGCCACGACGATTTCCTTATTTCTGGATTGAACCAGAGGTTGTGCGCCGGTACGTAGCTGTTGAACCCTTTTTTTCGCCAGATTAACCAGGACAAATCGACTGTTAACCTTTTTTAAACAATCTTCAACCGTAACTCGTGCCATGTTATATCATCCTTTCTTTAGACCCTGGGCCTGAAAAGCCTACGGACATGATTTTTGGTAACTAATTACCGCTACATAAGAAACATAAAACAAAAATTATAATAAGTTTATTCTACTTAGCAATGTTTTTTTGGTTCTTTATTTTTGATTGTTAGAATTCGGGCTTACTATTATGTGAAGAAATTGTAAATATAATTTGCTTGACGGTTGTCAAAAGAAATTTTATAAATACACTTTTATGTTTCAAAAAACCAGGGAGTAGTGTTTTGTTTGAAAGCTTAACTGAACGCCTCAACCTCGTTTTCAAGAAGCTCCGGGGGTACGGCAAATTAACAGGGCAAAATATCCAGGACGGCCTGCGTGAGGTGCGCCTTGCCCTTTTAGAAGCTGATGTAAACTATAAAGTCGTTAAAGATTTTGTCAATACAGTTCAGGAACGCGCTATCGGACAGGAGGTATTGGATAGCCTTACCCCGGGGCAGCAACTTGTTAAGATAGTTCACGAGGAATTGACCGCCCTGATGGGGGGGCAGAAACAAGATATTAATTTTTCAGGGAAATGGCCGGTGTCTATCATGCTGGTTGGTCTGCAGGGTTCGGGCAAGACCACCACGGCAGGTAAGCTGGCCTTACACCTGCGGGGGAAGGGAAGGCGTCCTTACCTGGTGCCGGCCGATATCTATAGGCCGGCGGCTATCGAACAGTTGCAAAAACTAGCTAATGATTTGAATATAGCCGCCTATCCGTCTGTGCCGGACATGAAGCCCCTGGATATTTGTCAAGGGGCTATGGCCCTGGCCAGGGAGAAGGCCTATGATACCGTCATCATAGATACGGCGGGGCGCCTACACATTGATACGGTTCTTATGGATGAGCTTAAAGGCATCGAGGCGGCCATCGATCCTTCGGAAATTATTCTGGTAGCCGACGCCATGACCGGTCAGGATGCGGTTAATATAGCCGAGAAGTTCAACCAGACCCTGGGGCTAACCGGTATAATTCTCACTAAAATGGATGGCGATGCCCGCGGAGGAGCGGCTCTATCTATAAAAGCGGTTACTCAGAAGCCGATTAAATTTGTTGGTGTGGGGGAGAAACTGGATGCTTTAGAGCCGTTCTATCCGGATCGCATGGCTTCCCGCATACTGGGGATGGGCGATGTCCTTACTCTTATTGAGAAGGCCCAGGCCACTCTTGATGCTAAGAAGGCCGTAGAACTTGAGAAAAAGATCAGAAAAGAGTCTTTCACCCTGGAGGACTTCCGGGATCAACTTCAGCAGATAAAAAAGATGGGGACTCTGGAACAGCTTATCGGCATGATTCCTGGTCTAAACAAGATCAAATCGTTGCAAGGATTACGTCCGGACGAGAGCGAGTTAGTCAGGATAGAGGCTATTATAAATTCCATGACCAAGGCGGAACGAAACAATTATACAATCATAAATGGAAGCCGTAGGCGGCGCATCGCTCAAGGCAGCGGTACCTCAGTGCAGGACGTAAATAAGTTGCTAAAAAATTTCGCGCACATGCAAAAGATGATGAAAAAACTCAAAAAGGGTGGATTAAGAAATATACAGAATCTATTCTCGTTATAGTAAAAACCAACAACCGGGGAGGTAAAAGATAGTATGGCGGTTAGAATTCGATTGGCGCGGCGAGGGGACAAAAAAAGCCCATTTTATCGTTTAGTAGTGGCAAACTCGGAATCACCGCGGGATGGTAAGTTTATTGATAAAATAGGTAGTTATGATCCTAAGCAGACGCCTCATGCCGTCCAGGTGGACGGGCAAAAGCTGGCCGATTGGCTGCAGAAAGGAGCTAAGCCTACAGACACGGTAAGGAGCTTACTTATCAGTGGCGGATTGTTAAAAAAATAACTTCCACTTTGAATGGATAGCGTATAGAATAATTTTTGCATGGCATGATTGTCGAGCGAGCCTAATGCTAGGGAGGTTTGGAGAGATGAAGGAATTGATCAGGTATATTGCACGTGCTTTGGTCGATAATCCGGATGCAGTGGAAGTTAATGAGATAGAGGGCGAGCAGACTTCCGTCATCGAATTGAAGGTGGCCAAGGAGGACCTGGGGAAGGTTATTGGCAAACAGGGACGTACTGCCCGATCTATGCGTACTATCTTAAGCGCTGCCTCGACTAAGTTAAGGAAGAGGGCAGTCCTCGAGATCATTGAGTAGCAGGCTAATGGCTGAGGATTACATCCTCATCGGAAAAGTAGTTGGTGCTCATGGTGTCAGGGGACTATTGAAGGTCTTACCCTACACCGAATCGCCCGACGGCTTCAAGGCATTAAAAGCTGTCTGGTTGAAAGATAAAGCAGGTGGACTTCAAGAGCTTAGGCTGGAATCTGCCGGCGTGAAAGGGCGGGTTGTCCTTCTTGGTCTATCGGGAGTGGATTCCCGCACAAAGGCGGAGTCATTTATCCATTCAGAGGTCTATTGTCCAAAGAAGTGGCTTAGAAAAATACCGGCTGACGAATATTACTGGCACCAGATTATAGGGCTGACGGTCCAATTAGAAGATGGCTCTGTGTTGGGAAAGATAAAGGCCGTCTTTCCGACCGGCAGCAATGATGTTTATGTAGTCGAAAACGGACCGAAAGAATATCTTATTCCGGCTATCGAGGACGTAGTGGTCAAAATAGACCTGGCGAATAAGATCATAACGGTCCGCCCGCTGGAAGGTTTGTTGAATATGAATGATATTTGATATCTTGACCATATTCCCACAACTGCCATCTTCAGTCCTGGCCGAGGGTATCCTGGGCAAGGCCATCAAGGAAGGCAAGGCCACCGTTAGAATTATAAATCTGCGGGACTACACCACGGGTAAACATCAGGTAACGGATGATCGTCCTTATGGCGGTGGTGAAGGGATGGTGATGAAGCCCGAACCAATCTACCGGGCCATCCGGGCCATAAAGGCTGAAGATGCGAGAACACGAGTGGTTTTGCTCAGCCCGCAAGGCCGGCTTTATACACAAGCCGTAGCCAGAGAAATGAGTACATATAATCATTTATTCCTTATATGCGGGCGTTATGAAGGCATTGATGAACGGATTCTTCATTTTGTAGATGACGAGATATCTATCGGTGACTATGTCCTTTCCGGGGGCGAATTAGCTGCCCTGGTGCTTATTGATTCGATAACCCGGCTCTTACCGGGTGTGCTGGGTTCGCCAGACTCGGCGGCCAGAGATTCTTTTATGGGCGGCCTCCTGAAGTATCCCCAGTTTACCAGGCCGCAGGTATGGCAGGGATTGGAGGTTCCGTCTATTTTATTGTCCGGGGATCATGAGAAGATCGCTCTCTGGCGCCGCAAAGAGGCCCTGAAGCAGACCCTGCTCAAGAGGCCGGATTTGTTGAAGACCGCTGACCTTTCTGTTGAGGACCGCCGTTTGCTGGAAGAGATCGAAAGAGAGCGCAAACCTAAGGCCGGCTGATGCAAAATAAGGTTCGGGTGGACATAGCGCTTGTCCACTATCCTGTGTATAATAAAAAAGGCTCCATTATCGCCTCAGCCGTAACCAATTTAGACTTACATGATTTAGCACGGCTGGCGAAGACATACAGTCTGGGTGCCTTCCATGTTATAACCCCGGTTAAAGAACAACAGGTTCTTATAGGGCGGATACTTGACCATTGGCTTTCAGGCTGGGGCGGCGCGTACAATAAGGACCGGGTAGATGCCCTTAATTTGGTGCGGGTCAGCGATTCCATTGAACAGGTCCGGGATAGTATTCAGGCCGGAACCGGCAAGGAACCCGTTGTCCTGGCTACAGGCGCCAGGGAAAGGGGGCCGGCGCTTGGTATAGAAGAGGCCCGGACACTGTTAGCGGGAGAACGCCCGCTATTGTTGATCTTCGGCACGGCCTGGGGATTAGCCGGAGAGGTAATAGAACAAGCCGATTATGTGTTAAGCCCGGTGCAAAAAAGTGCACGGTACAATCACCTTTCTGTGCGCAGCGCTGCGGCTATTATAGTAGATAGATTTTTGGGTGACAGAGGATAGGGAGGTACCTTATGGATGCAATGGAATTGATTGAACGTGAACAGATGCGGGGCGACCTGCCTGATTTTAGACCGGGTGACAAGGTAAAGATCCACGTCAAGATAAAAGAAGGCGAGGAAAAAGAGCGCGTTCAGGTCTTTGAGGGGGTAGTTATCCGTATGCGCGGGAGCCTTGCTGACACTACCTTTACTGTGAGGAAGGTCTCCTATGGCGTAGGTGTAGAGAGGACTTTTCCTCTACATTCGCCACGCATTGATCGTGTAGAGGTCGTCTCTAACGGCAAGGTGCGCCGGGCAAAACTCTACTATCTCCGCAAACTGTCCGGGAAGGCGGCTCGCATTAAGGAACAGCGGCAGGGATAGCTATGTGGGAGCTTGCCTCGCCCGAATTTGAAGGAGGCGGACGTCTATTCTGGGAGAAAAAACTCCACGTTCAGGGTGTGAGGTTTATAGCCGGGGTAGATGAGGCCGGGCGGGGGCCGTTGGCAGGACCGGTAGTGGCTGCCGCTGTTATTCTGCCCCCTACCGGCGAGTTTACGGGGGTAGATGATTCTAAAGCCCTTTCTGCCCGGCAGCGAGCTATTTGTGATGAACTTATCCGTAGGCAGGCCATATCTATAGGCATCGGCGCCGTAGAGTCAGAAGAGATCGATCAAATCAATATCCTTCAGGCCACCCTTAAGGCTATGCAAATAGCCGTGGCTCAGCTCAATCCCAGGCCGGATTATCTCCTGGTGGACGGCATTGTGCCTATGCCCGCCGTTATTCCCCAAAAAACCATAGCCCAGGGGGACTCCCGAAGCGTATCTATTGCCGCGGCCTCCATCATTGCCAAGGTATATCGGGATGCGCTTATGGATAAGTACCATGAGCAATATCCGATGTATAACTTTGGCCGGAACAAGGGCTATGGCACCAGAGAACACCGCCAGGCCATTAAGAAACATGGCTGCTGTCCAATACACCGGCAGAGCTTTCGCGGTGTAAGGGAGTATGTGGTTGGATAAGATACTCGCCGGAAAAAAAGGAGAGGACTTAGCCATAAAATTTCTCAAAAAAGCCGGCTATTTTATTCTGGCCAGAAACTACCGGGACCGCATGGGAGAGCTGGACATTATTGCGGAAGAAGATGGGGCGCTGGTATTCATAGAGGTTAAATCCCGTGGCTCCTTCAGGTATGGAGATCCCAAAGAGGCCATAACTGCCCACAAAAAAAGACAGTTGTCCAGGACGGCCCTGGCGTTTATAAATAAGAAGGGGCTCTTCGGCCAGCGAGCCCGCTTCGACGTGGTGACCATCCAGTTTGTAGATGGCCAGCCGCAATTTGAACTTATCAAGAATGCCTTCGATGTTAGCTATTGAGATTATAAGCATTTAGCTATCAGCGTTCAGCTTTCAGTATTCATGATCTCAAATTTGAGATTTGGTATCAGTTTAGCTGTTTGAAAAAGTATTTTAAAATCCCTCCCAACCTCCCTTTTCCAAAGGGAGGAGAAACATTTCCCCCTTTGAAAAAGGGGGATTAAGGGGGATTTTCGAGGCGCCGTTTTCTGGACGACTAGCTCTTTTCAAACAGCTAAAGTGTTACGAGATTTGAAATTTGAAATCTCTTTTTCGCTGACCGCTGAAAGCTGATGGCCTTAGAAGGCGTTAGATTATTATGAAAGAGAAGTCATATACAGAAAAATCACCGGGTGAGTTACTGAAACTGGAGGCCCGGGAAGCAGGCCGTTTTCTGGATCGGTTGCCTCTGCCGGATCGGGTTGACTTTATAATGCGCGCCTCCGCAAAGGAAAGACAGGCCCTGGTGCTACTGACGAGCCGTCCGGAAGAGGTTGTGGCCCTTTTCCCGCCGGAAGAGTTGTTTTTTACGATAAAAGAGATCGGGGCCACAGATGCCCTGCCGCTCATTAGTCTGATCACCCCTGAGCAGCTACATCTCATCCTGGATATTGATTGGTGGGAAAGGGACCGCCTTAAACCCGATAAGATTTTTGAGTGGCTGCGCCTCCTATTTGCCTGCAGCGAGGACAAAGTAGCCGCGTGGCTTAATACCGTGGATTTTTCTCTCATAGTGAGTCTGTTTAAACATTTTGCTAGCGTCTTTAAGGTAGGTATGGAAGAGGACAGGCTTGAAGATATTGACGCCTTCCCGCCTTTTACCGTGGATAATTATTACCTTATTCGCTTTAAGAAGCCAGGCGTGCAGGACACGTTAGGCAGGGTTGTAGAGATTGCCCGGGAGATAAATCCAAAGCTCTACTTTGATCTAATGGAATCCATAATCTGGGACGTTGAAGTGGAGATAGAGGAGGAGGCCTATAAATGGCGGCAGGCCAGGCTGGCAGACCATGGTGTCCCCACCTTTCATGAGGCCCTGGATATATACAAACCGCCTTCTATACCCGACCCTTCCCGGGTAAAGGCGGCTGTGCCTCTACCTCTGATCGAATCCGATATTGAGTCAATGGCTCCGGCGCCTGTATATCCGCTGTCTGTTTCCGAACGCCCCTCTTTTGTACTGAAGGTCCTTGAACTAATAAGGGATCAGGAGCCTCTGGACCGCATCAAGCGCGGGTGGGCCCATGTATGCAACCATGTGGTTATGGCAGATGTCCTTGACTTCGACGAGATGAAGGATATTAAGAGGGGGATTCAGAAGGCCTCCCGCTATCTTAATATCGGCTTAGAATATATCGGCCAGGGGCAAGCCGAACGGGCCCGGGGACTCCTTCAAGCTATACCTCTGACTGAAATCTTTCGCTTCGGCTATGCGCAGGCTATAGCCTTGAAGAAGAAGGCCGTATCTATAGTCGATAAGGGATATGTGGATAAGGACCTTTCTCCGGCGGATGAACCCTGGCGTTCGCTCCTGACCGGGTTATTACGGAGGCATCCGCTTTATTACGACCCCTTTGGTGAAGACAGAATGGGTAGGGACGATGATTATCGTGACTTTGGTACACTACGTGAGGTGGAGGAGACTAAGGAAAGGCTGGAAGAGGCAGAACTCATCGGCAGGTTGATGAAAGAACATTTTACCGATTATGGCCTGATCAAGGACCTTCCTCTGGCCGCATGCAATATTCAGATGGCCACAGACCTCACCTGGAGCGCAATGCTGTTTACTGTCGTGGCCCAAAAGCTGTTAAAAAACACCCCGCGTCTTTGGCCTCTTACGATTGAGGAACTTCATATCCTTTTCCCCAGGCTTTGGACAGGAGACAGCAAAGAAAAGGGGCGGAAGCTTTCATTAGATATAAAAGAAGAGATGGAGAAGACCCTGCTGGGGCCGTTTTTTTCTCCTGCACCCGAAGAGCGGGGGCGTATTACCCGCTATCTTGAAGCCTGCTATAAACGCATAGAAGAAGACATGGGATTTCTTGATATTCACACCCCCCTGGATCCGCGTTACATCCATGTCCTCCTCGTAGAAATTTGAGTATTGTCAAAAAGTTAACCAGGGCACAGAGAAAATAAAAATATCAATAAGCTAGAGCAGATTTTGGCTTCTCCCCTCTGTTATCTCCTGTATTTTTGTCACCTGCTGAAACAGCGGGCCTCCTTCGAGTACAAGCGAGGAGGGGAAAGCCCGCCCTTCAGAGACTCCGTTATGCGAATATTTCTTAAAAAACTTGGGAAGTCTCAGCGGGTTTGAATAGCTTGATTTTTTACCCCCTTGGACTATAATGGCCTCGCTTTGGAGGACAGATGGTAAAGAAAGTGCGTTCTATTGTTATTTCCGGCAATGGCACAAATTGTGAGATGGAGATGGCTCATGCCTGCCGTTTGGCCGGTTCGGACGAAATAGATATCATACATATCAGCGATCTTATTTATGGTGTCAAACGCCTGGATGAGTACCACTTTCTGAATCTGCCGGGCGGATTCCTGGATGGAGATGATCTTGGCGCCGCCCAGGCCGGCGCCAATCGTTTTCGCTATGCCACGGTCCGGGGCAGCGGGGAGCGCCTCCTGGAACAGTTGCTTCGTTTTATTAATGCAGGCAAACTTGTCTTCGGCGTCTGCAATGGTTTCCAGTTGATGGTCAAGCTGGGCCTTTTGCCTGGCTTTGACGGCCGCTATACGGAACGGGAGGTAACGTTGACCTATAACGACTCCGGCCGCTTTGAAGATCGCTGGACCAGCCTCCGGGTGAACAGCCATTCTCCCTGCGTGCTTACAAAGGGCATTGACCGCCTCTACTTACCGGTACGGCATGGCGAGGGGAAATTCATTACCCGGGACGCCTCTGTATTAGAAAGATTACATACAGAAGGATTGGTGGTTCTTCAATATACGCAGGCAGAGGGTGATGAGCCGGCCATGGAATACCCCTGGAATCCTAATGGTTCCACAGATGCCATCGCCGGTATTTGCGATCCTACCGGGAGACTCTTCGGGCTTATGCCCCATCCTGAGGCCTATCTGCATTATACCAACCATCCTCGCTGGACACGGGAGAAACTGCCTGAGGAAGGCCAGGGGCTCATATTATTTAAAAACGCCGTCAGCTTTATTCGTAAGCACCTCTAACAGATGATCTCAAATTTGAAATCTCAAATTTGAAATTTAATATGTTTCTGTGCGCCGGCTTAAGGCATCGGCCTGATGGAACCAGAAAAGTTACTACAATTTTTGACTGTATTGCGCCGCAGCATCCTGTGGATAATTACAGCCCTGGTGGCTGTTACCATAGGTGCTTACTTTATTTCCGGCCAGATACTAGCCTCCCTCCAGGACCATCTACATCAGGAACTGGCCTTTTTTTCAGTTGTCGAGCCTTTTATGGCGTTGATTAAACTTTCATTCGCCATCAGTATCTTTGCGCTCGTTCCCTTTATTATAGTAATGCTCTGGCGCGCCGTAGCAAAACCTTATGGGCTAACCAGGAAAACAGGACTGGTATTTGTGCTTACAGGCATCCTTTTATTCTATGCCGGGGCTGCCTTTTGCTATTTTGTTACCCTTCCTTTTGGTGTCAAGTTTCTCCTTGGTTATCAGGCCGCACACGTTAAGGCGGCTATTTCCCTCGACCGCTTCCTTACCTTCTGTTTTGTCTTTATTCTGGCCTTTGGGATCATGTTTGAGTTGCCTTTAATCATGGTCTTCTGTGGCCGGGTCGGACTCTGCGGAGCCGGCTTTTTTCAGCGCCACCGCCGCTACGCTATATTTATAGTCACTATTGTGGCGGCTGTCGCTACCCCTACGCCCGATGTGTTTAACATGATGCTTATGGCCGTGCCTCTTTATGCCCTATACGAGCTGGGCATTGTAGTCTTGCGGATCATGGGGGATTAAGGCGCATGTATATCGACACCCACGCCCACCTGGACATGTATGATTCTGCCTCAGACCGGGCACAGGTAATCTCCAGGGCTCATGCGGCCCGGGTCAGACAGATAATTACCATTGGCATTAATCTTCCCAGTTCCCGCCAGGCAGTGGCTATTGCCGAACAGTATGAAGGCGTATTTGCCGCTATAGGCATACACCCCCATGATGCGAAAGGGGTAACCAGCAAGACTTACGATGGTCTAAGACATCTGACTAAAAGTCCGCGTGTAGTGGCCGTTGGTGAGATAGGGCTTGATTTTTTTAAGGAATACTCCCCGCGGCGGGAACAGGAGATATGTTTCCGGCAGCAGATACAACTGGCAAGGGAGTTAAGGTTGCCGCTGATTATCCATGACCGTGACGCCCATGACGAGATCATCCGTATCTTAAGGGAAGAAAAAGCAGAAGATGTGGGCGGTGTATTCCACTGTTTCTCAGGAGATTATACCTTTGCCCGGGAGTGTCTGGATATGGGCTTCTATATCTCCGTCGCCGGTGTTGTTACTTTTCCAAAGGCCATGGTCTTGCAGGATGTGGTAAAGAATGTTCCTATAGATCGTTTGCTCATTGAAACCGATGCCCCATTTCTGGCACCGGTTCCCTATCGGGGTAAGCGAAATGAGCCGGCCTATGTCATCCATATAGGCCAAAAGATAGCTGGTATTAAGGGATGTCCGCTCATAGAGGTCGCCCAATGGACACAAAAAAACGCCCAAGCCCTTTTCAAACTACCGTCCCTCTGATTCTGGCCTCGGGTTCGCCCCGGCGCCAGGATTTTTTACGGACTTTAGGGCTTAAGTTTGAGGTGGTAGTCAGCCACATCGAGGAGGTCCCATTTATGGATGGTGACCCGGCCCGGTATGCCCTGGAGATGGCAGAGGCCAAGGCCCAGGCGGTTTCTTGTAGTCATCCCCGGAGCTGGGTGGTGGCTGCGGACACTATTGTCATTATAGGCCATGGAGTCCTGGGCAAACCAAAGACTGAGCAAGAGGCGATTTCCATGCTGGGCCGCCTTTCTGGCCGCTGGCACGAGGTTATCACGGCCTTCTGTCTGTTGCACCACGAGAAAGGCGCGGCATATAGAAAGGCGGTTCAGAGCCGCGTAAAGATAAAGAAACTGACTACGGCCGAGATTACAAGTTATGTAGTCACGGGAGAACCTATGGACAAGGCCGGGGCCTATGCCGTCCAGGGTATTGGCGCCTTCATGGTAGAGAAAATAGAGGGATCATATACCAATGTGGTCGGGCTGCCTTTATCTGAATTGATCGAGGCCATGCAGGCTGTGGGTATAATCCGGCCCAGGGTAGCGATTAGCAAGTAGCGCATTAAGCCCTTAGTTCTGAATTTAGTGTTTTTATGGCAGAAAATCTCACTCTCATACCGTAAAGACTCTGGTTGGTGAAGTTCAAAGTTCAAAGCTCAAAGTTCAAATGAATGTCAAAGTACCGAAGTTCAAAACGTCGCTCGTCACTGGTCATTGGTTAAGTTGGGGGATTACTTTTACCAGTGACAAATGACTATTGACTAATGACATTATAGTTATTTGGATTTGATTTGAACTTGGGATCTTGCATTTGAAATTCCGGCAAGCCTTTTTGGTTCCGGCTTGTTTGGGTTAGGATTAAAGGAAGATATGCTTTCAGAAAACATTGACGCTGTCCAAAAGAGGATTTCTGAGGCGGCCTGCCGGGCCGGACGTGACCCATCTAGGGTCAAACTGCTGGCGGCTACCAAGGCTGTACCGGTGGCCAGGATAAGGGAGGCTATTTCTTACGGACTTAAACTTTTCGGAGAAAATTATGTCCAGGAGGCCCGGGCCAAGATCGAAGAGGTCGGCCCCGGAGTTTCCTGGCATTTCATCGGCCGCCTCCAGACCAACAAGGCCAGACATGCAGTCCGGCTTTTTGACCTCATCCACTCTCTGGATAACGAAGACCTGGCAATGGAGCTTAACCGGCGGGCGGCGGCCGTTCCCCGGATTATGCCCGTTCTGATCGAGGTCAATTTAAGTGAAGAAGAGAGCAAGGGCGGGATCATACCGGATGCCCTTTTGCCTTTTCTGGAGAAGATAGCCATGCTGCCCAACCTTTCTGTGTGCGGGCTTATGGCCATACCTCCTTTCTTTGCCGACCCGGAAAAGGCGCGGCCTTATTTCTGCCGTCTTAAAGAGTTGGGGGAGGAAATCCAGGCCAGGAATATTCCCAACATTCGCCTGGAAGAGCTATCTATGGGTATGAGCGGGGATTTTGAGGTAGCCATAGAGGAAGGGGCTACCATAGTGCGTATCGGCACGGTCCTGTTCGGACCACGAGAATAGCGAATAGCGTATAGCGTGTAGCGTTTAGCGGTTAGGATATATCATCCTATTATTACTCCGGCAACAAAATACCCGAATACTGTCATTCCCGTTTTCACGGGAAACCCTGGATGCCGGATCAAGTCCGGCATGACATTTCTTATGTATTTACCTGCCAGAGTAATATACTCCCCGCTATACGCTATTTTTGACCTTTTCCCATGCGGCGTCCATCTCCTCCAGGGTGAATTCTTCCAGCGGCCGGCCGTCTTTTTCCAGTATCCCCTGCATCTTATCAAAACGCCTGATAAATCTGTCTACCGTAAGCCGCAGGGCCTCTTCCGCATTTACATGGAGATGCCTGCTTAAGTTAACCAGGGTAAAAAGAACATCGCCCAGTTCATCCCTGATACGCGCCGGATTATTTATAGCACAGGCCTTTTTTAGCTCAGACAGTTCTTCATCTAGTTTTTCCCAGACGCTGTCCGCATTCTCCCAGTCAAAACCGGTCCGGGCGGCCCGGGCGCCGATACGCTGGGCACGGAGCAATGCGGGGAGATTACGGGGCACCGAAGCAAAAAGTGACTCTTCCTCACCTCGCAGTCTGGCCTCCTCCCGCTTGATCTTATGCCACTGGTCTCTGACTTCTTCGGCACAGGCGACCCTTTCGGCGCCAAATACATGGGGATGCCGCCGGATTATCTTGGCTGCGATAGATTCCATCACATCGTTTATGTTAAAGGCCGCTTGTTCTTCATACATCAAAGACAAGAATATGATAAGAAACAGCAGGTCGCCTAGTTCTTCACAGACCTGACCGGGGTTACTATCTTCAACAGCCGCTACCACTTCATATGCCTCTTCCAGGAGATAGTTTTTTACTGTCTCTGCGGATTGTTTTCTGTCCCAGGGGCAGCCTTCCGGGGCACGAAGCCGATCCATGATCTCTACTAATCTGAAGAAGTTTTTTTTGATTTTTTTATTATCACGCATGGGGGTGAGCAGGTTATTTCTTATTGGTTAGCGGGTTATCTTTTTTCGCCTTTTTCTGTTTTTCTTTGGTATCGAATGGCTTAAACAGGGCCTGTTGCTTTTCGCGAAAGCTTTCCTTCAGGGTATGGGGAACCAGGCAAAGCATTATCTCCATGGGACGTTTAAGGTACTTATATGATCTTGATTTCTGTATAAAAAGGCCTTTTTTGGGGAAAAATACGGTAATCAGCATCAATATCAAGCAGACGATAAAGACCCCTTTGACAAATCCCAGGAGCGCACCGGCCGTGCGGTCAAACCATCCCAATAATGAGATCTTCATTATCTTTTTGCCGGCCATACCGAGCAGGATGAATATCAGATAGACCAGGAGGAAGATGCCTGCAAAACTTAATAGATGCCTGATGCCGGCATTTGTAATCAGCCCGGAGAGAAGATTTCCCAGCCTTATATAGTAAGCGCTGGCAAGGACGAAACCGACTAACAGGGCTACAACCGAAGAAATTTCTCTTATAATTCCACGAATCGCACTTTTGATGGTAAAAAAAGCTATGATTGCGAGTATAATTATATCTGGCCAGTACATAAACTATTCCACATCTACCAAATTGGAGGCATTATAGGCAACCCCCCTTTATTTTTCAACCTCAATTCGCGGAGCACAGACCGCCTACTTTCCCCTTGTCAAACCCCGGCCCATGTGTTAGAAATAAATTCTAAATTCGAAACATTAGACCCTCCCGGCGGCGTAGCCAAGTGGCCAAGGCAGCGGTCTGCAAAACCGTTATTCACCGGTTCAAATCCGGTCGCCGCCTCCATTCTCTTAAATCTCAAATTTGAAATTTCAAATCTAAAGTAAAGTCCCTTTTCTTTATAGTCATTCCATGCTAAAAATAAAGTAACTACTCAGGTTTAAAGTTCTAAGGTTCACGGTTCAAGGTTAGAGAGCTACGAAAAATATGAAAAGCGCAAAGTAGCTAACCGTGAACCTGACAACCTGGGTCGTTACAAAATAAAATTATAAGTATCAGTTTAGCTGTTTGAAAAAGTATTCTTAAATCCCTCCCAACCTCCCTTTTCCAAAGGGAGGAGAAACACTTCCCCCTTTGGAAAAGGGGGATTGAGGGGGATTTTGGCCCTTATAGCGCCTTGCTTAGGTATATTTTTCAAAAACCTAAAATGTTACAATTATAACTTCGAATCTTGTTCTGGATGAGGTGAACTATGCGTACGGAGCTCCTGGTCTATAAGACTCTTTTCGATGGTGAGGAAGAGAGTGAGGTCCCGGAGGAATTGATTCCAGCCCTGGAACGGATCCGGAAAGATGAGGGGACGATCCAGGACTACCTGGATATAGCTGACCGCTACCGGGAAATTGGACGGCCAGAGAAGGAATTTGCTGTTCTGGAACTGGCCTTAGACCTTGGCTATGATGACCTTGTCTTCTATCGTCTGGCCCGGAATCACTCTGAACAAGGGCAATATGCCGAGGCCTATCAATACATAAAGCGTATGCATTTTATGCAAGGGATGGCCAAGCTCCTGTACCTGAAGACCCTGGGCGAACTAGGAAAAACAGAAAAACTCAACCAGTTTTGGCAGATTAACAGGAATGATTCTGAACTCAAGCAGATGATAAAGCAGGAAGGCCTCGATTATTTTCCAAAAAACGTGCGCAAGTTGCTCAAAGAAGAAGTTTAGCCCCAGCAATAGCATCTCAAATTTCAAATTTGAGATTTGAAATTTTTTAAAATGTCCACCAACCTACCCAAAAATCTGCCTCGTATCCGAGTAGGCCTGGCCCTAAGCGATGCCGGGTTTTACCACCGGGAGACTATGCGGCTTCCCGAGGATCTCTCGGAATTCTTTCGGCGGTACCAGGATAAATTTGAAATAGAAGAACTCTTTTTTGAATTACAGCCGGAAATGCCCTGGCTTAAGAAAAAGGGAGATTTTTCCTATGTAGCGGATGAGGATAACAGATGGCTCAAGCTGGGCCGGGCCGCAGAACAAGGGGTGGCCGAAGGGCCTTATGCCGGGATTATTGAGGCCATGCGCCGGCCGGGCCGCATCTTTGGGGTGCACCAGTCCATACGTGACATGGATATCCTTTCCGAGGATATCCACAAAAAATTGGAAACGATAGAGAGCACCCAACAGGCCATGCTGTTTGCGCACCTTATATCTGCTGACTATTTTGTATTTCATCTGGCGCAAGGCAAGGATTACTGGGACTGGAACCGCAGCGAACAGATTGCTGTGGCTTTAAAGGCCTTTCAGGGCTGGGCGGATTTTTATAAACAATCCGGTTTCAGCTTTATTCCCATTATAGAAAACCTTGAATTCCCGAAGTTCCCGGCCACGCCGGAAGAGATGGTCAGTATCTTTAAGACCTGCCGGGCGTTTCTTCCCAACCTTAAACTCTGCTTTGATATCTCCCATTTCTGGCGTTCCCGTGCCCTGATACTGGAAAACAAGGCCAGGTTTGAACATCTTATACCTAACTTTCGTATCTTAGAGGCATCATGTACTGACTATCTCGATTATGCCATGGAACATATCTTTACCGTCGAGGCCGGTCTGTCTGACGGTGATATCTTTCTCTATCATCTGGGTGGATGCTGGAAGCACCTTACCCATGAGATACCCGGTCTCCGTCCGGGGGAAAGTCCGTTTTTGCATAAACTGAGGCTGGATGAGCCTGTATATGCTTACAATCCCAAGGTGGAGATGAACCTGCCTAAGGTCATCAACCGTCTCCTTCGTTACAACATGGAACGACGGCAAGATGTACTTATCATGCTCGAAATCTATCAGCGGAATTACATAGAGATGCTCGAGGTGGCCCGGCTTATATACGATGATATTGTGAAAAAAGCCCGTCGCATTGCGGAAAACGCGCGAAGATATGCGTATCTGTGGGAAGATCAGATGTAGGGAGGAAAAATCCTAAATCCTAAACACTAAATCCTAAACAAATTTTAAATCCAAATATCTTAAACAAATTCCAAAACCCTGTTTAGGGCTTAGATATTCGAATTTCGGATTTTCTTTTGGAATGGATATTGTACATTACTACCGTAATCCAGCTATCTTGACACGCATACTGGAATTTTTGGGTGTTTACCCTGAGCTGCTTACTGACCTGAGTACGAGTATTGACCTTTCCCGCCCTCTGGCCGATTCAATAAAATTAAAGGAACTGCTATGTGCGGCTACTACAGAGTACATATCTGCTTACGGACACAGACTCCTCGAGACAAACCACCGTGATCATGCCTCCATGAAGCCTTTCAGGCTGGGCTGGACCCTGGATAACGGCCTCGACATCCACCGCTCAATATGGGATCAGGAAAATGCCCTCGGCGTTCTCGATGTCGAGTATTTTTCCAAGTCATTTCCGGGGGAGCCCTATCTCGCCCCGGAGCGGACCTTCGGGCTCATGGAGCCGGTGTATCAGGGTATTTTAGATGTCTTTAAGTCCTATGGGCTCGCCCCCCTGGTTATTACTACCGGTCAGGGCTATAATTTTGACGTACTCGTCAGTAAAAATAACCCTGTTTTTGGCAGCCTGGCGTCCCTGGGGCATGTGGAAGAGACGCTGAAATATGACTATAGCCACCCCTCGCCCAAAAGGGGACGGGCGGTGCCGGAAGAAGATGCCAAGGCCTTTGATGCCATGGGCAAGTTGTTTGAATTTCTCTGCCACCGGATTCTGGCAGAGGTATCCGTCTGCACCCCCCCCATTCCCATAGTAGTAGGAGATGTGGTCTGCGGGAACGAGAAGCGTGAGGCCATATCCCTGGACCTTTCCCTCTACACTAATCCCCTCCACACCCGGAGTATTCGGTGTCCATTTTCTGCCTACTCCAAGCATATGTTAAGAGGGGACGTCCTGGGTGATATTGTAGCCAGGCATGTAGGTTACCTGTTTTCTGTTCCCAGACAACTGCGGGATGCAGAGCTTCCTCTGACCAAAATTCTGGACATGCGAACAAATGCTGAGGAGACCGTCCACTGGGCAGAAAGTGTTACTGCGTATCTCCCTGATCAACCGAGGGGTATGGCTAGACTGATTAATGGGTACAAAAAATCTCGCCTCTATGCCTTCCATCTGGAATACGACGCTGCCCGGCAGGATAACGCATCTGGCTGGCCCCGGGGTTACGATCGGCTTGACTTAAGCTCTATTCCACCCTGCGTAGGTCAGTCGCTTCGTTGCCCTAATCCTCTACTTCTTCAACCCACTAATCTGCGTACAATAGTCAGGGTGCTGATGGCTATCGGCTGGCATCCCAAGCATATTGCTGGCCTGGCCTATTCCAAGTATGCACGCGATTTCGGTTGGGACGTCAATTTCAGGCGTTATGATGCCAACCGCTGGGCCAATGTCTGGGTGCGCATCTACGCCGGGATGATTATAACCGGTGTGGATGGGCTTCTCGATCTCAACTGTATTTCGCAACAGGAAAAAGGAGAGGCCTGGATGGGGATGAGGTATTGTCCTGCCCCAAATTGCGGGTGCAATCTGGCTGATTATCGGGCTATGCTGGAGAGAAAGATCTAGACCCAGAGCACACAGCCCGGCATAGCCGCAACCAAATCCGAATATCGAAATACGAAATCCGAAACAAATCTGAAATCCAAATATCGAATGTTCGAAACGTCATCAGCAACGCCTTCGATTTTTCGTTTTTGGTCATTGCTCTCATTTGGTCATTTGAATTTGTTTCGAGTTTCGTGCTTCGTATTTCGAATTTTTTATCTATGCCGCCTCTGCAGCCCTGTGGCTAGTAATTCTGCTATGCCCGCAATATCCGTGGGCTTAAAGCACGGGACTTTTGCTGCAGGAAGGGTATTGCTGGAAACCAGGGCCAGCAACGAGGGGTCATTGATAAATAAAGGATCCATATTGTCAGGTACGACCTCTATCTTTGGGAACCCCTCCTGTTTAAAGCCCTCGACCAGGATAATATCCAGCTTCTCCGGCAGTGCGGAAACCACTTCCTCCAGGCCAAAGGTCCCCTCCTTTTCAGTAAGTATAGAAAAACCGTCTGGTGAAGCCAAAACTATAATCTCTGCTCCGGCCTGCTTGTATCGGTAAGTATCTTTCCCGGGTATGTCTAGAGAAAGATTGCGGTGATGCGTATGCTTTACCGTCGCCACCCTTAACCCACGGCGATTTAACTCTGGAATGAGCCGTTCAATAAGAAGCGTCTTCCCGCTCTTTGCCGGACCAACAATGCAGACAGTCTTCAAATGTCAAAATCCTAAGCAATTATTATCTCACCGTAGAGACGCAAAGGACGCACTTATTAAAATCCGAAATTCGAATATCGAAATTCGAAACAAGTCCGAAATCAAAATACCCAAAATGACCGAAACATAATTGTTTATAATTTTGGTCATTTGAATTTGTTTCGTATTTCGAATTTCGTGCTTCGGATTTCTTGCATCTCTGCGTCTCTGTGGCAAATTTATCTCGCCACTAAGAAGGCGCCGGGGAAGCCGTTGTCTTCAAATTGCCGCTGAATATCTCTGGCTTTATCCAGGCTGGTGGAGGCAAAGACCTGGACGCGATAAAACAGGGCATCTCCCCGGTTATAGGCTTCGATATCGACCTGGTCATGGTTTTTGTTTAAGTTGGCTCGGAGGCGATCAGCATTGTCCTTGTTCGTAAAGGCGCCGACCTGTATCCAGAAATTGCCTAGCCGATAGTCTATAGTCTGAACGAACCGCTTAACCCGTCGTCCATTTTCAGAGACCTCCGTGGGCGTTCCGAGGGCCTCTACGCGCACAAAGGCCGTGCCGTTATTGTGTATGCCGATCTCTCTGGCCGCCGCCAGACTCAGATCTATAACACGCCCTTTTACGAAAGGGCCGCGGTCATTTATACGCACCACCGTTTCCTGCTTATTTTCGAGATTGAGGACGCGCACGTAAGTGTGCATGGGCAAGAGCTTGTGGGCGGCAGTAAATTCATCCATATCATATATCTCGCCGCAGGAGGTGCACTTGCCGTGGAAATCCGGCCCGTACCAGGAGGCTGTACCTTCTTCGGCAAAACCATCTGCTGAAGGTATAGGATAATAGACCTCACCAAATATCTCATAAGGCCGCTGAGTGGGAGGGATGCCTTTTGCATCACGAGTTATGCCGCGGGAGTATTGATACCGGGGCGCTGTAGCGCAGGCCGTAAAGAGAGTAACCATAGAGACACAGAGGATACATATTGTTAAATTCGAAATCCGAAATCCGAAATCCGAAATTTTTCTGTCTCTGCGTCCTTTGCGTCTTTGCGGTGATGCTTTTCTCATGGCCGGTATGATAGGGGAAATATGCACCGTTGTCAATGGTCCAAAACTACCTTGATCCATCATCGAACTATTGACAGAGAGCAAGGGGTGATCTCCGATTACCAGGCAGCCGGGCTCAAATCCGAATATCGAATATCGAAATCCGAAACAAATTCAAATGTCCAAATTCCCAATGTTCCAAACGACAGCAGCGCTGATTATTTTGGATTTGAATTTTGGTGATTCGATATTGTTTCGAGATTCGTG
>JBFMAZ010000012.1:0-2371 GCA_040755415.1 Thermodesulfobacteriota bacterium | reverse complement strand
TCGAATTTCGGTAACACTTTAGCTGCTTGAAAAAAGCTGGTCGTCCAGAAAGCGGCGCCTCAAAAATCCCCCTTAATCCCCCTTTTTCAAAGGGGGAAACGTCTCTCCTCCCTTTGGAAAAGGGAGGGTGGGAGGGATTTTAAAATGCTTTTTCAAACAGCTAAACTGTTACGAATTTCGATATTCGAATTTCGGATTTTAACAATTGATACTTTGCGTCCTTTGCGTCTCTGCGGTGAGGATATTTTCAGGTGAAAGATGCCTTTTGAAGAGGCTTACCAGGAATCGATTTCATTAGCCAGGAAAACACTGGCCGTGATGGAGCCGGAACCGATCTCCATAAGAACGGGCGGCCGCTGGGGAGGAAACGCCCGGGGCGAGGGGCTCCTCTATCTCACTTTCTGGGCCGGAGATTGCGCCATCCGCTTCCCGGAAGTGGGAATCGAGATTATCAGCGGCCCAAAGGCCCTAAAACCGGCGGAACAGATCGTCATCCTTCATTACCTGATACACGCCCGGGGAGTCCCGATCACTGAAAACTGGATAACCTTCCGGCAGATCCCATCGGGCATGTTTTACTATGAACCTTTTTTCAAGAGATGTATTAAACCTTTCACCGGTTTCTTTGGCCGTCACCCGGAGATATTGCGGGAATTTTCCAGAGGGCTGCCCACCCTGTCCTCTGCTGGACTGGGCGATATTTCACTCGTGCTCCGTCCTCTCCCCAACATCCCCCTGGCCTTTGTACTCTGGCAGGGGGATGACGAATTCCCGGCAGAAGGAAACATCCTCTTTGATGAAACGATCCCTTCTTACCTCCCTACGGAAGACATAGTGGTACTTGCCAGTATCCTTACCTATGGTCTTCTCGGCCGGGGGAGGAATCTTCTCGAATCAAAGCAGGGTATGGGACGCAGATGAAAAAGATCATTAATACGAAAGAGGCCCCGGCAGCCATAGGGCCGTATAGTCAGGCGGTCATGGCCGGCGGCCAGTTGTTCATCTCCGGACAGATCGCCCTTGACCCGGCCACCGGAGAGATGGTCAAGGCGGATATAGCCGCCGAGACCGGACAGATTCTGAAAAATCTTGGGGCGATATTAAAGGCGGCAGATATGGACTATGCGAATGTGGTCCAGGCTACTGTCTATCTGAGAGATCTGAACGACTTTGCCGCCATGAATGCCGTCTATGGTAAATTCTTTAAAGACGATTCGCCGGCCCGGGCCACCGTGGAGGTTTCCGGCTTGCCCAAAGGCGCGCGGATAGAGATGGCCTTTATTGCGGTAAAAACTATAGGCAACGTCACTGGTCATTAGTCATCAGTCATTGGTTAAGTGTGGAAGATTGATCACTTTTACCAGTGACAAATGACTATTGACTAATGACATTAACCATAAGATAGTAAGCCTTCAGCTTTGAGGGATCATAATGGACGAAACAATTATGCTTAGCCTGGATGACATATTTCCCTTTGACTGCCGGAAGGGGTTAGACTGCTTCAACCGGTGCTGCCGGGATATTAACCTTTTCCTGACTCCTTACGATATAATGCGCCTGAAAAATAACCTGGGATTCTCATCAAGAAAATTCCTTGATACATATACTGCGGCCATCTATATGGAAGAGATTGGCCACCCCCTGGTGGTAATGAAGATGACCGGCGATAAAAAACGCTGTCCGTTCTCCGGTCCGGATGGATGCCGGGTATATCCGGACCGCCCCTGGTCATGCCGCATCTTTCCGCTGGAACCATGCGTTGACAAAGCCGGGGACAGCAGACCGGCAACACCCTTGTATTCAGTAGTTAAGAGACCATTTTGCCTGGGCTTTAATGGGGGAAAACCCCCTTTGGGAAAGGGAGATACAGGGGTATTCCCGGAAGAAAATAACTTGTTAACCGTAAGGGCATGGCGGGAAAGGCAAGGAACGGCTGTTTACGAAGAGATGAACGACCTCTGGTCCCGGGTAACCCTTAGCGAAAGATTTCCCGTCGGCGGTCTGGATAAAACGGGCATACAGATGTTCTTTCTCGCCAGCTACAGCCTGGACGAGTTCGCTCAACTGGTGTGCAGACAAGGCTTTCTGGATACATACAATCTTAAGGGCGAAGAGATAGAAACGGCGTTACAAGACGAACTTTCTCTCTTCAAGTTTGCGTGCAGGTGGCTTCGGGTGGCATTGCTTGGTGAGGAAATACCACTTATTAGCGTTTAGCGACTAGGGCTTAGCGTTTAGTAAAAATCAGCTTTGTCCGGTTAGGTTTTTGCATATGTTGAATACTGAGAAAACGGAGAAAAATTTTGCATCCATGTCGTTTTTTGCTTGACTTTTGAAAAAGTGTTAGGGCGGCGAATTTTTCGTAATTACT
>JBFMAZ010000011.1:0-6362 GCA_040755415.1 Thermodesulfobacteriota bacterium | reverse complement strand
TCCCTCCCAACCTCCCTTTTTCAAAGGGAGGAGAACCGCTTCCCCCTTTGGAAAAGGGGGATTGAGGGGGATTTTGGCCTTTATAGCGCCTTGCTTAGGCATATTTTTCAAAAACCTAAAGTGTTACGTTTCGAGTTTAGTGCTTCGGATTTCGAATTTGCTGATGGCTGATAGCTGACAGCTACCTTATTACCTTGCTTCCTTGGCCAATCTCTGAGAAAGTCTGGCTGCCTTCTCTGTCTCTACAAAGCTCAATATAGCGCCTACATCTTTACTCTTCATGGCCGAAAGGATCTGCAACGCCACATCATCGTTTAACTTTTCAATAAGGCTGGCCGCCTTATCAGGCTTCATGGCGCTGTAAGCCCCGACCAGATGTTTTAAACGGTTCTCCTGAGACTGCCGGGCGGTCTCGACATTTTTCTGAAGCTGGCCTTGCAATTCTGTCTGTAACTGGGAGAGCCTGGCCAAATTGTTTTCTATATCCTTCTTCAGTATCAAAAGCTCCTCTTCCTTTTTTCTTAGTTCTTCCTCTTTGGCCGCCAGTTCGCGGCGTTTATTTTCCAGTTCTTCGAATAGCTTAAGGTCATCTAAGGTAACAGCCTGCTTATCCTTTACCTTATCCTCGGCTATAGCCTGATTATGGCCTGGCGGTCGCCAGCGAAATCCACGTTCATAAAAATAAAACCCAAGCACACCCAGCTTGATGCAGATAAGCGTTAAAAAGAAGGCTATTATATGTTTGAGGGTATTGAATCTAAGCATGTCCCGGTCCTTCTGAAAATGCATCTTTAGTCTGACGCCTTATAAGAACCAACTCATCGTTCTCTTTCTGTTCCAAGCGTATCAACTCCTGTGTAAAGGCGTCAAAGTCTTTTTTCTTTAATTTCTCGATCATCTTCTTTTCCCTGGACGACTTGAGAAGCTTCTGCCTGGCCTCTTCAACCGCCCGGATCAGTGCCTGTACCACTTCTTCGTGCATAGCAATGTCCTTAGCCAGCAGGTTGAGATAGTTTATATAAAGTAAATGCCGCGCGACCGGAATGCCCTTTATCCTTTTTTCTATCAACTCAGCCAAACATTCCTCTTCCCTGGTTTTTAGCTGGTCCAGCTTCTGTTCGGCCTCTGCCAGTTCGGTCATCTTTTGAGCCAGGACCTGCTGGGCGACCTCCTCCAGACGTTTCTTGTAATTTAGTAAGGCCTCAAATTTAAAAGAATAGCGCATAGCAACCCCGATCAATTCGTAAAAAAGCTTTTTCACCGCTGAGTACGCAGAGTCCGCAGAGAAAAACTTCTTTTTCGTTATTGGTTATTAGTTATTTGTTACTCGAATAACGAATAACAATTAACGAATAACTTCAATCCGTATCTCAGCGTTCTCGGCGATCTCTGCGGTAAAATCTCACTTTTTATGAAGCCGCCAAACTTAATTTATCCCGCAAACAAAGCCGCCAGTTGGGTGGCGCTTTCGCCATAGCTTACCCGTTCCTCTACTTCCTGTTGCAGATATGCATTGACCTTATCGATCATCTTGATGGCATAGTCTATTTTGGGATTGCTTCCCTTGACATAGGCCCCGATATTAATGAGGTCTTCGGCCTTCCGGTATGTGGCCAGTATGTTGATAAGTTTCTTGGCGTTTTTTCGCTGATTCTCCCCTGTAATATCCCGCATTACCCGGCTGATACTGCCCAAAATATCTATAGCCGGATAGTGATTCTCATTAGCCAGATCACGGGATAAGACGATATGACCGTCTATGATGGAGCGTGAGGCATCGGCAATAGGCTCGTTCATATCATCTCCCTCGACCAGCACGGTATAAATACCCGTAATACTCCCGCCGCCGCGCTTGGTCCCGGCCCGTTCCAGCAATTTAGGCAGTTGGGCAAATACAGAGGGGGTATATCCGCGCGAGGTCGGCGGTTCGCCGATAGCCAGCCCGACTTCCCGGTAGGACATGGCGAAACGGGTTATCGAATCCATCATCAGGATAACGTCTTTGCCCTTGTCCCGGAAATACTCGGCTATGGCTGTGGCCAGATAAGCTCCACGCATCCTTATAAGCGGCGGCTGGTCTGAAGTAGCCACTACCACTACCGAACGCTTTAAGCCCGCCTCTCCCAAATCCCGCTCGATAAATTCTCTTACCTCCCGGCCCCGTTCCCCGATAAGAGCTATGACGCTGATATCGGCGGCGGTATGCCGGGCGATCATCCCCATGAGCACACTCTTACCTACACCCGACCCGGCCATAATACCGATCCTCTGTCCCTTGCCCAAGGTAATCAGACCATTTATAGACCGGACGCCCACATCCACCGGTTCCCTTATCCGCTCCCGAAGCAAGGGATTCAAGGGCCCGGCATAAAGCGGATATTCTGTCTCGTATTCTATGCAGCCCTTTTGATCAAGCTGGTTTCCGAGTCCGTCTATGACCCGTCCCAGGAGTTTTTGACCCACCTTGATATCAGGACCCTGCTGTTTAAGCCTTATTCTGCTGCCCGGCTCTATGCCCCGCATCTCACCCAGGGGCATAAGCAGCACCCGGTCATTTCGAAACCCGACCACCTCCGCTGGAATGCTGCTCCCGTTATTTTTGAGATCAATCTCACATATCCCGCCCACAGCCATACCAGGTCCCCGGCCCTCGATGACCATACCGATTACCTGCGTTACCACACCCTGCACGCTGATGGTCTTTGCCTCTTCAACGGCCCGTCTAAAGGCCTCCCAGTCAATGGCCGGGTTGCCAACCGGACTCATGCGTCAATCCCCTTACCGGCTTTCAGAACCTTCTCTATAGCAATCTCAACAGCCGCCAACTGTCCGTCTAAAGTAACATCTATATCACCAAATTCCGTTTCCAGCAGACAGCCGCCCTGGGTAATATTTTTGTCTTCTACTATCTCTACATGCTTTAACCCGGCAATCCCTTTTAAAAAATCTTCTTTAATCTCATCGACGAACGCAAAATCATACGGATGAGCCCTGATCCTTACCTTTGAATTTTCCACCACGTAATTCAGCGCCTCCTTAATGGCGCATCTTATCAATTCCGGTGAGGTGGTAACCTCGTGATGGATGATTTTTCTCGCAATCGCAAGGGTCAGAGTTAATATCTCTTCCTCCCATTTCTTGTAGAGCAAAGATTTAAGGTCATTGATTTCACGCATTATCCTGATAAAATTCTGCAACTCGACCATAAGCTTCTCTTTGCCGAATTCAAAACCGTCTTTTTCTCCCTGGGCGTATCCTTTCTCGTAGGCCTCATGTTCAATAAAGACGGCTTTCTCTCTGGCCTGGCGAATGATTTCTCCGGCCTCCTTCCTGGCATCATATTTATCATCTCCGGGGCCTTTGCCTGTCATCCGGCTATCCCCGGGGTCACCCTGAAGGACGGCCTCCAGTCTTTCGAAAGAAAAATCTGTCTTCCTTTTAGTGCCGATTTTTTGCCTCATAAGCTTATAAGCCCACCGGGAGCAAACGTTGCCTCATCCAATACCTTTTCTTGCTGACGGCTGACCGCTGAATGCTGATAGCTGAGTGCTGACTGCTGAAGTTATACAAAAACGTCCTCCCCGCCTTTACCGCCCAGCATAATCTTGCCTTCGCTTTCCAGCCTCTTGGCCACCTTTATGATCGCCTGCTGTGCCAGTTCTACGTCTCTTAACCTTGCCGGCCCGGCGATCTCCAGGTCTTCCTTGAGCATCTCAGCCGCACGTGAAGACATATTACGGAATATCTTATCCTTAAGCTCCTCCGAGGCAGTCTTTAAAGCCAGCTTAAGTTCATCACTGCTGACCTCTTTAAGTATGGCCATTATGCTGCGATCGTCCACCTGCAGGAGGTCTTCAAAGACAAACATCAGCTTGCGAATCTCATCAGCCAGATCCTGTTTCTGTTCTTCGATCTGTTCCATGATGGATGCTTCCGTGGCCCGGTCTGTCTGATTTAATATCTCCGCGGCCGTTTGGATGCCGCCGATAGCATGCGCTCCCTCTGTGCCGCCGATAACCGTCAGCTCTTCCTGAATAGCCTTGTCAATTTCTTCAATAACTTCAGGGTTGACTTTTTCCAGCATGGCAATACGCATCAACACATCGGCCTGTATATTTTGCGGGAGCTCCATAATGATACTGGCGGCCTGCGCTTGTTCCAGGTGCGCAAGAATCAGGGCGATAGTCTGGGGATGCTCGCTCTTAATAAAGTTACCAACCGTTTTACTATCTAACTTCCTTACCTTCTGAAAGAAGTTAAGTTTCCATTCCTGTTCAATCTCTTCCAGAATAGTCTGCGCCTGTTCACCCTTAAAGGCATGGCTTACCGCCTTCTTGAAAAACTCATTGCCATCTACCGCCAGCCCTCTAATCGATCCGGAAGAGACAAAACCCTGGAATTCCGTGACCAGGGTTTCAACAACATCCGCCGAGACTGGGTCAATCTTGGTCATCTGCCTGGCCAGATCTTTAATCTCATCTTCCTTCAATCTCTTAAAGACTTCTGCCGTAAATTCTTCCCCCATGGCCAGGAGAAAAATAGCGGCCTTCTGCGGACCAGAAAGGTGCTTCTCACTCTTCTCAGCCATTTATTTTTCCCTCAACCACTTTTTTACCAGTTCTGCCGCCCGGTCAGGCTGACCTTGCACCAGTTGCAATGTCTGATCTCTTTCCGCTTCTTTAAAGTCCACTAACGCCCCTTTTTCCAACTCCCTGATTGATGCCGGCAGACCCGTTAAAACCGGCTTTTCCGGCCTGCTTGTAAGCAGCCACCTCAACAGCGGCCTGGCCACAAAGAAGATAAATATCAGAACCAGAACAATATTAAATAACGGCCTGGCTATCTTGGAGAGATACTCCTGCCAGGGGATAGAGGCCGGCGAATCTTCTTCCGGCGCACCCCAGGCAAAGGGTATGTTTACAACTTCTACCTGATCGCCTCTTGCCTCATCGAAACCGACCGCCTTTTTGACTATGTTCTCAAACTGGCTCATTTCAGTTTGTGTGCGCGCTAGATATTGCCGGGTGCTTTTTCCTTCTTTGGCCGTCGCCTCTTTGTAGGCGCCGTCTATCATTACTGCCACAGATAGTCTTTTAATGGAACCGGCCGGTCCCAGCACCTGTCTGTTTATTTTGTTTATCTCATAATTTGTGATCTCGCTTTCCTTTTGATAAAGGGACTTATTGCCGAGATTGGCGCTCCCTTCTAACTTACTGGCCAGGCTCCCTTTTACCCCCGGGATACCGGCCGGGATGTTGCTCCCGCCTTCGGATTTTTCTTCTGAGCGCTGTTCGCTTCTTACAACCGCACTATCCGGGTCGTATTTTTCTTCGGTTATATTTATCTGTTGGAAATCGATGTCCGCTGAAACACGGGCGATGGCCTTGTTGGGGCCTAGGACCTCTCCCAGCATGCCTTCCACCTTTTTCCTCAGACTATCTTCTATGCCTTTCTGGTACTCGAGTTGTGCCGTGGAAAGCGGTCCGGTTATATCAGAGCTACTTTTTTTGTAGAATAACTTACCCCCAATATCGGCTATAGTTACATCTTCAGGAGCCAGCCCCTGCACCGCACTGGCTACCAGATGGACAATGCTTTCTACCTGGTTATTATTAAGAGGCATGCCCCCCCTTAACTTCAGGATAACCGAAGCAGTGGGTTTCTTTTCTTCCTCTACAAAAAGAGACTCCCGGGGGATGGCAATATGCACCCTGGCCTGCTCTACCTCCCGAAATTGGCTGATGGTACGGGCCAATTCTCCTTGTACCGCACGTTGATAATTGAGTTTCTGGACAAAATCCGTAGTCCCCAGGCTGGTCTTGTCAAAGATTTCAAAACCTACACCACCGCCTCGAGGCAAACCTTCGCCTGCTAAAGTCAGGCGCATCTCGTGTACACTCTCCCGGGGAACTGTTATGACTGTGCCGTTTTGTTCCAACTGATAAGGGATTTTTTTCTCTTTAAGTTTGGCTATTATACTGGCGGCGTCATCTTGATTCAGGTTGGTATATAACACTTCGTAATCAGGGCGGTTTGCCCAGGTCATAAGCAAAACGAAACCTAACACTACCGCGCCAATAACAGATAAAGTCACAACCTTTTGTTTTAGGCTGAGTGACCGGACAAATTCCAAAAGCTGCTGAAATTGCGGCATGTTTTACCCCTTATGGCCTGGCAAATTAATCGGGGCGCCTGCCCCGGGCGATATCTGCAGTAATTTCGAAATTCGAATTTCGGTATCAGTTTAGCTGTTTGAAAAAGTATTCTTAAATCCCTCCCAACCTCCCTTTTCCAAAGGGAGGAGAAACACTTCCCCCTTTGGAAAAGGGGGATTGAGGGGGATTTTGGCCCTTATAGCGCCT
>JBFMAZ010000010.1:0-44745 GCA_040755415.1 Thermodesulfobacteriota bacterium | reverse complement strand
AAAGCGGCGCCTCAAAAATCCCCCTTAATCCCCCTTTTTCAAAGGGGGAAACGTCTCTCCTCCCTTTGGAAAAGGGAGGTTGGGAGGGATTTTAAAATGCTTTTTCAAACAGCTAAATTGATACGAATTTTTAAACTTTGTTAAAACTTTGCGCTCTTTGCGCCTTTGCGGTAAACTATTACTAATTTTCATAGGAGGTGAACTCAAATGTTAGCGGAGGTTTTAAAAAGTTTGACCTGGCTGGGGCATGCCGCATTTTTACTCGTTAGCGGTGGCAAGGCAATTTATTTTGACCCCTTTCAGTTGCCGGCAAATAATAGGCCTGCGGACATTATATTTGTTTCCCATGAGCATTTTGACCATTGTTCGCCGGAAGATGTGGCCAAGATTCAAAAGGCAGGGACGCTTATTGTCACCGATAAGACCTCGGCGGCCAAATTAAAGGGCAATATCAACGTGGTAAAACCAGGAGACAAAATTACAGTAGATGGCTTCCAGGTGGAGGTGGTTAGCGCTTACAACTTGAATAAGAAATTTCATCCCCGGGCAGCGGGTGGCCTGGGATTTATTGTTACTGTAGATGGCGTGCGCATTTACCACGCAGGCGATACAGACTTTACCCCGGATATGAAGGCTATAAAGGCTGATATTGCCCTTCTGCCGGTTTCCGGCACCTATGTCATGACCGCCGAAGAGGCGGCAGAGGCGGCCCTGGCTATTAAGCCAGCCGTAGCCATTCCCATGCACTATGGAGCTATTGTCGGCACGGAGAGCGACGCCCAAAAGTTCCAGAGACTTCTAAAGGGTAAGGTAGAAGTGCGCATATTACCGAAAAGATAGCCGTTCACCGCAAAGACGCAAAGCACGCGGAGAAAGATAGACTTTTAGTTCCGGATTTCGTGTTTTTTGTGGCAGAAGATGGGAAAAGTTCAAAGCTCAAAGTTCAAATGAAATCCAAATGACTAAATGCCCAAAACTTATCCGCATGGGTATGGTTTGTCATTTGAATTTTGGGCTTCATTTGACATTTGAGCTTTGTCATTTGTCATTGATTTGATCCGCCTCCGGCGGAGATTTTGGCATTTGAAATTTGTGCAAAGCATTTAAAGAGAAAAAATGTTTTCTTTGCGCTCTTCGCGTCTTTGCGGTGAATTATTTAGTTGATAACACCTGTTCCTGCATAATTTGTACACCCGCACTTGTGCCGATACGAGAGGCCCCGGCCTTTATAAAGGCCAGGGCTTCAGCGGCGTGGCGGATACCACCCGCTGCCTTGATTTTCATGCGACCGCGGCTAATCTCTGCCAATAAATGCACATCCTCAAGGGTTGCTCCGCCCTTGCCTAATCCGGTAGAGGTCTTAAGGAAATGGGCGCCGGTTTCCAGCAGGGCGGCAGCAGCTTCTCTTTTTTCTGGTCCGGTTAGATCGCATAATTCCATGATGACCTTAACGATCATATCAGGCACGACCTGCATTACTTCTTGGATTTCCTTCACCACCAGCGGATATAGGCCGTCCTTTATCCAGCCGCGATTGATGACCATATCAATCTCCTGCGCGCCATCTTTCCGGGCCGTTTCCACCTCTTTTAACTTGACGGCGGTTGTGTTATAGCCAAGAGGAAAACCAACGACCGTGCCTGGGGCAACGGACGCGCCGTTCAGTATGTCTGCGGCCAGGGATACATAGCAGGGCGGGATACAGACCGAGGCAAACCGGCATTCTACGGCCTCTTCACAGAGCCGGATTATCTCTGCCCGGGTGGCGGTTGGTTTAAGCAGCGTGTGATCGATATATGAGGCAAGGGAAATAGCCTGTGTATCCATTTTCTTGAGGCCCTCCAAATTGGTACAGTCTTTACACTGTCAGATACTTGGGTGTAAAGTAGAAAAATATTTTGACATCCCGGATAGGTTTTGTTACCTCTCTGGTGGGCGGTCGTATTTCCCAATACAGGAAGGATGCGTGGCATGCTGGACTTAAAGTTTGTACGCAATAATATTGATCTGGTCAAGGAGAAACTCCTGCAAAGAGGCTCTGACCTTTCCCTGGATGAATTTATGGCCGTGGATGGTGAACGGCGCAGGATCATCCAGGATGTGGAGGACTTGCGCAACCGGCGCAATTTAGTTTCCAAAGAGGTGGGGCGTCTTAAGAAAGAAGGGCAGAAAGCGGAACACCTGATGGAGGAGATGCGGGTCGTTAACGACAGGATTAAAGAGATGGAGGCAGTTCTTGAAGAAAAAGAAAGTTCCCTTTCCGAGATCCTATTGTCTATTCCGAACATCCCGCATCCGAGCGTACCTATCGGAAAGGACAGCAGTGATAATCCGGTTGCCAAACGTTGGGGTGATATCAGGCAGTTCGATTTTGAACCCAAGCCTCACTGGGACATAGGCGAGGAGTTAGATATCCTTGATTTTGAACGGGGGGCCAAGATTTCCGGGGCCCGGTTTACCTTATACAAAGGTCTTGGGGCCCAGTTGGAGCGGGCCCTGATCAACTTCATGCTCGATCTTCATACCAGCCGGCATCACTACACAGAGGTCTGGCCGCCTTTTATCGTGAACGATACGTCTATGACGGCTACCGGCCAGTTGCCCAAATTTAAGGAAGACCTTTTCAAGCTGGAAGGCTGGGATTATTATCTTATTCCTACGGCGGAAGTACCGGTTACCAATATCCACCAGGGCGAAGTGCTGGAAGAGAAGGAATTGCCGAAGCGGTATGCGGCCTATTCTGCCTGCTTCCGGGCCGAGGCGGGTTCTTACGGTAAAGATACGCGCGGTCTTATCCGCCAGCACCAGTTTAACAAGGTTGAACTGGTTAAATTTACCACTCCGGAGACATCGTATGCGGAGCTGGAGAGCCTGCTCCTGGATGCGGAGGAGGTTTTGCAGCAGTTAGGGCTTCCCTATCAAGTGGTCGAACTCTGTACCGGCGATCTCGGTTTTTCTGCGGCTAAGACGTATGATATTGAGGTCTGGCTGCCCGGACAGGGAACCTTCCGGGAAATATCTTCATGCAGCAACTTTGAAGACTTTCAGTCCCGCCGCGCCAGCATTCGTTTCCGGCGGTCCGGCAAGACAAAGACAGAGCTGGTGCATACCCTGAATGGATCAGGCGTGGCCATTGGCCGCACTGTGGTAGCCATCTTGGAGAACTACCAGCAGGCGGATGGCAGCGTGGTTATCCCGCCGGTTTTAAGGCCCTATCTTATGGGGAAGGCGCGGATAGAAAAAAGCGCCTGATCTCTTCCAAATCATGGGTGAGACGGGTCTGGGGGAGACTTTGCAGGAAGGTGGCGCCATAGCCCCGTTTCAAGGTGCGCACGTCTAATATGGCCAGAAGGCCGCGATCATTCCTCGAACGGATCAGCCTCCCAATACCCTGCCTTAAACTGAGGACGGCGAGGGGCAGTTGATAGTCCCCAAAGGGATTTTTCCCCTGCCTGCTCAACCAATCGATCCGCCCCTTCACGACCGGATCAGACGGGACGGTGAAAGGGAGCTTGTCTATAATAACGCAGCTTAACGATTCTCCCGGGACGTCTATCCCTTCCCAGAAACTGTTTGTGGCCAGGAGCACGGAATGAACGTCTCTCTGAAATAGTTCCAGGAGAACAGGGCGTGGTTTTTCTCCTTGCATTAACAGCGGGAAGGGAAGCCTGTCTTTAATAATGTGGTAAACTTCCTGCATGTTGCGATAGCTGGTAAAAAGGACCAAGGCCCGGCCGGAGGAGGCATCCAGGATGGTTTCTATTCCCCGGGAGATGGCGGCACAAAAGACGGGTGACTGCGGTTCCGGGATATCTTTGGGGATGTAAAGCAGGGTTTGCCTGGCATAATCAAAAGGTGAGGGGATGCTTAACTCTATAGTTTCTTCATCGAGCCCCACCCGCGACTTGTAAAAGTCAAAATTCCCTTTTATGGTGAGTGTGGCCGAGGTAAAGACAAAGGCCGGCAGTTGATTGTAGAGTTTAGCCTGAAAGGCAGAGGTAACGTCAAGGGGTGATGCCGCCAATACGACGGAACGCTCCTTCTTTTCCAGCCAGTAGATCATATTGGGGTCTTCCATGGTGGCGATAGCGGTCATGTCGCGGGCTATATCAAAGAAACGCCGGCTTAGAGGGGCGACCCCCTCATCTTTTGCAGACAAGCCTTCCATGGCCCGGCCCTGCTCGGACAACTGCCGGATTATGGCCTCCTGTGAAGGGCCCAGGACCGGTTCCCGGTCAAGAGGGCGACGGATGTTGACCCTTCCCTCGGTGACCGGCAATAGATTAAAGAAGGTCTCAACCTGTTCGCGCAGTTGGGCTAGCTTTTTGAGATAGACCAGTTTTATTTTTGAGGCCAGCAGGCTGGTGTTTATCTCTTTTTCGGCATCCCGTATAAGGTCGAATAGACGGTGGGTGCTCACGGAGTAGCCCAGATAGGCGGTGGCCACGTCTTCGATATGATGGGCCTCGTCGAAGATGACCGCCTCATGGCGCGGGATAACTTCGCCATAACCGGAGTCCCGCACTACCATGTCGGAAAAAAACAGGTGGTGATTGACCACGATGATATCTGCCCTGGCCGCCTCTTTGCGCAGGATGTTTATATAACAGGATTCCGCCTCGGGGCAGGCCGATCCCAGGCACTGTTCAGCCGAGGAACTGATGTCGTTCCACAGGGGGTGCTTGTCCGGGAGCCAGGGCAGTTCAGCCCGGTCGCCTGTTTTTGTCTCTGCGATCCAGGCATTTAATCGCGGCCAGAGGTCGATCTGCTCGGAAAACGGGATGTCGCTTTGCATCTGGAGGCGTTTCCATCTGTACAGGCAGAGATAGTTCTTTTTACCCTTGAGGCATACGACGGCCAGCTCCGGAAAGAGATGTCTCTGAAGGAAGGGGACTTCCTTGGATAATATCTGGTCCTGTAGATTTTTTGTGCCGGTGGCGATGACTACCCTGCGCCCGCTTAAGGCGGCCGGGACAAGGTAGGCCAAGGTCTTGCCGATACCGGTTCCGGCCTCCACCAGGAGCTTCCCCTCATGGATAAGCACGTCCAACACGGCCCCGGCCATCTTTTCCTGGCCGGGACGATGCTCAAACCCAGGCAGGGACTTGGCAAGCAGACCATCCGGGCCGAAGATAGCGGTTATTTTATCGGTCTTTGTGTGCATCATTATTTAATGCCAAATGCCAAAATCCAAAGTTCAAATAAATTTCAAATGCCCAAATGTCAAGGTATCAATTCGGTGAATAGATTTGTTATTTGGTAACACTTTAGCTGTTTGAAAAGAGCTAGTCGTCCAGAAAACGGCGCCTCGAAAATCCCCCTTAATCCCCCTTTTTCAAAGGGGGAATGTAGGGGGATCCCCTTTTTCAAAGGGGGAAATGTTTCTCCTCCCTTTGGAAAAGGGAGGTTGGGAGGGATTTTAAAATACTTTTTCAAACAGCTAAACTGATACGTTATTTGAACTTTGGGCTTAATTTGGCATTTGGGCCTTGTCATTTGTCATTCTATCTCATGTGCCTTTTGTATAACTGTAAAATACAATATCAGCCTTATCGTTACCGGGTCAATCTGCCTTTGCCGGGCAAGCATATCCCGGTAAGACAGGAGTTGCTTGCGGTAAAGCAGCTCCTGTTCTTTTAAAAATTCTTCAGGGCCGATGCCTGTCGGCAAGGGAGTGGTTTTATAGTCAACGAGCCACCAATAAGCTCCATCGAAGACTGCACGATCGATGATGCCGCTCCGTATGGTTTCGATTTCACGCCCCGGCGTATCTTCGACTGGCCGGTCTTCGATCATCCACTCGCTGGCGGCAAAGGGATGATCGGGACGTAAAATGTATGCGCAGAATTCTTCCTTTAGGCAGGCCCCAACCTCGGCCAGTATGTCTTTAGCTGATTCCTGAGACGTATGTTCATCTATCCCCTCAGCCAGCATGGCGGCAGCTACGGCCCTTTCTGTGGGAAGGGCCTTCCCTTTGCTCAGATGTTCAAAGAGGCGATGAATTACCGTCCCACGGGCCAGACTGTAACCATCAATCCCTGCTGCAGATACCCCCTCACCCTTCCCCTCTCCTCCGGGAGTGGAGAGGGGAAAATGTGCAAGGCTGGAGGGAGAAATGACCTGATAAGGCAGCCTTTCCGGGGTAAAGGGAATAGGCTCAGGGAGTTCTGACCTGAGTGAAATAGCCGAGCCTGCCACCCCAGTTGCGGAGAGGACAGGCTCGGCTATGGATTCAACCATGGCCTTCAGTCCAGTGTGTGCCAGGAGGTAGGATAAGAAGGAGTTTTTCGTGGCCGAAGATTCACCGTCTCGTTCTGTGACCAGGCCGCTCAGGTAAATTTCTTTTTTAGCCCGGGTTGCGGCTACATAGAAGAGGCGCTTAGATTCACCCAGTTGGCGTCTCTTCCAGATATCTTTCAGGAGGTTATAGGTCTTATCCTCTTTCTTTAAGCGCCGGTCAGGGCTCAGGGCAATAAGGTGCTCGCCTGTGGATCCGGGCAGGCGTTCTAAGAGATAAGGTGGCGAGTCTTTACTGGCGCCCCCTAAGGGGTTCCAGTCCAGGTAGGGAAGGAAGACCGCATCAAATTCCAGCCCCTTGGCACGGTGGACGGTCATGATCTGTACCGGTGAACGGACGGAGAGGGGGTCCGGCGGGGCATAGGCGGTTTCTAACAAGACATTAAGGCGGGAGAGGGTCTCTTCCGGGATACCGGCCTCAGTATCCGCCAGAATTTTTAGAAACTGGCGACAGTTTTCCACCCCTGCCGGCCCGAATCGGGCGCTTACAGCGGCCGGGCCGTTTACGCTTTCCCATATTGTACCTACGACCTCGGTTAGTGGCCGGCGTCCTATTTGTGGTGAGTAGAGGGCGATGGATTGCCATAGATTTTTTAATGTTTCCGGGGCGACGGCGCTGTATTTAAACCTTTCGATCTTTTGTGACCAACTTATTTCGTTCTGTCTGGATACCTCATAGAGGATATCTAACCCTACCCAGCACCAGGTGGAACGGAGGAGTGAGGCCCAGGCCAGGTCATCGTGGGGCCTTACCAGGGCCAGGGTCAGGGAATACATATCCACTACTTCAGGGCGTTCTTTTAGTAAGATTCCTTCCTGAACCTGCACCTGAAGGCCCTCTCCGGTCAGGGCCTTAAGATAAGCAGCCAGATAGGTGCGGGCCGGAAGCAGGATGCCTATGGTTTTACCGTCACAATTTGCCGAGATTCTTTTTACTTCTCCAGCCAGCCAACCTGCTTCCCGGAACCTGGCTTCATCCGGCAGGCCATCGTTTTTGGTAAAGGTGGCCAGGACAATTCTGCCCCTGCCTTCTTTGCCCGGTGCGGGTAGAAATGCCTGGTAAGGTACTTCATCCACTTCTGCATCCGGGCTGGCCATGACCGTCCAGCCGAAGACTTCATTCGTGAAATCGATCAATTTGGCACAGGAACGAAAGTTTGTGGTCAAATTGACGGGGGTGAGTTTTAGATGGCCCTGGCCGGGGATGGGGATGCCTTGTTTTGCCTCCATGAAAATGGATACCTCGGCCTTGCGAAAACCATAGATGGACTGTTTGGGGTCGCCGACGATAAAAACAGTACGGCCGTCGCCCTGTTGCCAGCCGGCGCAAAGGTACTGAAGGAGATTCCACTGATTGCGGCTGGTATCCTGGAATTCATCGACAAGGATGTGCCGTATCTTTCGGTCGAGAAGCAGTTGGAGATCGGCGGGGGCATCTTCACTGCCAAGGGCACGCAGGGCTGCCAGTTCCAATTCCACATAGTCCATGACCCTGCGCCTTCGACATAGTGCGTCATAAGCCTGCATGGTTTTTCCGACCATAAGAATAAGGTCAAAGAGCGCATCCAGGTCGGTAAGCGGCGTATCAGGCAATGGTAGTTCTCTAAGTAAACGGAGCTGTGCAACCACCCTTTCCGGTAAGTTCTTAATACATTCTGCCCAATGCGTGCCTCCAAAGTTTTTGCAGAAACCGTCTGTAATCCTGAACTGCTTTCGGGGCTTACCGTCTTTGGTGAGACACAGATTGCCTATGACCAGCCAGTCCGGCAGATCAGTCCAGGCTGAACCGGGAATGGAGGCCGGGATAAATCTCCCCGAATCCCCCCACACCCCCCTTTGAAAAAGGGGGGATGGGGGGGATTTTAAAGGGGGGATGGGGGGATTATTTTCGTGCAGGTAAGCTCGAAGAAGGGACCAGTTACCGCCCAGTTCCGTAGCCAGAAAAGAGCTTCGCAATTCTGCCAGTCTGGAGGAAATAAAGGCGCTCAGACGTCCGGTCAAGACCCGGGCAAGATGATTTTTATCCGGCGCTGCTTTTACCTCGGTGATAAGGTCGGCCAGGAGGTCTCTCCTGGTAATGAGCTGCCTTAGTTCGGCTTCCAGGGCAGGCCAGTTGTTGTTCATGTGGAGGAGACGCTGTTTCAGCGCCTGACGCAGCGGGTCGTCCGGGGGCAGGGCGAAGATTTGTTGCTGAGTATTTCGAACGGCCTCGGTGAGCAAATTACCCTGATCTTCGTCCCCGGCAACAACCGCATCAAAGGGTACCTGCGCCTCCCAGGGGGATTGTCTGATCAGGAGGAGGCAGAAGCTGTGAAAGGTCATGATACGGAGGCCGTCCGGGGACTTGAGCAGGTTGATATGGCGCGCGTGCTTTTTTAACGCCTCCTGCGCATGGGGCAAGATGCCGGTAGCCCAAGGGTCATCGGGCGATGCACCCTTTTCCGCCTGTCGCAGAAGAAAGCCGATACGCCCCCGCATCTCATTTGCCGCCTTATTGGTAAAGGTAAGGGCCAGTATCTCATGCGGATGATCGACTACGGAAAGAAGACGGATAAACCGTGCGGTTAGAAGAGCGGTCTTGCCTGCACCGGCCGGGGATTCGACGTGAAAGCTTTCGGCTGGCAACAAGGCATGGATGCGGTCTGCTATGTCCACTGGTTCTCTAGACATGGCAACCGTTCACCCCACCGTTTTCTTCCTCTTTTTTCCAATAAGTGCAAAGGGTAAGGTAAGGGCAGTATTGGCAGGCCCCGTTCCTGCGGCCTTCAGGTATTGGCTTGGGATCAGCCGGGAAGTTACCGGCGCTAAGCCGTTGGCCGAGACTGGTGATCTCTTTTTCCCAGGCGGAAAGGCAGGTCTCCCAACCCGCTTCGTCTTTGACCGGCTCACCGAACTGGACTTCTCCCTCGGATTTCAGGCCGATATACCCGGCCGCCAGGTATTGCAATGAAACACACGTGTCGCATGACGATACAAATGACGATGAAAATCCCCCCCAACCCCCCTTTGATAAAAGGGGGGGTATATTAAGTCCTCTTTTGAAAAAAAAGGGGGATTTATCAAATTCCCCTTTGGGAAAAGACGGGATCCCATCAATTCCCCCTTTGGAAAAGGGGGATACAGGGGGATTTTCAGGTGAAACCGGCAGGGAAATCTTTCCACTCCGGAGGGCCAGAAGATACAAAGGGATCTGCGGGGCAAGGAAGTGGGTATGTATATCTGCGGGCGGAGGGGTGTTGCCTGTCTTATAGTCCCAGCAACATATCCTGCGTTCCCCATCGTTTATATCTATCCGGTCGATGCGGCCATGGACAGTAAATGGCCAGAGGGCGTTTCGCAGGCTCGAAAAATTGGCCTCTTCGAGGAGCCAGCGCCAGCCTTCCTCTTTCCGCTTTCTTTCCAGGCAGAGCCAGGTGGCCAGTAGCCCTGACCAGCGTTCCCTTTCAATCTGCCAGTATGGATTATCTGTGACGTCAGCCAGCACATCGGCTACGCACCCTTTCAGTATGGATTCACTTTGTCCTGCGTCGGTAAGGGAGACGCCCTGTTTGCGCATCCGGTTTGTGAACAGGGCAAGGAGTCGGTGCAGTCTGTTCCCCTTTTCCTGGGCTGAAATGCCGATAGTTGGTTCCGGCAGTTCACTTAGCCGCAATACGGTATCGGCAAAGAATTTAAAGGGACAGGATATGGCCTTTTCTATAGCCGTCGCTGACAGTTCATCCGGAAGGGGCGCGGGGACGAGCGGCGTATCTTCCGGCGGGTAGGGGACGGGGTAATCCCGCCAGCCCTCGTGGGCCTGACGCAGCCATCCGGCCCGCAGAGAGGCCTGCCCCGGCTCCAGCCAGTAGTTAACCGCGGTATTTTCTTCATCTTCCGGCCAGAAAGGAGATGCAGGCAGGGGATCGCTTTTTTCTTCCAGAGGGCGGGTGAGGGTGATGGCCGGGGCCGCCGTCATCAAATGGGCGAAGGCCTGCTCAGCAAAAAGATACTGGCTCTCAATTGTAGCCCCCTGCACCAGAGCCTTCTCTTCTCTGGTGAGCAAGGGGAAGTGGCGTACCGGTTGGGGGAGGCTTCCGGCCGAAAGGCCAACTACATAGAGATGGTCAAAAGACAGGCCGCGGGACTCGATGAGACCAATGACCTGGATGCCTGCCTCTTCGTATCCGGGGACATTGACTTTAGTCTCCTCGAGGGCGTATTTAAGCCACGCATAGAAGGTTGATGCCTCCAGTTCCTCCTCCCCCAGGTTATTTACCAGCGTGCTCAGGGTTTCCCCAAGGTGTCTGAATATCCCGTTTTCACGCTCGTTACCGATGGCTGGGAATTGCGTTATATCCCACAGGCGGTAAAGTGTTTCAACCCACCCGGCCCCTGTTCGTTTTCGCGTGAGACCTTGAATAAGGCGGGCCAGGTCATGGCCGGGGTGGTGGATGAATGATAAAATTTCCGGTTTCTCTTTTTGCAGGATATACAGCATATCACCGAGACCCTGATCGACAGAGTATTCGCGCCAGACACGGTCCGCTTGAGCAAGGATATTCCGCCGGCGGCTCCAGAGGCCATAGTAGGGTGAAAGTAACAGGGCCAGAAAAAGGCCCCGTCTTTCACCTTCGAGCAAAAGACGTAGGGGTAAGAGGGCAGCCTGGATGAGGGGCTGACTGAAGAGAGATTCTCCGAGAGAGATATTGTAATTCCCCCCTGATAATGCCCCCCCTTTAGTAAAGGGGGGTAAGGGGGGATTATCTTCGTTGTTCTTTGTGTCTTCTTGGGGCATGAATATTTCACCTTTTTCGACAGTGGGGCTGCCGGCCAATTCCTGAAATACCCGGGATAGAAGAGGCGCATAGGCCCTCATATTGGGTACGACTACCCCGATCCGGTGCAGCGGCGTGTCCTGTGCCTTTTCCAGTACGTCCTGGGCCAGCCACATAATTTCTTGCTCCACGTCCGGGAGGCTCACGGCCTTTAGGCGGGGCGGTTCGTTCCTGCCTGTGCCGTTGGTACGGCAGACAGGTGACTCTGTGGAGCAGATTACAGCCCCATGATCTCCAGCAAGACCGGCCAGGAGGTCGTTTTCGACCGGCGCCGGAGATGCAAAGCCGACGCAGAGAATTTGCTTAGGCAGGGCACAGCTACCGTTCCTTAATTTATCTTTTATAAGAGCAGGCAAAAAGGCCGGGTGGGCGTATCCTTTTGCCCTCAGGCGGCCTTCGAATACTTCCATGACCTTCTGCCGCCATCCAATAAGGGGAGAGGGATAATCCCGGGGTAGTGGCGGTATCTTGTGGCGGATGATTGCAGAGTAGGTCTCATCGAGAAGCCGATATAGTCCAATGTCAGATTCGAGGCCTTCGGGCAGGACGGTTTCCTCAACCGCTTCTTTCCAGAGGCAAAGACAGGCTATATCCGAAATGATGCATTCTTCCGGCCAGGATTCAAGCCATGTCTCGTTTAACCAGGAATTCAGGGTTGCTATCTTTGGTGGCAACCAGGCCCGCCGGCCGCGTTCAATTTGAGCGATACGGAAGGCGTGGCGGAGCCGCCTGGCTAGACGGCGACCCGGGGTGAGGATAAGCGTATCCTCATCGGCCTGGTCAACGATTTTAGTCTGTAGCTCTTGGGTGGTGCGAGCGGTTAAGTAGCCCATTTATATCTCAAGCTTTCGGCATTCAGCCGTAAGTTATCAGCTTTTGGAAACGAAGGTTACAATATCACCGGGGTAAAAGCAAGGGAGGCCAGTGAACACCCTAGTCTCTTCGCTTCACGGCTTGCGCAGCGATCCTTTCGAGGCTCGCAGGCGGGGAATACTTGCCCCTTCCAGCCACTAAAAGGCTGGCTTTTCCCTTCCTGCTCGCTCTTGATGGGTACCCCGCTGCTCCAACAATTCGCTCAGAACCATAGGGCTTCCCTAAAACTCAGGAAACTCCAGATCGCATTTCCCCTTGACTCAAACTGACCCCCCTATGATTTATAAATACGTTGTAACCAACGCTGCCTATCCCGACTAGTATACTGTCTCAGTAATGACTTTACGCAACGGTCATTCCGGACTTGACCCCGTATCAAGTACGGGGCAGGCTCCGGAATCCAGAAAAATCGCTGGTTCTGGATGCCTGCCTTCGCAGGCATGACAAAATAAATAGGACAGTATCAGTTTAGCTGTTTGAAAAAGTATTTTAAAATCCCTCCCGACCTCCCTTTTCCAAAGGGAGGAGAAACACCTCCCCCTTTGAAAAAGGGGGATTAAGGGGGATTTTTGAGGCGCTGTTTTCTGGACGACTAGCTCTTTTCAAGCAGCTAAAGTGATACATAGGACATTATTTTTGTCAGAATCAATAATAGCGATGGGTTTAAGTTGAAGTAGGCAAAGGCCACCGGACGCTCGTGCGGAACATGATGGGATTCCTTTTTTGCACGAGCGTCCGTCTTATCCTCCCGTCCAGCAAGGCCTTCCGACACTGTGCAGGCTATCTTATTATCAGAGTCGTTAAGAATTTAGAAATAATATCTCAACGTAAGGGCGGCCGTAAAGGCATCTAAGTCTATTTCATCCGTACCAGTCGCTCCGCCGGCCGTAAGGGTTATGTCCGGTTCGCACCACATATATCGAAGGTCAATCCCGACGGCTGTATTCGGATTCAGAAAAGCCTCAACCCCGGCATTGACGAAGTAGCCCCATTCATTGTCAATATCTGCGGAGAGATTCGTACCAGTTACAGTTTTGAAAGTAGTGGTAAGGGTTCCGCTCAGGGAAATGTCATTGACAAAGTAGCCGACTCCCGCACCAATATAAGGGGCAATATTGTTTATCTTGCTCCGCGCAATCAGGCCCAGGGTTATAGGGGTCACGCTTATGTCGCCGAGAGTTACATCAAAAACCTCAACGTCATATTCATAATAGTCCACAGCTAGCCTAAAACCTATATTGTCATTTATTAGGTAGGTGGCATCTGCACCGATGATATAGCTATCCTCAGACTTAAAGTCTGTATAAATATCGTCGGGCCATATCCCACCAACTCTTACCCCGACTGCCATTTGCTGTTCGGCCATAGAAACAGTTGGTAATAACAACATACAAGCCGCGATGACTAATAAAAAAGCTTTCTTCATAAAATTATCCTCCTTATCTTTTTTTGCTCATGGCTTAATGCCAATAAGTCGTACAGCTATTTTAAAACCTTACGAAGATCGCGTTTCCTCTTCTCCCGTAGCGGCCTATAGGGTAGTAAGTTGTTGTGAGAGCTATTCTTTCTCAAGACGTTACATTACTTGGTATGCTCTTCTCCTTAAGATGCTAGCATTAGAGCTGTGTGTTTGGCAATATTTTTTACCATGTAGAGAACAAATAAAATGTCCGGACTCGTAGAAAAACCAGAAACGAGCTGCTCTTTTATAACTCCGTTGCTTATTGACAGACGTATATCCTTTACCATATCATTACACCATAAATTATTACCGTTGACTTAACCCGAAAAGCCTCTGGAGCAATGCCATTATGGGTAGCTATGATAACGTGATCGAATGGATGAGTCGCGCCTATGTCGAGAGGCTTGGGCCCCTTGCGAATGCTGCTTGAACAAATAGCTTTATACCAGGTCTGGATGCAACAAGGGAAGGTCGCGATTTTTACACCGAGGCGATAGGGTTAAAGACACCTCAGATGACGTATGGTAAATGTACGCCAGCGGTGACATTTTAATGGCCGGAAGACCAAGTTATAAAGAACTGGAACAAAGGGTCAAGGAATTGGAGAAAGAGGTTCTTGACCGCCGGTGGACGGAGGAGGCTCTCCAGCGTCAAGTCGCATTGGGAAAGATCGTTGCCGGCATATCAACAGGTTTTATCAACTCGACAGACGACATTGACAGCGAGATAAACCGCGCCCTCGAATCAATAGGGACTTTTTCCAGGGTTGACCGAAGTTATCTTTTTCTGTTTTCCGGGGACGGCAGAACGATGGATAACACGCACGAGTGGTGTGCGGAAGGGATTGAGCCGCAGATTGACAATCTGAAAGGGCTGTCGGTCGAGGTCTTTCCCTGGTGGATGGAGAGGCTTAACCGGTTCGAGAATATCCATATCCCTCGGGTTGCCGACCTCCCACCCGAAGCAAAGGCTGAAAAAGAAACCCTGGAAGCGCAGGACATCCAGTCGCTGATAGTTGTTCCGATGGCCTACCAAAATACGCTCACCGGCTTTCTCGGGTTTGACTCGGTGCGGGCTGAAAAAACATGGTCACAGGAGAGCATCACCCTGCTTAAATTGGTAGCAGAAATCTTCGCTAACGCTTTGGAGCGCAAGCGTATGCAGGATGACCTTATTGCAACCAAGATGCGTCTACAGTATCTGCTGACCAGCACCCCGGCAGTAATTTACAGCTGCAAACCAACCGGCGACTACCCGGCTACTTTTATGAGTGAAAACATAGAGAATCAACTCGGCTATAAGCCACAGGAATTCACAGAAGATCCAGAATTCTGGGCCAGCCGCATCCACCCCGCGGACGCACCGCGTGTGTTTTCGGATCTGCGCCTTCTCTTCGAAAGAGGGCATCACACCCACCAATACCGCTTCCGACACAAGGACGGCAGCTATCGTTGGATGCATGATGAACTAAGGTTGATCTGTGACCCGGAAGGCCGACCGGTGGAGATAGTCGGTTATTGGATAGACATTACCAGGCGCAAACAGGCGGAGGAAGAGCTACGAAAGAGTGAAGAGACATTGAAGATGCAGGCTAACCATCTGAAAGAAGTTAACGTTGCTCTGAGAGTTTTATTGAAACAGAGGGAAGAGGACAAGAAAGAACTTGAAGAAAAAATCTTATTGAATGTGAAAACCTTAATTATGCCGTATATTGAAGAATTAAGAAAAAGGCGATTAGACAATGACCAAATGACCTATATCGGGGTCTTGGAATCAAATATAAGAGACATCATCTCTCCGTTTGTCACCAAGCTATCATCGAGATTCTTGAACCTTACAGCGACAGAAATTCGGGTTGCCAGCCTGATCAGGGATGGCAAAACGACCAAGGAGATAGGAGAATTGTTGCATCTCTCTCATAATACCATCATAACACACCGGTATAACTTACGAACCAAGCTTAACCTGAGGAATGTAAAGGTCAATCTCAGGTCATACCTTCAAACCCTCCAAAACTAGTTAGAAAATCTCACTATTTTGTACCTATATTTTCCCTATTGACTCTTCATTGGTTTTTGCCGATACTTTTTGTAATTTATGCGTAGACTGACCTGAGGACGACGGCCTTAACAGAGGAATACGCCGCGGGGCGAAGTTTTTTGCAATTAATGAGGATAGTGACTATCCAAGGTCATCGTGGCGGGGAGAAAGACTCCAAGATCGTGCAAAAAAGCGGTAAGTCACATAAGAAAGATTGAACTTGTGTATCTCGTCAAATCTATAATCCCAGCGGTTTCGCGAATTATCCTCTGGGATGAGTGGACGTAGCAACGGGGGGTAGTTATTCGGAATCGCCAGATTAAAAAGTCTATCAGTAGAGCCTCTTGCAAAAGTCTTGTAAATGGCATTCTCGTCATTCCGGCGAAAGCCGGAATCCAGTAATTTCAAGCAAATTGTGATACCTCTGGACACCGGTTTTCACCGGTGTGACGATTTTTGCAAGAGCATCAGTATATTAGCCTGATGGATTTATGAAAACAGGCTGTTTGAAACTTATAACGGACTTGTCATGCCGTATGCTCCGCACATCCTGATAGTCGATGACGATGAGCGCTTATGTAACTTGATAGAAGAAGCTTTGTCGAAGGCGGGATTTGGCGCTGCATCGACACAAGACCCCTTAGGCGCTCTAGAAATGCTCTACAACGATCGTTACGAAATCGCCCTGATCGATATCAATATGCCTGTAATGGATGGAATTTCACTCGCCAAAGGGATTAAGAGAGAACGGCCTGATCTGGGCATAATCCTCATCAGCGGCTTTGGAAATTTTCATAACGCTGTGGAGGCGATAAAAACCGGGGCTTATGACTTTATTCAAAAGCCCTTTAAGATGGACGAGCTGATATTCAGTGTGAAGCGTCTGGCCAAACTCCTTGAGCTGGAACGCGAGGTCACCGCCAAGACCGAAGAGTTGAGAAAATCAGAAGAGCGTTACCGAACATTGATCGAGAACGCTGCCGATGGGATAGGTTTGTTACAGAATGGTGCCATAGTCTTTCATAACAAAGCACTGGGAAAGATCCTGGGTTATGGCAACACATCCTTGTATAAGTGGAAATTGCTCGATCTGATATGGCCGGATGACCACGAAAAAGCCCTTCGACATATAGATGACGTATCCAGTGGTACTATCAACCAAGCTCCGGCCCAATATAGACTTAAAAGGCAAGACGGCTCATCTTGCTGGACTTCGGTCAATATATCCCTTATTGACTATCAAGCGAAACCAACGCTTATTGCCTCCTTTCGGGATATTACGCCCTCGGTAGAGATAGAAAACATGCAGAACGATATGGAGCGTATGCTCAGACACGATATGCGGTCACAGTTGATTGGAATCATGGGATTTACAACGAGGCTTATCCAGCATACTCCTTTGACAGAAACCCAGTTTGAATACTGTAAACACATCCAGCGGTGCGGTGCGCAACTGGAAAATATGATTGAAACCTACCTCCACGTCTCGAAACTGGAGCAAGGTACTCTTGTGTTCAACAAGGAAGAATTCAATTTTCTGGATGCAGTAAGGCATTCGCGGGATACGCTGCGAGAACTGGCTGATAAGAAAAACGTCAATATAACCATTATATTCAACCATAAAATCTACTCCTTGGAAGACAAACTTCCGTTTTACGGAGACAGAGTTTACCTGCAAAGTGCATTAAACAATCTCCTTAAAAATGCCATAGAGGCATCTCCTTCCAACATGAGCGTCAAGATTAAAGTTAGAACAAAAGAAGGTTACGTCAAGGTGAGTATCAGCAATTGGGGTACTGTTCCAGAAGAGGTGCGTTCGAGATTCTTTGAAAAATACGCTTCGTTTGGAAAGGAGGTTGGGATAGGTCTGGGCACGTATATGGCCCGATTAGTCGTCCAAGGCCATGGCGGCGACATAAAGCTCCTGTCTTCCCAAGAAGATGGGACAGTTGTAACATGGGAGTTAACCTATGGCAACGCTTAGGCCAGTCTGATGTCTCATCCAACTCCCCGTTTAATATCAGGGTTTATAGCCGGGATTGATTATTCGATTCTGCAGAGGTGTGGTCTCTGTTGAGGTCTGATTCTTTAAGTGAGCTACTATAGGAGCCGATTGTGGATATGGTCGAGCGAAAATGGGCAGAGGCAGAAAAGAAAAGGTTAGAGATCCAACTCCAACGCGCCCGGAAGATGGAGGCAATTGGTATCTTGGCAGGCGGTATCGCCCATGATTTTAATAACCTCCTCACGGCCATTCGAGGCAACGCATCTTTAATGCTTTTGGGCATCGATTCATTACACCCTAACTATGAGCTGCTGAAAAATATTGAAAGACTTGTTGACAGTGGAGCCAGGTTAACACAGCAACTCCTGGCATACGTTACAAAAAGAGAATATGAGGTCAAACTCATTAACCTCAATAACCTTGTGAAAAAATTCTGTGATACGCTTGGTAGAACCAGAAAGGATATCACCATCCGTTATGAGCTCGCACCTGACCTACGGCCTATAGAGGCAGACCAGGGACAAATGGAGCAGGTGCTCTTGAACCTGTTTGTGAATGCTGCTGATGCTATGCCTGAAGGCGGGGATATTGTTATGAAAACCAGGAATACGACCTTTGAATCGGCGAAACAAAAAACACATGATATAAAATCAGGCAATTATGTTTTGTTGACGGTTACAGATACAGGTACGGGTATGGATAAGAAAACTGCCCTTCACATTTTTGAGCCGTTTTTTACAAGCAAGGAACCGAGTCGCAGTGCCGGTCTTGGCCTAGCTTCCGTTTATGACATCGTAAAAGGCCATGGCGGATATATTGAGGTCAATTCCCAAAAGGATCGTGGAACTACCTTCAATATTCACCTGCCGGCATCAGAAAAAGAATCCCAGGAATCTATCGACTCCGCTGAAGGATTCATTCGGGGAACCGGGGTGGTGTTGCTCGTAGACGATGAAGAGGCGCTCCGAGACGTAGGGCAAAAATGGTTGGAAGCAATGGGTTATTCAGTGCTCACGGCCCAGGAAGGAAAAGAGGCTATAAGAGTTTACAAAGAAAATAGGGACAGCATAGACATTGTGCTCCTGGACATGATTATGCCTGTGCTAGGCGGCAGGGAAGCCTATGAGGCCCTTAAAGAAATTAACCCTGGGGTGAAGGTCCTTCTCTTAAGTGGGTATAGCATAGATACCCAGGCGAATGAAATACTAAAAAAAGGTTACGACGGGTTTATCCAGAAACCTTTTACCATGAAAGAGCTATCGGAAAAAATAAGGGAGGTGCTAGGAGATAGGTAATCGTTTTACTTCTTCGATTCCCGGGAAGATTTGTTAGGCACCCAATGTTTTTACGATTTTTTCTTGGCTTCTGATTGCCCTAGCCCACCAAACCATCCGCCGTTTCCCGTAAAAAAGCAAAACAGAATCATCCTTCTCCCCGTATGGGCATTATGCCAAGAAAAGCCTGGCTTTGCGGGGGGTGAATTACACAACCAAGACTAGTTACTAACTGTACTTTCAGTTTAAGTTTCTGCTGTCATTTACCGATTATTAGGTGTCAAGCATATAGTGGCTTTCAATACGGTAATGAACTTAGAAAGTGTTTTCGGTCTTTCATGAGACCAGGTAGGGAGGTTGTTCGGAATCATTCGAGGTAAAATAAAAGCAGGGGATTGCGCAGATGGCCGAAAGAGTTGGCCTTTATGTATGTGAATGTGGTTCGAATATTAAAGACGCTATAGATCTCTCTGATATATTAGACTTCGCCCAAGGTCTAGAAGATGTTGTTTTGGCTAAAGCGTTTAGGCTCTTGTGTTCAGAAGAGGGCAAGGGACTTATTGAAGAAGATATAAAGGACCACAAGCTAACCAGAGTGGTGATAGCAGCATGTTCACCCAAGGAACATGAGCTAACTTTTAGGAAAATCTTGGCAAAAGCGGACTTGAATCCTTTTCTTTTGCAAATTGTCAATATAAGAGAGCAATGTGCATGGGTCGTTAAGGATAAGGCCACTGCCACTAGTAAGACAAAGGCCGTGATTTCTGCAGCAATCAAAAGGGTTACTTGTCATGAACCTTTGGAGGTCAAAGAGATAGAATGCCAGGCAGACGTGCTTGTGGTAGGAGCGGGAATAGCTGGGATAAGCGCTGCGTTAACTTTGGCACAAGAAAATAGGAAGGTTTATGTAGTTGAGAAGCTTCCATTTATCGGGGGCAAGGTGGCCCGATATGAAAGTATATTTCCAGGCCTGGAGTGTGCCTCTTGCATGCTTGATCCAACACTAGACGAAATTTTACATAACGAGCACATAAAACTTCTTACTCTAAGTGAGGTTCAAGAGATACTCGGTTCCTATGGTAATTTCATAGTCAAGGTCAGCAAGAAGGCACGACTCGTAGATATTGGCACTTGTATTGGTTGCGGGGCGTGTTTTGAGGTTTGCCCTATTAAGGTGAGAAATGAATATAATGAGGGGCTTGACGAGCGAAGGGCCATCTATGTTCCTTATGCCGGTGCCCTGCCTAACGTAGCGGTCATAGATAAAGAGCACTGTTTACATTTCCAAGGGGAAGTATGCAATGCCTGCAAGGAGACGTGTCCTTTCGGCTCTATCAATTACGAGGAAACCGATCAAATTCAAGAACTAAGAGTAGGGGCAATAATCTTAGCCACAGGGTTTGATTTATTCGATCCAAAGAGAGCCCCCCAATATGGATATGGAGAAGTAGAAGATGTATACACGAGCCTCGAATTTGAAAGATTATTAAGTTCAACGGGGCCAACCGGGGGGGATATCTTATTAAAGAATGGCCAGCCTCCCCAAAAGATAACACTTGTTCCCTGTGTCGGTTCAAGGACCAAAAGTTTTAACGAATACTGCTCTGCTGTCTGCTGCATGTATCTGCTCAAATTTGCCCATCAGGCTACCCGGAAGTTACCTGGAGTTCCAATTGCCGTGCTTCGTTCCGATCTTTGTCTACCGGGAAAAGAATCACAAGACTTTTTTAATAAGATTTCGTGCGAGAGCGGTGTAGAAATCCTTCATATGAAGCACGCTGACTCGGTACAGATTGTTGAAGAACATGGGAAGATATCTATTCACTATGTGGATATCTGTGGAAGGCCCAATGTAGTTACTTCTGATATGGTGGTTCTGGCTCCGGCAATTGAAGGGGCAAGAGATGCCCAGGCTATGGCCAGGATTTTTGACATAACGCAAGGCGAAGGTGGGTTCTTTACCGAGGAACACGCAAAGATAGCCCCTGTGGCGACTGCCAGGAGGGGAATATTTATCGCAGGCTGCGCCCAAGGACCAAAAGATATTCAAGGCTCAGTGGCACAAGGTCAAGCAGCAGCGGGCGCGATACTATCGCGCCTTATCCCTGGACGGAAATTGACACTTGAGGCTATGACTGCGGAAATCAACGAAGACCTCTGTTCTGGGTGCAAGATCTGTGTAGGCCTCTGTTATTACAAGGCCATAACCTATGATGATATACAAGAACACGTTACGGTCAACAGGCTTTTATGCAGAGGATGCGGGGTTTGTGCTAGCGCTTGTCCCAGCGCAGCCATTAAGGCCAACCATTTCACGGATGTTGAGATATCCGCAGAGTTAAAAGGCCTATTGAGCCAATTTCATAAAAAGCAGGTCAAAGATGAGCAGTTTTGAACCAAAGATAGTTGCCTTTCTCTGTAACTGGTGCTCCTACGAGGCAGCAGATTCGGCGGGTAGGGCGCGGAAAGCGTACCCCGCAAACCTGATGGTCGTACGAGTCTTATGCAGTGGAAGAACAGACCCACAATTCGTAATTGAGGCCTTCAAAGAAGGGGCTGATGGGGTCATGATCCTGGGGTGTCCTCCCGGCGACTGCCATTATAAAGGAGGAAATTTTCAGGCACTTCGGAGGCACACTCTCTTAAAAAAGGTGCTTATACAATTAGGCATTGAAAAGGATAGATTCAGGCTCGATTGGGTCTCGGCCAGCGAGCAGGATAAGTTTGTTAGGGTTGTTTCCGAAATGATTGAAAAAGTAAAACAACTCGGGCCCTTGCATCATTGATACCAGTTACAAAGAATTTAAGTGCTGAGTAAAGGATCCAGTCATGGAAAAACCCAAAGTTGCACTATACTGGTGTTCAAGCTGCGGCGGATGTGAAGAATCAGTCATCGATCTGGCAGAGGATTTCTTAACGGTTGCCACGGATGTGGATATCGTATTTTGGCCGGTAGCAATGGATTTTAAATACAGAGATGTAATAAAGATGAATGATGGCCAAATTACGGCAGCCCTGATAAATGGAGCGATTAGGACAGATGAACAGGAAGAGATGGTAAAGATATTGAGAAAGAAAACTAGATTGCTCATAGCCCACGGAAGCTGTGCCCATCTTGGAGGCGTTGTAGGCTTAGCCAATCTTTATAAACGTGAAGATATGTTGACCCGGGCATATAAGGAAGTTCCCACAGTAAGAAATCCTCAGGGGACATTACCTACGGTTAAGAGCATAGAGTCTGGAAGGGAAGTAAGACTACCAGGCCTCCATGCTACTGTGAAGACCTTAGACCAGGTGGTAGATGTAGATTACTATGTCCCAGGCTGTCCTCCACCGCCGGAGCTAACAAAAAAGGCAGTAACCATAGCCCTGGAGAACCGGCTCCCTCCAAAGGGGAGCATACTCGCGGAGAGAAAGGCACTATGCCATACCTGTCCACGGAAGGGTAGTAAACCTGACGAATTACGGATAAAGGAGTTTAAGAGACTCTACGAAACGCAATGGGACCCTACAAGGTGTTTCTTGGCCCAAGGGATTATCTGTCTCGGTCCGGCTACGAGAGGCGGTTGCGGCGCAAGGTGTATAAATGCAAATATGCCGTGTCGTGCCTGCTTTGGACCTACGGATAATGTAAGAGACCAGGGGGCAAAATCTCTGTCTTTCCTGGCCTCTATAATCGATTCAAACGATCAGGAAGAACTGGAAAAAATCTCGATTTCGATTCCTGATCCCGCCGGCTTAATTTACAAGTACAGCCTAGCTTCATCGATTCTGAAAAGAAAAATAACAAGGTAAGTCATATGGGCAAGAGAATCACCATCGACCCGATAACAAGAGTAGAGGGACACGGAAAGATCGATGTATTTCTTGATGATGACGGCAATGTAGAACAGGCTTATTTCCAGGTATTGGACTTTAGAGGCTTTGAAAAATTATGCGAAGGAAGGGCAGCAGAAGAGATGCCCGTCCTTACCCAAAAGATTTGCGGGGTGTGTCCTACGGCCCACCATATTGCATCGTGCAAAGCACTGGACGATCTCTTCGGGACACAACCACCTCCCGCCGCGAAGAAGATCAGAGAGCTTGCGTATAATGCATTTATGTTTGAGGACCATCTTTTACATTTTTATTTTTTAGGTGGCCCTGATTTTCTAGCCGGTCTGGACGGTTCCGAGGTGAAAAGAGGTGTTCTTGACGTAATAGGCAAAATAGGCGCTGAAATCGGGAAAAAGATGATCGATATACGAAAAATGGTGCGGGGAGTAACTACTACGATTAGCGGAAGTGCTCTTTCTCCTGTTTTCGGACTTCCTGGCGGAATCTCAAAGGCTATGACTGAAGAGGAGAAAATCAAAATACAGGTGGTAGCAAGAGATGCCGTAGAATTTGCAAAACTCACTCTAGACGTATTTCATGATGTAGTTCTCAAGGACAATAGATACATGGATTTGCTAAATAGTGATGTCTTCTGCCATAGAACCTACTATATGGCCCTTGTCGATGATAATGGCAAGGCAAGTTTTTATGATGGAAAAATCAGGATCGTAGACCCACGCGGTAAGGAGTTCGTTACATTCGCGGCAAAGGACTATTTAGAACATTTGGAGGAACGGGTTGAACCGTGGAGCTACATGAAGATACTATATTTAAAAAAAATTGGCTGGAAGGGGTTTGTGGATGGACTGGATAGCGGAATATACCGAGTCGGCCCTCTTGCCCGAATAAATGCCGCTGACGGTATGGCTACACCTTTAGCCCAGGCTGAGTATGAAAGGATGTTGGATGCATTAGGAGGTAAACCCGTTCATAACACACTGGCCTACCATTGGGCTAGGCTCATCGAGGTCCTATATGCAGCAGAAAGGATGGATGAGCTTGCCGAAGATAATGAGTTAACAAGTCCTGAAGTAAGAAATCTTCCTCATCAAGTCCTTAAAGAGGGTATAGGTGTCTGTGAAGCTCCCAGGGGGACACTTTTTCACCATTATGAAACCGATGAGAACGCGATAATAAAGAATTTGAACTTGTTGGTGGGTACACAGAATAGTGCTGCGGCCATTTGTATGTCGGTTGAAAAGGCTGCTCGCAGTCTTATAAAGGGTGGTCGTGTTTCGGATGAAATACTTAACATGATAGAGATGGCATACCGGGCTTACGATCCGTGCCTTTCATGCGCTACCCACTGCCTGCCCGGCCAGATGCCAGGGATTGTCAACGTATACGATAAGAAAAAGAAACGGTTAAAGGTAGTTTAATATTTTCGGTGAGGAGGAGCAATTATGGCGGTAGAGGTTTTAGATACCCTTGGGCTGAAGTGTCCTCAGCCAGTGCTTAAGATTGCCGTGAAAGCTCCGGACATGAACCCCGGTGATGTCCTGGAGGTATTGGGAGACTGCCCAACCTTCGAGAAAGATGTGCGTACCTGGTGTGAACGTCTAGGTAGAGTGTTCCTCTCCATCAGGGACGAAGGGGAAAATAAGAAGAGGATACAGATACAGTTTTAGAAAGCACCATAAAGGATAGTATAGAAAAATACTGGCCAGGCACAGAGATTCGACATCGCTAGAAGGCGTCGGAGCCAGAGTCTTTTTCTGTGGTCTTTCGTTGCCGGGGAGGCTGACAAATGGACAATAAGGTGAAATGCTGGGAGTTTTTTGCATGTAATGAGGAGGCGTGCCCGGTTTATGAGTCAAGAGTAGTGAAGTGTTGGCTCATTTCAGGGACCCATTGTCACAATAAGATTCAGGGGAAATTTTTAGAAAAGATGGAGATGTGTCTGGAGTGTGAGATCCTCAAAGCGAATATAGATGCCGATTTAATGAAGGAGACGCTAAGGATAGCGAATAAACAATTCACAGAGTTTAAGAGGGTGATTAAGAAACGGGACAGGGAATTAGAACATATTAGCACAGAGCTAGCCTTGGGGCTATCTGAGGTTTTCGAAGCGCTGAAAGAGATTTCTTCAGGAAACCCTGACGTGACGATAACTGAGACGTCAGAGCTTGAGTTGATTGCTAAATTAAAACAGATGGTCAACCAGACTGCCAAAGATCTCGGAGAAATAGTTAACCTGTCTCATGAGTTTGCCATAGGCCTCGCTGAGCACTTCGATGTATTGCACAGGGTGTCGAAAGGTGACCTGGCTGCCCGGGTATCTGGGATCTCTCAGGTAGATCTACTGGAATCCCTGGGAAAAGTAACAAACCAGATGATCGAGAGCGTATCCAGAGAAATCACCGAGCGCAAGCAGGCTGAGGAAGCCTTACATAAGGCGAAGGAGGCAGCTGAGTCTGCCAACCGGGCTAAGAGCGAGTTCCTTGCCAACATGAGTCATGAGATTCGGACGCCCATGAACGCTGTGATGGGCATGACCGGGCTGCTGCTCGATACTGAATTGAGTCCTGAACAGCGCGAGTACGCAAAAATAGTGCGTAACAGCGCGAATTCTCTTCTGATGGTAATTAATGACATCCTCGACTACTCAAAGATCGAGTCCGGAAAACTGGACCTTGAGGTCATTGACTTTGATCTAAGGCCAACGATTGAGGATATGACAGATACTTTAGCGATAGAGGCACATAAAAAGGGACTCGAATTTGCCTACGTGGTCGGCCATGACGTCCCTAGACTATTGCGTGGTGATCCCGGTCGGCTACGCCAGATCCTGGTCAACCTCGTAGGCAATGCGATTAAATTCACAGAAAAGGGTGAGGTGGTGATCCGTATTCGCTTAGAAGAACAAGATGATAGGCACGCTACAATACATTTTAGCGTTTTTGACACCGGCATCGGAATTCCGCAGGACCGGATAGGCTGTCTATTCAAGTCATTTTCACAGGTGGATGCCTCTTCAACCCGCAAGTATGGTGGTACCGGTCTTGGTCTTGCCATCTCGCAGAGACTTGCCCAGATGATGGGTGGCCGGATAGGAATAGAAAGTCAAGAGGGCAGGGGTTCCACATTCTGGTTTACGGCAGTTTTTGAAAAGCAATCGGAAAGCCAGGAGATCGAAATCATAATTCCTGAGGATATCCGGGGAAAGCGGATGCTCGTAGTGGATGACAATGCCACAAACCGATATATCGTCAGCGAGCGGTTGAGGTCTTGGGGGTGCTACACTGACCAAGCCTCAAATGGGGCACAGGCTCTGGACAAGCTTCACCAAGCTGCGGCTGGAGGCGATCCCTTTGGCGTTGCCATCCTGGATATGCAGATGCCAGAAATGGATGGGGAGACACTCGGGCTAAGAATTAAGGAAGACCCGAATCTGATGGATACTATACTGGTCATGTTGACATCAATAGACCGGAGTGGCGACACCCCACGCCTGAAGGAGCTTGGTTTTGCCGCTTGCCTCACTAAGCCGGTTAAGGAATCGCAGCTCTATGATTGTCTTGCAACGGTTATCAGCAAGCAGGCAATGATAGTAAAACCCAAGGAGATAACGTCTTCGAGCACAAAGTGCTCCACCGTTGAGGACTCGCATTGCAGGATACGTATCCTACTTGTCGAGGATAATGCGACCAATCAGAAAGTGGCCCTACATATTTTAGAAAAACTTGGCTATGGCGCTGATGCCGTCGGTAACGGTGTAGAGGCCATCAGGGTGCTTCAGACGATCCCTTACGATCTCGTCCTGATGGATGTTCAAATGCCAGAAATGGACGGCTTCGAAGCAACCAAGGTCATTCGCGATCTGTCATCTGGAGTGCGTAATCACAATGTGCCAATTATCGCCATGACTGCCCACGCTATGAAGGGGGATCGGGAACGCTGCCTGGGGGCGGGAATGGATGACTACATTCCAAAACCTATAGATCCTCAGGAACTCTTGGAAAAAGTCAAAAGATGGGGTGGAAAAGGTAATGGAGCTTCGATATGTAAAATGCAGACTCGGGATGAGCGGGGTTACCAAAGTGAAAGACATGACGGCCCGCCTATTAGTCTTGAGGTGGCCCTGAAACGAGCTATGGGAGACAGGGAATTTTTGGAGGGCATGCTTCAACAATTCACAACCAACACGTCAAAGCATGTGGAGACACTGAGAGTTGCCTTAGAGCAGAGCGATGCCGAGGTGCTGCAGAGGGAGGCGCATACCTTAAAGGGAGCGGCTGCAAACTTGAGTGCTGACAGAATTGCTGCTGTTGCGCTGCGCCTTGAGCAAATGGGGCGCGATAGGAAGTTGTTGGCAGGGGAGCAGACACTCCGTGAGCTGGAGGATGAGCTGGCGTGTCTCAAGACATATATCAGCCAGCCTGGATGGATGGGATTATAATGCATGGGGTTAAGCGGTAGATTATGGAAATACTGGTTGTAGAAGACGACTTTATCTCTAGAAGCTTTCTCCAGAAGATAATTGAAAGTTCCGGCCACAAAGCAGTACTGGCTGAAAATGGTATGAAGGCCTGGGAATTGTTGAAAACAAATAACCTCAGAATGGTGATCACCGACTGGATGATGCCGGAGATGGACGGTCTGGCATTGTGTCGAAAGATTCGAGCGGCAGGGCTTCCTAGTTATATCTACATTATTCTTGTTACGTCTAAAGAACAAAAGGAAGACGCCATCAAGGGACTGGGAGCGGGTGCGGACGATTACATTGCAAAACCCTTTGACCCTGATGAATTAATGGCCCGCGTACGTTCCGGCGAACGCATCATCCAATTAGAGGAGGAGCAAAAGAAGGCCCATATCCAAGTTCTCCACTCTGAAAAAATGGCCTCCATAGGACAACTTGCTGCCGGTGTAGCCCATGAGATCAACAATCCTACCGCATTTGTAGATAGCAATTTGAGGACATTGTCGACTTATCAAGATGATATTAACATGCTCATAAGAGAATACAGGAAGTTAACGCGCGATTTTGAAGATTCCACAGCGCAAGAAGAACGCCTTACTCTCCTTCCAGAGCAAGTGAAGCGTATTCTAGCTTTTGAATCTGAAGTGGACATTGATTTTATTTTGAAAGATATCTCCGATCTGATCGAACAAAGTCTGCAAGGAACCGAGCGCATCAAAAAGATCGTAATTGATCTGAAGGATTTTGCCCATCCCGGCGAGGATGAATTGAAATATACGGATATCCACAAATGCCTTGATACCACGCTGAACATTGTCTGGAATGAACTTAAGTACAAGGCCACGGTCATAAGGGATTATGGGGACATTCCAGAGGTAAAATGTTATCCTCGGCAACTCAGCCAGGTTTTCATGAACATTCTGGTCAATGCGGCGCAGGCTATCGAAGATAAGGGCGAGATTAAAATTGCCACCAAGCCTATAGATAGAGCGGTAGAAATTGCCATAAGTGACACAGGAGTGGGGATTCCTAAAGAAAATCTTTCGAGGATATTTGAGGCCTTTTTCACTACCAAGAAGGCAGGAAAAGGAACGGGGTTAGGCCTGAGCCTTGTCTACAGCATCATCAAAAAGCACAACGGTACTATAGACGTAGAAAGTACAGCGGGCAAGGGAACAAAATTTACGCTACGAATACCTGTTGATGAAGGGTGAATTTAACCTTGTAATAATTCATCGATTTGCTTTATTATCTCCATGATTTGAAATGGTTTTCTGATGAGCAAGTCTATATCGCATTCCTGCATTTTCTGATCATCAGTTTCGAGCCCCCAGCCGGTGATTAGAGCGACTAAAGTGGCCGGTTTTTCTCCTTTTACGCTCCGAGCGACATCCCATCCGCTTATCTCCGGCATGGCCAGGTCAGTGATAACCAGGTCAAAGGGTTGGTTTCTGAAAAGCTGAATCCCGTCTCTTCCATGGCTGGCCGTTATTACTTCGTGACCAGCGTCTGTTAGTACCTCATTCAGCAGATCCCTTACGGTCTCGTCATCGTCTATAATTAATATCCTGGCTTTTTGCCTTTGTATTTTTCTGGTTTCTGGCACTGGGCTGTGTTCTTTGATGTTACCGATGGGTAGAGTTATGCTGACTGTGGTACCTTTACCCTCTGTGCTCTCGATTTCTATATTGCCGTCGTGTCTTTTGACTATGCCATACGAAACACTCAGCCCAAGGCCGGAATTGGTCGGTCCTTTGGTCGTGAGAAAAGGATCAAAGGCCTTATTTTTAAATTCTTCTGGCATCCCTATACCGGTATCCCTGATTTTTATAAGCACCTCTCGTTCGTTGCTCTGGGTACTTATATATATTTTACCCCCGCCTGGCATAGCCTCAATCGCATTGAAAATCAGATTAACGATAACTTCGCGTATGGCCGCTTCTTCACCGGCGACAGGCGGCACCTCGTTCAGTTCCATCTGGAGGTCTAGTTTTTTGCCCAAAACCTCAGTCTCAGTTTTCCACCGCGTTTTTGTAAATTCCACGGCATCTTTTATCATCTCATTTATATTTACTGGGGTGAAACCTTCTTCGTCCCTGCGAAACCTGGTAAAATCAAGCAATCTACGCACCATGGCGGCCCCATCCAGGGCAGATTTTTCGATTACGTCGAGGCTTTTTTGGACAGCCGGATCTTCGTTTCTGTCGAGTTTTCGCCGTAAAAGCTGCGCTCTTCCCAGTACGCCGGCCAGCAGATTGTTAAAGTCATGCGCTACGCCACCCGCCATCTCTCCGAGAGCCCTCACTTTTTCTATCTGAATAATGCGATTCTGAGCCTTTTTAAGGTCGCGGAGGCTTTGGTCCAACTCGGCCAGAAGCCTGATGTTGTTAAGCTCCATGCCGACCTGATTGGCGATTATGGATAAAAACCCCAGGTCTTTCTGCGAAAAGCCGCCGCTATTTTTCTTGTTTATGACCTCAATAGCCCCTACGGTTTGCCCTTTGGTACGGACAGGAATGCATGCCACAGAACGGATAGTCTCCACAGGAAAGTCGTTGTCTTTCCCTGAGAATCTCGCGTCCGACTCAAAGTCGTCTATCAAAATGGGCTCATTATTTGCTATCACCCATGCAGCGACACTGCCCGTCGGGAATACCTTCACTTCAAGCTTTTCTTCGCCACCGGCATAGAAACTTGTTGCTAATTTTTCTTTTTTTTCATCGCAAATGAAAAGCGCGCTGGCCGTTGAATCGACTAAGGTATTGCAACAAGTCATCACGTTGCTAAGGAGTTCGTAAGCGTTGAGAGCCGAGTTTATCAAAGAAGGTATTTCCATGAGAGCAACTGCTTCTTCATCGGAGATTGAGCCGATATGCCTACCACTCATTGCTTTTTGTCTTTGCAAGGCTTTTTCGATCTGTTCTGGTGTGACGACCCCCATTTCCATAAGTATCTTGCCTAATCGGCGGTCTTTCCACTTAGCCTTGGCTGTGTTTATGCTTGAAAGGATTGACGGTAGGCTCTCAGAGCACATCAGCGTCCATTTGTCGTCAAGCTCCCTTTGTTTTTTTAAAGCTTCTTTTATCTGTTCATCTGTTGCGTAGCCGAGCTCCACGAGAATTGTTCCAAGTGGTCGGGTCATTTTTCCCTCCTCAGAAAAAGACTACCTTTATTTATCGGCTTTTTCGTCCAATTCTTTAATGGATGCTGTTATGGGTCAGTATGATGGAAACTTAAATTTCCTGCAAAGGCGTCGGAGGCAAGGGATATTAAACTAAAAGCGGGAAGTCTTCTTTAAAGTAAGCACGATGGCGGCCAGGAACCCGGCTACGCCGCAAATCCCAAAGCATTTTTTGTGATATTGTCCGGTATCATCAAAGACGGCCCAGTCCAGTCCGGGATAAAGATGGGTTAGGACGGATGAGCCAATCGGGATAACGAACAGTGCTACAACAAGAGCGATGACTTCCAATATGAAAAGGTATTTGCCAAAGGAGCGGGCGACATTAAATCCGTTTTCCCAAGATACCATCCTGCCTACAGTAACGGCCATTTGTTCAATCTCCGAGGCCGTTTCTTCGGCCACCTTGCGCGCCTCCTTAAAGATGCTTGCCTTATCAGTCTTAGCCAGGTCTACGGCATAGTTCAGTCTTTGCCGGGTCTCCCCGAGAAGCGGGCCTACGGCCTTGAAAAATCCTTTTAGGGGGTATCTCTTCCAATAAGTCTCATATCTTTTTAGCTGATTCTCCAAGAAGGCAATCTGCTTCAAGAGGTTTATCTTGAGAGTTTTTTCTGTGAGATGGTACTTCTGGATGAGTGAAGCAGCGATATCTTTGGCTTCCGTACAGCCAAGGTAACTGGCCTGTGCTGTAAGCTGTCCGGCCTTCTCAGCCAGCCTTTTGCTTTCCCGGTACATTTCTTCGTCTTCTTCCAGCCACTCGGCCATGGCTTTGACCTTAGCTTCTGCCTTCTGGACCATATCTTCAGCTTCTTTTTGAACTCCTTCCAACATCTCGGCCAGAAGCGAATCCACAAGCTCTTGCACGGGCAGAACCCTTGGATCGATCAGGGCGTAAAGAAAGAATTCCGGCTGCTGGGAGATGATTCTCTGCAGTTTAACAAGGCCTTTATCGGACAAGGTTCTCTTTGCCTCCAACACAAGTTTATAATACTGGGCCTCTAAACAGTCGCGATCAAGGCAGATGATATCATGTACCTTTTCCTCCGCTTTATCATAGTCGTTGCGCACCTCGTGCAGGCGGGCGATCAAAAAAAGTGCGTGTATCTGCCGCAGCCTGTTATGCGTACACTCCCGGGCCCGTTCAAACTGGTAGAGTGCTTCAAGCTGATTTTTCCTTTCCAGCTCAAGGAAACCTGTGGCCACATGCAACTTGTAACTATCAACCTGTTTATCTTGAGCCGTTCTTAAAAGCTGTTCAGCCTGGCCTGTCTGCCCTACCCGGATGCAGTCCAAGGCAAGCCATAACGGGCCCCCCTCCCCTTTTCGCTCCTCTGCAGCAGCCAACATACTCCATGCGCTGGCTCCTGTTTGCCAGACCTGTTTGAGAAATCTAAGCTGGAAGATCTCGGTAAGGTTAAAAAAGGCGTGATAAGCCGCCAGCGTTTCATTTTCACTGGATATGGTCTGGAGATCGCTGGCTTTCAGGTTAGCCAAGTGTTGGTCATAATCTTCTGGAGTACCAAAGACCCGGGCAAAACAGTCGCTTAAACGATCGATAGAGAGATAGCCGAGTTTTGCCAAGGCCATGGAAGGCAGATGGAGATTTTTCGAGGGGCACTCTTTAAGATCATGGCGATGGGAACCACAGTAATAACATTCTCCTAAACTTCCCCTTATCATCAACTCCCGGTGGGGGAAAAGCGTGTTTTTTTCAGTAAACACCTTAGTCTCCATCTATGCGGCTAAAGGGCGTATTTCAAGAGTAAAGGCATACTCGGCTTTTATAAGCGATTGTTGTTTCTTAGCGGCTATCTTTCTGACAATGATACTCTTGTTTTTTTATCGGCATTTTGGGCTCAGTTGATAAATGAAAGCTGCTTTCTTCCACCTTCACTATATTTATGCGACGCCCTTATTGTTTCTTGAACTTAACCGGCTTGACATTCATCTCAATCTCATCAAATATAAGCATGTCAATCCGAAAGCCTAGAGAAAATATCACGAAATTAAAGGGTTGGTCAGGGGATTGAGGTGATGGCAACTCTAAATACATCAGAAGAACTAAGAGAGGCGTATCGAGAAATCCGATTCGTATTTAAAGGTTATCCGCGCGAAGCGGAGAATATCCATTGTTTAGCTGTTGAGGTAAAGACCGGTATTGAGGCAATAGACCCGCTGATCCAGGAAATGACCTCGGAAGTCTGCCCTCACTGCAAAAGTTCAAATTGTACGAATCTAAACGGCCGGTTTGACTGGTGTGATCTGATTTATTTGGCGGCATCGGGGCTGGAATCGCCCCCTTTCCGGAATGGGTTGAGAGACGAGGACCCGTGCCAGTTCCTATCGGAAATGGGCTGCGTCCTGCCCCGCACTATGCGTCCGCATCGCTGCAACTGGTGGTACTGTGAACCTTTACTGGGACTTATGGAAACGTGGCTACCCCGGAAACAACGTATGTTTATTTCTTCTATGGAGAAAATAACGCAGACCAGAAAGCGAATGTGTGATGAATTCAAGACGATACAGGATGGGACCGGCTATGCTGTATGTCTTTGTTTGGTTTGCAAAAAGTGAGCGGGCTTTATATCCCTGGTACGGACATGATGATCCAAATTATCCCGGATTGCGTATATCAAGCAGCTTTATATAACTTCCAGGAAAAAGCATTTCAGATACTCAGTTTCCGGTACAGAAAATAAAATCGGATGGTCTTTGGCCTGCGTCCTCCTTTCCAGGAGACGGACGGTTCTATTGGCTAATTGGCTCGCCTTGAGGAGTATCTGCTGAAAGAGGTCTACAGAGATGTGATGAGAGCAGGAAGAGGTGACAAGTATCCCGCCGGGGGCAATCTTTTCCATGGCCTTCCGGTTTAGATCTATGTAACCAGCCGTAGCTTCTTTGATCCTGGTCCGGGATTTGACAAAGGCCGGCGGGTCCAGGATGATGACCTCATAAGATTCGGAAGTATCCTTTAAAAAGTCAAAGACATCACCGCGATGATATTGACACCGGGTGGCCAGGTTATTTAGTTCGGCGCTTTCCCGGGCGAGGTCCAGGGCCTGGGACGAGGAATCCACGAAAGTGACTTCACGCGCCCCGAAGTGCAAGGCCGTAAGACCCCAGGCGCCGGTATAACAGAAGGTATCCAGGATTTTTTTATCCTTTACGAGATTGGTCATCGCCAGTCGATTTTCGGCTTGGTCCAAGTAAAAGCCCGTCTTTTGTCCTTCCGACAGATTGACAGAAAACTTGAGGCCGTAGAGTTCAATAGGTATCTTTTTCGGAACCTCGCCCCGGACTATGCCCTTTTCCAGGGGTAGCCCTTCCAGGGCACGGAAGTGGGTATCGTTCCGGAGAATAATCCCCTTCGGTTTAAAATGGCGCCAGAGGAGGTCTATTATCAAATCCCTGAAGGTTTCCATGCCAGCCGTCAGTATCTGCATTACTAAAAATTCATTGTATTTGTCGATAACCAGGCCGGGCAGGAAATCCCCTTCACCGTGGCAGAGACGATAAGTGGATCGGCCAGGGTAAAACCGGCTTCGTCTTTCATGTGCCGCCTCAATCCGTTTCTGAAGGAATGTAGTGTTGATTTCCTCTTCTTCCCTCGCTAGAATACGGATGGTAATGAGGGAATGGGGGTTGATGTAACCGATCCCAATAAACCGGCCGCTTGCACCCTCAACTCTTACCAGGGAGCCCGGTAAGGCCGCCTTAAAGCTATCAACGATTTCATTGCTAAAAATCCAGGGATGGCCGGTGGCGGCCCTTTTTTCTTTGCCTTTTTTTAACCGCACAGGAAGCATAATAGTTTCATAACCTTTTGGGCTTATTTTTAAAAGCATAATTTTTCGTTAGAGCTGTCCGGAGGCGAAACAATCCCAACTAACGGAGGTAATTATGGGAAGACACAAAAGGGTTGAACGGAGAAAAGAGCTGGATCGAAGACGACGGAGACGGGAGAAAAGACAAAAACTAAAGGCAAAAGGGTTATTACCACCTGCTGAAAAGCAAGGGTAATGAATATCTACTTTCTTACCTTGCACCATTCATTTTCTGGAATCCAGTTTGTGTGCCAAAATTTATAAAAGTCCGAAGACCGTATAGAGTCTTCCGGTATAGAAAGTTCCCGGCAGAGGCGAAGAAGCCTTGCCTTATCTGTAGATATAATGTGATAAGACTTTTTTCGCCGCGAAAGGTAGTTTTCGTGTATAGATATGAAACCTCGCTCCGCCCAGGTTATAGCGTCGGGAATTTTTTCCAGGGGGAATATTTTGATTTTGAAATGGAATTTGCGACGTAAAGTTTCTATAATTTTGTCAAGTTTCGTCATGCACGGTACCTGACGTATTTTTCTCTGGCAAGATTTTAAGGGACTTCTCATTAAGGAAACTTCCGCTGCTGTTTTTAGTAATTGCCAACTTTCTATTGTCATATCGGCAATGCGTTGCACCAACTTAAACAAATAAAGACGAATATTTTTAACTGGCTGATAAAATGCAGGAAAGTTACAGATGGTTATTTCTGGATGGGTACTGGGGAGAAGGTATTGTTTATTTTTACCCTGAGTTTTTTGTTTTTGTATTGTGCCAGTATGTTTTTAGAGTCTGTGTTGTCGAGAAAATTTATAGTGAGATGATCTACTTTGGTCCCGGTTATCCCGCTGGTGACCTTTACTGTTTGTAAGACGGTTTCTGTATGTTGTTTGACAAGATTAATGATAAATTTTTTTAATTCCGGGTCTTCGGTCTTGAAAAAATCATCCCGCGTGTAGAGAGAAATGATTACATCATGGGTCAAGGGGGGTTGGTTAACCAGGCCATAGAATACAAACTGCCTGTTGAGATTTAAGGATAAGCGGGCGCTGGTAATGTTAATAAAGTTGGTAAGCTCCGTGTTAAGAAGGTGGGTTTCGAGTCTGTCTATCCGCAGTTGGGTGGTGGCTATAGCATTATCCATCTCTCCCCATTTTTTCTGGGATTGATCCAGCCGCCAGAGGGCGTAAGCTGAAAAAGTAACAGCCGATATGCTGACAATTATCGTTATAATGTTAAAAATCAGGTTTTTTTTATAATCCATAAAATAGTTCAGGAGACACTTTTTAATTTACTTTTACAGGCGATTGGTTTAAAGACTATAGCTAAAAGCCTAATAAAGTCAATTGGTTTTTGTCACAAGGATACTCACAGGGTAGATTCATGAACAAGAAGCCGGGGCGTAAGACCAAAGTAGAGAGAAAGACGAAGGAAACGGATATTTCTCTGGAATTCAGCCTGGATGGAGAGGGGAAAAGCGATATCAACAGCGGTGTTGCCTTCCTCGACCACATGCTCACCCTTTTTGCCGCCCATGGATTTTTTGACCTGATCTTAAAGGCCAGGGGAGATATAGAAGTAGATTTCCATCATACCGTTGAGGATATTGGTATATGTCTGGGGGACGCCTTGCGGGAGGCCCTGGGTGAAAAACAGGGGATAAGGCGTTATGGGCAGGCGATTATTCCCATGGATGAGGCGTTGTGCCAGGTGGCCATCGATATCTCCAACAGGCCATTGCTGGTCTATAATGTTAAAATGAGACAGAGCAAGGTAGGGATGTTTGATACACAGTTGGTCCCTGAGTTCCTGCAGGCCCTTGCCACGCGCGGTGGTATTACTCTTCATGTTAATGTTATGTATGGCCGGAATGCCCACCATATAATTGAAGCTGTTTTTAAGGCCCTGGGAAGGGCCTTGGACATGGCTGCCAGCTTAGATAACCGGGTTAGTGGTGTAATTTCAACCAAGGGTCTTATTTAAGTGTTAACGGCTCCAAGTGAGGAATTACCATGAATAGCATAGGGAAGACCTGTTTTTTGTTGACTGCGCTTTGGATTTTGTGTTCTGCATTCATAGGCTGTGGCGGTAAGCATACTGAGTTAGAGAAAAAAGCCGGATTGACGGCAAAGACCATAGCGGTTCTCCCTTTTGAGGCGGAGACAGCGGGAGAGGCAGGCCAACAGTATGTGACCTGCAGCGTCTGTGGTAGCGCCTACAAAGGGGGGCATATTGAGCCCAAGGCGGAAACTGTTCTGTCTGACCTGCTCTTTGAAAAGTTGAAGGACAAGCCGAATATTATCCTGCTAACGCCCGGGCAGAGTAAAGGGTTGTGGGCGGATGCTTTTGCCAGGTCGGGGGGCGTGCCATATACGAAGATTTTGCAAAGGATTGGCGAGAAGTCAGGGACTGACGCAGTATTATACGGACGGATATTCCGGTATGAAGAACGGGAGGGCCGTACTTATAGTGTCCAGCGTCCTGCCTCTGTGGCTTTTGATCTGCATCTGGTGCGGACTTCTGACGGCGTTATTATATGGAAAGGGCGCTTTGATGAGACGCAGACCTCTTTAATGGAGAATATACTCAGGCTTCCTTCTTACCTCAAGAGAGGGTTTAAATGGCTTACGGCCGACGAACTGGCTAAAGAAGGTATGGATAAGCTGATGGCGGATTTCCTCCAAGAGCGATGAAAAACAGACTACAGAGTGCTTTGCTTAAATTCCAAATGTCAAAATCCAAAGTTCAAAACGTTACTCGTCACCGGTCATTAGTTAAGCTGGAAGGATGGGGCGCTTTTACCAGTGACAAGTGACTATTGACTAATGACTTCTGGTTTTGACATTTGAACTTATTAATACTTTAACTCTCTTTGTGTCCTTGTGGTTAATCTTTTGGCAGTACCCCATAGCTTATGGGGGCAGTGCATTGTGCACCTTATAATCGGGAGCGAACTGATCAGCAGGAAGGAGGTACAATCTATAACGTTATGATTGTTGTGCCAGCCATAGACTTGAAGCAAGGGCGATGTGTCCGCCTGAGACAGGGCGATATGGCTCAGGAAACGGTGTTTTCCAACAACCCGGTGGAGATGGCGCTGAGATGGGAATCGGATGGGGCAGAATTGCTGCATATTGTGGATTTAGACGGCGCTGTGAGTCAAAGACCGGCAAACCACGAAAGTATCAAAAATATCCTTTCGGCGTTAAAAATACCGGTGCAGGTTGGTGGTGGTATCCGTGATAGTGAGACCATTAAGACATATCTTTCCTGGGGTGTAGATAGGGTGATTCTGGGCACGGTAGCCCACAGAAATCCAGACCTGGTGAAGGAGATGTGCCGCATCTTTCCAGGCAGGATTGTGGTTGGAATCGATGCCAGAGATGGAAAGGTGGCCATCGAAGGGTGGACAGAAACAACGGATACCGATGTCCTGACGCTGGCCAAAAAATACGAAGATTTTGGAGTACGGGCCATCATTTTTACCGATATCAAACGTGATGGTATGCAGACCGGCCCCAATATTGAAGCTACGAAAGATCTGGCCCGTTCGGTAAGCGTGTCTATTTACGTCGCTGGCGGGGTTTCGACACTGGATGATATTAAAAGAATCGCAGCCATAGAAGATTACGGCGTAGAAGGAGTTATTACGGGTAGGGCAATTTATAGCGGGACCTTGAACTTTCGGGAGGCTGTATTGTTTACACGGAGCCCGGCATCGGTGCGATAACTATCAGCAATCAGCCTTCAGCCTTCCGGCTGATGGCTGAAAGCGTGAATCCGAAAACGGTAGTTTTCGGATGAGCATTATCTAACTTTTCCTGGAAGTCTTGGTCATAAAGTGACTAATCTGCTGTTTGATCTTTTTACCTTTGCATTTTGGGCAGGAGACCTTTTTCTTTTCATGTTCCGCAAGGCTTAACACTACCGTGAAGACTTCATTGCATTTCATACATTGATATTCATACGTGGGCATCTTGTCTTTTCCCTTTCCCAACCTTCAACTTATTAAAATTATATAAAAAATATATTATGTTTCTTTTATGGTCAAGATATTTGTGACCATCACCATAGTAAACAGACAGGGCTCAGGGCAAAGTGCCTTTTTTAAATTTCGGCGGCTAAAGTAATTTGATTGCCCCCTGCACTTTTTGCGCTGTAAAGGGCCTTGTCTGCGGCACGGATTAGGATATCCATATTTTCTTGTGGGGTTAGGCTGGGGCTGTAGATGAGTTTAGCCAGGCCAATACTCAAGGAGGTTGGCTCCAGGTGTTCAGCATTGTATTTTGTCTGGATACGTTCGGCTATCTTCTCGGCCTGGTCTTCAGTAGCTTGAGTGACAATAACAGCAAATTCATCCCCACCGTATCTAAACCCCCAGTCCACGTTTTCGCGCACGGAAGATAGGATTACCTTGCCCAGTTTGTGAAGTAGAATATCTCCTTCTTGATGTCCCTTTTGATCGTTAAAGTCTTTGAAGTCGTCTATGTCCATAAGGATAAGAAATAGATTGTAACCTTGACGGTACGCCCGGTAAGACTCCTCTTCTAGTTTCACGTTGAAATGCCGCCGGTTATAGATGTTTGTTAGTTCATCCCTTATAGAAAGGGTTTCCAATTCATGGCGCAGTGTTCTTTCACGAATGATGCGGTTAAGTTTGGCTTCCAGTTCGTCTACGTTAAAAGGCTTGGATATAAAATCACTGGCCCCGGCCCTTATTACATCGGTATATTTGTAGTCTGCATGGTAGGCAGTAATAACCATTATATCTGTGTTGTTGTACTTCTCTTTTATTCTTTTGGTTAATTCAACCCCGTCTAGATGGGGCATTTTTATGTCTGTGATTACGATCGTGTAAGGACTGGCGGCCAGCTTATCCAGAGCAGCCAGGCCGTCTTCAGCCATATCACATTCATGTCCCAGCTTGGCCATAATCTCCGCCAACAGATCCCGGATAAACGGATCATCATCTACGGCCAGAATTTTCTGTTTTTCCATATTGTCGTTCACTTTTTTTACAGTAAAGCTGACGGCTTTGTGCTGCGTTGTCCGCCAGGGCGGATCACCGCAGCGTAACTATAAGGACTCAATTACCCTATTTGTTGTCATTGCGAGTGTAGCGAATCCCTTCTCTTAACCATTTTTATTAATTATACAAGGGATTTTTTTTATTCGTCAATCTATTTAACCGATGAGGCTCTTGCAAAAATCGTCACACCGGTGAAAACCGGTGTCCAGAGGTGTCTCAATCTGCTTGAAATTACTGGATTCCGGCTTTCGCCGGAATGACAAGAACCCCATTTGCAAGACTTTTGCAACAGGCTCCGATATTTGGTTTTTTTAATAGGGGCTTAGTGGTTTTCTACTGGACAGGATTCTATACACAGCGACATAAGTCCGATCCATCCCGACATGCCGCGTCACTCGCTACGGTTTCTGCTCACAGCACCACAAGGCTGCTCCGCGGGCTCCTCGCTCGTTCCTTGCCTGATCGAGCGCCTCGAACTCATGCCGCTGTGTATAAAAAAAGAACAGCCGGACGACTGATCGCCCGGCTGTTCTACGGATAAGGGGAAAGGTTTTTTACTCGACAGTATAAGTTGCAACGTTCATGCCAAAAAGGCTATAAATGTAACTGATGGATTTTATTGGATAAATATATATCGGCTTTTTAGATGAGAAATGACTTGGGTTCAAAAAATTTAACTAAATACGGAATGAATAACCACTTTTTCTTCATAACATATTGAGTTTATTCTTTTTATTGATAATTAAAAAATTTATACCAGCGAATTGCCGTGGCAAATCTCACGATAAAACCTTGCTGCAAGCCCTCATAAATCATTTCTTGTAGCTTGCGGTGATTTTTTATTGACATTTCATTCAGACTTATCTAAAATTTCAAAAATAAATTTTGACGGAAGCAAAAGGATATCGTCAATAGTTGACGGTAATCGCTGGGAAAATCAAAATCTGTAAAAGAAAAGAGGTGATAACGTATGCGTAAGTTTTTATCTTTTCTTCTTGTGTTAGTAATGGCATTGTCTTTGGCCGTAGCCATTGGTTGCCAGAAGAAGGAGGAGGCCGCTCCCGAGGCTCCGGCCCCTGAGGCAGCTCCGGCTCCTGAGGCAGCTCCGGCTCCCGAGGCAGCTCCGGCTCCTGAGGCAGCTCCGGCTCCAGCCCCTGAGGCACCTCCAGCCGGCCATTAATCAAACCGTGGCACGAAGTGGATAATAAAAGGGAGACCAGATGGTCTCCCTTTTATATTTTTAGTTTTAGGATAGGCACCAGTCCTTAACAGGCCTTGTACCCTAGTTTTCGCAGTAAGTCCAGGCGCCAGGTTATATTAGCTTCTTCCTCTACCCCCTTTGGTGAATAGCCATCGATGACCCCGAGTATCCCCCGCCCCTGTTCTGTTTGAGCGATGATCACCTCTACCGGATTGGCCGTTGCGCAGTAAATGGTACATACTTCCTGGCATAGCTTTATGGCGTTTAAGACATTAATGGGAAAGGCATTGCGCAGGATAACTATAAACGAGTGGCCGGCCGCTATCTTCCCAGCATTGGCAATGGCAGCTTCTTTGAGTTCTTCATCATTAGCGGCTACCCGGATAAGGCAGTCACCGGAGGCCTCACAAAAAGCCAATCCAAACTTTATACCCGGGACTGAACTTACCAATATCTCATAAAGATCTTCCACGGATTTGATGAAGTGGGTTTGGCCTAAGATAATATTACTGTTTGCCGGGACGTCCAAACGTTCTGTTAATAAATCCATCGTGTTACCCTCCTTATCACTTAGTCATTAGTCAATAGTCACTGGTCACTGGTTAAAATTTTCCACACTTAACCAATGACTGATGACCAGTGACGCTGCCTGTAGCTAAGGTTATGGATTTATAGTTACACCATATTTGTTTTTTAATTCCAGAAAAAGTTTCCCCATAGCTTCTTCCTGCTTTGTCTCTATTAACCTGTTTTTGACCTCTTCCTCAACTTCTTCAAAGGCCTTAGTCTTTGCTTCCTTTCTGTCTTCTACCTTGATGATATGATACCCGAATGCAGTTTTTATGGGTTCACTCACCTCTCCTGTCTTAAGCGCGAAGGCCGCTTTTTCAAATTCCGGAACCATCTGTCCACGCGGAAAGAATCCAAGGTCGCCCCCCTTATCTTTGCTGCCCGGATCTTCTGAGGAGTCCTGGGCCACCGCAGCGAAATCCTCTCCTCCATCCAGACGCTTCTTGATTCCGCGTATACGGGTTTCTGCTGCCACCCAGTCATCTGGTTTAGCTTCGGCGGGGACCTTTGCCAGAATATGCCGCGCCTTGACCATCTCCGGGTCTTCGAATTCTGTTTTGTGCTCAGAGTAATAGTTGTTTATCTCTTTATCTGTTACTTTAATCTTATCAAAGACATATTTAGTTACAAATTCTTGGGCTAGGACGGTATCGACCAGCTCATTGATTTTTTCAGCTATGGCCCTGTCGCGATCCAGCTTACGGGCCCGTGCTTCCTGGGAGAGCAGAGAGATTTGAACCCAGCGGTCAATGAGACTTTGCCTGAATTGAGGGTTTTGCCTGATCATTTTCTGATATTCCGGCGGTAACGAATTCACCCTTTGACCAAGGGCCTCAGCCGTCAAGACCTGCTTGCCCACCTTAGCGACGATCTTGTCATTTTTTGCAGATTTATCTGCCCAGGCCAGGGACGATATTAAAATGTAGACAACTCCCAGACAGACAGATAGAACAACCAGACTCAGTCTTTTCATATACTTTTTCCTTTCCTATCTATTTTTGTTTATCCTTAGCGGATGACGGATCCAGGAGGGTAGTAACCGCTTTTGACTGTGGTATTTGGATAGACCAATGATCTTTGTCCAAGGATAGTCCCTGGATTGGTGACCGAGTTGCAGCCCGTTTGCACGCCGTCACCTAAAATTGCGCCGAGTTTACGGAGCAGGGTGGGATATTCTTTCCCTTCAACCCTGACAGTGATCGGTGCATTAAGGAGTTTCAGGTTGGCTAATTTGGTGCCAGCTCCGAGGTTACAGTTGTTCCCCAGAATGCTGTCTCCCAGGTAGGCAAAATGTCCGGCCTTGGCGCCATCCAGCATGATAGAGTTTTTTATCTCGGTGGTATGCCCTACTACACAATGCGCGCCAACCAGACAAGTCCCCCGGATATAAGCGCCTTGACGGATCTCGGTCTGATCGCCTATTATGGTCGGGCCTTTGATCAGAGCCCCGGGCTCAACGACTATGCCTCGGCCAATAACTATTCCTTCATCAGCCAGGACACAGCCGGCATACAAAACAGAGGCCCCCTCCAGGACCTTTCCGTTTTTGACGACTTTCGTCTTTCCCTTAGTAGCATCTCCGGGTATTATCTCTATACCTTTTTGCAGTAGTTTCCCTTCATGTACCGCCAGGGTGGCCCTAAGTGGCATAGAAAGAGGCAGGCCAGTTACAGGATTAACCGCTATAGCCTGCAATAGGTAGGCTTTTAATTTCGGCAACGCTTCCCAAACCAGATTAACCCCCGCGAATAAGTCCCGGTGATGGAAACCTTCCAGGTCAAATAGGTCTTCCGGCTTTAGCAAGTTCAGCTCCTTATAAGACGACAAATCTTTCCTGCGCGCTTTTTATCTTTATGTTGCCTGGCGTGGGAGAAAATTGTTATAAATTATCTGAGATTGCAGGTAAAGATGCAAGGAAAAACTGGAATAGTTTAATTTTTTGATAGATCATGTTATATAAAGGCAAAATTTGGCTAAGGGCGAGAGGGGGAGAAGGATGATCTCCTTAGTTCGTGCTGATAGTGAAGAGGGCCGTCAAAGATTACGCGCCCTTGGGACCAGACAAATTAACTTTGCTAAAGATCATGAGTTGGCTGTAGCCGGGATTCTAGAAGAGGTGCGAGCCGGCGGTGATAAGGCCCTTATTAAATATATACGCCAATTTGATGCGCCTGATCTAAAAAAATCTTCTTTGAGAGTTAAAGCGGCGGAGTTCAAAAATGCCTATAGGCGGGTGGATAAAGATTTCTACGCTACCTTGAGTAAGGCCATTCGTCAGATTGAGGATTTTCACTCCAGGCAGCGAGAACAATCCTGGATAGTAACCAGAGAAAATGGAGCCATGGTTGGTCAGTTGGTTCGTCCGGTAGATATTGCCGGCCTGTATGTACCCGGTGGCAAGGGGGGGGGTACACCGCTGATTTCATCTGTATTAATGAATGCTGTTCCGGCACGGATAGCCGGTGTCCCCCGAATTGTTCTTACTACCCCACCCTCTCCCAGGGGCGAAGTAAATCCGTACTTGTTGGTGGCAGCACAGGAAGTGGGCATAGAGGAGGTCTATAAGGCGGGTAGCGCCTGGGGGATTGCAGCACTGGCCTTTGGCACCCAGACAGTGCCAAAAGTAGATATGATCGTTGGTCCGGGTAATGTTTACGTCACATTGGCGAAGAAACTATTATCCGGTATGGTAGGCATAGATATGATTGCCGGCCCAAGCGAGGTATTGGTTATTGCTGACGATACAGCTCGTGCTGAGATCGTTGCTGCTGACCTCTTATCTCAAGCTGAACATGATGCCCTGGCCACAGCGGTATTGCTTACCCCCTCGGTAAAACTGGCACATGCAGTCATAGCTTTTCTCAAAAAACAAATCAAGCAATTGGTACGGCATGAGACCGCCGGGGCTTCGCTGGAGCAGAATGGGGTCATATTTGTGGTTAACGATATTGCTGAGGCCGTGCGTATGGCCAATGAGATTGCCCCCGAACACTTGGAGCTTATAGTGCAGGAACCTTTTGCCTGGCTAGGTGAGATAAGGCATGCCGGCGCGGTATTTATAGGAGAATTTTCGCCGGAACCCATGGGGGACTATATCGCCGGTCCCAACCATGTCCTCCCCACGATGGGTACGGCCCGGTTTGCTACTGCCCTGGGAGTTCAGCATTTTTTAAAGAGGACCAGCCTTATTTATTATACCGAGAAGGGCTTTGTTCAGGATGCCGGCGATGTTATTCGGATGGCAGAGAGAGAAGGACTTACTGCCCACGCCCGGGCAGTATCTATCCGGCTGAAGAGATAGGCGACAATGTTGACGGCTTCGTAAAAAGTCCATTTAAAGAGGCAGACCGAACCTTTTCTTCCTGGAAATCCTTAGAGGGATTTCTCTTGACTAGATAATTTATTCATTGTATATATTTTTTTTTAAACTTCGGCTAAAATTCCCTAAAGATATTTATTAACTAGAGAACATTATTTCAAAATAGCCGTTTGTAATATTTGTTTGATTTAATATATAAAGTTTTATGGATTGATTTGCTGGCGTAGCTCAATTGGCAGAGCAGCTGATTTGTAATCAGCAGGTTGCGGGTTCGAGTCCCATCGCCAGCTCCAGTCATGTGTATTTATCCTGGAGAGGTTCCCGAGCGGCCAAAGGGAGCAGACTGTAAATCTGCCGGCGATGCCTTCGGAGGTTCGAATCCTCCCCTCTCCACCAGCAATTTTGCTCTGCAAAATCGCAATTTCAGATTTGAGATTTGAAATTTGGTATCAATTTAGCTGTTTGAAAAAGTATTTTAAAATCCCTCCCAACCTCCCTTTTCCAAAGGGAGGAGAGACGTTTCCCCCTTTGAAAAAGGGGGATTAAGGGGGATTTTTGAGGCGCCG
>JBFMAZ010000009.1:0-23693 GCA_040755415.1 Thermodesulfobacteriota bacterium | reverse complement strand
CAGCCTTTCGAGGCGCCTCCTCCGACCCGACAGTCCCTGAGTATCGGGACGAAGGCCGGAACGCGGAAAGGAGGAAGGGCATTCCATAAGCTCTGGGGCGGTTACGAGTCCGACCGGATGAGCCGTATTCAGGCGCGTTGTGGAAAAGCAGCCCACTCAAATGACCACAGTAGAAAAAGTCGTAAGCAGTGAGAACATGCAGCGAGCATGGCAGCAGGTCAAGGCGAACAAAGGAGCAGCCGGTATCGACGATATGTCGATAACCGATTATCCCGAGTACGCCAGGGCCAATTGGAGAGGGATCAAGGCATCTTTGTTGGACGGGGCGTATACTCCCGCCCCGGTCAAGAGGGTTGAGATTCCCAAAGATAGGGGGGGGCACCCGGCCTCTGGGCATCCCCACGGTCTCGGATCGCGTGATACAACAAGCGATCGCCCAGGTACTCGTCCCCGTGTTCGATCCCCATTTCTCCGAATCGAGCTATGGATTCAGGCCGGGCCGTTCGGCGCACCAGGCAGTAAAGAAGGTAGTTGACCTTATCAACAGAGGATACCGCTACGCCGTGGATATTGACCTTGCCAAGTTCTTTGACACGGTCGATCACGACATCCTGATGAATCGGGTCTCCAGAAAAGTCAGGGACAAAGGTATTCTCTCCCTGATCGGCAAATACCTTCGGGCCGGTGTAGTCGTAAACGGACGGCTGAACCAGACCTCCAAAGGAGTACCCCAGGGCGGGCCGCTATCGCCGCTCCTGAGCAACATCCTCTTGGACGATCTCGACAAGGAACTGGAGAAACGGGGGCATCAGTTCGCACGGTATGCCGACGACCTCATCATTCTGGTGAAGTCAAAGCGCAGCGGCGAGCGTGTGATGGAGAGTATCAGCCGGTTCCTTGAAAAGAAGCTTAAGGTGCAGGTCAACAGAGACAAAAGCAAAGTGGTGAGGGCGGAAGCGAGTACCTTCCTCGGCTTCACCTTCACCGGAAAAAGGCTGACCGTCTCGGAGAAATCCCTCACGAAGTGCAAGAACGAACTGCGCCGCCTTACCTGGCGCAGCTGGGGAGTTGCCATGAACTACCGGTACTGGAAAATCCGCACCTATATGCAAGGGTAGATGAACTACTTCGGTATCGGGCTTAGGTACAATGATGCCGTCGAGATGGATCAGTGGTTCCGAAGGCGGATTCGCATGTGCTACTGGAAACAGTGGCACCGGGCGAAGAAGCGTATCGGCGAACTGATCAAGCTCGGCGCGTCCAAGCGACAGGCGATTCTGACAGGGTTAAGCAGGAAGGGCTACTGGCATCTTGCGAAGACCTTTTCAATGAACGTTGGTCTATCGAATGCATACCTCACGAAGCAGGGGCTTACGTCACTCAGAACACTGTGGATCAGGATTCACCATCCGGCCACGGCCCGATGATTTCCGCGAACCGCCTAGTGCGGACCCGCATGCTAGGTGGTGGGGGGACCGAGGGAGAAAAGCCCCCGGTTACCCGATTAGGCGCACCCCTACTTGATTGAGATAAGTTCGTGGTTGCTATGCGCCGTCCGTTCATCGTCTGTTTTCTCGATAACCTAACAACCGCAACGCATTTAGCACGACGACAATAGTGCTACCTTCATGGAAGACAATCGCAACGCCAATAGCCGCCCAACCTGCGAGGGAGGCAATGATGAGGAAGGTGATTACACCCAAAGCAATGAATAGATTTTGTTGAATGACAGCGCGGGTGGCACGCCCTAAACCTACAGCAAATGGCAGTTTGGAAAGGTCGTCGCCCATTAATGCCACATCTGCCGTTTCGAGTGCTACATCCGTGCCTGCGCCGCCCATCGCTATACCAACAGTGGCGTTTGCCAATGCGGGCGCATCATTTACGCCGTCACCCACCATTGCGGTATGACCAAACCTATCGTTCAATTCGCGGATGACGGTCAGTTTGTCTTCGGGCAGTAAATCAGCACGAAAGGTTGAGAAACCAACTTGCTCCGCTATCGCATTCGCTACACGCGTATTGTCCCCTGTCAACATTATCGTTTCTTGTACGCCGATGCGTTTAAGCGCGCGCATAGTCGTTACTGCTTCTGCCCGCAATGTATCGGCAACGGCAATTATGCCTGATAATTGATTGTTCCGAGCGACCAGCATAATCGTCTTGCCTTCGGATTGCAGAGTCTCGATTTTTTGTTGCGCGTCGGCAGGAATGGTTACTTCTGCTTCATCCATCAGTTTGCGATTGCCGACGATGATTGGCTGACCATTCATGCTTGAACGCAAACCGCGCCCGGCCAACGACTCGACATCCGTGAGCGTTGGCAATGACAACCCTTTTACCTGCGCCGCGCGCACGACTGCCTGCGCCAAAGGATGACCAGAACGGCTTTCTATTGCGCCTGCTAGAGATAAGAGCTCATCTTCACTCATGAGCGTGTTGAGCGCAATCACGTCAGTTACTTCAGGTTGCCCATGTGTAACCGTCCCGGTCTTATCAAAGGCAATTACCTTCAATCGTCCGAGGTTTTCCAAATGCACGCCACCTTTGACTAAAATGCCGTTACGCGCCGCTTGCGCGACGCCTGCAAGAATGGCGGCGGGCGTGCCTAACGCCAGCGCGCACGGAGAAGCGGCAACCAACAGCGTCATGGCGCGTAAGAACGACTCGCGGAAGGGCACGCCGAAGAATGGCGGCACAATAATTACGAGCGCAGTGACAATCAAAACGCTCGGTACAAACACGCGCTCGAATTTTTCAACCGTCTGTTGTGTGGGGGATTTTTGGGTTTGCGCTTCTTCCACCATTTTCATCACGCGCGCAAGCGTGCTATCTTTTGCTAATTTCGTTACTTTGACTTCTAATGCGCCTTCACCATTCACCGTGCCAGCAAACACTTTATTACCAGCGACTTTATCTACGGGAACTGACTCGCCCGTAACGGGGGCTTGATTGACCGCCGACTGACCGGCTAAGACATCGCCATCTATCGGAATGCGGGCCCCGGGGCGCACGATGACGACATCATTTAGTAGCAATTGCTCAACAGGCAACTCTGCTTCTTTACCATCTCGTCGCACCAGTGCCGTCTTGGGCGCAAGATTAGCCAGCGCGCGGACGGCTTGGCGGGCGCGGTCAAGCGCGCGCTCTTCCAGCGCGTGACCCACGCTGAATAGAAACAGCAGGAATGCGCCTTCGGCAAACTCTCCTAACAGTGCCGCACCAATCGCCGCCATGACCATCAACGTGTCGGTATCAAAATGCTTTTCTCGAAGCGCGTGCCAAGCGTGTTGGGTGACATCCCACCCGCCAAAGACGTAGGCGGCAAGATAGAGCGTAAGCGCAACGGGCGCAGGTAAACCTAAGAATGTCTGACCCGCCCAACCAGCCAGTACAAGCGCGCCCGCAACCATACTGAAGAGAACTTCACGGTTTTCCTGATACCAACTGCGTAAACCTTCGGCGGGGATAGTGTAACCCAGTGATTGCAAACGTTTCTCAATCGCGCCGAGGTTGATTTTTTGCGCGTCATATTCCACACGCATTTTTTGCGTAGCATAATTGACGTTCACGGTTAACATGCCTTCCATGCGTCCTATGCTATGCTCAATGACGATTGCGCAGTCGGAGCAATCCATCCCTTCAACTGTGAACAGGTCATGATGGTAACGATTCACGATTTGAGCGCCAGCATGTTCTGCGATACGCCGCACATTTTCTACTGAAATAGCATTGGGGTCGTAATGCAGGCAGAGAATGGCAGGGCGTTTATCTCGTTCCAAGTGGGCGCGTTGTAACCCTTTATGGTTTTGGAGAGCAGATTCTAAGCGAGAAAGGCAAGCGTCGTCCTCATTTTCAACGCCGGGGAGAAGTAAGGGGATTTCAAGTTCAAGGGTTTTTTCCGACATGTTTTTTCTCTAATGACTGTATAGAGCAAATTGTACTTGAATTACCTGCTGATGATTAGCAGACGAATTGCTTGCGCTTACAGTGCGCCTAACGTCCAACGTTCAGTTGCCCGAACGAGCGCTAGCGAGTGAGGGTCAACTGAAACGAGTGTTAGGCCATTCGTTTTGTCTTTGTTTCTGTTTTTAAGGCTTTTGCTTAGTTTTATAATTTTTATCTAATAAATAGAGTTTTTTTACATTTTATTAAGGCTCCTCATAAGAATCTGTGCTGACATTTAAGGGTTAAGAACTTGAAAGCATGAGCCAAATCCGTTAGTTAGGGTGTTCGCAAGAATGCCCGGAACGGAGGTTGACTCATGCTCATTGAAAGTATTATACGTTTTACACTCGGAATCAAGGACCATTGTGTAGTTTCGGCTAATTTTTCCGGTAACGAACTGAGGATCGAACTTGAGGCCAAAAAGGGGCGTAAGTTGCCGTGCAGTGTCTGCGGGAAACGCATCCGCCCCAAGGACAAACTCAAAGAGAGGAGATGGAGGCATATTTCCCTCTGGGGTATCCCGGTCTTGCTTTGCTACCGGCCCAGGAGAGTGGAATGTCCGGAACATGGGATCAGGGTGGAGCGTATTCCCTGGAGTCTTGGGAAAAAGCCGCTGAGTTTCCCCCTGATCACGGTTCTGGCCTTCTGGGCAAGGATATTGCCCTGGGATCAGGTGGCCAAGCTTTTCAACGTCTCCTGGAATACGGTCAGAGCAGCCGTAGCAGCGGCTGTGGAGTATGGAAAACAACGGGAGACCTACCGGGGGGTCAGGTTCATCGGCATTGATGAGATCAGCAGAAAGAAGGGCCATACCTACCACACCAATGTCTATGATTTGGAAAGAAAACGGCTCATATGGAGTGGCGCACACAGAGATAAAGATTCCCTTCGCAGATTCTTTGAATGGTGGGGAAAAGAACGTACCGCCGCTATCGAGGGTGTCTGTTGCGACATGTGGCAGAACTACATCGATGTTATTCATGAGTATTGTGGCGAGGCCGTGATTGTGTTTGACAAGTTCCATATTGTTCGCCATCTCATGGAGGCGATTGATAAGGTCCGAAAAATGGAGGCCGATGCCTTGGCCGAAGCAGGGTGTAAAGAACTTAAAGGGACCAAATACATCTGGTTGAAAAATCCCTGGAACCTCACCGAGAACCAGAAGGTCAGGCTCTCGGATCTCCTTAAAGGCAATTTCAAAATCGTAAGGGCTTACCTTCTGAAAGAGTTGTTCAGGAGGCTGTGGGAGTATAAAAGCAAAGGGTGGGCTAGGAGGTATTTGAAACGCTGGTTCTGGTGGGCAACTCACAGCCGGCTGAAACCGCTCCGAGATTTCGCCTGGATGCTCAGGCGTCATGAGGAAGGAATCCTTGCATACTTCGATGTCCGGATCGATAATGGTGTAGTAGAAGCCATGAATAACAATGCCAAGGTCATCAGTCATAGAGCCCGTGGATACCGAAGTGAAACCACCTTCTCTTTGGCTATCATCCATGGTCTTGGTAAACTCCAACTGCCTCAATGTCAGCACAGATTCTTATGAGGAGCCATTAATGTTTTTAATCCGGCCTAACATTATATTTTAGCTGGCGACTGTCTTTTTCATAGTCATAGAGAAAAAAGAGGGTGGCGTCAAGCAAAAAAGCGGTAGTTTTGTGGGGTTTTGGGGGTAAAGTAGCCGTCTTATATTGCCGATAGCAATATTATGCAGCCGCTGCATAAAAATAAGAAGCGGTATTTATTTCTGCGGCAATTAACTATCCGAATACTATCACCCCCGCCTACTGCGGATAAACTTCAGCGGGAATCCAGCCAGGGATTGGATGCCGGATCAAGCCTGTCCTCAACTTGATTGGGGATCCGGCATGACATTTTCATGTACTTACCTGCCGGAGTAATGAAATCATCTCTACCCCAGTATCCGCCAATTCAACTCATACCCACCATCTTTTATAGGGCTCAAGAGAGCTTTTTCACGCAATTTTTCCAAATCCCGCCTTGCCGTTCTTCCACTGACATCTCTATACAAGATATGAAATTGGGGACCTTTAACCAGGTCTTCAAGGGTAAACGGCTTGAGATAATCCAACAAAATCAGCAACAAATCATGTTGTCGTTGGGTTATATGCCTTGCTTCCCTAAGATACGCATAATAGTCCCGCAATGTAAATTTGCGGATAAAAAATGTAATCCGGCCCTTAATTTCATTTAGCGAATCTATAACCCCCTTCAGAATAAATTCTAAAAAGGGGGTTACATCGTGTTCTTTGTTCTTTATGGCATTAGAGAATGCCCAAAAATAGTCATCTATATTTCGATAATAAAAATTTGAAAGCATTATCGGGACATATTTGATGCCCCCTAATCGCAATAATAAGGCTTCCACAAGCCTGGCAGTTCTTCCATTTCCATCGCCAAAAGGATGAATGAGAGCTAAATGATAATGCGCCAGCGCAGCACGGATTGCAGGGTCCTGGTCTAATATCTCTTTGCTGTTGGTCCAGATTATATATTCCTTCATGAGTGTCTCTATATCCGCCAGACATTTTGGAGGAACATAAACACCGCCATGCTCCATATTCCCGACCTTGACCGGATGACTTCGGTATTTCCCAGGCATATTGTACTTATATTCAACATTCTGGGTAATCAGGGCATGAACTTTCTGTATTATGGTTTCGCTAAGTTCAGGCACGGATTCAGTGGCCCGCTGGCCGGCGATAAAGTCATATGCCGCCTTTAGGTTTCGTATCTCCCTTTCAGCCCGCGCCACTTGCTCCTCCTTATCAGACCCGGAAATAATCTGACCTACTCTGTCTTCTGATAAAGGATTGCCTTCCAGCGCTGCTGTGCCAAAAATAGATTTGCGGATAATCTCTTCCTCAAGCCTCATCGATAACTCAGGCAATATAGGTAGATCGGTGACCGTATTGTAAAGTATCCTTGCCTCAATAAGGTGGCTCGTTAGCTTCTCGCTGGAAAATTTTCGGCTAAAAACAAATTTCCCGGACTTAAAGGTCATCACCTTTTTTGTCAAATTATTGTCCATAGTTTTGTCACAAATAATCTATCAATTTACAGGAAGTTATGTAATATATAACTATATTTTTGTCAAAATATTTGTCAACAAAATTGCCCGTATCTGACTAACGGCGTCCCCACATACACGGGATTATCTGCTCTAATGAACACCGGACACCAGCTTCAAAATCGTTTCCAGATTGCGGCGGTCATCCATATCTGATTTTTTCGGGGTCTCCAGAATCCAGGGAAGACCGGCAAAAAGGGAGTGGTTAAGGAGTGTAGCGAACCCCTCTAATCCGATGTGTCCTTCACCGATATGTTCATGCCGGTCCAGGTGAGAACCAAGCGCCCCCTTGCAATCGTTCAGGTGTATAACTTTTAGGCGCTCCAGGCCGATCTCTCTTGCTATCTCATCTTGCAGATGATCCAGCGCCGCCCTGGTGCGCAGTTCGTATCCGCCGGCAAAGGCATGACAGGTATCCAGGCAAAAGCCCAGCCTTGGTGAATTACCGGCATCACGGATAAGCTGTCCTATATGCCCTATTCGCCCACCTATCAACTGCCCGTGACCGGCAGTATTTTCCAGAAGCAGCTCCACTCCGCTATCTTCTGTCTCCATAAGTATCCTATCCAGGGCTGAACTTACCCTGGCCATGCCTTCTTGCAGTGAATGCCCCCGCGCGCTCCCGATATGAGTTACTACATATTCTATCCCCAGGGCATCTGCCCGCCGGATATCCCTCACTAATGCCCCTATAGATTTCTCAAATAGCGCCTTGTCAAAAGAGGCCAGGTTAACCAGATAAGGGGTATGAATAACCGCAGGGCTAATGTCCATGCGCTGCCGTTTAGCCCGAAACAGACCGGCGATCTCCGGCGAAAGGGCCTGGACATGCCAGGTCCTTGGATTCCGGGCAAAAATCTGCATAGTAGTGCAGCCTAAATCCATAGCCCGGTCAACCGCCCGATCCAGTGACCCGGCAATAGACACCTGGACACCCAACCGTATCATAGGTTAACATCCCCTGCCGGCAAAACATCGGTCGAGACTATCTAGTTCCCATCCGGAAACTGCCAAATCCCCCCCACCCCCCCCTTTTGCTAAAGGGGGGAAAATATTGAAATCCCCCTTTGGAAAAGGGGGATACAGGGGGATTTTCGGATGGAAACTATCTATAGAACCACCGTAATTGCAATTGACACCCGTTTAATCAAATGATATTTGACTATTAAAGGCCAAGCTCAAATGGATTGTACCCCGGAAAGGGAACAGTATGAACAAAAATCTCCCCCCAACCTGTGTCGCGCCCACAGGTGAGTTTGTTTACGGCATCCACAAGCCGAAATACACGGCCCCTAATCTACGGCAAAATGATTATATCATAACCCTGGGCCATGGCCCTGACCATACCAGGATCGATAACGCAGACAATTTCCCGGCGGATAATGTGCATGTTGCCGCCTCTGCCTGGGTCTTCGAGATCCCCAACGCCTTTCCCTTTATGGGCGCCACCTTCGTGCTTAAGACTTATGCGGACGGTGCGGCAGGATACGCTAACCCCTTCAAAGGCAAAGACGAGGGTGGCCCGGCCCGCTCTTTAGAGAAATATGAACCTGCCGGTGATCTATCCCTTGAAAATCTACCGCACTCCTCGCTTCTTGCCCTGGCGAAAACGTCAGGTGATCCGCAAGTCCTGATCAAACTGGCCAGTCTATCCTGTAGCTTTGAGTTTGAGCCAAAAACTGGCCTGCCTGCGGGCATTAGTTACATAAGGACAAAAAAAGGCAATCTGCACCCGGCCATCCTGGATGAGCATCTTTTTGATCTTGTATCCAATAATCCCTTCCTCCCGGATGTGTACAAACAGCGCATGGTCTTAATTCCCGGTGTGCAGGGGAAAAGCCCCATTGTCGGCGAATATATGGGGGCCGGTACGCATATCTGGGAATACCTCCGGGAAAACAGTTACATCCCCTGGGGCCATTATGCCGCCAATATGGCGCACGATGCTATCCGCTACAAAATCAAGTCCCTCTCGGAGAAAGACATAACCGGCCTCCGTCATCTTTATTATCAAAGGATTTACGTCCAAATGGCGACAGAATTGGGACTTGTCGTGCCGGCTAAAAGGCGACCCTTGACCATAACTGAATTAGAAGAATTACGACTGGGCCTGCTTGATAAAATAGAACAGCTAAATAAACGTGGCGACGACTTACCGTTCAATGCCACCATCTGGGGCCAAAACTTTGGTTTTGACCTCTCCCCTTCTGGCTACCGCCTCAATGCCTCACACCAGCAGATACACCAGCAGTTTGCCCTGGTGCCCCCTTGTTTACCGGCATTCAAGGGCGGAGAAAATGAAGCCAGTCAGGGCACGCTCAGCACCGATACCCAGGGAGACCTGGTGGCCCGGTTCTGTAAGGAGTATAAGGAAAAGACCGGGCGGGATTTCTTTGAGTCCTACCTCCACGCCATTCAAAACAATAAGAGGATGGATGGCCGGGCCGACCAAGAAAACGATCTGATCTTCTATCAAGATGAAAACGTCCTGGCCTTTGTGCCCAAGGCCCAGCGCTCTCAGGGAGAGGTCCAGATTATGCCCAGGGGAAGATACGGGAATATCCTCGAGACAGATACTCCGGTGAGGAGTTCCCTCGACCGCGCCATCCTGATCGCCATGAAGGTATTAGAAAATCTGGGGGCAGAGATGATTACGATATACGAGATATCCAGGAGGTTCGACCATCCGGATGAAGACCAGCGCCTCATCTACTGCCTTCTTCCCAAGCACCCCCAGTCCCCAGGCGGTCTTAGCGAGGGTATGCAGCGGTGGATCATCGGTCATTACCCCGAAGACTTTGCCCGGGCCTGCCGGGACGAAGTACAAAAGATTATAGAAAAAGAGACCTATGGCTAATTTTTTCTTAGCAGCCCGCTGGGTGGGTGAGGCCCTGCAACGATACCGGGAACGACCGCCTTTAGCTACCCTTAAGGGAAAGCGCATTGTCTTCTCCGAACGCGAATATACTGCGGCCCTTCTACACATTTACACGGGCCGGGGGCAGAACCTGTCAGATATAGCGAATTTAGCCCGTCTTTCGATGGAGCATCTGTCTTTCCAGCGATCTCAGATCGACTTTATGACCCTAGTGGATTACCTGAAGACCAGATTCACCGCCTGGTATAGAGAGATCCTGGTCATAGAGGATTTTTCTCTGGCCGTGTATAGTAATATCTCCAAAGAGTTTTTGTTGTTGGATGATATGGTTCAGACCCAGATACGGGTTCCCCTGTGGACACAATTAAGGCAAACGGGACTTTCTCTCCAAAGCAAAATAGAAACTGGATTATCAATTAATGCCGATGATCTTACGGTCTTCAGACGGCTTTTTACCTTTTTTGTTCTGGTAGACAGGCTCAGGCCCGACGTTTGCCATCAGATGATAAAGGAAAGACTGGTGCCGATAGCCAAGACTCTTCTAGAGAAAGACTTAGAAGCCATTGAAAAGCAGGCAGAAGAAACCTATTTGACAGAAAATATCAGAGATCAATTAACCCAAAAGCTTCGTGCACAAATCGGTGCACTTTAAGCCTTCGTTCTGTCCTTCCAGCCTTCATACTCGTATTTCCTTTGCGGCAAGGGCCGTATTACTCGACTTCCACCCGTTCTATCTTTGGAAGTTCCATATATCTATAGGGCAAGGATTCTCTTATGTTCCCGGGGATGCTGCCGTACTTTCCTTCAAATTCTTCCAGGTATTCCTCGCGGCCTTTTAAAAAATGCCTGAGCTTTTTCTCAAGCAGGGCCTTATCCTCAAATAACCTGTAGGCATTCATCTGGTCCAGATTGGCACGGTCGCACTTTATCGGAAAATAATAACCCAGATAGTCCGGCTCAAAACTGAAACGCAGTTGCATACGCAGTAGGTCATTATAGGCGGCCAGGGATTGCCGCAGGGTCACCTTTTGCTCATGGGGGCCAATGGTCCCGGTATTGGCCAGATAACATTTGATGCGGTTTCGCTTGATAATATCATTAAAAATCATGGCATGTTCAAGCCGGTTACCCGCTATAAATGGATCCAGGAAACACACCCGTTTAAACTTTCCGGCCTGCTCCGGATCCCCGCCGGTACTCTCTATCGATTCCCCATAAATAAATTGCATGGTGGCCTGCTCCGGTGTCAGCTTACAAATAGTGTTTACCAGTGGATTTCGTGTCAGGATAATTATATAATCGATTTTGTCGGCCCTTAGAGTTTTACTGGCTATCTCCAGGTTCTCGCGGGTAACCACGGCCCGTCCATTACCTGTCTTGGAAATATCTTTAAAGTCGGGCATATATGGATACTTGCTGATGGCTACGTTCTCCAAGAAGGCATCTCTTGATTGTGCCGCACGCAATATCTCCGGCTGGCTCTCATCCAGCCCCTCGGTCTTGACATACAGCCCGCCCACCTCAAAAGCGGCGTAATTGGCATCAAAACCCATTGTGCCCCCATCGTCACCGATCATCTCGGAACGTTCTCTGGGCAGCTTTCCGAACTTCCGGCATAGCGTAGTGGTCTTCCCGGTGGCTGTAAGCCCGGAGACGGCGGTGACCACCTCTTGTAATTCCGGCCGCTCGGTCTCCAGATCATATATCCATAAAAAGTCCCGCCTGGTTCCGGTATGCAGGAAAATCCCGGTCCTGTCGATCGCCTTGACCCGCCAATTTTCAAACTGAAAAATCCCTTTTTTGCCTTCACCAAGATAGATGGTATTGCGGCATATCTTAACCTGGTCACCCCTCTTTTCACCCATCATGAGGCGAACCGTGATATCCTTTTCTACCAGCTTCCTTGATTTGTTGGCCTCAAAGGCCTCGTCGGTAAAGTATATAATGGTATAGGTCGGCTCTTCCACCACCCGGGCCGGGGGATAATCCAAAAGCAATTTAAGGCCATAAGCAAGCTGGGCATATTGTTCCGGCACTATAAAACGGGCCGTGACACCGTCGCGACCGTCGCCAACAATGGTATCAAGGGAAATAACCCTGTCCTTGCTCAATACCTCTATGGCCTTGCGGGCCAAGGCCTCTTCCTCCTCGCCAAACTGGTGATCTACACTGTTCCGGGTATGGGGAGCGGATCTGGACATCGGTTCAGAATCTCCGGCTACCGACCCGATCTGTGTCTGTATGACCCCCTCCTGCCGTAAGGCCAGTTGCTTTAGTTCCTCTAAAGAGCGCCCCTCTATCAGACGCCCCTCCGCTTTGGCCTTTTGGTATATTTGCTCCGCTGCTAATTTAAAGGAATTCATTTTTTTCTCCGTATTCTCTGTGGTAATTTTTTCCTGTTTTTCATATTAAGCTACACGGCCTTATAACTCAACATCATAATTATAATGCAAGCCAAAGCGCCGACGATGATCGCATAACCATTGAGGATAAAAACCGTCTGGATTTTTCTATTGACAAGATACCTAAAATTTAGCATTAAACCACTGTCGAGTTTTTTACATTGGCGGCGTAGCTCAGTTGGTCAGAGCACGCGGCTCATATCCGCGGAGTCCGGGGTTCAAATCCCTGCGCCGCCACCAATGTCCGTTATCTTCATACCTGTGCATCCACATTCCCGAGTAACGTATCACTTTAGCGTTTTGAAATGGTTATTAAGTCCGAATGCTCCGGCTGCTTCAAGATCAGAGCCAAATCCGAAATTCGAATATCGAAATTCAAAACAAATTCAAATTCCTACTGTCTCAATGTTCAAAACCGCAACACGAACAATTCGTTTTGATAATTCGGATTTTGATTATTTGATATTGTTTCGGGATTCGTGCTTCGGATTTCGAATTTGAAACCACGCTGTATCGAGGAATCCAGCGTATTTCGAAGCCCACAGCGTTTCAAAAACCTAACCTGTTACCAAGTAACATATATCCCTTTCGCTGTCTGATAGACAACCTGTGTCAAAAAATACACGTTTCCCGTGGTGATTTATCGTAGAAGTAGGCCGTTTGAGGCCAAAAAGATAGATTTATACGCAAAAATAGGCCAAAACCAGCCGACCAACTCTTGGTATGTTCTTTGCATAAGGTAGAACCTAAGGAGGCAAATACTATGATAACTTATGTATGTGAACACTGGAAACAGGTTGCAAGTCTATCTGCCTTTGTACTGTTGTTCTATTTTTCGGTATGCGGTGTTCTCCGCCTCCAGGCAGAAACGGACATAAAGTATAGAAGATGCTTTGTCTCAGAGCGTTACGCCTTGGATTAATTACTTGGCGCCTCCCCTTTTCTTTTCCGGCTCATGTCGAAGGATTAACCCTTCGGCAGGTCATGCATTATCTTCATCCACAGCTTCGAGAAGCATATCAAAAAAATCCGGCAGGGCGGAAACAACCCGGCTCCAGTTGGGAATCAGGGGGATGCCCAGCGGATCCTCCAGGGTTTGTTCGCCCGCCATCTTTATGCTATCTGCAAAGGCCTCCACGGCTACCGCCTCTTCGTGGCGGTCAAACGATAGGGAATTTATAATGGCATCGTCATGGTAGCGCTTAATGGCGTCCTGGGCCTGTCGCACATAGGTAGTGCGAAGAGATTTGAAAAAGCCCTCGGAAAATACCACCCCTTCACCGGCCAGGGTCCGGAAAAGGCTCTTAGCAATGTCGGTGGTCATCTTCATCAGGCCCTTAGAGACGTCTTCAGCGGAAAGCTCCTGATGCTTATGCTCGTAATTATCGGCCAGGTCCGCCTGGCAGATGCCGGAGAGCGTGCAGTTCCGGTAAACCTCGGCTAATACGCCCACTTCCAGCCCCCAGTCGCTGGGGATGCGGTTCCGCCAGGCCAGGTCGGCGACCATGGCAAACTCACCGGCCAAGGGATAGCGGAAGCTATCTAAATAGCCCAAAAAGGGTGTATGCCCCAGCATCTGCATAAGACTACGTATAAGTGGGGTAACAAAGAGGCGGGTCACCCGTCCGTGCAACCGGTCTGTCACCCGGCTATAATAGCCCTTGCAGAATTCATAGTTGAGCCTGGTGCTGGCAATAGGAAAACAGAGGCGGGCCAGCATCTCTGTATCGTAGGTCAGGATGTCGCAGTCATGCAGGGCAATAACCTGAGACTTCCGGGAGGCCAATACATAGCCATAGGCCATCCAGGCGGAAAGCCCTTTGCCTTTATCAAAACGACTGAATTCCTGTTCTATGGCCTTATAAAGCGGTTTCAGGCGCGGGCCATCATTCCAGATAATTACCTTCTCCTGGGGAAGCCTGGAGAAAAACTCTCTGGCATACCTGAACTGTTCCGCATCTGTTCGTCCCATAGTAATCACGATCTGCCTGAGATAGGACACGGCCCTCAAGGCTTCTATAATTTGGGGCAGGGCCTCTCCCTCCAACTCCGAAAACAAGGCCGGCAGTACCAGGGCAATCGGCCGGCTCCTTGTATAACGCATTAATTCCCGCTCTAAAGCCGCCTTGTTTTCGCGATTCAGTCGATGTAGAGTAGTAATAACCCCGTTCTGAAAAAAATCACTCACGACTACCTCCTTATGTTTCTTCTTCCCGGCCTATTTTCAAGTCTTGTTACTAACCCGACAAATTATGATGGTCCCGTAAAAAGTTAAAAATCCCCCTCCCTAGGAGAGTTTCCGGATAAAACTAAATACGAAGGCACCGGAGGCTATGGCTACACGGTCCCGGTTAAGCATCAGCGCTGGTGTCTATTCTCCTGAATATCTCGATAACGGATACAAAAACAGCCAGCACCATCGGCCCCATGATAAACCCTATTAGTCCAAAGAGCTTTATCCCGCCCAGGACGCTGAAAAAGAGGGGAAGAAAGGGCATCTTTGTCCTTTTACCGATGATAAGGGGTTTTAATATATTATCGACCAGGCTGATCCCGAAGGCCCCGATAAAGGCCAGGACTATTCCTTTCCAGATCAGGCCTTCGATAAATAGATAAATGGCGGCCGGGGCCCATATGGCAAACGGGCCAACCAGGGGGACAAAGGAGGCAATAGCCATAGCCAATCCCCACATAACCGGAGAGGATATACCAAGTACGGCAAAGGCAATGCCGCCCATAGTTCCCTGGACCATGGCTACAATTACGCCTCCATACATGGTGGATACCAAAATATCCTCTATTTGTTTGACTAGCCCGTTTTTCTGTTCCTCAGAAAAAGGAATATAATCACGGATCTTCTCAAGAAAGCCCGGCCCGTCCCTCAAGAGAAAAAATATGGAGATAGCCATCAGGATAAAGTCCAGGGTTATGGTTATAATGCCGCCAGCCCCCTTGGTGATTCCGCCCACCAACTCTTTACCCAGTCGCGAGATATTATCCATGATGGCCTTGTTTATTTCATTCTCGGAGATGTTAAACAAGGACGCCAGCTTATCTATCACCGCCCTTATCATCGGATGCCCGGTTATGTCTTTTAGGGCCTCGATCTTTCCGCTTTCCGCATACTCAGTCAGGGCCCCCAGTTCCTTTACCAGCAAAAAAAACAGGTATGAGAAGGGGCCGATAATTATTAACAGGATGACAACGAGGACGATGAGGGACGCGATGGACTTCCATTTTATATATCTGAGGATAAAGGCATAGGCCGGGTAAAACAAAACGGAGAATACAACCGCCCAGGCTATTGGGAAAAGAAAAGGCTCCAGTATCCGATAACTCAGGTAACCCAGGAGTAATACAAAAAATACCAGGGTCAAAAAATAGAATCTGTTACCCATTTCTCATCGCCTCTTAGCGGCTCGTTTGTCTCCAGCTTAAACCCTTCCCTTCTCTTAACAGATCCAAAACGGCCCTGTTCCACCCCTTCGGCCCTGCATCCGGGGCAAGGACTACCTTCTTCTCCGTCGTCCACCGGGCATATTGCCCATCCTTTTTCTTGACTAGGACCGGTATTTCCACATTTTCCAGCATCGGGAAATCATTGGGGCTGTCCCCGAGACCAATACTGACCAGCACCCGGCCCTCTGTTTCATATAACTTCTTTAGTATCTGTACGGCCTTGCCTTTATCATTATCACCTACCAGATGATAAAACCGCCCTCCCCTGGTAATCTTAAGTCCTCGTTTTCCCGCCGCTCGCTCTAAATCGGCAAGCCTGGCCTCTTCCTCTAGAATGCGTCCCGGCGCATCTTCGAAAACAAATGGTTCAGAGTAGTCACGTTGCTGCGCTAAGGCGGCCATATCTCTTGCCAGCCCGGTAAGTTCCGCCACCTGATCCACAGACATCTCAGAAAATCCAGAAAGCTTAAGGCCCGTTTCCGCCTTGATGGCGGCAAAGAGATCTTTAATTCTGCTATACCGCGTTCCTAATTCTATGACCTCATAATCTCCGCATTCAACAAAGGCCATATCCCCGGCATCCAGGATTCCCTTCGGGATAAAGATGGCCGCGCCATTTTCCACAATAAAGGGGTCTTCCAACCCCAGTTCTTTCCTGTAATACTCGATCTCCGCTCTTGTCTTGCTGGAGCAAAGGATAAGGGGGATTCTCTGATGCCTTATATAATCCAAGACCTCAAGGGCGTCCTGGTATTCGTAACTGTCATGGTCGAGGAGCGTCCCGTCAAGATCGGTAAAGATAATATACCGGCGTCTATCAGGTGTAGGTTTACACTCCTGTATCGGGGATGACGTGGACATGCTCGCCTAATCACCCCAGAGCAATTTTCCATATATCCAGCCGGTAAGGCCGTTATCGTGTCTGACCTTGACCCAACCTCCCTTCTTCTTCAGCAATCTGAAAACCACCCCGTGCTCGGCCTGCCCCTTTACTTTATATCTGGTCCCCGGGCCGGACCGGACGTTGATATTATCGCCCTTCTTGGAAACGATAACCGTGCGTGCCTTTGAGAGAAGGGGCCGATAGATCCAGCCTATGTCACCTTCAAAGTCAACCACCCTGGCCCATTTCCCCTTTTGTCTGAGCACCTTGAGCGGATAGCCGGCAAATACCTCATAGAGAACAGAATAGCGGGTCCCCGGGCCGGACCTGATGCGGGCGTTGTCTGATTTGATGCTGGCCATTTTCGCCCAAGAGGCACTCGTGAACGAAAAAAATATTGCGACTAACATCAAGATCAGAATATTGCGTCTCATCAATTTATCCTCCCATGGTTTTTTCAATATGCCGCCAAGACTTATAGGTAACGTTCCGGTGGCCCTCTATGACATAACCTAACGAAATGGTGTGGCCACGTCAACCCCTTTAACCGAAAAAATGCCTTTAGTGAGTTGACATTCAGTTCGATGCCGTGCTATAGAACCCCAACCCCGATTCCTTGAGAATCTATTCCATCAATTCTGCTACAAGATAACATTTAAGGCCCGGCTTTCTGTGAAGTCTCTTAGTATGATAAAAAAGGGTGCTGCGGCAGCCGTCCTGTGCCTGTGGGTTATGGTTTTAGGCGCTCTGTTTGTATCACTCAACTACTTGAAAACAGAGGTCCTTCCTTCCGGAGGGCAGGATTCTCCGGAATGTGCCATAGTCTCTAAAATTATATCAGGCGCCTTGAGAGGGACGGAAACTTTTTACGACTCTCTGAGGAGACATCGCGTACCGGCTGAGGCGATAGATACCGTTATTGGTTACTTGTCTGAGTTGGTTGACTTTCGAAGGTGTAAACCCGGCGTGCAGTATGAAATTGAACTTTCCCCGGCCGGCGATGTAGTTCGGTGCCGTTACTACGTCAGCCCCGTGGAAGTCTACACCCTGAAAAAGGAAAGGGATAATTACAGTATCTATACGGAAGATGTTGAGATTGAAAGACACATTGTAAAGCTTTCCGGTGAAATAACCTCGTCTCTCTTTGCGTCCTTCGGGGAGGCAGGTGAAGATGACCGCCTGATCCTGGCCTTTGCAGATATATTCGCCTCTGACATCGATTTTAACACTGAACCGCAGCCCGGAGACCGCTTCTCCATGATCTTTGAGAAATATTTCAAGGGCGATCAACTGGTCGGCTATGGACATATACTGGCAGCGCGATATGAAACGGCCTCAGACGCTTACCAGGCTTATTATCATGCACGCCCCGGAGAAAAAGGCGCTTACTACGACGCGCAGGGCAAGTCCCTCGGCAAGCATTTCCTGCGCTCTCCGGTGCCCTTTAGCCGCCTGACATCGGGTTTCAGCCGAAGCAGAAGACATCCTGTCCTGGGGATAAACAGACCGCACCTGGGAATAGACCTGGCCGCCCCTACTGGGACGCCGGTTCTGGCGGCAGCCGACGGTATGGTTGTTTCTCGCGGACGGCGCGGCGGGTACGGAAACCAGGTCGTTCTTAAACATCCCGGCAGGTACGAGACCTATTACGGTCACCTGTCCCGTTTTGCCCGAGGAATAAAACCCGGGACAAAAGTGAAACAAGGAGAGACCATAGGTTTTGTCGGCGCTACGGGATTAGCAACCGGCCCCCATCTTGATTACCGGATAAAGGCAAGGGGCGTTTTCCGCAATCCTTTCTCTCTGCGCTTTAGGCCAAAGTCTGTGTTGGCGGGACAATCCCTTGGCCGCTTTTTGGCCAGGAAAGAAGAAATGTCGGATATAATGGGCATAGCCGCCCCCCGCTATGAGAAAAGGCTCGGTAGCTGCAAGGCCAGCCAGGTCTCTCTCATTTAAGACAGAGCTTGAAGTTGTGCTGAAACCAGGCTGGCCCTCGGTTATCCTTTCTCCTCTGCTGAGGGTTTTTCCACCAATCATTATTTCCAGATGGAGAAGCCAGTCTTATCCTTTATCTTATCAACCCTATCTCTCTAATATCTAAATAGATTTTTTCTTATTGTGTAATTCAGCAAATTCTTATACGATTACCCCTGAATGCAGATTTCGACGAAAAAATCGAGTCGATATAATCTATAATGTTCCCGCCGCGCTGCGCGCGTCGGGAACGCCCATCTGAGCTGTGCTCTCGCGGAAAGAAATCGTTCCCTCGCGCGCTGATTCGCGCTCGGGAACAATCCGCTCGAGCAGACAGCCTAAGGGCCGCAGCTCAGCTGGGCGTTAGGTATTATAAGGACGATGGATTGAGAGAGTAAGAATGAAGGCGGAAACTCGGAGCCTGTTCAATCAGAATCACAAGATCGCCGATGAGTTCGCACCATCGGAATCTATCGTGGTATACCCCGGCGACTGTCTTGATCTGCTGAAATCCATACCGGATGAATCGCTCCAACTCGTTGTCACTTCGCCTCCCTATAACATTGGAAAAGAATACGAAAAGAAACTTCATCTTGATTTGTATCTCCAACAGCAAGCTCGGGTTATCACCGAGTGCGTCCGTGCCTTGTCCCCGAGAGGCAGCATTTGCTGGCAGGTAGGAAACTATGTTGACAGAGGGGCTATCATTCCTTTGGACACAGTGCTATATCCCATCTTTTCGGGCCTTGGTCTTAGGATGCGAAATCGCATCATCTGGCACTTTGAGCACGGACTGCATTGTAGCCGTCGTTTCTCTGGGCGGTACGAAATAATCATCTGGTTCACAAAGTCGGATGATTACGTTTTCAATCTCGATCCTGTGCGCGTACCCCAGAAATACCCTGGAAAGAAGTATTTCAAAGGCCCGAAAGCCGGCCAGCATTCGTGCAACCCACTTGGCAAGAACCCCGGGGACTTGTGGGTGATTCCGAATGTAAAAAGCAATCATGTTGAGAAGACCGAGCATCCATGCCAGTTTCCTGTTGAGCTGATTGAGCGATTGGTGCTTTCTCTTGCCAACGAGGGGGATTGGGTGCTGGACCCATTCCTTGGGACAGGCACGTCGGTCATCGCTGCCATTCGTCATGGACGTCGGGGTGTTGGAGCGGAGACTGTCCCCAAGTACATAGAGCTTGCACGACAGAGGATTCAGCAGGAGATTGATGGTGTATTACGAACCCGTCCTATGAACAGACCCGTTTATGACCCTGTCGAAGCCGGGAACAGCCTTACCATCCTTCCCTGGGAAAAAAAGGATACCGGCCACCAGAACACATTGCTTGAAAAGAGCCAGAAATACGGAAAGAGACGCCGATGAAAATTGCTGAAACTTATTCCCATCTAAATGGACTTGAGTTTCTCCTCGTACACAAGCCAAGCCTTTGGCAAGAGATTAAGACCGTTATTGCTGCGGTGGATGCCAACTAGTGCCGGACGAAAGTCTCCAAAGAAAAGACAATGAAGGGCAGAGTTCTATTCAGTCCTATTGACATGAACGCTGCGTTCAACCGTCTGCTTCGGAAAAAATCTTGGGACGAAAGCCGGGTGAGCTACTGGGTCACCAAGAGCGAAAAGTTGATTCGTAAGACGCTTACAATGTCGGCGGAGGAGCAAAAACGGGAGATAGAAGCCGCTGGCGAGACGCCGATATTCAGCTACAACCAGACAGATTTTGTTAAGGATCGTGTCGCCGTTGAAGTTCAGTTTGGCAAGTACGCGTTCGTTGCTTACGATCTCTTCGTCAAGCACCTCGCCTTCTATGTGGGTGATCGTATTGACGTGGGGGTCGAAATTCTCCCGATGAAATCCCTTCAAAGCCAGATGAGCTCGGGAGTCGCCTATTATGAGGGCGAGTTCTACAACGTTGTTCGTCAAGGGCGAGGTGTGCCAGCGGTCCCGCTCGTGCTTATTGGTATTGAACCATGAAAACATCAGGACCTAACAACCGGACTTGACGCCACTCCCCTTTTTTCTCCATGACTATGAAAAAAGACAGTCACTAGCTAAAATATAATGTTGGGCAAGTAAAATAAGGAATAGCAAGGTTGTTCGGAAAACAACAAATAAAGTGGTTTGTACTACTAGGCGTGGTAATTGTGTTGATGTTCCCAATATTCACGTATTGGACAGATACTCCACGTCCTCCATTTATGGCTCTATTGTCTGAGGGGATTTATGAGTTACTTAAGGTCGTCGTTACAGGTTTATTCGCTGCCATACTAATAGAGGTAGTTAAGAAAAATGAAAAATAAGGAACTACAAAAGCTAATTGAGACATTTTCAGATGGCAGTGGCTTTGGAGATCCCCAAGCAAGAAAATATAATAAGTTAGACTTAATCTGACATTCCCGAATAAATCTGGTGTAGGATCAGAGAATTTTAGGGAGGGATGAAGATGACAACGGAGCAGAAGATCATTAAGAACAAGTTAGGGCTATTAAAGTTAGCGAAGGAATTGGGGACGTCCAAGGTCTTTGACTCTCAGGGTGCTATGGATTAGCAAACGATGAGATTTTTGATAACTCTGTGAGTTGTTCAAGGAACACTTCTACCTCTTCCTGCCTTTTTAAATAATAATCTGCCTCCGGGTTTCCTCCAACGCAGATGGATACGCCTCGTCCCTTTATGGCTCTAAAGGCATCCTCATCCGTGGTGTCATCACCCACGTAGATCGGTATTTTTCTTTTACCAAACTTTTCCATTATCCATGAGACCGCCGTTCCCTTGTTCCAAGCCGTCAGCGGTCTGATCTCAAAGACCTTTTTACCCGCAGTGATCCTGAAGATATCTTCATATTCCCTTACCGTCTCCCGGAAGGCATTAAAAAACGCCCCCATATCCTTGGGGCTGACCTTCCTGAAGTGGATGCTGGCCGTAATGCCTTTATCTTCAACTATGACGCCCCGGATCGGCATCAAATCTTTACTTAATCTGCGTAACAGCGCTTCCAGCCTGTCTCTGTCACCTCCCGGGTGACCGCAGACTACCTGCCTCCTGCCGTTCCAGATCTCAGCGCCGTGATTCCCCGCATAAATAATATCTTCTATCCCAACCCTTTCCTTTATATCCTCAAGGGCCCGCCCGCTTATTATGGCTACAGGCATCTGTTTCTTTAATCTGAGCAGGATAGCGCGAATCTCGTCCGGGATGAACGCCTTGTCCGGCGATTCAACGATAGGGCTCAGCGTACCATCATAGTCGAGAAACAAAAATGTATCCTTTACCGGTATCCTGTCGAGATTATCAAGAAGATAGCGGCCTGTCGCAGATCTCATCCAGCAGATGCCGACGATCTCATGGAGAATATCGGCAATCCATTTATAAATATCATTTGCCTCTACCTGCTGCCTGAGGACGGCCATACGACCGGCCTTTTCGGTAGGCGGCATCTTCAAGGCCTTATATATCAAATCGGAAAACCCCTCCACATCGTACGGATTTACCAGCAAGGCCCCTTCCAGCTCCTCGGCAGCGCCGGCCAGCTCGCTCAGGATCAACACGCCGTGTCCATCGGCCTGGGAGGCCACATATTCCTTGGCCACCAGGTTCATGCCGTCATAAACAGAGCTTATTATGCCTACGTCCGCCATCCGGTAATAGGCTGCCAGTTCCTGGTGCTCCACCTTCCTGTCGATGTAAACTATAGGCCTCCAATCCGTCGTAGAATGCTTCCCGTTTATCCTGGCGATAAACTCGCCGACGGCCTTCTGGTAACTCAGGTACGGCTCCTTCGTCCGCGTCGGGACAGCGATCTGGATAAAGGTAAACCTTCCCCTGTACTTTGCGTATCGTTCGAAGAAAAGGTCAATAGCCTGAAGCCTCTTGATGAGGGCCTTGGTATATTCCAGCCGGTCCACACCGATGCCGATGTAACCATGACCAAGCCTGTGTTTTTCTTTTATTCTTTTGACGGCATTGACAGCCCGCCGGGACGTGGCCATAGAGTGGAACTTCTGATAATCAATGCTTATGGGAAAGGCCTTTAGCCTTATGGCATGTCCTTTATAAGTGACCACCGCATGCCGGTAATCCAGATCGGCATCCAGGCATTCCCTCACGCAGTCCATAAAATTCTTCGCAAAAAGGGGGATCTGGAAGCCGATAAGGTCATTGCCCAAAAGCCCTTCCAGTATCTCCCTGGCCTGCGGACAAACCCGGAAGACGCCCCAGTCAGGCCAGGGGATATGCCAGAAATGCGCTATGGTCAGGTCGGGCTTGCAATCCCTCAGGAGACCGGGCAGAAGACAGAGGTGATAGTCGTGTATCCAGACAATGGAGTCGTCGCTGCTTTCTTCAAGAACGGCCCTGGCAAAGATCCGGTTGGCTCTTTTATAATCTTCCCAGAATCTTTTTCTGAAATAGACCCTATCCAGGGTTATATGGCAGAGGGGCCATAGTACCTGGTTGGCATACCCATGATAATAATTTTCGATTACGCCCGGACTCAGCCAGACCCGTTTTAAGGTATAGGAAGGGTCTCCGGGCGGGACGAGGATGCAACTCTTATTATCCACAACATCTTTATCCCTGCTTCCGCTTCCCCAAGCTACCCATATTCCCCCGGCGGCCCTTAAGACATCGTCCAGGGCGGAGGTAAGGCCGCCGGCCGGCCTGTCCACTTTAACCTGCGCCCCTACCTTCTTATGGATGTAAGGCTCCCGGTTAGAGACGACCACAAGGTTCTTGCCGGAAAAATTCTCTTCCAGAAGCAATCGTAATCTATCTGTATTCACAATGCTAAGACATCTCTCCCTTTATTCTCCGGTGCGTACCCAAACAAGATGATCTCATAAAAAATCGTCATTCCCGTTTTTCACCCCCACCCTAGCCCTCCCCCATCAAAGGGGGAGGGGATATGTGGTTGTTTTTCATAGAACTAGTGTAGTGCGCTATAAGTTCCGTTACTTTAATTGCCATTCCGGGCCTGACCCGGAATCTAGTCTTTTTGTCTTTCTGGATTCCTGCTTTCGCAGGAATGACGGTTTTTGTTACCGGAATACC
>JBFMAZ010000008.1:0-44039 GCA_040755415.1 Thermodesulfobacteriota bacterium | reverse complement strand
ACCTCTCGGCATCGGTCATGTTTCTTCTCAGATTCCGCGATAACTGTTTTAGGCTTTTGTTATACGAAAGCATAGTTACTGCCAAACGTTTTCAAATCCCCCCTCGCCCCCCTTTGCTAAAGGGGGGGATAATAAGAAGCATGCCTCATTTTAAAAGAAAATTACCCACTCACCTCCACGATGAGCCCGGATGGAAATTATTTCATCTTGTCGATCAGTTTTTCGTAATAAATCTGGTTTTCTTCCAGATTTATGGGTCGCCTTTGCATGACGTTGAGCTTCATAATCAGGAAGTTCAGTTTCTTCATCTGACGATATTTTTCCTTTTCATCCGTAAGCCCGGATAATAGGTCTTGAGTTGCCCGGATGTCCTTCTTTAACTGCAATTCCGGTGGCAGGCAATCGGCATTCTTTAGAATTTTATAGGCGAGACGCAGTTCTTCAGGGACGTGGCTGTCGTCTTCGAAAACCAGGGGCTTCCCCTTCCCGGGCAGATTATCAAACTCTCCCCGTTCTATGGCATCCCTGATAATATTTTCGACGATGGACTGCGGGTAGATCATAAGGGCAACCTTTATACTAAAAAATAGCAGCAATTTTCGGTAGCCGCAAGCTTTAAATGACAACACACATTTAAATTATCCTCCGCCCGAAAGCCCTATGTTCCTTCCCCCCCCTTTGAGAGATTGTATCGCAATGTCATTGCGAGGGAGTGAAACGACCGAAGCAATCTTGCAACATATTTAAATCATAGAGATTGCCACGCTCCCTTCAGTCGCTCGCAATGGCAAATGACGATTACGACATAGTCTCCTTGGTGGAAAGGTAGGATTGTCCCCGATAATCCCCAATAACCACTGCGGAATAGTTGCGTCTCAGAATTGACGTTTGACAATTGGTTGTAACTGGATGATTTGGCTAACAACCGCATCAACTCGGCCTGGCAATTCCGCTGCGCTCCATTGCCATCCGGTTACGCGGAACGTTATGATGACGCCCAGATAAGCTCACCGGTTCGGCTCGTATCATAGCCGCCCAACCGTTCAACGATTTCCTTAAACTCAGGCGACCTGATAATGGACATGAGTGCCTGAATCCTTTCATCATCCCAGAAGGCGGCCGGTATCACCAGATCGTATCGCTCCTTAACCACAGGGATAAAGTCCAGCCCTAAGGCCCTTGCCGCAGCATATATGCCCAGGCCGACATCAGCGCTGCCGCTTAAGACATCCACGGCCACCGACATGTGGGTGTATTCTTCCCTTTCATAGCCTTGTATCTCTGCCGGAGAGATACCCATCTTTTTGAGCTGAAAATCAAGCAGGATGCGGGTGCCGGAGCCTGCCTGCCGGTTAATGAAACTGACATCTTTACGTCTGAGGTCCTGGATGTCCCGAATTTCCTTGGGATTGCCTTTGGGGACTATTAGCCCCTGCTCTCGATAGACCAGATTTACCAATTTTATCGGGACATCGGGGATTATTTTTTTGATATATGGGATGTTATATTCCCCTGTTTCCGGATCAAAGAGATGTGAGCCGGCCAGGTGAGCCATGCCCTTACCGATGGCCAGCAGCCCGCCGGTACTGCCGACATGACTGGAGGACAGGCTTAACCGGGGCGTCCTTTTTTTAAGTTCATTGGCTAATAAGTCTATGGTGAGGTCGTGGCTTCCGATGATGACCAGGGTATTTGCGATTTCACGGCCATCTCTTAGAAGTTCTATCTCTACTTCTTCATTGGCGTTTATCCCTTCAGAAAGACGGGGTATGCGCAATATGCCGTCGGCCCTGGTTAAGGTAGTAATTGCTCCGGCGCCGCGGGGCAGGGGAGTAGCAATGGTTGTATCGCCTACGCGACCTACATTGACCCTGAGAAATTCCTCTATGCCCAGTCTGGAAGGTATCTTGCGTGCCGGTCTGGCCATAGTACGGGGACGTTCCGGTGTAGAGAGGCCCAGCATTTTATAAAGAATAGGACGGACAAGCTGGTCGAAGGAGATGGCCGCCGATACCGGGTAGCCTGGATTTCCTATGACCGGCTTGCCGGAGATGGTGCCGAGTATCGTAGGCTTTCCGGGCATAATAGTTACGCCGTGGACCAGAACCTGGCCCAATTCTTTTATGACTGTATAGGTATAGTCTTCTGAGCCGGCCGAGGAGCCGGCATTAATTATTATGCAGTCATAATCAGCAGCGCAGGCCTTTTGTACAGCGCCTTTGATGCGATCATAATCATCGGATATTATCTCGTGCCGGACGGGGATGGCCCCGCATTCTTTCACCAGACCGGCCAGGATATGCGAATTATACTCGATAATCTTTCCCTGGGGAGGGACATCACCGGTAATGTCCCCGGCGGCTATGAGTTCGCTGCCGGTAGGGATGATAACTACGCGCGGTTTTTTCTTTACCGAAAACGTAAATATTCCGCTGGCTAGGAGTGCTCCGATGTCAAACGGTGTTATGCAATGGTTCTGAGGCAATATTAGTTCGGTCGCTACAATGTCCTCACCTACCTTGCGCGCGTATTTCCAGGGATGGGCCGGGGCCTGTATCTCCACAGTTTTTTCGTCTATCTGGTGGACTTCCTCGATCATAATGATGGCATTGGTTCCGGGCGGCAGGATGTGGCCGGTGTTGACAAAGAAGGCGTTCTTGCCGATGGTTAGTTGTCTGGGATTTCCTTCGGAGGCGCCGTAGGTATCTTCAGCCAGAATGGCTATGCCGTCCATGGCCGCGGAGTGAAAGGCCGGGGAAGAAAAACGGGCATATACAGCCTCGGCGGTGATTCGGCCCAGGGCCTCGGTTGCAGGAATCTCCTCGCTCTTGAGCGCACGCGCATAATCGAGGGCATTGAAGAATATTTCCTGGGCCTCGGCCAGGGTCTTCATTTCCAGATAAATTTTTCGCAACCCAACAACCTCCTGATTATTCAGAATTACTGTTCAATTTCTCACGCAAAGGCGCAAAGTGCGCAAAGTTAAATGACAAATGACAAAGCTCAAATGTCAAGTCAAGCCCAAAGTTCAAATGTCAAAAGTATCACTGGCTTAGTGTTTTGGCATTTGGGCTTAATACATTTTTTCTCTGCGTACTTTGCGTCTTGGCGGTGAGTGGTTTTCAGAATAAATAGACATCGACTATGGAACCCTTATCCAGTCCTTCTGTGTTCATATCGACCTTGATTAATCCGTGCGCCCTGGTCATGGTAGAGATAAGCCCTGATTTGCCGAAGACAGGCTCAGCTACATAATCCGTTTCACCTGAAAATCCCCCTGTGTCCCCCTTTTCCAAAGGAGGACTATAATGTGTCCCCCCTTTTCTAAAGGGGGGATGGGGGGATTTGAACGGCGCGTGTTTTTCATCCGGGAGGATACGCACCCGGACATAGTCCTCCCGGCCCTGCGCAGACGGCACATTACGAGACAGCCGGGCCTTTATGAGTTGTGAGTGAGCTATTGTTTGTGGCTCAAGTCCTCCGATCCGTTGCAGCAAAGGACGGACAAAAAGCCAAAAAATAATCATGGAAGATGCCGGATGGCCGGGCAATCCCCAGAGGGCCTTCTTCCCGATCCGGGCCAGGATGGTAGGCTTTCCCGGGCTTACGGATACGCCGTGCAACAGTATCCGGCTTTCAGGAAAGGACTCGAACACCGCGACCGTAAAATCCCGGCTGCCTACAGAACTCCCGCCGGATACAAGGATAATATCCGCCTGTTCTATCCCTTCGATGCACTTTGCGCGAAGGTCATCAAATTTATCCGGCACAATACCCAAGTAACCAGGTGTCCCGCCGTTTTCAAGCACTGCGGCCCAAAGCGTATAGGCGTTGATGTCTCTTATTTTACCGGGGGGCGGCATCTCTTGAATCGGGACTATCTCGTCTCCTGTGGAGATAATAGCCACCCGTGGTTTTTGATGAACAACGATTTTTTGCCGGCCAATTGCGGCCAATGCCCCAATATCCTGAGGGCGTAACCTGTGTCCTCTGGACAGGATTTCTTCGCCTTTTTTCAAGTCTTCTCCACGCAGAATAACGTGTTCGCCGGGGGCGACCGTTTTCATGACCTCAATAGTTGCCGCGTCCACTTGTTGTGTATATTCCTGCATGACTACGGCATCAGCCTCTGGAGGGAGCATCCCGCCGGTCAGAATCCTATAGGACTGCCCGCCCGAAAGCGTCCGGGAAGGAGATGCGCCCATATCTACGCTGCCGGCTATGGTCAGCAAGGCGGGCATACTTTCAGAGGAACCGAAGGTATCTCTGGCCCGAACCGCATATCCATCCATAGTAGAACGACTAAAGGGCGGCATATCTTCCGGTGAGATAACGGGTTCAGCCAAAATGCGCCCGGCACCTTCCGGCAGAGAGATTTCTTCCGTAGGTCCAACCGGGAACTCGTTGATAATAGCGAATACCTCGTCGGATGTCTTGACCTTAAAGAATTCTTTCATTTTTGTCTCATAATGGAGTATTTTATAACATTTGCCTTGCAAGGGACACAGAGATAAAAATTTCGAAGTTCGTAACACTTTAGCTGCTTGAAAAAAGCTGGTCGTCCAGAAAGCGGCGCCTCAAAAATCCCCCTTAATCCCCCTTTTTCAAAGGGGGAAACGTCTCTCCTCCCTTTGGAAAAGGGAGGTTGGGAGGGATTTTAAAATGCTTTTTCAAACAGCTAAATTGATACCGAAGTTCGAATTTTAAAGGGGTTACCAACATGTCTTCTTCCCAGCCGATTAAAGCATTTTCAGCCTTTTTGGTCAATAAAAATGGCCGGCGGACGGTCTCAGACGAGGTAGCATGTGAGGCGGCTTATCGTTTTTTTATAGACCAGAACCTGGTTGCTACGGTTAGTGTTTCACCTACGGACCTGGAGGATTATGCCATCGGCCGTGTGGTGACGGATGGGTTTTTGGCCTTTGAGGAGATTGCCGGGGTCAATATTGACGAAGCTGAAATCCATGTACGCAGTCGAACCGGTGTAGCCGTTGGTGACAGACCGTTAAGGGATATTCCACCCATAGGTCCAGCGCTACAGATTTCGGAAAGGCAGGTACTGTCCTGCGCCGGTTCTTTATCTTCCTTGGCAGGCCATTGGCAGCGGACAGGGGGATTGCACATTGCGGTCTTGTTTGACCGCCATAGCGAGCTGATCCGGGCAGCGGAAGATGTCGGACGTCATAACGCGGTGGACAAGGTGGTGGGCTATGCCCTTAAAAACGGCCATAACCTTTCGGAATGTTTTCTGGTGTGCAGCGGCCGGCAACCGGAGGATATGGTGGCCAAGATCGCCAGGGCAGGCATCCCCGTTGTTATTTCACGCGCAGCAACTACCGATCGGGGTATCGCCCTGGCCGACAGGGTCGGCCTGACGTTGATCGGCTTCGCCCGGGGAAATCGTTTTACCATTTACACCCACCCGGAGAGGATAATCCAGACAGGTTAACTTGATAATAAGTTGGCATGGGCCTTGATCAGCAAAATATGCTATTTCCCCTTCTTGTTAACCCTTCTAACCGGCCTCACTACCGGTATAGGGAGCATTATCGCTCATTTTACAAAAAGCCCTAAATATAAATATCTCGTAACACTTTAGGTTTTTGAAAAATATAGCTAAGCAAGGCGCTATAAGGGCCAAAATCCCCCTCAATCCCCCTTTTCCAAAGGGAGGAGAAACACTTCCCCCTTTGGAAAAGGGAGGTTGGGAGGGATTTTAAAATGCTTTTTCAAACAGCTAAACTGTTACAATATCTCGGGTTTGCCTTGGGTTGTTCAGCTGGTGGAATTTTGGGTGTTACTATGGTGGAAATTTTATATAAGATTATGGTACTTGCGGGACCTTATAAGGCCAATTTTGCCTTCATCGGCGGAATGGTCTCCTCACTACTCCTTACCTTCATTTTTAGGCCGGAAAGGATTGAAAAAAGAATAGCCGACTTAGATATAAAAATATTGGGAAGGGATGTGGTGACCGCTATGGGATTGATAGTGCACAATATCCCGGAGGGGTTGATGGTTTTGCTCGCCACTCTACTTTCCGTTGAAACCGGAATCCTGGTCGCGGTAGCCGTTGCCATGCACAATATACCCCAAGGATTTTCCCTGTCCATTTCCACTTTTTATATAACCCAGGATACAAAAAGGGCATTTTTATATTCTTTTCTCTCGGGATTTGTAGAACCAGCTAGTGCGCTGGTGGCTGCATTGATTTTTCTACCTGTCTTAACCGGCTTCTACCTCTACCTTGGGTTGGCCTTTATCTCCGGGATCATGATATATGTCAGCCTGGGCGAGTTGATCCCTGTTGCGCATAAGTATGGAGAAGGGAGGAGTATTTTTATGGGAATTATCGCGGGAATGAGCATGATGATTTTTAGCCTCACTATTGTTCACTTATTACGACGATGACGTTTATAAACGAGAATTGGCTGGCTTGTCTGATTAATGAGCTTTAAGGTTGTACTTCCTAATAGGAATCTGGGTATACCGGAAAGACCCCGGGAACCTGCTACAATAAGATCAAAATTCCCTTCATCGGCCTCTTTTAGAATCTCCTCAGCAACCTCCTTTCCAAGGATTGTCTTGGCAGATGCGTCTATGCCTAAGTTCCTGAGAATCTGCACGCCTTGTTTAGCTATATCTTCTGCTAGTCTTTCGGACGCATCCGTAATCCATGGCGTCACATTTAATATCATTGATGTACAATCCATCCCTTTTATTATTTCTCCTCCAAAGCGTATGGCTTCTTCCGCACATTTGGAACCATCTGTACAAAACAACACCTTTGAAGGTCCTACGAACTTCTTGGCCACCAATACAGATATCCTTGCATATTGCACCACCTTAGACGATACACTTCCAAGAAATAATTTTTCAATGTTTGCTAAATTCCGATGGCCAATAACTATGAGGTCATAGCCTTCCTTTTCTCAGAAACATTATGATATAATAATACATTAAAAGGCCAAAAAGCACAAAAAGTGCCAGGAACTTGAGAATAATGCTGTAACCTTGTATAAACCACGAGAAAAATCGATTACTAAGACCTCCATACTATGGAGAGGCATGGATGGGTACAATATATAGTGTGTCAAGGTTGCGTGTCAACAATATGATATTATTAATATTTGCTCATGTGTATATTTTAACAAAAAGTGAGTGTTCATTCATTTAATCCTTGACAGGGAACCTGATCTTACGATATATAGAAATGACCTAAATTTTGTTTTTCCTCGGCATCTTAATTGCAGCTTGATAAAATATAGAAAGGAGGAAGATGACGGATAAAAATATTTTTAAGTTAGACATCTGAAGGCCACTGGGCTACGATTCTAACGGAGGGAAAAAGGCATATTTAAGATTGTTAAGGCGAGAAGACTTGCGAGGGTCAGACAAGATTTTTAGAAAAAGAGGAGGTACGTAAATGTCAATAAGGATAGAAAGGCCTGAGCCTCATGGGGGCAGACTTATAGAGAGGGTGGTGACGGATCCTGTGGCCGGAAAAAAGATGGCCAAGGGGTGCCCTGTTTATGACATTAAACCGACCGTGGATGAGAAGGGTGTGCCAGTAAGGAACGTTTACCGGGAAATAATGTCCACCTGCTATGGTTTCTTCAGCCCGGTTGAAGGGTCGATGAAACAGGCAGAGGTGGAGAGAATATTGAAGGAGAGGAGATTGCTTAACGATTGGATCTTTCCTTATCCGCTCGTTTTTGATATCTCCGAAGAAGACTATAAGAAGTTAGGTGTAACATCAGGGGATAGGGTGCTTTTGAGGCTTAAGGGAGAGCCCTTTGCCATCCTTGATGTGGAAGAGGTATACAGGATTGAGAACAGAGAAGAGCTCGCACACAAGACCTTTGGGACTCCTCAAGACAACCCCGAGGTCGTGAAAGAGCCATTCGATAAGAAGCATCCGGGTTGGGTTATTTATAAGAGCTTGAATCCGGTGGTGTTAGCCGGGAAGTACAAGATAATAAACGAGCCCATGCTGGTACCGCCTTTTGACCGGTTCTGGTTCCCGCCGAGAAAGTCCAGAGAGGAATATGATAAGAGGGGATGGAGGACGGTCATCAACCATCAGACCAGGAATGTCCCGCACGTCGGGCATGAGTTACTTATGAAGAATGCCGCTTATACCGGGGATTCAGAGCCCTGTCACGGCATCCAGGTAAATGCCATAATCGGTGTTAAGAGAAAGGGGGATTATCCGGATGAGGCCATAGTGGAAGGTCATGAGGCAGTCAATACCGGCGGTTATATCAACCCGAACAGACACCTGCCAACCATCTGTCTATGGGATATGAGGTATGGGAATCCTCTTGAGTCCATGTTGCACGGGATAATCAGGCAGAATATGGGTTGCACGCACCATATGTTTGGAAGAGATCATGCGGCAGTAGGTGAATATTACGATATGTACGCCACACAGATCCTTTGGGGCAAGGGAATCCCCAGTTTTGGCTTCCCGGCTCCGATTAATGAAGTGCCGTATGGCCTAAAGATCAGGCCCCAGAATATGGCTGAGTTCTGGTATTGTCCGAAGTGTCTGGAGATCGCCTATAGTGCAAACTGCAATCACTCGAAAGAAAAGCAGAAATTTAGCGGAAGTTTCATCAGGGGTATGGTGTCAGAGGGTGTCTTCCCGCCTGGAGTCATATTCAGACCTGAGGTCTACAAGGTGGTTGTGAAGTGGTGGAAGCATTATGGCTATCCATTTGTCAATCCGAAGTATTTGATCGAAAGAGAAAAGGAACTAGAGGTTGATATACCGCATATGGAAATTTAATTTGGAGGTGATATAATGGCTAAGTCGATAGCAGTCCTTTTAGATGAGAGTAGGATGAAGAAAATTGAAGGAAGTGGGCTGGAGAAGAAGGTAACAAAGATGTTCGGCGGGGCGTTAATGGCCTTTATCTTAGAAGTTCCTGATGATAAGGCTAAACAAGTCCTTGATCAGTTTGGAACGGCACGGACAGATTCAAGAGGTTTTATCACTGATGTACCTATAGCCTTTAACCGGGTTGTCTTTGATGAGATAGCAAAAGCAAAGTCCCTGGGTGAAGAGGTAATAGATGGGGTTTTAAAGCGGGTACCTGAGATAAAGGAAGCTGCGGCGAAGGAATCAGAGTATCTTCCGCCTCCGGACATAGAGGTTTAAATCCGACGTATATCCAGACAAAAGGAAGCCGTCCGCCTCTGGCGGACGGCTTCCTTATTTGCCTTCACTTCGTTAGCAAGAAGATTCGTTGTAGTAGCTCATGTCCCTTTCTGCTTTTCCTATAAAGCCGATGGCTGGTAGCAGAACGCCTCCATAGATCAGCCTACATGTTGTGCCCCATATGTTTTTAGATACAAGATATGGATAATGGATACACTGTGTTACCCATTGATATTCCAATACTTTTCGTTTGGAAGATTGCTTTCTAAAAATGAGCAATTATTCATTTTTTCTCTTGACATATTGGCCGATGCCATATATAAAATGAGATACTATTCATTATTTGAGATAATCGGGAGAAAGTGCTCTGCTGTGAGCTTTCGCAGGTGCCCGTCTGGTGCTGTATGGAAGTTATGCCGCGGACGGGATGAGTCTTTAGAGCGACAGTTTATATCGAGAGGGGGGATGTCCAGAGAATAATTAAGAATGTGTAAGCAGTAAGGTTTGTAGACAAAAACAAGCCTGATCAGTAGTACAACATAAACAGGAGGAAAAATTATGCCAAGCTTTGTAATTCCAGAAAAATGCGACGGTTGCAAGGGCGGTGAAAAGACCGCATGTATGTATATATGCCCGAATGACCTGATGGTATTGAATACCGATGAGATGAAGGCATACAACCAGGAGCCGGATGCCTGCTGGGAATGTTTTTCTTGCGTAAAGATATGCCCCCAGGGCGCCATCGAGGTCAGGTCATATTCAGACATTGTGCCTCTGGGCGGGTCTGTGGTTCCGATGAGAGGTTCTGATTCCATTATGTGGACCATTAAATTCAGAAATGGGAATCTGAAACGCTTCAAATTCCCCATTCGGACGACACCTGAAGGTTCTATTAAACCTTTTGAGGGCAAGCCCGAGCCAGCGGCAGCCGATCTTGACAATGAGCTGCTCTTCACCGAATTAGGCAAGACGCTGACTACCCCGTAATTAGGCGTACAATTCAGAACTTTATACTTTTTTAAGGAGGATATTAGCTATGGCATTACCAAATAAACCTTTAGGTGAGCTCCCCGCAGTAGACAATCCGGAAATTGCGGAGCATGAGTGCGATATTCTGATCGTGGGCGGCGGCATGGCTGCTTGCGGCACCGCCTTCGAGATTAAGAAGTGGGCCCCAAACGCCAAGACCATTCTTGTAGATAAGGCCTCCCTGGAGAGGAGCGGCGCGGTAGCCCAAGGTCTTTCGGCTATTAATACCTATCTTGGTGAGAACACGCCGGATGATTATGTAAGGATGGTTAGAAATGACCTTATGGGTATCGTCCGTGAGGACCTTATCTATGACCTAGGCCGTCACGTGGATGACTCTGTAAACCTCTTTGAGGAGTGGGGCCTCCCGATCTGGAAGCAGAAAGGCGACGAAGGGAAGACCCTGAAAGAGGGCGGCAAGCCGGTTCGCTCCGGTAGATGGCAGATCATGATCAACGGCGAGTCGTACAAGTGCATCGTGGCTGAGGCCGCCAAGATGGCCTTAGGTGAACAGAACATCATGGAGAGGGTCTTTATCGTAAAGCTGCTCCTCGATGCCAATAAGCCCAATACGATTGCCGGCGCAGTAGGCTTTAGCACCAGGGAAAACAAGGTTCACGTCTTTAAGTGCAAGACCATGATGGTCGCCTGTGGCGGTGCAGTGAACGTCTTCAGGCCGCGCTCTACGGGTGAGGGTATGGGAAGGGCCTGGTATCCGGTATGGAATGCCGGTTCCACCTACACCATGTGTGCCGAGGTTGGTGCTGAGCTGACCATGATGGAAAACCGTTTCGTGCCGGCCCGCTTCAAAGACGGCTATGGTCCGGTGGGTGCCTGGTTCCTTCTTTTCAAGGCCAAGGCTATGAATGCCCTGGGTGAAAACTACATGGCCAAGAATAAGCACATGCTGGAAGAATATCCGCCCTACGGACTGGCCAAGGTACCGGCCACCTGTCTGCGGAACCATCTGATGCTGAAGGAAATGCTGGACGGTCACGGTCCCATTATTATCGATACGGCTACGGCCCTGCAGGAACTGGGTAAAACCATGGACGCCAAGCAGTTCAAGCATCTCGAGGCCGAGGCCTGGGAAGACTTCCTGGATATGAGCGTGGGCCAGGCTGGTCTCTGGGCCGGTATGAATATCGAACCGGAAAAGGTCCCCTCTGAGATTATGCCCACCGAGCCTTACCTCCTCGGTTCACACTCCGGATGCTGCGGTATCTGGGTAAGCGGTCCGAATGAGCCCTGGGTGCCAGCGGAGTGGAAATGGGGTTACAACCGTATGACCACGGTAAATGGCCTCTTCACGGCCGGTGATGGCGTCGGTGCCTCTGGACACAAGTTCTCCTCCGGTTCCCATGCTGAAGGCCGGATGGCCGCCAAGTCCATGGCCAGGTATATCCGGGATAATGCCGGCTTTGCTCCGGCCCTGAAAAAGAGTGCGAAGGAACTGGCCGATGAGATCTATAAGCCGGTAAAGACCTACAACCAGTTCAAGGGCGCCAGCACCATGGCTGACGTCAACCCGAACTATATTAAGCCCAAGCATTTCATGCTCCGTCTGATCAAGGCTTCGGACGAATATGGCGCGGGCGCTAATGCCAATTACATGACCAGTGGACCCTTGCTGAAGAGATGTATGCAGCTTCTGGAGTGGCTACGTGAGGACTCTGAGAAATTGGCGGCTGGCGATCTCCATGAGCTCATGAGGGCCTGGGAACAATATCACCGCCTGGGGACAGTAGAGTCCCATCTCCGCCACATACTCTTTAGGGAAGAGTCCAGATATCCGGGCTTCTATTATAGATCAGACTTCCCGAAGGTTGACGAAGAGAACTGGAAGTGCTTTGTCAACTCCAAGTACGACCCGGAGAAGAAGGAATGGTCGGTATTCAAGAAGGAGTGGAAGCAGATCATTCCGGAATAATCGAGGCCAGAGGGAATTGTTAAGCATGTAACAAAATGACAGACCAATGCCTCCAGGCGTCATGAAAGGCGCCTGGAGGTTTTTTGGTGTCCTTAGAGTGAGAAAAACGACCATGGAGGAATAGCATGACATCTGGAACAGGTCCTGTGAGCGGAACCATATTAGTAGTTGGTGGGGGGATTAGCGGATTAACGGCTGCCCTGGAGGCGGCAGAGGTAGGGCATGAGGTTATTCTGGTGGAAAAAAATCCCTATCTTGGTGGCCGGGTAGCTCAGCTAAATAAATATTTTCCAAAGCTATGTCCTCCAACATGCGGTTTGGAGATTAACTTCAAAAGAATCAAGACGAACCCCCGGGTTAAGTTTTATACCCTGGCTGAGGTGGAGAAGGTTTCAGGGAGTCCTGGCAACTATGATGTGTCTGTGAAGATAACCCCTCGATACGTAAATGAGAAATGTGTGGCGTGTGATGCCTGCGCTGCGGTGTGCCCGGTTACACGCGAAAATGACTTTAACTTCGGTATGGACACGAATAAGGCGGCATACAAGCCGCACAACATGGCTTTTCCGATGCAATATGTTATTGACGGTAAGGTATGCCAGAAGGCAAGTTGTGCCAAGTGCGTTGAGGTTTGTAAATACGATGCTATCGATCTGAAGATGGAACCAAAAACTCTGGACCTGAAGGTCGGCAGCATAGTCTGGGCTACGGGTTGGAAACCCTATGATGCTACTAAGATGGATAACCTCGGATTTGGAAGATATAAAAACGTCATCACCAATATGATGATGGAGAGATTAGCCGCGGCCAATGGACCGACTGGAGGTAAGATTACACGGCCTTCAGACGGCAAGGAGATAAAAAAGATTGCCTTTGTCCAGTGCGCCGGCTCCAGGGATGAGAACCATCTGTCATATTGTTCATATATTTGTTGTCTGGCTTCACTGAAACAGGCTACTTATGTGGCTGAGCAGTATCCTGACGCCAAAATTTTTATATACTACATAGACATTCGTACACCCGGACGGTATGAAAACTTTTATCGTAAGGTGGCTGCTAACCCAAATATCTCCCTGATCAAGGGCAAGGTGGCGCAGATTGAGGAAGATGCCGCTACAAAGGACGTAACGGTGGTTGCTGAGAATACAACGACCGGAAATAAGATTCATGAAAAGGTAGATATGGCTGTTTTAGCTACAGGGATGCAGCCGACATTGGCGGGGACGAATATCGCCGTCAATGCCGGGTTGAATGAAAGCGGTTTTATTCTGGCAGATCCACAGAGCGGGGTTTCTGCCTGTGGGTGTGCCAAGGAACCCTTGGATGTCGTTTCCTGCGCTGAGACTGCTACCGGAGCCGCGATGAAGGCTATTCAAACTTTGGTGAGGAGGTAGGTAGATGGAAAAGAAATACGGAGTATACATCTGTAGCGGGTGTGATATTGGGAATTCACTGGATATAGAAAAGCTGTCCGCGGTAGCCGCCAAGTCTAAGGTTCCCATCTGCAAAAGCCACCCTATCCTGTGCAGCCCGGCCGGTGTTGACCTGATAAAACAAGATATTGCGGGAGAAGGTGTCAACACTGTGATCATTGCCGCTTGTTCACCAAGGGTTATGTATGACGTCTTCGATTTTGGCCCGGTACTCGTAGAACGAGTGAATCTGCGGGAAGGCGTAGTGTGGAGCCACGAGGCAGTAAAAGCAGGAGGCGAAGGAGGAGAGACGGCCGTTGACCCGGAATTCCAGATGCTGGCCGAGGATTACGTACGTATGGGGATTGTAAAGGCCCAAAAAGGTGAACTCCCCGAACCCTATAAACCGGAAGAGGAGATTAATAAGAAGATATTGGTTATTGGTGGCGGTGTGACGGGTATGAGCGCAGCCCTTGATGCGGCCAATGGCGGGTACGAGGTCACCCTGGTAGAGAAGGAAAATCAGTTGGGCGGGTTTGCGGCCAGGCTCTATAAACAAGCGGCCAAAAAATATCCATATACCGATATAGAGACACCGGACGTTCAGTCCAAGATTAATGCTGTTAGTAGCCATGCGAAAATCGATGTACGCACAGAGACAGAAGTAGCCCGGATAGCTGGTGCGCCGGGGCTATATCATGTCTCGTTTAAGCCGGCGGGGACCGAAACCGAGTGGGATGTGCCCCCTAAAGCAGCCGCCGCGGAAGGAGAAGAGGCGGCCGTGGCGGAGGCAGCGGCGAAATATAAAGACATTATGACCTTAGACGAGAATGCAGAACGCTACGGCGCAGTGATCCTGGCTACCGGGTGGAAGCCTTATGATGCCACCAAGCTGGATGCCCTGGGTTTTGGCAAATATCCGAATGTGATTACCAACGTGATGATGGAAGAGTTGGCCTCGAAAGGATCCCTGGTGAGGCCTTCGGATGGTAAACCAGTAAAGAGTGTGGCCTTCATTCAGTGTGCCGGCCAGCGGGATGAGAAACACCTTCCATACTGCTCCGCGACGTGCTGTATTACTTCCCTTAAGCAGGCTAAATACGTGCGGGAACAGGGGGATGAGGCCAAGGCGTTTATCTTCTATAAGGATATGCGCACGCCTGGCCAGTATGAGAACTTCTACAAGAGCATGCAGCAGGATCCGGGGGTCTTCCTGACCAAGGGAGATGTAGTATCCATTTCTGAGGATGCCAGGAAAAACTTGACGGTAGAAGTGGACAATACCCTTATCGGAGAAAAGATCGAGGTGAACGTGGATATGGTGGTTCTGGCCACCGGTATGGTACCCACGACCCAGGATGAGGCTATTATTAATCTGGCTTATCGCCAGGGGCCTGGCTTAATAGACCTGGAGTTGTTTAATGGTTTTGCGGATTCCAATTTTATCTGTTTCCCTTACGAGACCAGGCGGACTGGTGTCTATGCGGCGGGCACGGTCCGGCAGCCGATGACGATTCCTATGTGTGAAGAGGATGCGGCTGGCGCAGCTCTTAAGGCCATTCAGTGTATAGAGTCAGCCTATCGGGGCGTGGCGGTTCATCCGCGTTCAGGTGATATGAGCTATCCGGATTTCTTCTTCGCCAGATGCACACAGTGTAAGCGATGTACCGAAGAATGTCCGTTTGGGGCCTTGGATGACGATGAAAAGGGGACTCCCAAGCCGAATCCCACCCGGTGCCGGCGCTGCGGTACCTGTATGGGGGCCTGTCCGGAGAGGATTATTGGTTTCAAGAACTACAACATTGACATGATCGGTTCCATGGTGAAGTCCTTTGAAGTGCCGGAAGAAGACGGTATATACAGGGTTCTCGCCTTTGTCTGTGAGAATGACGCCTATCCGGCTATGGACATGGCGGCCATGAAGGGGCTCAAGTTCCCGGCGGCCATAAGGGTTATCCCGGTGCGTTGTCTGGGTTCGATGAATACGGTATGGATTAAAGATGCCATGTCCAGAGGGATTGACGGTATTATCCTTCTCGGGTGCAAATACGGTGACGACTATCAGTGCCACTTTGCCAAGGGCAGTGAGCTGGCCAACAGGCGAATGGAAAACGTGGCTGAAACCCTGAAATCTCTGGCCCTTGAATCAGAGCGCGTCAGGCTGGTACAGGTGGCCATTGACGAATATGATAAGATACCACAGATTTTCAATGAATTTATGGAGCAGATGGAGGCCGTTGGTCCCAGCCCCATGAAAGGCTTTTAGGAGGTATGCGAGATGGCAGGTTATGCAGTTGATCCGGATGTTAAGTTTGTTAAGGAGATCCAAAGGTTAGGCGGAGAGACTCTGAAGAAGTGTTTCCAGTGTGCGACATGCTCGGTTATTTGTCCCCTGTCTTCAGACGAAAAGCCTTTCCCGCGAAAAGAGATGATCTGGGCGCAGTGGGGGCTGAAGGACAAACTGGTAAAAAATGGCGATATTTGGGCGTGTCACCAGTGCGGTGATTGTTCGACCTATTGCCCGCGCGGGGCCAGGCCGGGGGACGTTGTGGCGGCGGCGCGCGCTTACGCTATCAGGGAATATGCCTTTCCAAGATTCATGGGCGTCATGCTGGGCGAGGGGAAGTATCTTCCTGTGATCCTGGCCATCCCTCTGGCCATTATCTTGCTGGTTCTTGCGGCTATCGGGAATTTGAAGATTCCTTCCGGGGAGATTGTTTATTCAAAATTTTTACCGATTAAGTTTGTGGATTCCATCTTCTTGCCCTTTGCCGGTCTGGCCATAATTTCCCTGGGGCTGGGAGTAAGAAAGTTCTGGACTGAGATGAGCCCCAGTCGTTACAGGCATCTGGTCGGGCGGAACTTTTTAAAGTCATTGGTAGAGACCATTGCCGAGGTGCTGGGGCACGTGCGCTTTAAAAAGTGCGGGGCAAACATAGGTCGTTTTACCGCCCACCTGGCCGTCTTTTACGGGTTTGTTGGTCTCTTTACAACTACCAATATCGTGGTGTTTTACGAATATATCCTCCACCGGGAGACACCTCTGCCGTTATATGATCCAGCCAAGATCATCGGGAATATCAGTGCGATTATCCTCTTTATCGGTATTTCTCTGATTATAAGGAACAGGCTGGCGAACCCGGATCAAAGTAGTTCTTATTTTGACTGGGCGCTTATACTCATGATATTAGGCGTAACGGTGTCCGGGATACTCACGGAACTTTTACGGCTGGCGGATATCGCCACTCTGGCCTATCCGATGTACGTTATTCACCTGATGTTTGTCTTCTATATCATAGGATACCTGCCCTATTCCAAGCTGGCGCATATGGTTTACCGTACGGTAGCCCTGGCTTACAAAAGGCATGTAGAGACAAAAGGAGAACTTGTCAGGTAACGGTTGTTAGGTATATCGAATAAAAAAACCCCGCGGTACTTATCCCGCGGGGTTTTTTTATTATTCCCTGTTCTGCACCGGCCAGGATTAAGGTGTAGTCTTGGCAGCCGCTTGTCTGGCTTTTTCTCTCAGTTCCCGGACCTTGGCCTGCAATACCTCGTCCTTGAGTTTGACTGCCTCTGCCCCGAAAAGGGCGGACTTCAGCCAGTCAAACCCAAATTTCATCAGCTCCAATTCATTCTTTTTTATTTTTGCTATGGTTTCATCGCTTATATTATATTTTCCCAGGAATGAGCTTTCAAAGACAAACCGCCTGAATTTATCAATATCTGAATAGACCATAAAGAACATCTGTAGGGCCTTCTTGCTAAGCTCAGCGGTCGGACCATAGGATTTTTTTCTGAGGATAATCTCCATCCAGCCCCTGTTCATTTCATCATATATATCCACGCCCTGGTCCTTTCTCCATTCTTCTATGGTCCATTCCTTGTCTTCCTGAAAACCGAGGCAATGGTTCTCTTTAACCATGAAATAGAAATCCTCTTCCCTGACACTCTCCTTGTTCTTCTCTTTAAACGTAGTCCTGCCTACGGGATAGTACCGGCAGGTTGAAGGGCGATCGGAATATATCGTACAACCATCCGGGGTTACAAACGGACAGCGTCCGTCTTCCTCATCCAGCATCTTTAAGGTAATTACCGGAAGCTGGGTATGACCGAGGAATTCAAGCTTGGTGTACTTCTGGAGAAACTCTTCCGAGGACATACCAAGCCGGTTCTTGATACGAATAATGTCATAGGGCGGCAAGATTATATTGATGCCACGGCAGCAAAGGGTGAAACATCTTACGCCCTTATGGCACCGGAATCTAAACCGGCTGTCAGGGGTATATTTGGTCGGTTCTATCATAGATTTTTCTGAAGAAGTTTGTCCTGTTTTTTGCTCTTCCATATATCCACCCTTTAAAGGACTAGTTACCCGCAAAAACTACCTTAATAATGGCTTGGTGTAAAGGATATTTTCGCTTGACAAATTAAAGGCCTGGCCATATAGTGGCGAAAAGGGGAGTAAAGTGGATTAAAGTGGTATAAAATCTATCCCGGAGGCATAAATAGGGTGTTTCGTGGCAGGTCAACACATACCCTGGATGGTAAAGGCCGCTTAATTATACCGGCGCGGTTTCGCGAGGTTCTCAGGGCCAGGTATGATGACCGCCTCATTGTAACCAATCTGCACCGCTGTTTAGTCGCCTATCCTCTTGAAGAGTGGCGGCTGATTGAGGATAAAACTGCTTCTCTATCTGCCATAGACGAAAATATCAAGGCCTTTTTAAGATTATTTATCTCCGGTGCTGTGGAATGCCCGCTGGACCGGCAGGGAAGGGTTCTTATTCCCCCCAGCCTCCGTGAATATGCGGACCTGAATAAAGAGATTGTATTAGCCGGGATGCTTAAAAACTTTGAGATATGGGATAAGGCCTTATGGGATGAAGAGATCAGTAAGTCCCGGGAGAATTATCAGCAACTGAGTGCAACATTAGCCCAAATTGGGATTTAATTTTAACCCTGGAAAACCCGTGACCAGATGGCATGTACCCGTTATGCGTGAGGAGGTCCTTCATTATCTGGACTGTCACCCCGGCGGCATATATGTGGATGGAACCGCAGGCATGGGAGGCCACGCCGCGGCTATATTGGAAAGAATCAAACCCGATGGGATCTTGGTTGGTATTGACTGGGATGAGGACTCCCTGCAAATAGCACGTGAGCATTTGGCCCCCTTCGGCAATCGCGTTATCCTGGTGAAAGGGAATTTTGCGGACTTGCCGCTTATATTGAAAGGGCTAAATTTCGAAAGGGTGGACGGGGTACTACTGGATCTGGGTATTTCTTCTTATCATCTGGAGCAGAGCGGCCGCGGATTCAGCTTTAAACAGGATGAAATACTTGATATGCGCATGGACAGGCAGAATCCATTAACCGCCCGGGATATCGTCAACCGTTTCCCTGAGAGGGAACTAGAGAAGATTATAAGGGAATACGGGGAAGAAAGATGGGCACGGAGGATTGCTAAGGTGATCGTCCAGCAGCGGAAAAGAGAGCCGCTTAACACCGCCGTACAACTGGCCTCACTGGTTGCTTCGGCCATACCGCGGAAGTTTCATCCTGCGAATATTCATCCAGCCACACGTACCTTCCAGGCCTTGCGGATCGCTGTCAACCGGGAATTAGAAAATCTGGACCGCGCAATAAAAGGTGTTGTCAGCCTCCTCAAACCAGGGGGGCGGCTCTGCATTATTTCCTTTCACTCTCTTGAAGATAGAATTGTCAAAAAAAATTTTCAGGAGATGGAACAGGCCGGACTTATAGGTGAACGGCCTGTACTACGTCGTATTACACGTAAACCTGTTATCCCCTCACCTGAGGAATGTGCTGCTAACCCGCGGGCCCGCAGCGCTAAATTGCGAGTAGCAGAGCGACTCGCAGCTTAAAGGAGGAGTAAGCATGTCTAATGTTTCTACTATTCGCTTGCCCAAAAGGGCGTTGATTGGAAACCTGACCGCCGGGAAGAAGGTTAAACGCAAGACCGCTAAATTATCCTTACCCGGCGGGAAAATCGTCCTGGTGGGCAGCCTGGCAATATGCCTCTTATCGCTTGTGGCACTAAGGAGCACGATCACAAAAAGCGAGGCCCGGCTGATAGTTACACAGAGGCAACATAAGAAACTTTTGAGTGAAAATCGAAGATTCCAGCAGGAATGGAGATATCTAAAATCTCCGGTACGAATGGAGCAGTTGGCAAAATGCGAACTGGGATTACAACCTCCGTCCAAAGAACAGATCGTGATTATTAAATGAAAAGGGAAACCGGCAAACGTAAGAATTATGTCCCCTATATTATCATCTTGGCGATCCTTATATCAGGGTCGGGCATTCTGTTAGCCCGTGCCTTCCATGCAGGTGAACAGGATAAGAGAACCCCGGGGCATGGCCACACTCCGGAACCTGCTTTATCCCTTGCCCCTTACCGAGGCGGCATTTTCGACCGGAACTACAGGGAGCTGGCTGTAACCTCTACCGCCTACTCTGTTTATGCCCATCCTCTGGATGTTGACGATCCGGCGCAGACGGCGGCTGCCCTTTCTAACACACTCAAAATCAATGAAAAAGATCTGCTCAAGATGCTCGAATGCGAGAGGGCTTTTGTCTGGATAGCCCGCCGGGTGGCCCCCCCTCAGGCAGAGATGATAAAGAATCTCAAGCTCAAAGGTATCCACTTTATCAATGAAAATTGCCGCCTCTATCCCCGGAACAGTCTGGCCGCTCAGGTTATAGGCTTTACTGATACGGATGGTCATGGTATCGAGGGATTAGAGTCAGCCTATAATGATCTCCTGTGCAGTACCCCTTTGTCACTTCAGAAGAAGTGCGACGAGTTAACCCGCTTGACATTCAATGGCGGGGTAACAGAGGTTAATCCCGGCAAAGGCAATAATATTGTCCTGACCCTGGATAGTGATGTCCAGGACCTGGCGGAGAGGGGATTTCGTCTGTCCCCGGCTAAAGATAATACAGTTAAAGCATGCACCATTATTGTCATGGATATCAGGAGCGGGGCCGTATTGGCTATGGCCAATTGCCCATCTTACAATCCCAATACCTTCTGGGAGGCCAATACCGCACTGCGCAGGAATCGGGCCATCACTGATATATATGAGCTGGGTGAACTGGTCAGGTTTTTTGGAGAGGTGGCGGCCGTTGAGGAACAGGCTTTAAGAGAGAAATCCGGTGTCCAGGCTAGACAAGGCCATGATAATGAAACACACGTGTCGCATGGCGACACAAAGGACGATGAAAAAAATCTCTCTGAATCCCCCCACACCCCTTCGCCAGAGTTTCTATATAATTTTCTTCTCAAGCTCGGATTTGGCAATAAGACAGGTATCTGTCTGCCTGCCGAAAATAGCGGCACTTTACCGCCTTATAGCCAATATAAGGGCGATATATCTGCATTTTACCGGGGTGAAGGGATTACGGTAACCCCCCTTCAGCTCATTACTGCCTTTGGGGCTATCTTAAACTGCGGCGTGTTTATGCCTCCTCACGTGGTCTCCAAGGTAACTGACAGTGAAGGTAATTTAATAAAAGAATATCAGTGCGCTCCGGCAAGGCAGGCATGTACGCCGGAAACATCTGAGAAAATAAGCGTCATCCTTAGAAATCGGCAAGGCAAAGAGGATAAAAATTTTATCTTGCTTACAGCTTGCAATTATATCCAGACCCCCGCCGGTAATTCATCCCCGGATCATCCCTCTCTCGACAATTCGTCCAGGGTTGATTATATTAAATACTTACTGGGGGGCGTGCCGGCTAATAATCCTAAGGTCGCAATACTGATGATAATCGAAGGAGCGCCGGGGGGAGAAGAGGTAAGGACAAAAATAGAACGTCAGATAAAAGAGATAGCCTATGCCTCCCTTAGAGTATTAATCCGTCCCCAGGCAAAAGCGTTTGGTTCATATAGAGAAAAAAAAGACCGGGGTTACACCAGAAGAGAGAATAAGGCTCGAAATAGCTGCAGGCAGGCTGCGGACACGGCTATAAAGGCCATGGTTATGCCGGACGTACGGGGTAAATCCATGCGGGAAGCCCTGTATATGCTTCAGGGATATGACGTCTCTCTGGTAGTCACCGGTTCCGGAGTTGCGGTTTGTCAATCACCGGCGCCGGGGATAAGGTTAAGAAAGAATTCTCGTTTTGTAATAGAATTTAAGCCGTCTTCATAGAAGACAGGATTTTTAGGATATGCGACTACCCCAATTAATAGGATCAATCGACAAAAAGCTTACGCAAGGCCTGCCGGATATTGAGATTGCCGATGTGGCCTATGACTCCCGGAAGGTAGGCGCGGGGAGCCTTTTTGTGGCTATTTCCGGAGCAAAGACCGATGGGCATGCCTATATCCATGATGCTATCAGGCGCGGGGCTAAGGCAGTGGTAGTGCAAAACGGTTTTAAACTGAATTCCACGCCTGCCCTGTCTGCGTACGCACAGGCAGGCGGCTTAAGCATAATCAGGGTTCCCAATACCCGCCAGGCCCTGGCCTGCATCGCCAGCGCCTACTATGGAGACATAACAAGGAGATTGTGCCTTGTAGGTATTACCGGCACTAATGGTAAGACGACCACGTCTTACTTAGTAGAATCTATTTTAAAGACCGCAGGTCTTTCTACTGGGGTTATTGGCACGGTCAATTATCGCTTTGGATGTGAGGTCCTGAAGGCGCCTTTTACCACACCCGAGTCCCTGGAGTTACAAAAGCTCCTCCGCCGGATGGCTGATCAGAAGATAACGCACGTGGTTATGGAGGTGTCATCCCACGCCCTGGATCAGGAGAGGGTTGGTTCCTGCCGGTTTGATGTAGCGGTCTATACCAATTTATCGCGGGATCACCTGGATTATCATCACGACCTGGGAGATTATTTCCATTGCAAAAAGAGGCTTTTTACCACAGTTTTGGAGGGGAGCCGAAGGGTAAAGCGACCTTACTCAGTTATCAATATCGACGACCCTTGGGGCAGGGAGTTGCTCAAGACCCAGCAGGGCCTTCCTTTGACCTATGGACTGAGAGGTCATGGGGCAGATATAACGGCACGGAACACATCTTTTACCCTGGATGGAATCGAGGCAGAGATAGTCACCCCAAAGGGGGCCTTCGGCCTGCATTCAAAACTTCTGGGTGAGTACAACCTTTACAATATGCTGGCCGCCACAGGGGTAGGGCTGGCCCTGGGTCTTTCGTGCGAGGTTATAAAAAAAGGGATAGAGGCATTGAGCGCTGTGCCGGGACGTATGGATCGCATCGAGAATCCCTGTAGGGCCACGGTCCTGGTGGACTATGCCCATACTCCGGATGCCCTGGAAAAGGTCCTAAGCACCGTCCAGGCCCTTAATCCTAAAAGGCTTATCAGTGTATTTGGCTGTGGCGGTAATCGCGATCAGGGCAAGAGGCCCATTATGGGGCGGATAGCCGCCCAATTCAGCCAGATAGTAATAATAACTTCAGACAACCCCCGGGAGGAGGACCCCTTGGAGATTATCAGGCATATTGAAGAAGGGATAAAGGAATCGCCTTTGCGGCGGGTTGAGCCGGATGGCATCCTGAATGGCCCGGGTGAGGCGGGCTATGTCATTATGCCTGACCGGCGTGAGGCAATCAGACTGGCCTCGCGCCTGGCCCGGCCGGGAGATGCCATCGTCATTGCCGGCAAAGGCCACGAAGACTATCAGATCGTAAGAGGGAATATTTTATCCTTTGACGATCGGCTGGAGGTGAGACATGCCTTTGGCAGTCTGTCTTGATACCGGGCGGGATATGAGAAGTCTAACAGCTTTAGATGTATTGTATGCTACAAAAGGGATGCTGCTCCAGGGTGGCACGGCCGTTTCTTTTAACCGCGTGGCCATAGATTCCCGCGCAGCAAAAGAAGGAGACCTTTTTCTGTGCCTGAAAGGGGAACGCTTTGATGGGCATGATTTTGTGCCAGAAGCACTGGCTAAAGGCGTAAGCGGTATTTTAGTCCGTAAAGGCTGGTGGTCTGAGCAGGCCGGCCAGAACCTTTTTACCCCGGTTGTAGTCATCGAGGTAGACGATACCTTAACCGCCTTGGGCGATATCGCCTCTTTCTGGCGTCGCGCCAATCCCGTCCAGGTGGTAGCCATTACCGGAAGCAGTGGCAAGACCACCACCAAGGAGATGACCGCCGGTATCCTGGCTAAATGCTTTAATGTGGCCAAGACCATGGGTAACTTTAACAACCTCGTCGGATTGCCTCTGTCTCTCCTGGCGGTCAAGCCCACGGATAAAGTAGCCGTCCTGGAGATGGGCATGAACAGACTCGGGGAAATAGAACGGTTGGCTCAGATTGCCAGGCCGGATATAGGGGTGATTACCAATGTGCAGATGGCTCACCTGGAGGGTCTTAAAACCATAGAAGGGGTGGCCAAGGCCAAGGGCGAACTCTATGCCGCTCTGGATGAGGAGGATATGGCTGTATTTAATGTGGATGATCCCCACGTTTCGAATCTGGTCCGAAAATGCAGGGCGCGTAAGCTTGGTTTTGGACTTGGTCCGGGGGCAGAAGTCACTGCCCGGGAGATTATATCCCGACCGGAAGGGATGCTAAGTTTTTCTTTGGTGCCACGCGAAGGGACTGCACAAGTAACCTTACAGACGCCGGCGAGGCACAACATCGCAAATGCTCTTGCCGCAAGCGCTGTGGCCTTGACTATGGGAGTGGATATTAAGACTATCAAAGAAGCCCTGGAAGAATTCCGTCCGGCGGCAAACCGGTTAGAGCTTATTAGACTTCCCCAGGGCATGACCATAATAAATGACACGTATAACGCCAATCCGGGCTCCATGCGGGCCGCCCTGGAGACCCTTAAGGAGATCAAAGGGAGTAGGCCCGGGATAGCGGTTTTGGGAGACATGCTGGAATTGGGTGAGCAGACGGCAGAGGCCCATCGCTCCATTGGAAGATATATCGCCGGGCTGGGGATAGAATATCTCATCGTTATGGGCGAGTTTGCCCCCGCTCTTATTACGGAAGGCGCTATCGCAGGCGGTATGGATAAGGGCCGCATCCTTGCCGCGTCCAGCCATGAAGAAGCGGTCAGAATACTCAGGCAAAAGACCTCCGGCCACGATTTTGTGCTGGTCAAGGGATCGCGTCGCATGCGGATGGAAGAGATTGTAAAAGGTCTCCGGGGAGAGGCATAAATGTTATATCACCTACTGTATCCCCTGCATGTATATCATACTGTTTTCAATGTCTTCAGGTATATTACCTTTCGTACCATCTACGCCACGTTGACGGCCCTTTTGTTGTCTTTCATAGTGGGGCCTTATTTGATCAGGCGGCTCAGTGAACTCCAGATAGGGCAGTATATTCGTGAAGAAGGCCCCCGGTCCCACTTCTCGAAGCAGGGGACGCCCACTATGGGCGGCCTCATGATCATCTTTGCCGTGGCTGTTTCCACGCTCCTGTGGGCGGATTTAAGCAGTCATTATATCTGGCTGGTCCTGCTGGTTACCGTCGGCTTCGGCAGCATCGGGTTTCTGGACGACTACCGAAAGGTAATCAAGAAGAACAATAAAGGCCTGGGCGGTCGTTACAAGCTGGCCGGACAATTGGCCATCACCCTGTTTATCGGTGTCTATCTCTATATGCATCACAATTTCGATACCCGCCTCAGCATCCCGTTTTTCAAGACCATCAGGCCTGATATCGGCTGGGCCTATATCCCCCTGGCCATAATAGTTATTGTCGGGGCATCCAATGCCGTCAACCTGACCGATGGGCTGGATGGGTTGGCCATCGGGCCGACCATCATCGCCGCTGCCACCTACCTCATTTTTGCCTACTTGACCGGGCACATTAAGATAGCTAATTATCTACAGATCGCTTACGTACCGGGCGTCGGAGAGATAGCCGTATTTTGCGGGGCATTAGTAGGCGCCGGTCTGGGGTTTTTATGGTTTAACAGCTATCCGGCCCAGGTCTTTATGGGTGATGTGGGTTCACTGGCCCTGGGGGGAGCCCTGGGGACGGTGGCCGTGATAACCAAGCACGAAATTTTGCTGGCTATTGTGGGCGGTATATTTGTGGTCGAGGCCCTATCCGTCATCTTTCAGGTGGGATATTTCAAGGCCACCAACGGCAGACGTATTTTTCGCATGGCCCCGCTCCACCACCACTTTGAGCTTAAGGGATGGCCGGAGTCCAAGGTCATCGTGCGCTTCTGGATTATTGCTATTCTTCTGGGATTGGTAGCCATAAGCACCCTGAAACTAAGGTAATCAGAGGATATATTTGGTTATGGACTTGAAGGATAAAAAGGTCTTAGTAGTAGGGCTGGGTGCAAGCGGTAGGGAGTCTGCTGCGTTTTTGCTGGAGCGCGGGGCCCGGGTCTCCATATCCGAAAGCGCTGCCCTTAAGGATATCCCGGCGGATAGGCTGGCCTGGATTGAAGAAAACAGGATTCCCCTGGAGGCCGGCGGGCATAACACACAGACCTTCCTTGCGGCCGGGTTGATCGTGGTCAGCCCGGGTGTGCCCCTGGAGATTGAACCCCTTCAGGCGGCAAGGCGCGCCGGTATCCCGGTCATCGGCGAGATAGAGCTGGCTGCCCGTTTCATAGATACGCCTGTCATCGCGATAACCGGCACTAACGGGAAGAGCACGACCACGGAATTAATCGGCCACATCCTGGCGCATGCGGGTAAAAAGATATTCGTGGGCGGCAACATCGGCCGCCCCTTGATCGGTTATGCGGGGCAGAAACAGGACAGGGATTTTGTGGTGGCGGAGATAAGCAGTTTTCAACTGGATACTACCGAATTCTTTCGCCCCTGGCTGGGGCTCCTTTTGAACATAACCGAGGATCATCTGGATCGTTATCCATCTTTTAATGAATACGCTCTCTCCAAGTTCAAGGTTTTTGCCAATCAGACCGCCGGTGACTTTGCCGTTATTAACGCCGACGATCCTGTGGTGATGCGGTACGTAAGTAAAATACCCTCCCGCATATTCGCCTTCAGCCACAAGCCGCACGGCAAAGGGGCCTACCCGGAGGGGAACAGGCTGCTCTGCCGCCTGAATCAGGAATCCTACGAGCCATATTCATTGGAGAAGGTCAAACTAACGGGCGCGCATAATCTGGAAAACATCATGGCTGCCGTGCTTGCGGCCCGGGTGTGCGGTTGTACACCATCCGCCATACAGGAGGCCCTGGAGACCTTTGAGGGCCTGCATCACCGTACGGAATTTGTCTGTGAGATCGGCGGCGTGAGCTTTTATGATGATTCCAAGGGGACCAACGTGGGTTCGGTGGTCAAGTCCCTGGCCGGGTTTGACCGGCCGGTCATACTGATAGCCGGCGGACGGGACAAGGGCGGCAGTTATGCGGCATTGGAAGATCTGGTGCGCAATAAGGTGAAGGCGCTTATCCTTATCGGCGAGGCCGGAGAAAAGATACGCCGGGCCTTGGGACATCTGACCCGGACTATGGAGGCCGGGACGCTGCCGGAGGCCGTGCGCCTGGCCTATGCGGAGTCTGCGCCGGGGGATGTGGTCCTCCTCTCCCCGGCCTGCGCAAGTTTTGATATGTTTCGTAGTTATGCGGAGAGGGGAGATATTTTTCAGGAGGCAGCCCGGAGCCTGTTAAAAAAGCAGGCCGTCGCGATATGATGGAGCCGTTCGAACGCTTGACATGCATGAGGCAAAGAGAATACGCGTCATTGTAGCCGGAGGGGGGACCGGCGGACATCTTTTCCCGGGGATTGCCGTGGCCAGGGAACTGATGAGCAAGGGAGACGCGAACATCCTGTTTGTAGGCACGGACAGGAAAATAAACGTAGAGGCCCTGCACAGGTACGGGTTTTCGTTCAAGACGATACGGGCCGAGGGTATCAAGGGGCGTGGCGTAGTTGGCGCGGTTTGGGCCCTGGTCATGGTCCCTCTGGCGATATTACAGACACTGGCCATTTTGAGAGACTTCCGGCCCCATTTAATCCTGGGCGTCGGCGGTTATGTCTCCGGGCCGGTGACCCTTGGAGGTTGGCTTATGGGAATAAAGACCGCGATACAGGAACAGAACTCCATTCCGGGTCTGACTAACCGTATCCTGGGTCGTATCGCAGACCGGGTATTTATCTCTTATCCGGAAAGCGGGGGTTATTTCCCCGGGCGAAAGGCCATGCTTACCGGGAATCCGGTACGGAAGGATTTGCTGGACTCGGTTGCTGAAAATAAGGAAGTGAGCGACCGGTTCACCGTCCTTATCCTGGGCGGCAGTCAGGGCGCGCACCGCATAAATGAGATTATAATCGCTGCCCTCCCCGTTTTGAATGACCTGAAGGAACGACTTTACTTTATTCACCAGACCGGCGAGCAAGATGAGGCCTGGGTGAGGGAGGCTTATCAGCAGGCCGGGGTCAAGGCCACGGTCTCCGCGTTTATTAATGACATGGGATGGGCCTACGGCCGGGCAAGCGTTGTGGTATGCAGGGCCGGGGCTGGTACTCTGGCTGAACTGACCGCTATCGGGAAGCCTGCCCTGTTAATCCCTTACCCTTATGCGGCCAACAACCACCAGGAAGTAAATGCCCGCTGTCTGGAGAGGGCCGGCGCCGCCAGGGTATATCTACAGGCCGACCTCAGGCCGGACATCCTGGCCGGAGAGATTAGATCTCTGTATGAAGATCAGAACGCCCTTAAGAATATGGCCGGCCGGTCATTGGCGCTGGGCAAGTCAGACGCTGCTCAACTTATTGCGGAAGAGTGTCTCAAGATGATAGGTGGTCAGTAGATGTATAAGACCGGTCAGCATGTACATTTTGTAGGCATAGGCGGCATCGGCATGAGCGGCATAGCCGAGGTTCTAATCAACCTGGGTTATAAGGTCAGCGGCTCCGACCTGGCCGAGACGGATATTACCCGCCGCCTGAGCAGACTGGGTTGCACCGTGCACAAAGGCCATAATCCCCAAAACGTGCATGGGGCCGATGTCCTGGTTACTTCTTCGGCCGTAACCAGGGATAACCCCGAGGTGCAGTGCGCCCGGGAGGCCATGATCCCGGTTATCCCGCGGGCGGAGATGCTGGCGGAATTGATGCGTCTGAAGTACGGCATTGCCGTGGCCGGCGCACACGGCAAGACCACTACCACTTCCATGGTAGCCACGGTGCTGGCTCAGGGCGGTCTTGATCCCACGGTGGTCATCGGCGGCAAGCTCAACAGCCTGGGGAGCAACGCCAAGCTGGGACAGGGCAAATTTCTGGTGGCCGAGGCCGATGAGAGCGACGGTTCCTTCATGCATCTTTCCCCGAGCATTGTGGTGGTAACCAATGTCGATGTCGAACACCTCGATTACTACGGCAACCTGGAGTGCATTAAGACCACCTTTCTCGAATTTATAAATAAAGTGCCCTTTTACGGGATAGCCATTGTCTGCCTGGACGATAACCATATCCCATCTTTTATCCCCTATATTAAAAAGCGTCATGCCACCTATGGCCTCAGCGCTCAGGCCGATTTTCAGGCGCGGGATGTCCGCTGGGCAGGGTTGGGAGGACGCTATATCGCTTATTATCTGGGGCAGGAACTTGGCGAGATCCACCTGAGCGTCCCCGGCATACATAATGTCTATAATTCCCTGGCGGCGGTGGCCTGCGGTCTGGAACTCGATATACCATTCGCCGACATACAGACCGCCCTGCAGCAATTCAGCGGCGTCCAGCGCCGTTTTCAGATCAAGGGGGAAATCAACGGCATTATTGTCGTAGATGATTACGGTCATCACCCCACGGAAATTAAGGCCACCCTTACCGCGATGCGGCAATGCTGGGAAGAGAAGCGGCTCATAGTCATTTTTCAGCCTCACCGCTACACGCGGACGCAGGCCCTCTTTGAGGATTTTGTGAAGGCCTTTTATCAGACAGACGTGCTTATACTGACCGAGATTTATGCGGCCGGCGAAAAGCCCATTCCGGGCGTAGAGGCCAGGGGCTTATGTGAAAGTATTCGTCGCCAGGGACATAAAGAAGTTCAATTCATACCGGATAGAACGGCCATTGTCCCTTATCTTGCATCCATAGTCCGGGAAGGGGATGTAGTCTTGACCCTGGGGGCCGGCAATGTCTGGCAGGCAGGAGAAGAGCTGCTGACGCGGCTTGGGAAATGAACAAAAGGGTAAAAAGGCAATTAGAGGAGTTATGTGACGGCGCGATACTGTTTGATGAGCCGCTGGCGCGCTGGACCTCTCTTAAAGTAGGGGGGCCGGCCGATGTCCTGGTTATGCCCCGCAGCCTCAACGCCCTGGGGCAGATCCTGGCCTTTATGCGTCAGGAAGGCGTGCCCTATTTTGTTATTGGCCGGGGGACAAACCTGGTAGTTAAAGACCGTGGATTTCGCGGCGTAGTTATTTCCCTGAAGATGGGGTTCAAAAAGATAACGGTCCTGGACCCAAAGGATGGACCCGCTGTTTTGGTTACTGTGGAGGGAGGGGTTTATCTCCCGCAACTGGTTCGATTTACGGCTAAGGCCGGGTTTTCCGGCCTGGAGTTCGCCGCCGGTATCCCTGGCTCAACAGGTGGGGCCATATCCATGAACGCCGGTTCCTGGGGCGGTGAGATAAAGGACTGCTTGCAAGAGATCAGCGTCCTGGATGGGGAAGGAAAAGTCAGGCGATGGGAGCGGGGCCAGCTCTCCTTTGGTTACCGTACTCTTTTAGCCCCTAAGGGAGGCACCATCCTCTCCGGGACTTTTTGCCTGGAGAGGAGCAATCCCGGGCAGGTTCAGGATATGGTTACCTCTAACCTGGCCCGTAAACGCGCTACCCAGCCCCTTCGCCAGCCCAGCGCCGGCTCTATTTTTAAAAATCCCGCCGGCACGGCGGCCGGTAAATTGATTGAGATGGCCGGATTAAAGGGTATACGTTGTGGAGGGGCTTTGGTATCACGGAAGCACGCCAATTTCATAGTCAATACGGGCGGGGCCACGGCCTCAGACATCCTCCGCCTGTTGGGTCTGGTGCGTGATCAGGTTCAGGCCCGCTTTGGGGTAAAATTGGAGCCAGAGGTAGAGATCATTGGTGCGTAGTTATAAAAGGATGCCTCAAAGGCCAGACAGCCGCCGTATGAACCGCATAATCTTATTACTTGGGCTGGTGTTGCTGCTGTCCTTGTCTGCGGGCGGTGTCTTTTTGACAAGGACCTGTTGCCATTGGATGTATCAATCCAGTCTTTTTCGCATTAACTCCGTATATATTACCGGGTGCCAGCGCATTTCCAAGGAAGAGATACGCAGGCTGGCCAATGTGGATATACACAGCAATATACTGGCTATTGATGTGGAAAAAATCGGCCGGACCCTGGAGACGCACCCCTGGATCAAACAGGCTGTCGTGCGTAAGGAACTGCCTGATCGCCTTTATATCCGTATCGTGGAAAAACAGCCGGTAGCGTTGCTGCAGGATAACGGGCTTTATTATGTTGATGAAGAAGGCATAATAATCGCACGGACCAATCTGGCTGAGAATATGGATTATCCGATTATAACCGGTTTAAAGAAAGGAGAGCTGCTCTCTGATTCAGAAAAGGTCAGGCATCTGCGGGAGCTTTTACCGCTTCTCTACGCCAAAAAGAACGTGGAAGATGTGCTGCCGGCCAGAAATATCTCCGAAATCCACATAGATCCCAGGATGGGCCTAGTTCTATATACAGTAGACGGGCGTTTCCCCATAAGACTGGGGATGGGGGATATAACAAAGAAGTTCAGGCGGCTGGAGATGGTCCTTTATGACCTCTATTTGAAGGAGGCCTATAATTCGGTCAGCTATGTGGATTGCGAGTACTACAATGGAAAAATTATGGTCCGCAAGGCCATCAACCTGTCCTAGGGGAATTTAATTATGGATAAAGATCAAGGGGATATCATTGTTGGCTTAGATATCGGCACGACCAAGATCTGTGCGGTAGTAGGAGAATTAAACAAAGACACGATAAAGATTGTGGGAGTCGGATCCCATCCTTCTATCGGCCTGCGCAAAGGTGTGGTGGTTAATATTGAAAGCACCGTCAACTCCATCCAGAAGGCCATAGAAGAGGCAGAATTAATGGCGGGCTGTGAGATAAAGTCCGTCTATGCCGGTATCGCCGGCAGCCACATCAAGGGTTTTAACAGCCACGGCGTGATTGCCATCAAAGGACGTGAAGTAGGGCAGAATGATATAGACCGGGTGATTGACGCAGCCCGGGCCGTAGCCATACCGCTGGACCGTGAGGTCATCCACATCCTGCCGCAGGAATATATTGTAGATGATCAGGACGGCATACTTGACCCTTTAGGCATGACCGGTGTTCGCCTGGAGGCCAAGGTGCACATTATAACCGGGGCCGTTACCTCGGCGCACAACATAATAAAGTGTTGCAACCGGGCCGGACTGGATGTCTGCGATATAGTGCTGGAGTCTCTGGCCTCGGCGGAAGCGGTTTTGAGTAATGAAGAGAAAGACCTGGGGGTAGCACTTATCGATTTCGGCGGCGGCACCACTGATTTAGCTGTTTTCACCGGTGGCAGTATAAGACACACCTCGGTACTGGGTCTGGGCGGCAATAACCTGACCAATGATATTGCTGTGGGCCTGCGCACACCCATGGCTGAGGCGGAAAAAATCAAGGTCAAGCATGGTTGTTGTCTGAATACCATGATCCAGAAAGATCAGACCATCGAAGTCCCCAGCGTAGGCGGCAGGAAACCGCGCATCGTCTCGCGGTATATTTTGAGTGAGATATTGGAGCCCCGGGTAGAAGAAGTTTTTAGCCTGATTGATCAGGAGATCATTCGTTCCGGCTTTAAGGAACTTGTTGCCGCGGGTTTGATTATTACTGGCGGCTCAGCCTTGCTGGAAGGCATACCGGAGATGGCCGAACAGGTCTTCAACTTACCGACACGCGTTGGTTATCCCAAGGGTGTCACCGGGCTGGTGGATGTAATAAACAGTCCCATGTATGCCACGGCTGTGGGTCTGCTCATATATGGGCTCAACAATGAACCGGAAAGAAAATTCCGTATCCGGGACGAACATATCTTTAACCGGGTCACAAACCGGATGAAAAAATGGTTCAAGGATAGGATATTATAAATATAAGTACAGGGGGGAGGGGTTATGCTCTTTACGTTTGCAGAAGATAACTATGCGGCGAAAATCAAGGTCTTCGGCATTGGCGGCGGCGGCACAAACGCGGTCAGGAATATGATCAGGTCCGACTTAAAGGGCGTTTGTTTTGTAGCCGCCAACACAGACGCACAGGCCCTGGAGGTGGCCAGCGCAGACATCAAGATTCCGCTTGGCGCAGAAGTAACCCGGGGGCTGGGGGCCGGGGCCGATCCGGACAAGGGCCGCCAGGCCGCCTTGGAGAGCATAGACAAGATACGCGAAACCCTGGCCGGCAGTGACATGGTCTTCGTTACCGCCGGTATGGGCGGCGGGACCGGCACCGGCGGTGCGCCGATTGTGGCTCAGATAGGTAAGGAGCTGGGCGCCCTCACCGTAGCGGTAGTTACCAAGCCGTTTCATTTTGAGGGGAAAAAACGCATGCGGCAGGCCGAAGACGGCATCCGCGAATTAAAAAAACATGTGGATACCATCATTACCATCCCTAATGACCGCCTCCTGAGCCTTGCAGAAAAGAACGCTACTTTTCTCGAAATGCTGAAAAAGGCCGACGATGTGCTTCTTTATGCCGTAAGGGGAATTTCAGATGTAATTACCGTGCCCGGTCTCATCAATGTGGATTTTGCCGATGTCAGGACCATTATGTCGGAAATGGGCCTGGCCCTTATGGGCACCGGCATTGCCTCCGGAGAAAACCGGGCCGTTGAGGCCGCGCAGAAGGCTATTTCCAGCCCCCTCCTGGAAGATATATCTATAAGCGGCGCGCGTGGAGTCCTGATTAATATTTCGTGTAACCAGAGCCTGACTATGGATGAGGTATATGCCGCCTCTTCCCTTATCCAGAAAGAGGCCCATGAGGATGCCAATATCATATTCGGTTCGGTTCTGGATGATACCCTTGGGGATGAACTCCGCGTCACGGTCATCGCCACCGGTATCAATACAGAGGAAGAAAGCGAGAAGGATGCGTCTCCGCCTCAGACCGTTCTGCCGCGGCTTAAGCCTCGAACCCCGGAGACTCCGGCCAGGCCATGGCCTGGCAGCAGAGGGCCGTCTTCGCCTCCGGAAGGCCAGACCGTGGAGCGTTTTCAGCCCAGGGCTATACTGCCCGGAAATAGTAACTTACAGCGAAAACGTAGCTTCTCCGATGCCGTGGCCATGGATGAAGAAGAACTGGAGGTGCCGACATTTTTACGCCGGCAGGCAGACTGATTTTGAAGACTGCCACAGAGAACACAGTGGGCTAGAGGCAAAAAAGCGAAGGCGCAAATTTTAGATGACCATAGTAAATGTCATTAGTCAATCTTGATGAATTCGTAAAAAAGCCTTTTCACCGCTGAGCACGCAGAGCCCGCAGAGAAAAACTGCTTTTTCGTTATTGGTTATTAGTTATTTGTTACTCGAATACCGAATAACAATTAACGAATAACTTCAGTCCGTATCTCAGCGTTCTCCGCGATCTCTGCGGTAAAATCTTACTTTTTACGAGACCATCAACGTTGAACTTTGACTTCTTCAAGGAGATCATTGTACAAAAAGCAGGCTTTAAGCAAGGAACTTCTCGCCGCCGAAAAGGGAGTAATCAGGAAGAAATGGCACGGTAAGTTACCCGTAGCCCTCATCTATCCCAACCATTACCATGTGGGCATGTCCAGCCTGGGCTATCAGGTTGTTTATGCCCTTTTTAGTCGGAATCCATACGTGGTCTGTGAACGCGTCTTCCTGCCGGAGGAGGGCGATTCTCCTATTTCCATAGAGTCCGGCCGGCCCCTGGCCGATTTTAAGGTACTGGCATTTTCCCTCTCTTTTGAAAACGATTATCTGAATGTCCTCAAGATCCTCCAGGCCGCGGGCATCCCCATACGGACGGAAGATCGCAGCTATAATCACCCGCTGGTCATGGCCGGGGGGGTAGCAACCTTCCTCAATCCGGAGCCATTGGCCGGATATATAGACTGCTTTTTACTGGGCGAAGGGGAAGAGACCGTCCCGCCTTTTCTCGATCTGTTGATAGAAACGCAGTTCGCCGGGCGGGATCGCCGGGAGGCACTCCGGAAACTGGCCTCCCGCCTCGACGGCCTCTACGTCCCACAATTTTATCATCCGGGCTACGATAAAAGGGGACGGTTAAGATCCTTTGAGCCGGACGCAGGACTGCCGCGGACGGTAAAAAGGATGAGTGTCCCTACAGGAAAGGCCGCCGAAAGACACACTATTATCCTTACCCCCAACACCGAATTTGGAGACAAATTTCTCATCGAGATAGGGAGCGGATGTTCGAGGGGATGTCGTTTCTGCGCAGCGGGGTTTATCTATCGTCCGCCCCGGCCCTGGCCTGAAGAGGTCATAAACAGCGTAATTGCCGGGGCCGGAGATATTGAGAAGGTGGGTCTGGTAGGGGCGGAGATCGTCGATGCTAAGGCCATAGAGCGTATCTGTAGGCATCTCCTTGCGTATGGCAAGCAAGTTTCGTTTTCGTCCCTTCGGGCGGACTGCCTGACCCCGGAACTCCTGGCCACCCTGAAGACCGCTGGATTAAAGACGGTCACCATAGCACCGGATGCTGGATCGGAACGCATGCGGCGGGTAATTAATAAGGGATTGGATGAAAGGGCCATATTGGAGGCAGCCGAAAGATTAGCTCAGTGGGACATCCTGAATCTCAAGCTCTATTTTATGATCGGCCTGCCAACAGAGGAAAGAGAAGATGTGGAGGCCATCGTCCACCTGACGAAAAAGATAAAGCATCGTATCCTTAAAGTATGCCGGGACAAAAGGCGCATGGGTACCATAACGCTCAGCGTTAACTGTTTCGTGCCCAAGCCCTGGACACCCTTCCAGTGGGTGGCTATGGATGAGCTGGGGTCTCTGCAGGAGAAGATAAAGATCATCGGCAATGGCCTGCGCCACGAAGGTAATGTAAGGGCTACCTTCGACGTGCCCAAGTGGGCCTACGTGCAGGCCCTTCTGGCCAGGGGAGATCGCCGGGTCGGGTCCTTCCTGGAGGCGGCGCTAAAGACGGGGAGCTGGAAGAAGGCCTATAAAGAAGTTGACCTGAACCCTGATTTCTTCGTTCACCGCGAACGGGATCGGAATGAACTCTTTCCCTGGGATTTCATCGATCACGGCATAAAGAAAGAATATCTGTGGGAGGAATACCAAAAGGCCCTAAGGGCGGAAAAGACCATCCCCTGCCAGGTGGGAATATGCAAGCGGTGCGGGGTGTGCTAATACACAAAATGGCAAAGCGCATTAACCGTGAGGTTAAGACCTCCCAGCAGAATAAACGGATTACAGCCGACGTAATAAGTATCCGCCCGACTAATAGAAGACACGTAGTTTACTTAATTAAGGATGTTCCATTTTCTTCCCCCAAAAACTACTTTCTGAGTATCAGTTTAGCTGGTTGAAAAAGTATTTTAAAATCCCTCCCAACCTCCCTTTTCCAAAGGGAGGAGAAACACCTCCCCCCTTGAAAAAGGGGGATTAAGGGGGATTTTTGAGGCGCCGTTTTTTGGACGACCAGCTCTTTTCAAACAGCTAAAGTGTTACCTTTCTGAAAATATAAAAAATATCCGTTGAAATAGCATGAATGCCGTGCTATTATGTATATGTGATTCAGGCATTCAAGAATAAAGGGACAGAGGATATTTTTAATGGTAAAAATACAAAAGAAGCCAGAAAAGTATGTCCTCGATCACTATGGCAAGTCGCCTCAAGAAAACTGGATCAACTCGATTCTGTTCAATTCTTGGATGAGTTACGTATTCCACCTGGAAACAAGCTTGAGGCTTTATCAGGAAACAGAGAAGGGGAATATAGTATTCGCATAAATGACCAGTATCGGATCTGTTTCAAGTGGACAGAGGCTGGTCCCGATGTAGTTGGAATTACTGATTACCACTAATTTTTTAAAAAAGGGGATAGAAATGGTTCGTGTACGTGTACCTACACACAGGGAGCCAACGCATCCTGGTGAAATGTTACTTGAAGAGTTCTTGATTCCCATGGGTATTACTCAAAGGGAATTAGCAAATGCTATTCATGTTCCCTACCAGCGTGTCAATGAAATAATTAATAAGCGGCGGGGAATAACACCAAGTACAGCATTACGCCTTGCTAGATTTTTTGGCATGTCAGAAGATTTCTGGATAAGTCTCCAATTGCGCTGGGATTTATTCAAAGCAAAACAAACAGAGATTAATGAATTGAAGGCTATCAAACCTTTCCCCTTAAGTCACCATGCTGCTCATTCATAAATTAATTTTCGCCCGACCAGACGTTCCAACGGATGCTTCGTAGGAGTAGGTGACGTTGTTGACTATGTTGAATAACTCTGTGATAACTGAAAACAATTCACGGAATTCAACAACGCCTTGCCATCGCTTTCCTAATGCATTGTCAACTTAGAATCTTAAGGGCGTCCCACTTCCCCGTCAGACTTAGAGGAGGTAAATGAAATGAATAAAAAACAAACTGACTGGATAACAAAAACGATTGAACAGATAAGAAACCCTTATATACCTCAATCTGGGCCTAACTGGTTGGGTCATACTAAAGGAACCCAAGGCTTTAGAATAGATGAGATGTTACTGAAGGGTGCTACTGAAGAGGAAATGGCAAAGGATTTGATTGAACAAGGATTAAGTAAAAGAGACATTAATACTGCGATTAAAAGAGTTAAAAAGCATATATACCATTTAAGAACACCAGGTGAGCAAGAAAGAGGGCATGGACTAAATCTATTGTTAAAAGAAGATGTTAATGGCGTGTGGAAGTTTATTGGTGATAACGCGGAGAACTACTATACAAAAACCACTCTGGCTAAAGCATCTTCAAATGGTGAAATTCCGACAAGAGAAAAGATTGGAAAAATTCTTGGTGAAATTGCCCCTAGGGGAAAGGAAATTGATGAAGAGGTTTTAAAGAGTGCCATTAAAATTACTTTTGCGTTAGATGGTCGAAAGCTCAGGCCGGACTGGTGGGAAGTAACGAAGAAAAATCTCGATGAGTGGTCGAAGAAGGGGTGAAAAATGGCGCAAATATTTCGTGATCCGATTAAAAGAACTGTAAAGATGTGGGGAGCAATGGAACATATCTATGACTATTTTGAAGAAAAGGGTTTTTTCTTCTCAAAAGAAATCCTGACCCGCTACTTCCTGTCCCTGAAAACCAAACCCTTTGTCATCCTGACCGGCATTTCCGGCACGGGAAAGACGAAAATTGCCCAGGTTTTTGCCGAATATATGTGTCAGGACGAGAAAAATCCTGAGGAACGGGAACGTCGCTATGCCTTCGTTCCCGTCCGGCCCGACTGGATGGACAACAAGGGACTACTTGGCTATTTCAATCTGCTCGCTGAGAAATATCACGCCACCCCGGTCTTGCGACTCCTGCTGGAGGCGGAAGAACACTCAGAAAAGCCCTATTTCATAATACTTGACGAGATGAATCTGGCCAAAGTGGAACAGTATTTTTCCGATTTCCTCAGCATCATGGAGAGCCGGACCGCCGGTAACCCACAGGGTGAACCTCTGGATCTACATGCTGCGAGCGAGGCAGAGACGCCGGACGGGCGTTTGATCCCGCAGTGGTTCCGCATCCCGCCGAACGTCTATTTCACCGGAACAGTCAACGTCGATGAATCCACCTACATGTTCAGCCCAAAGGTCCTGGATCGTGCGAATGTCATCGAGTTCAACGATGTGGATCTTGCAAGCTATGAAAAAGGGATCACTGCGTCGGACTGCTTCGTTCTGAAGGAACAGGACGTGAGGCAAAAGCTGCTTCCCGTCGAATGTGAAACTCCTTTCTGCTCCAAGGTCGATTTTACGGCAATCCTGAAAACATCGCCCAAAGTCCGCGATTATCTTTTGGAAATATCCGGCATTCTCCACCCCTATAACCTCCATTTCGGCTACCGCGTAGTCAACGAGCTCAGCCGCTACATCTTCAGCGCCAAGGAAATGGTGCATGATTTCAATCTTGAAGAGGCGATGGACATTCAAATCCTTCAGAAGATTCTCCCCAAGTTCCACGGCACCCAGGCGAAGCTGGAAGAACCGTTGTTGAAACTCCTTGCCTTTTGCAGAGACGAGAAAGGCATAGCCGACGAATCCTATCTGGAAAAGGCGGCAGCCTATGATGAAGAGGCCCGTTTCCCCCGATCAGCGCAGAAGCTGGCCAGGATGATCCGCAATCTGAAAATACAGGGTTACACGAGCTTTATTGAGTGACATGACCGTATTGCGTTATTCTCCAGAAAGTCGCATAGCGATTGCCGATGACCCCGTGTTTCCTTCCGAAGAGGAGGCCGCATCTCTGGTATGCGAAGGTCCCGAACCTCTGGTGATTTTGGATTGGCAGACCTACTTCGTCAAATTCTACGGCGAGGATGATGTCCCGCCATTTTTCCCGAAGCCCGGCGAGTATTACAATCAGCGAAAGTTTCCCGGCAAGCTCTTTGAAATCGGTTTTCACAACGCAGTGGGACGGACGCGGATCGGCCCTGTTCCTGTCTGCGTGGAAAGCAGGAAAATCAATGCGGTGGTTTACGAAGCAATGTTGGATTATATCGCCGGAAAATTCACTAATCTGGTTTTCAGCATCTCGACGTCCGTGGGGCAGCACTACCGCAAGGAAAAGGCCGGACGGGATATCGCCTATATCGAGTACCTCTTTCTCAAAAAATACCTGTTGGACGGCGCCCCGAATCTGGACGGTATCGCCGCGCTGGTTCTGGCCAACCCCCATAACAAGCTCTACAGGGAATACCGGCGCAATACCATTGACGCCATTTCCGGCGTTCCTCCGGCGATGCTTGTCAATATGTTCAGCGCCCCTGATTGCTTTGCCGTCCTGAACCCTGGTCATCCTCTCCTGTCCACTGCCTGCGGGCGCGCTATCTTTGCAAGAACCGGTAAAAGATTATACCCCTCAGAAGCCATTGAGGATCGGAAGCATCATACTGTGGACACCAATGAAAATCGCTTCGTGAAGCATTTTCTTCAATCAGTTCAGCACCGGATGAGCGGACTGTCAAAGTCCCTGCGGGGTGCGGGCGGCGGCTATCTCAACCCGGATATCGAAACCCATCTGTTTGAAATGGAACGGAAAATGGGGCTGTTTCTGTCTGATCCTCTCTGGAACGATGTGGGCGTCATGCACTTCATCCCTGCGAGTTCCCAGGTATTGCAGCGGCGGGAGGGCTACCGGCAGTTGTTCCGCCTCTATTCCCTTCTGCAGCTTGCCACCCATTGCTATTTCGATGAAAACGATTTCAGAAATCTTCTGGAAACCAAAGATACGCCGACGCTTTTTGAATATTGGGCCTTCTTCGTCGTCAAAGATATTCTCGACCGGATGACAAAAGTCCTGTTCTGCCGGACCATCGTGCCGGATGACCCCTTGGAGCAGCGTGTCACAGAAGGCATCTGCATCCAATATGAAGGCGGCATTTCGCTCTGGTTTAACAAGACGTGTGCAGGCTTCTCCGGTTTCCTTCCGTCAGAAGTTCCAGATGAGAACACAACCATCTGTGAAAGTTACTCCCACAACCTGCGTCCTGATATCATTGTTTCAAAAGGCGATGAAATTCTTATCTTCGATGCGAAGTTCAAGGGAAAGGGCGGCGGGTTTTACGGTGAGTCGGAAGATGGGACGATCACATCCTGGAAGGATGAGGACATCGACAAGATGCACACCTATCGGGAGGCGATCCGGAACGTCACCGGCGCCTATATCCTCTATCCCGGGGAAAAGGCAATCGTCTATCCGGCGCATGATGCAACAGACCCCTATGCAGGCGTAGGGGCTTTGCCGCTGAAACCGGAACCGGGAGCGCAACCGGTGCAACAGCACCTTGAGGCCCTTCGGCGGATTATCCTAAATTTTTTAACAATGCCTTGAAAAATTATTTAGGGGTGAAGAGAAAATTGGGGACAGCCATGAAATAATGCAATTCTCTACGTGCTTGATTAAGAAGATCATAATTTCATAGCCGTCCTTCTGAATTGCCCTAAAGCCATCCGTGTCCGCAGGATGTTTACATCCTTCCAGGGAATTGAAGCTCCTCGTCCGCCGCAGGCGGAGGGCGGACGGGGAATCTCCGTATGTAAGGTAAAATGCATCGTATTCGCTCGCTATGCATGTTCAAAAGCAGATAAATGCCGATATGTTATGAAATTCCTCCTGCTATCCAGGATACACGACCGGGTAATACGCGAACCAAGAACGGCCTCGTTTTTTGTAAAAAACCCTTGCGAAAGCGCTTCTTTTGCCCTATGGTTGATTTTATGTGGAAGGAGGGTCTTTTATTATGCAGGCGCTAAGAAAAAAAATGAAGGTTGGTAGCCAGGGTATTATCCGGCTTAGAGGGCTTCCCTATCCACCCGGAACAGAGGTTGAGGTTATTGTTTTACCTGAGCCGGGCCAGGAAGGAATTTATGACTATACAGCACAGTTAATTTCCAGAAAAAAAATCCCAAAATATTCGACGAAGGAAATCGAGAAAATTGTTCACGAGGCCAGGGGAGTTTGAACCCTCCTAAAGTTGTTTTCGATACAAACATCCTCATATCCGCTTACTTTTTTGGAGGCCAACCCAGAGTTACCCTTGATATAGCCAGAAGCGGGAAAGTTATACTCCTTCAAAGTACCGAGACAGTCGCTGAATTTGTTAGAGTTCTCGGCTATCGGAAATTCGGGCTAACTGCCGATGAAATCAAGCCACTTGTTGAGGACCTTCTTGGGTTTTCCGAAAAAGTTTCTTTAGGAACCCCAGTCAAGTACATTAAAGAAGACCCCACCGACAACGTCTTTCTGACCTTGGCGAGGCAGGGGCATGCAAAATATATCGTATCCGGGGATTCGCACCTGTTAAACATCAGATCTTTTTCCGGGATAGACATCCTGACGGTGAGACGTTTTCTATCCAGGTTCGGCAAACTATGACCCGGCCTTCTAACTGATTCATATACTTAGGCGACATCCCTAAATTGGCAAAGGTCAAGAAAGTTTTCTTCCCGAGACCGCTACTTCTGCGCCTTTTCTACCTTGGCCCAGGTGTCGCGTAAGGACATGGTGCGGTTGAAGACAAGTTTTCCCTTAGAAGAGTCTGACCGGCGTGACGTTCGTGCAGAACGTGCATAGGATTAAAGAGAAGAGAAGCGTTCCTCAAAACTGCACGCATGATTCAGGATTTCCTGGCATGTAAAACTGCCAAGCATGTTCAGCACGGACGGCCCCTTCTTTCTCACCCCAAAAAGACTCCCGGGAATAGATCAAGACAGGAGAAAATTAATTTATCCCCTTTATGTTGAGGTGTGGGGCATTGTTGCGTCTTTCGCTTTTCCGTATTAGGTTGAACAGAATGATATAAGGAAAAGGTGGTAATATTTGTATGCCCACGAAACACAAGCGATTTAAACTCATTCTGGAGTATGATGGCAGCCGTTACAGTGGCTGGCAGAAGCAGAAGGATGCAAAAACCATCCAGGGGAGTCTCTTGCGGTGCGCAGGCGAACTTTTCGGGGAGCAGGTGGATATTCAGGGCAATGGGCGTACCGATGCCGGCGTCCATGCCTTGGAGTACGTTGCCCACCTGGAGGCAGCGACCGATCTCAGCCCGCAGGAGATCGGCCAGCGGCTCAATGACATTCTACCCCAAGATATAAATGTCCTGAAAGTGGAAAGGGCGGGCTCCCAGTTCCATGCCCGTCATCATTGCGTGGGACGCAGTTACCTGTATCAGATTGCCAAGCGTAAAACCGTCTTCTGCAGGCATTACGCCTGGTGGGTGAAAGACCCCCTCAAGGTGCCGGTCATGCGGGAGGCGTCAGCCTTACTGACCGGGATGAATGACTTTTCCTCCTTTACCGACCGCCAGGCCATCAGGAAGAAGTCTCCCCTGGTTATGGTCAACAATACGTTGCTGCACGAAACTGACGACATCATCCTTTTCCGTATTGTCGGCTCCCATTTCCTCTGGAAGATGATCCGCCGGATCGTCGGCGTGCTGGTTGCCGTGGGGAATGGCAGCCTCAGTGTTGATGAGGTACGGCGTTTTCTTGTGGAGCCGGTGAACTTGAACCGTTTTACTGCCCCAGCCCACGGCCTCTTCTTTGAACGTGCCTTTTACAACGATGAAGAGCTAAAAGGATTTATCAGTTCGGAAGAAATCCCGCCCGCTCCTACGCACCAGGTGCAGGCCCAACCCCTGACGTAGGCGGTGTGATAATGGCAGTTAAGACAAGACCCTGTGCCGCCATAATGGGAATTGTGGTTATGGCAGGCGGGGCAAAGGTCTCTGGAATGTGGGGCGCTCCAACTCGCTACAGTGATCCCGTTGACTGATTTTCGGAGAAGATAAGGGCTGGGCGACCCATGCGGTTCATGACAGTCGGTACAACAGAGGATGAAATTAATGTAATTGGCCGCATGGTAAGGGTCTTTCAGGCTGCCCCAGTTGGAACAGTTTGGCTCTGCACATCCGCATCCCTGGCCGGTGTTTCCATCCACACCAAAACAGCGGGTGATGGAGCCGTGATAATACTTGTGATCAGATGGGAAATAATCGCGCCGGGGTCAAGTTCTTGTGGGCTTGCGCCGTAAAGTATAAGTGAATATACATCCTTAGTTGAAAGGAGTGTCGGGCACTATGGGAGGTTTTATGAGGTATGGCATTTTATTTTTCTTTTTTCTTTTGGTTCTATGTTGTTACAGCGCCCCGTGTCTCGCTTTTGATCAAAATGCAGGTGGTAAAGAGTGCCACCTGACCATACTGTACTCGGGCAATACATGGGGGCATGTAAAGCCCTGTCCGGGTTGAGGCGACAGGATGCTGGGCGGTCTGGCCCGGCGGTCAGGGGCTATAGGGCAGATAAGGGGGCGCAGCAATTGTGTCTTATTGCTCGATGCCGGCGACAGCCTCTTTGGAAGGTGTAAGTATTCCCCATGTGAGTTGCCGTTGGCCCGGGAAAGGGCGGAGTTCATCTTAAAAAGCTACCTGGACATGGGTTATCATGCGATAAATATTGGTCTTGAAGACTGGGAGGATGGCGATTTTCTCATGACCAGAATAAAGGGGGAAAAGTACCCTTTTGTAGCCGCAAATTTAAAAGGCGCTGATCCGGCTCTAACTTTGCCTCCATCCTTCGCTGTCATAGATGTTTGTGGGTGTAAGGTAGGTATCCTTGGCCTTATGAACGATCGAAGAGGACACGTTGAGGGACATCCGGATATTATAGTACCTGAATTTTGCATCGAAGATGAGAAGATAGGTAAAAAATAGTGGACTAACCATTTAAGGGGCCTTACTATTCTTGAGTTTTAAGACGGTGATCAAAAAACCAAGGATGGATAAGGGGGG
>JBFMAZ010000007.1:0-2805 GCA_040755415.1 Thermodesulfobacteriota bacterium | reverse complement strand
CTTAAAGCTGGATGTTACCATACAGCCTCCAAGGACTCGCTACCCGGCGGTTGGCTAACCTTCCGAGGCGGGATTCACACCCGCTTGATTACACGACCTTGCCCGGCCGCACTGAAGATGTGACCCCATTCAGTCTCCTACGCTACAGCAACTTTGGGTTTAAGAAGCCTGGATTTGGCCGGCTTGAGGCCCTTCACTTTCACATAAACGACCCTTTGGCCTGGCTCTCTTTGCCTCTCGGCTAATTGTACGCTCCATTTGTTATATTCTTCATCTCCTTCAACCTGAAAAACAATCTGGGCATTTCGCGGTATGTTGACCGCAAATTCAGGGTGCTCCACCACATAACGGTCAAACTCTGTAACCAATATGGCATGCTTTCTCTCTAAAATTTCAATCATCTATTTACCCTCCTGAAAAGCCCGTTGGTAACCTTTCCAGTTCTCTTTTATATCTTCGTCTGCCAAAGTCAAGGCTTCGCTGAGTTTCAACTGGAGTTCCTTTTTAACCTTTCGTCCATCGAGATAGTACCGATCTATGTGAGCAAAACCGTGAGCAGAATCGTAACGAATTACCACCTTCCACTGATCATCAACTAAAACTTCCAACTGAACTGCAAAACTGGCAATCCGGCCTTTATCAGTTTCATGATAATGCCTTTTGCGAGCCTTTTCACCTAAAGGGAGTACATATTCGGTAATACTCAATTCTCAGGCACCTGACGTCATAAGTTGTCCTTGCTGCTCACTATACTATATCTTTGCAGTTCGGCCGGTCAACGAATATCTCTCATCACTCAATCTTCCCGGCTTCCTATCTTCCTCGCCTCGCATCCTCTCACCCTCGATCTTTTTACCTCCCCGGCCTCTACCCGTTAAAAAGGTTTTGAAAAGGATAGGTTCTGAGTATTCGCCTAAAAGAGCAAAGGCAGTCATTATCCCAAAGTTAATGACATATGAAGATGTGATACTCGGCACCGCCTAACCTAATGTACAGCCCCGCTGTTCTTGAATGGACGATAGAGCGGATCTCCAATCAGGACCATTTGCCATGACCAGAAGGGGTTAGAAAGGGCGTAACATTCGGCCAGGGTCAGACGCCCATCGAGCAACAAGCCGAAGAAAATATCCGGCGGCGGAAAGGCCTGGACATAGGGTTCGGCCACCGGGCCCAACGTAGCCGCCACCCTTTTTTCCAGCATTACCTTGCACCAGACCTGACTACCTTTATTCTTCAGCGTTGTGCATTCTGCGCTGGCGATGTGAAACCCCACCGCGCCCCGTGCCCAGGTGAAGGCATCTACGTAATGTGCCAGGCTGTACCACCCGCAGTAAAAAGCTGTATCCGGACACTGGCCTGGCTGAAAAAGTTTTTCCTGGGAATCAGCTACGACCGTCATCCGCTTACTCTTTTCCACTACACGGGCCGCATTGTGAATGGCCCGGTCGTAAAACGCATAGCCGCTTATTTTTTTATCGCCGGGGTCCGGCCATCGGGCATCAAAATAGGCGGTGCCTCGGAGCCCTTCTTTCTCTGCTTGCAGGCCGTCGTCAATAATGCGGCGGACAATCTCTTCTGAAGGCCCGTCCAGTCGGCTTACCAGGAGTACCTTTTGCGGCATATTTTCAATCTTCTTTCCCTGATATCCCAGAAAATATTTATTGGGAAGCCAACCATCAAGTGAATAATGGTCTTCTCTGACCAGGGCCAGCTCAGAGTCAACCGCAGCGCCCTGAAAAATCTTTCGCGCCTGATCAATCTGCCGGTTGATCTTTGCCTCTGCGTCTCTCAGCGCTTCAAGTTCTTTATTATCCCGTTGTTGCCCTGCCTCTTTGATCTGGTCTCGCTTGGAACTTCGCTGTCTTTCCAGCTCTGACAACCGTTTTCGCTCCCCGGGGGTAAGTCCCGGCGGATAGACACGCAACGGGATACCATACATAGTTACCAGACACCGGAACCGGCTGCCTTCGGGGTCGTTTTTCTTAAGAAAAGCCCGGATGGGAGATGCGATATATTGTTCATAGTCATCCCTGCTGCAGTGTTCTGTTGTAGGCGCTTTCAGTTCGATCAGGTTCTCTGCAGGAATCCCGCGTCTTTTTATGTAATATTCAGCCAGATCACAACTGTGCCAAGCCATCTTATTGGCTACTACCACTACCTGTTCAGGGGTGAGCGCGTAACACTCCACCGCCCCCATTATGACCACTACAAACAAAACAACCAACACCGCGGTCAGGCGAAGGCAGGAATATCTGGATTCGGATAGGCGGCTGGCTAAAACGGTCAAAGAGATAACTAATGACATAGTCGAGTAGACCGGTTTCTCCCGATGCGGTAGGCTGAGGTTTGTTTTCTCCGTTTCCGCCTGGTTTCCCGGCGGTGCCACATTATTTCTGCCATACATCAGTTGTCCCCGGCCCCTCTTAGAACCGTGCTTGCGCTATTTACGCACACGGCTCCTCACATGGTCAATTTACGGATTTTGGAACATACTGACCTTGATTCTTGGCTTCGGCAATGGAAACAGTTTCAGCTTTTCACAGAACTCTTGCCAGTTAAGACAGCCCCGCTTGCCGCAACGGTTGAGCCACTTTCCCCAAGGGGCGTTGTTTGTCGCTGCCGGGCTTTGGTATGTACTTCCGCCTGACAGGCTGCGGCCTGTATGACATCCTGTGCAGCTTTGTTATAAGGTCTGTCAGGTTTGCATCCAGGTTTTCGGCATACTCTTCCTTGGTCATCTCGTCAATGCCTGCGGCTGCATCTTTCCTCAGCCACTTGAAGCATTCCCGCAACAGTTCTTCATTC
>JBFMAZ010000006.1:0-10627 GCA_040755415.1 Thermodesulfobacteriota bacterium | reverse complement strand
AGGGTCCGGGAATTGCGAATCAAGATTGAAAATGAAATCCGCAACGCCGGAGATGACCTCGCAGCCAATAATGTCAAAGATCAACAGGAATACCTACATGCAAAAACCTAACCGGACAATGCTGAGTTAAACTGAACCGTAAGCCATTATTTGGAAATTTATTGGCTCAGCATAGTTGTATTATTTGATTTTATAGCAGAAATTGATGGATATTCCAAGATGAAACCGTATGAGTAGGGAAGATTTCGAACCGGGTTGGCCGAAGGAAATGCCGGGATGCGGGCATGGGGTAATAGGGACGCCCTTAAAAGTATAAGTTTCTGAGACGAAGAGCAACATGAACCAACTTTTATCACGCATTGTAGGGAAATGAAGAGCACACGCAGCCTTAAGGGATTGATCGTTATATTTCGTTGAATTCTTCTATTGTAAGACCTGCCTGGCGGATCAATTTACGAAGCAAGCCAGGGCCAAGTTCGCTGTGTTGAGGTATGGATATTGTCCACTGATAGCCGGGCCTTGTCATCATTACATGCGAGCCTTTTTGACGGACGGCAGACCAACCTGCTCTTTGGTATCAATTTAGCTGTTTGAAAAAGTATTTTAAAATCCCTCCCAACCTCCCTTTTCCAAAGGGAGGAGAAACATTTCCCCCTTTGAAAAAGGGGATCCCCCTACATTCCCCCTTTGAAAAAGGGGGATTAAGGGGGATTTTTGAGGCGCCGCTTTCTGGACGACCAGCTTTTTTCAAGCAGCTAAAGTGTTACGCTCTTTGAAACTTTCGGACTGCTTCGGCCCCTGAACAGAGTTTTAAATTTGTGCCCATTAAACGGCGACTTCCACAAGTCTGGTAGAATCAAACGGCTGTTTAGATTCCATCACCTCAAGCCACCCTTCAATGGCTTCCTTAATATTGGCAATGGCTTCTTCATAAGTCTTTCCCTGCGAAAGGCATCCTGGAAGTGCAGGGACTTCGGCTACATAGTAACCAGCTTCATCCTTTTCAATTATCACATGCAGTTTCATATGATCACCTTATTGAGAGTTGGGATTGGTAAAAAAATATCATAAAATCCTGTTGATGTCAAAATCTGATGGTTAACAAAGACAAGGACAATGGGGACTCCCGGTAAAAAGTAGGCGTGGGGATCATAAGAGGCATGCCTCTACTAAAAGGGGAGATAATAAGAAGGATGAGCCTACCGCCCTACGACTTCCCATCTCGTGATATTCAGGAAATAGTGCCTATCCTCCTCGATTGGCGCTGTTTCCAAAACCTTCAGGCGGCCTGGCCACCTTGGCCCGGAGATGACCAGAGTATGAAATTCGCCTAACTCGCCGCAGGGGTCGATTTTATGTGGTAGGCCTTCAAGTTTTTGCCTGAAATCGCCGTCGATCGGACAACCCAACCATTCTTTGCCCAAGGTATCGCTGCTGGCGGCGACGATAATGGCCTCAAATCTCTGTTTTACAAAATCGGCTATAAGTTCCCCGGTATCCCTGTCCCAGAGAGGGAAGACCGGAGAAACCCCCGCTTCTCCCACTACGCGCTCCAGCCATGACCTGTGTTCCATAAGGTAGATGTCGCCGCATATCAGATTTTCGATGCCCCGTTCTTTTAGTTCGGCCAGCGTGTTCCGAAAGGCTTCCTCGTAAGAGTTTCCTTTAACTTCTTTCTGAATTATGGGCATCCCGGCGGCCTTAGCCTGGTCATGAATCAGAGCGGTAGGCAACCCGTGCGAGCGGGACCTTTCGCCGCTATAAAAATTGATGAGTGTGTCCACCTCATAACCCTGTTCCCTAGCCAGCTGCCAGGCCAGACAGCTATCCTTTCCGCCGCTCCAGAGGGCGGCAGCCTTCTTATGGGGTTGTCCCGATGTAATATGATTGACGTTCATGGTTGCTCCTCTGATACTAGAAGTACGTGGGGTCTTTTGGTAATCGGATTTTCGTTGACGAGAACCACGGTTTCATATACTGCTTCGATGATCTTGTAAGTCATAACCTCGGAGGGTGATCCTTCCGCGAAGATGGAGCCGTCTTTAAGCAGGATCAGCTGGTCGCAATACAGGCTGGCCAGGTTCAGGTCGTGGAGGACGACGATTACTGTCATGCCTCCCGTGCGATTTAGCCTCTTTATGACATCCAGAATCCTTATCTGATGACCAATGTCTAAATGGGCGGTCGGCTCATCTAAAAGAAGGAGTTTGGGTTCCTGGGCCAGGGCCTGAGCGAGAAATACGCGCTGTCTTTCTCCGCCGGAAAGCTCAAAAAGTTTTTTGTCTTTGAAATCTTCTGTATCTGTCAGTTCCAGAACCTGATGGATCACTTCCCGATCTCTTTTGCCTAATTTCTGGAGGCGTCCGAGATGAGGGAATCTACCCATAGCGACCAGCTCTTCAACGGTGAAAGAGAAAGTACTTTCCAGACCCTGCGGCATGACGGCTATCTCTTTGGCCAGATCTGCGGCAGTTATCCTGGACGTGTTTTTGCCCTGGTACAGGACTTCGCCCTCCCATGGGTTAAGAAATCCGGTTATGACCCGAAAAAGTGTAGTCTTCCCCGAGCCATTGGGGCCGATGATGCCCAGGAAACAGCCGTTGGGTACGCTGAAGGATATGCCGTCGATTATCTTTTGATCCTGGTATCCGGCGACGAGATCGGTGACCTTAAGCAAGGGGGAGGCATCCGAATTGGTTTCCGTCCGAAAACTACCCCTCCCCTGGCGGGAGGGGATTAAGGGGAGGGGGAGTGGTCTGGAATTGTCCATTTTTTCACCCCCACCCTGACCCTCCCCCATCAAAGGGGGAGGGGATATGATAGGCTCCGCATGACAATGGATAGGTTCCTGAATATCTGAAGGTAGCCATATCAGAATATTTCCCAACTCCTGGTCTTCAGAATAAAAGAGATAAATACTAATCCGCCGGCAATGCCGGTGATTACCCCTACCGGCAATTCCAGCGGGGCTATAATGGTCCGGGCGATAGTATCACAAAGGGGCAAAAAAATGGCCCCGCCCAGGGCCGAGGCCGGTATAAGCGTCCTGTGGTTTGGTCCGACCAGGCGGCGCAGGAAATGGGGCACAATGAGGCCGACAAACCCGATCAGGCCGGAGACAGCCACGCAAGCGCCGGTGATTAGAGAGGCGGCCAGGAAGAATATCTTGCGCAGAGACTCGGTGTTCAGGCCGAGATAGGCGGCTTTTTCCTCGCCGAGGGTGAGGATGTTTAACTGCTGGGCCAGGAGTATCGTAATAACTATGCCGCCCACTATGGGAAAGGCGGCAACCCTGGCCATACCGGTCTCTGTGGCGGACAGATCGCCCATAAGCCAGATTATGGTTCCGTGCACTTTATCGGCATCGGCTACGGAAAGTATCAGGAGGACAAGGGCGGAGAAAAGGAAGCTTAAGATTACGCCGCCTAGGATCAGAGTAGGGATGGAAAAACGCCGCCGCGCCGCCACCACATAAGTTAGAGAGAGAGAAAGAAAGGCGCCTAAGAAAGCGGCCAAAGGCAAGGTTATCCGGCCAAAGAGACCCGGCAGGCCAAAGACAATGGCCAGTGTCGCACCCAGGGCAGCCCCGCCGGATATGCCCAGGGTGTAGGGTTCGGCCAGGGGATTACGCAGAAGCCCTTGAAATACGCAACCGGCTACGGAGAGTCCGGCGCCGACCAGGACGCCCAGGAAAAATCTGGGCACGCGGAGTTGCCGGACAATGGTAGAGGCGATACTATCCCTTTCCGGCTGGAAGATGGCAGTTACTACCGAGGATAGCGAGAGGTTGCTCCCGCCGAAGGCCAGGCCTAACAAGAATGCCCCTATAAAGAGAAGAAAGAGGGCTATAAAGACTTTTGTATGGCGATAAGTCATCTCTTAAAATACCTTGGCGACTGGTCTAACGCAGGCAGGATGAAGAAAAGAAGCCACCTTTTCCAGCCCCCGGACAAAGGTAAGAGGGGTAGGGGAGCACACCGGATGGGCTTCGATGACATAAATGCGATTGTCTTTTACGGCCTTTAATTCCTTATATTTTTGCCAGGAGGCGACTTCCCGGGCCGTGACATCGCCCATGGTGACCAGGATAATAGCCTCCGGATCCTGCCTTAAGACCTCTTCACGGCTGTAACGCACGTAGCGGGCCGGGGCATTATGTGCGATATTGATTCCTCCGGCCATGGAGAGGAGTTCATCGGCGAAAGTCCCTTTCCCCACGGTGACCAGCGGAGAGGCGCCCACCTCCCAGAAGACCCTTACCGGCCGGGCCTCCTTGAGCCGGGCTTTTATGGCCGCGATACGTTCGTTTGCCTTCTTTATAACGGATTCGGCGGTCTTTTCTACTCCCAAGGCCTTGCCCAGTAGGCCTAAGTTGCGGCAGATATCGGCAAAGCTCTTTTCCGGCGGTAAAATCAACACCCGTATGCCCAGGGAAGAGAGTTTATCAAGATCCGGCCGCGGATTGGTCTCTGTGGCCAGGACTATGTCCGGCTGAAGGAAGACGATCCTTTCAACATTCGGCTTGATGATGGTGCCGATCTTGGGTTTCTGTGCGGCGCGAGGGGGATACAGACAGAAGGTGGTAACGCCCACGACCTTACTTTCCAGGCCGAGTTGAAAGAGAGCCTCGGTAATAGAGGGGGATAGAGAGACGATGCGCTGCGGCAGGCCATCTCCCCGGGCAACTGCCGGAGAGACGGCCAAAAGCACGGCGCAAGATAATACCACATTATAGAAACGCCGCAAAGATACTATCTTCCCATTCAGGATGAACAGCCAATGCACGAATGTCTCCTAAAAAGTGTACGACACACCAGCCAGGAAATTCCTTTCAGGCATCGGGTAATAGGTTGCTGTGCCGTAATTATATCCCAGTTCGGCATACTCTTTGTCAAAGATATTGTTAACCGAGAGAAAGGCATCCAGTGACTTCCAGCGCCAGGAGACCTTGGTATCTACCGTTATGTAATCGCTCATTTTACCGTAAAGGTTGTCTTTATCTCCTCCAAAATATCTCTTGCCCGTATATCTGGCCGTGAGATTGAATGTAAATCCCATCGGTAACGGCCACCTCACTCCTGCAACAATCTTATTCTGCGGAACCAGGGGGAGCTTATGTCCGTCATGAGTTCCGGAGGTAAACTCTACGTCGGTATAGGTATAGCTTCCAAAGACTACAATGTCACGCCAGATAGCGGTTTCACCGGAAAGCTCAAATCCCTGATGGCGGGTATCATCCAGATTTTCATTTTGGAACGTGTCGGCGTTATAGTCTATCTCGTCTTCCATGTTTAAGAGAAAAGCCGTCAGGCTAACGCTGCTCTTTGGTGTAATACTGTGTCTGATGCCGACTTCATAGGCATACCCATGTTCTGGCCTTAAGTTGGGCAGTAAAGTACCCCAGGTAAAATATTCATCAGAGGCCGGATACCGATACGTTTTGTCAAACCGGGCAAAAACGGAAGAACCCTTTCTGTATGAATATGACAGTCCGAGGGACAGAGCATCCTGCTTTTCTTTTAAGATACGATCTTCATTGACCGTTCCGGTAGAAATAGTCTTATCAAAAAAACTGAACTTAACCCTTTCATAACGATAACCGAGACTGAGCACGACGCTCTCCCAGGGGAATATGTCGTCCTGGAAATAATAGCCGACAGAGTCCTTTCCTACCTTTAACTGCTTTGTCTCGACTCCCGCAGCCGTGAGGGTTCTTTTATCTGATTCCATATTGTAAACGTCTATGCCCAGAACGATCTTATTCTTCCGGCCGGCGATTTCATGTTCCAGGATATACTTTGGAGTAAACCCGATGGTGTCAATATCTGCATCAAAATAGGAGTTCCAACTCACCATACGACTGTCGTGCGTATAATACCGATAGAGCAGATTCAGGTCTAACTCTCCCCATTTGGGCAGGGAAAAGATTGCGCCTGCACTGGCGAGGTCATTGGTAATAGCGGCACGATCTTGTTTCTTTAACCCCACAGACTGTCTCCGATCCGCTGCCATTTGCGCCTCGGTTAGACTGCCCGGCAGACTGAAGTCACCGTCATGATGACCAGTACTCAGAGAAAGATGGATAAAGGGACTTAAGTCATATCCCAGGTCTAACCCGGCGTCCTTGGTGCGAAAACCACTGTTTTCTCGGTAGCCGCTGGATTCATCGTATGTGCTGTTTAAAAAGTAGGAAAAACCGTCAGCCTGTCCGTTTAAAAGGGCCTTGCCGCCAAACCGGCCATAGCTTCCATATTGTAATCCGGTTTCCAGTTTGGGTTTTCCTTGTCCCTGGCGGGTAATGATATTAATCACGCCTCCTACGGCATTATCCCCGTAAAGAACGCTTCCTGGTCCTTTAATGACCTCAATTTTTTCCACACGGTCAAGGGGGATCTGAAGCCACTTGATGGTTGATTGATCCATGAGGTTGATACGGCGGCCATCAACCAGGACGAGAGTGCGCAAGGTCGAACCATCTCCGAATCCTCGGATATCTACTGACGCCTGGGTGCCGTCACCAGAAAAATCTCTTACCGTCAGCCCTCCCAGGTCACGTAAGACATCAGGTATCGTGGTAGCGTTAGAGGACTCGATATCTTTCCTGGTTATCACCTGGATATCCGCCGGAATCGTGTTCAGGGGCCGGTCGTAGCGGGTGGCCGTAACTACTACTTCGTCCAGTGTTGCTTTTGCAGTCTCTTCAGCCGGGCTTAAGGCCGGTAAGGTCAAAATGACCAATGTAATTAAGGCTATTAACTCTCTCATGTTTTTTATCTCCTTCTTTCCCTCGAAAGGGTGTGATGATATCGATCGGTGTAGTCTCCTGACTTGCAGCAACCTACTGGCCGCGCCTTCCCATTCCGCCTTCGGCGGATCAGTGGTTTTTCAGCTAATCATTAGTGATTACAAATAACCATTAACTGATCACTAATAACTCGCCCTGTTAAATAGGGTTCCCTTTAGGATTAGGAAATTTAACAGGGCCAGCCTGCGGTTTTCGTTCTGCCTACAGTTGCGGGGCAGTGCTGGACTTTGACCAGACTTCCTGCCACCGACCGATGTATAATTTTTGTAACACTTTAGCTGTTTGAAAAGAGCTAGTCGTCCAGAAAACGGCGCCTCGAAAATCCCCCTTAATCCCCCTTTTTCAAAGGGGGAATGTAGGGGGATCCCCTTTTTCAAAGGGGGAAATGTTTCTCCTCCCTTTGGAAAAGGGAGGTTGGGAGGGATTTTAAAATACTTTTTCAAACAGCTAAACTGATACTAATTTTTAAATCCGAAATTCGAATATCGAAATCCTAAACAATAGAAGCTGACTGCCGATAGCTGATCGCTGAAAGCTTATTATTAACCTCCCATAAGCATCCCTCCCATCAAGGCCACAAATGACGTGGCAAGCATCAGGTATATGGCCTGCCTTATGTCCTCCGGTTCTTTGGGACGAATAGGCTTTCCGATTAGCGGCCGGTTACTTACCCGGCCGTGGTAGATGTTTTGTCCGCCCAGTTGTGTGCCCAAGGCCCCGGCAAAGGCGGCCTCCGGGAACCCGGCATTCGGACTTTCCGCCTTCCGCCCATCGGCGAACATGGTCTTTATAGATTGAATACTATCTTTGCCGGTCAGAAAAGCGGCCAGCGGGATGATAATGCCACTTAGGCGGGAGGGAATAGAGTTTGCCATATCGTCCAGCCGGGCCGAAAACCAGCCGAACTGTAGATATCTTTCGTCCTTGTAGCCGACCATTGAGTCCAGGGTATTTATGGCCTTATAGGCCCAGGCCAGCGGGGCCCCACCGATGATGGCGTAAAATAGAGGAGAAATTATGCCATCCACCGTATTTTCGGCTACAGTCTCTACCGTTCCTCGAATAATATCGTCTTTGTCGAGTGTGGCCGTCTCGCGGCTGACGATCTGGCCGAGTTGTCTGCGGGCCTGGTTAATGTCGTCCTTATTAAGGGGAAGATAGACCTTTTTAGCGGCCTGGGCCAGGCTGCGCACGGAAAGGGACATAAAGATAAGAAGGACGGCTATGGCCTTTCCGAGGTAAGGATGAAAAATGCCTGCCAGATGGCAAATGAGCCAGACAAGGCCATAGGTCAGTCCCACAATGGTTATAGTAAGGATTGCTCCGGCCGGTCGTAAGGGAAGGGCAGTCTGCCGCAAATACCTCTCCAGGGCCGTTATGCCCCGGCCAATGGCCCTGACTGGGTGCGGGAACCAAGCAGGGTCACCAATCAGAATATCCAGGCCGTAGGCGATCATCAGCTCAAAGGCCATTTAGGACCTCCCGAAGGGACGAGATGAGCCGGGCATTTTCTTCTCTGGTCCGCACGGCAACACGGATAAAATGCTTATCCAGGCCCTGGTATGTGCTGCAATTCCGAATTAATATGCCCTTTTTGGCCATCTCGTCGGTAAGGGCTGCCGAGTCGATTTTCCTGGTGGCTATACGGCAGAGTATAAAATTGGCGGCAGAAGGGTAGGGGAGTAACCCCGGGGTCTTGGAGAGTTCAGCTATAAGCCATTCTTTTTCCAGATTAAGTCGAACGACAGCTTGTGCCGCATAGGAGCGGTCTTTAATGGCCTCGATGCCGGCCGCTTGTGCCAGGGTATTCACCATCCAGGGAGGCTGCATGCGTCCGATCTTTTTGACCAGGGTCCTGCCGCCGACCAGGTAACCCAGACGGAGGCCGGGCAGGGCGTAAAGCTTCGTAAAAGAACGAAGGACGATGATATTAGACGCACTGGCGGCGAGTTTTATAAAAGAACACTGTTCACCGCCAGTTACGAAATCAAGAAATGTCTCATCAATGACCAGGACGACCTTATGTTTTTTGCAGGCATGGATTATGTTGTAGATGTCGGCCTCGGGCATGAGATAACCCGTAGGGCTGTTGGGTGTGCAGAGAAAGAGTAGGTCTCCCTGGTCTAATCGGCCCAGGATGGTTTCCATGGGCCAGGAGAAGCCTTTATCCGGCCGGGCCTTGATAAACAGGCATCTGCCGCCTGCGAGACGGACGGCGTCCTCGTATTCGGTAAAGGTGGGTATGGGGATGAGGGCCTGTTTTGGCGTTAACACGCGGGCTATAAGATGGATAAGTTCGGTGGAGCCGTTACCGACCAGTATGTTGTCCGGGGCAATCCTCCAGTATCCGGCGATGGCCTGGCGCAGACTAAGACAGTCGGAGTCCGGATAGTTGGGCAGGGCATCTATGGATTTTTTGATGACCTCTTTTACGCCTTGAGGTGGGCCAAAGGGACTGATACTGGCGCTAAAGTCAAGGACGGCAGATTTACTCAAGCCATATTTATCCTGAACTTCTCGTATGTTGCCGCCGTGAACTGGCCTGGTCACATCTCCTCCATATAAAACAAAAAGCCCTTAAATCCCAAAGTTGGACTTAAGGGCTGCACCCGCTTGACTTCACCCTTCTTTTCCGCGAAGAAAAAGGCTTCTATTTACGTCCTGGACAGGTCTTCTGACTTACGGATCTGCCTACTCCCCACGCCTTCCCGTCAACTTAACGGTTCAAACGGTTTAAACCGATTCTTTTAACAGTGGCTTTTAAAATGGGTTTCGTCCCCGAATACAGCGGCGGGACCGTCCCTGATTCGCACAGGGTTCCCTTAACCCAAGACAGGATTTATATACTGCACGGCCGGCGGACTGTCAAGCGATATGTCGGCTTTCGGAGGTGCGACTGAAATTGGGTGGGCTTCAGTCAGGCTATCGGCGTCTCCAGCCACACCAGGCCGGAAGGCCATTTTCATCCCGAAGCTTCAGGACTTCTTCTCCTTTTTTAACCTCGGCCGCAATGATGGCCGGTTTCCCTTGTAAGGTGATCCTGGAGCCTGTAACCTCAACCTTGTCCTTTGGTTCGATCTTTACGTCCTGATTTTCCAGATACCACCCCGGCCCCAGATGGACAGAAACGGTCTCTTTGTCTGTTCTTACCATCAGATGTACGCCATAAGACATACCCTTCATCGGTGTGATCTTATCCACGCTGGCCACCTCTCCGCTGATGGTCTCCACCGTTTTGGGGTCATACATGCGGCCATACCTGCCTCCCATTGCCCAGCCGCCGCTGCCCCTCCACCGCATACCGCGCTGGGCAAGGGTCTCTGTGGCGACTAAAAGGCTGACGACCAAAAGTATTGCTGATAAGGTTACTGCCCGTCTCATCTTTATTCTCCTTTCTCCTCTTTTTATAACTTTTCCAAGCCCACCCCAATTTCCAGATAATGGTTCATAAAAGCCTCGCCTTTCAAAAATTGCCTACTACCTGAGGCTCTTGCAAAAGTCGTCACACCGGTGAAAACCGGTGTCCAGGAGTGTCTTAATCTGGTCGGAGTCACTGAATTCCGGTGCCTGCCCCGGACCCCGATCCGGGGTTCGCCGGAATGACGACAATCCGATCATAAAAATTTTGCAAGAGGCTCCTGTGTCGGACAAAAATTAGACGCACTGCTACTGTATTTGTTTACTCGTAACACTTCAGCTGTTTGAAAAGAGCTAGTCGTCCAGAAAACGGCGCCTCGAAAATCCCCCTTAATCCCCCTTTTTCAAAGGGGGAAATGTTTCTCCTCCCTTTGGAAAAGGGAGGTTGGGAGGGATTTTAAAATA
>JBFMAZ010000005.1:0-13061 GCA_040755415.1 Thermodesulfobacteriota bacterium | reverse complement strand
TCCCTCCCAACCTCCCTTTTCCAAAGGGAGGAAAAACACTTCCCCCTTTGAAAAAGGGGGATCAAGGGGGATTTTCGAGGTGCCGTTTTCTGGACGACTAGCTCTTTTCAAACAGCTAAAGTGTTACAAATTGCACATTTTTCTTTTCGAATATTTTATAATTGTAGTTAAAGAAGATGGCCATGACCTACAAAAAAGTCTTATCCGCAGTCAATGAGCACCTGAATTCAGAAATCTCGGCAAGGTACGCCATGAACCTGGCGCGGGCCTGCGAGGCAAGATTCTACCTGTGTTTTGTGGCGGAAAAGGGAATGTCCAGAGCCAGCCTGGACCGGGCTGAGGACGCTATGAAGAGATTATTTAATGCGGCCCTGGCTATGGATCTTCAGGTGGAGAGCATCACAGAGACCGGAGACCCGGCGAAAGAGATTGACAAGATTGTCAGGCAAGAAAAGATCGACGTAGTTTTTGCCTCCACGCGGAGAGAAGACATTGAGAAAAGATTCTACGCCGGTACCGTGGCCAGACGCCTTTCTTTAAGACTGCCCTGCTCCGTGGCCCTGGTGCGCGTGGTGCACATGGGGAAGATGCAGCCCCGTAAGATACTCGTCCCCCTGAAGGCCAGGATTGACCACATAGCAGAAAGGGCATACTTCACCTCAAAGATAGCCCAGGGTTTTGGTGCAAAGGTGTTCGTCTTTCATGCTACAAAGCCCATGACCAGGTTCTTCCATGGCGAGATACATCTGACCCCAGCCCAATGGGAAAAGAGATTGCCGGGAGACATCTCGGATTTCATAGGGCACATCCAGAAACATAAGATTGAGATTGAAGGCCGGTTTTCGCCCGGCGCCACCGCCCGGAGTATAACCATAGAGGCGGCGGCCAAAAGGCACGACCTGATAATAATGGGAGCCAGTCAAAGGAACCTGTTAAGTGCGGTTCTGAAGGGCAACCCTGTGGAAGATGTCCTGAGAACTACACCCTGCGACCTCATAATCCTGAACCCCCGGCATGAAGATTAATAACCTCACCAAAGACGAAGTCCTCCGCCATCTTCTCACATCAGAGAGCGGCCTCACCGAAGAGGAGGCCAAAAAACGGTTTCTGGAATTCGGCCCCAATGAGATCAGAGAGGTGAGAAGGACACCCTTATCCGTCCGGTTTCTCAAACAATTTACCCATTTCCTGGCCATACTCCTCTGGATAGGGTCCGGGCTGGCCTTTTTATCAGAATATCTGCACCCCGGAGAGGGGATGCTGACCCTCGGCCTGGCCATAGTGGGTGTAATATTCATCAACGCCGTCTTTACATTTATACAGGAATACAAGGCGGAAAAATCCATTGAGAAATTAAGACTTCTCCTCCCTTTTCAGGTGAAGGCAATAAGGGAAGGCAGGGAAAGGGAGCTACCCGCCAGAGAAATAGTACCAGGAGATTTAATCATCCTTTCCGAAGGCGACAAGGTGCCGGCGGATGCCAGGCTCATAGATACTACCTATCTCATGGTAAACAATGCCCCCCTTACCGGCGAATCTGAACCCGTGTCTTTGCATCATGAACCCGGTGAGGAAGAACTGATAGCAAGCCGGAATATCGCCTTTGCCGGGACGACCGTGGTGAGCGGCTCTGGAAAGGCCATAGCCTTTGCCACCGGCATGCGGACCGAGTTTGGCCGTATAGCCCACCTGACCAGCGCCGTGGAAGCCGGTCTAAGCCCCCTCCAGAAAGAGATTATTAAAGTAACCAGGATCATCGCCTTTTTAGCCACCATAACAGGTGTTGTCTTTTTCGTAATCGGGCACCTCATTGGAAGGGGATTCTGGGAAAACTTTATCTTCGCCGTGGGTATAATCGTGGCCAATGTGCCGGAAGGGCTGCTCCCCACGGTCACCCTTTCCCTGGCCATGGGAAGCCAGAGGATGGCCAGGAAAATGGCCCTGATAAAGACCCTCACCTCGGTCGAAACCCTGGGCTCAGTGACCGTTATATGCACAGACAAGACCGGAACCCTTACCCAGAACCGGATGGAGGTAAAAAAACTCTGGTTTGACGGAGAGATTCGGGAGACAGACAGCCTTAAAGAGGCGGATATGCTCTTCAAGATTGCGTATCTTTGTAACAATGCCCGGTTTATTGATGGACAGTACAGAGGTGACCCCACAGAGATCGCACTCTTTAAGGCCGTAAGAGAAACCGTGGGGGATTTAAAGGCAGAGCGGATATTCGAAGTCCCCTTTGACTCCGAAAGAAAGCGGATGACTACTGTGAATAAAATCCCCCCCAGCCCCCCTTTAGAACATAATCCCCCCTCACCCCCCTTTAATAAAGGGGGGATGGGGGGATTTACCGGGGGTGAGGGGGGATTTTTCGCCTTTACCAAAGGGGCGTTAGAAAGTGTTTTACCATTATGCAGCCATATCCTGATAAAAGGCCAGGAAGTTCCGCTGGATGAAGGCCGCAAAAAAGAGACCCTGGATGCCTACCATGCCCTGATGGACATGGGGCTTAGAGTGCTTGCTTTTGCCTACAGGGAGATCGAAAGAAGTTCAAAGTTCAAAGCTCAAAGTTCAAATTTCAACGCCGCGGTGCTCGAAAGGGATATGATTTTCGTCGGACTGATCGGCCTCGAAGACCCGCCCAGGCCGGAGGTCCCGGTGGCCCTAAAGAAATGCCACGAGGCCGGGATAAAGGTGATAATGATTACCGGCGACGGAAGCCGGACGGCCCTGGCCATTGCCAGAGAAATAGGGCTGATAAGGGGTAATCCCGTGGTGATAGAGGGGCATGAGTTTGAGAGGATGGGTGATAGAGAACTCCAGGGAAAGCTTTCTCAGAAAGAAATAATATTTGCCCGGATGACGCCCAGGCACAAGATGCGGGTAGTATCCATCCTTAAAGAAGAGGGAGAGAGGGTAGCTGTAACTGGTGATGGAGTAAACGACGCCCCGGCGCTAAAGAAGGCGGATATTGGCATTGCTATGGGCATCTCTGGAACGGATGTGGCCAAGGAAGCCGCGGATATGATACTACTCGATGACAACTTTGCCACCATCGTGAACGCCGTAGAGGAGGGCCGGGCCGTGTACGAAAACATAAGGAAATTTATAAGTTACATATTCTCATCAAACGTCCCGGAGATTGTGCCCTATCTTGCCTATGTGCTTCTCAGGATTCCTCTGCCGCTGACCATCATGCAGATACTGGCGGTTGATCTGGGGACGGACATGCTCCCGGCCCTCGCCCTGGGGGCAGAAAAGCCCACCAAGGAGGTCATGAGACAGCCGCCCAGGAGCCCTGGGGAAAGGCTCCTGAACCTGAAGCTTCTTAGCCGCGCCTATTTATTTCTCGGTCCTATAGAGGCTGCCGCCGGGCTATTTGGGTTCTTTTATGTGTTGAATACTGGCGGCTGGAAGTGGGGAGAAATACTGGCCGCAAACCATCCGCTTTACATGCAGGCCACCACCGCCTGCCTTACGGCGATAATAGTCACTCAGGTGGCCAATATCTTTGCCTGCCGCTCCTTCCGGGAATCTGTATTCCGCATCGGCTTTTTCTCCAACAGATTGATATTTGTCGGCATAGCATCTGAGCTTGTGTTGCAGTTATTTATCGTCTATCACCCCTGGGGGAATGAGATATTTTCCACCCATCCCATTTCCGTAAAGATATGGCTTGTCCTGATACCCTTTGCCTTCATCCTTTTTGCGGCAGAGGAGATGAGAAAAGGCATTACATCAAGAAGGATAACAAGATAACAAGGGCAAAGGTGGGTTCATTTAGCCTGGATGTATAGCCTCCCTGACGGCCCGAAGCAGGTCTGCCAGGCCATAAGGTTTCCTGAGAAAACAAAATCCTTTCTCGCGAATGAGGGCCCGTTGAAGCTTTTCATCTGTGTAGCCACTGCTCAGCAGGACACGGATTTGAGGCCGGCCAGAGAGGAGGCGGTCAACCAATTCCAGACCGGTTCCATCGGGCAGGACTACATCACTAAAGACCAGATGCAGGTCTCCCTTTTCTCTCTCAGAAATATCCATTGCCTCGTTTGCGGTTGCCGCCTCAAACACAAAATAACCATTCTCCCGGAGTACCCTCGCGGCAAATTTGCGAACCTCTTCTTCGTCCTCTGCCAGTAGAATCTGCTCCCCCCTGCCTTGAAGCTCGGGTAACGAAATCGTCTCTTCAGTTTCCTCGTCCGGTGGTATGGAAAAAGCAGGCAGGTACACCTTGAATACCGAGCCCTTGCCAGGTTCACTGTACACGTTTATCCACCCCTCGTGCTGTTTGACAATCCCATAGACAACTGCAAGCCCCAGCCCGGTGCCCTTCCCGTCCTCCTTGGTGCTGAAAAATGGCTCGAAGATGTGTTCAATAATCCCTTTACCCATGCCCGCCCCGGTGTCTGCAACCGACAGACAAACAAATTTGCCGGGCCGCGCTTCAGGCATCAGGTGGCAATAACTCTCATCTACGGTAACATCTTCGGTTCTGATAGTGAGCTTCCCGCCTTCGGGCATGGCGTCACGGGCATTGACGGCAAGGTTCATAATGACCTGCCCGAGTTGCCCCGGGTCGGCTCTTACGCGTCTGAGCCCCGGTGCGAGTAAGGTAACCAGCTCGATATCCTCGCCGATAAGGCGTCCCAGCAGCTTGTCCACGTCAACAATCAGGAGATTGAGATCGAGCACCCGCGGTTGAAGGACCTGCCTGCGGCTTAAGGCCAGGAGTTGGCCGGTCAGTGAGGTGGCCCGCTCCGCAGCCTTCTTGATCTGTTCAACATCCCTGCGCAGCGGTTCGCCGGGATTAACGCGAAGCAGCAGAAGGTCGGCGTACCCGGTAATGGCCGTCAGCAGGTTGTTAAAGTCGTGGGCAATTCCACCGGCCAGTCTCCCGACCATTTGCATCTTCTGCGCCTGCAGGAGCTGTTCCTCTAGCCGCTTACGCTCGGCGATCTCCAACGCCACCTGGACGATACCCAGGACGCCGCCCCTGGCATCCTTGACCGGATAGGCCCGGATAGACCACACCTTTCTATCACAGGCGGGCATTTCTGCTTCCTGGGGCTGCCCGGTTGCAAGGGCTTTCGCCACCGGGCAACCTGCGCACGATTGGCCCGATGGTTGACATACCTCATGGCAATGGCGCCCTACCAGTTGCCCGGGATCCAAACCACCTGATTCGCCTGCAACTCTGTTTGCCCATAAAATCTTCCTCTCCGGGTCATGATATATTACACGCTCCGACATACTGTCCAGGATGATTTCTTTTTCCTGTTCGGCCCTTCTCAGCGCCTCCTCTATCTGTTTGCGGTCGGTGATGTCTATCCAGTAACCCACGATCTCCCGTGGGTTGCCGGCTGCGTCACGCAGCAGCCGCAGCTCGTCGCGCATCCATCGATATGTGCCGTCTTTATGTCGGAAGCGGTATTCGTGGATGTGATGCCCTCTTTCAACCAGGCAAGACAGCTCAGTAAAGACGCGCGGCCTATCCTCCGGGTGAATATGTCCGGCCCAAAAATCGGGATTATCTATGAATTCCCTCGGCTCGTAGCCGAGCTGCGTCTTGATGTTTTCGCTCATCCAGGTAGCCGCGTAAACACCACCCGGCTCGCAGCTATAGACTACCACCGGGCCGGTCGTAAGCAGGTATTCCAATCGTGCCCTGGTTGCCATAGGTGCTTCCTCTGCCCGCTGGGCGTATTGTCAAAAACTCAACCACAGAGGGCATAGCGCGGCATAGCCGCAACCAAATCCGAATATCGAAATCCGAAATCCGAAACAAATCCGAAATCCAAATATCGAATGTTAGAAACCCTCATCGGCAACTCTTTCGATTTTTCGTTTTGGTCATTGCTCTCGTTTGGTCATTTGAATTTGTTTCGAGTTTCGTGCTTCGGATTTCGGATTTTCCATCTCTGTGCTGTTTTTCATAGAACTTTTGACATTACCCTGTTAATGCTTCTTTATAACTCCCTCGCTTTGCCACCTAATACCTTGATATAGACGCGACCTGTGTCCAGATCCAGACCCATAGTGCGGGGGACATTACCACCCACGTCTTCTTTATGGATGAGGACGTCGTTTTCCTGAAAGATCTCTCTAAGGGCCATATAATTCTGTTTACCAATATTAAGCCCCGTTGAATCCTTGATTTGGGCTCCTCCGGCTATTTTGATTACCATCCGTCCCTTATCTGCACCGTATTTATATGCTTCCTGGAAAAGCAGGGGCACTCCTGTATCTGCAAACATATATGGATTCTTTTTGGCCTTAGCTGTCCTTGTTTTTGATACCCCTGCCTTGGGAAGCATAAAATGGAGCAGGCCCCCGACCCTGGCCACAGGATCATAAATGGACACACCGATACAACACCCCAGGGCATACGTAATCAAAATAGCGGAAGGATCGTTGCTTACCCGCATGTCGGCAACACCTATGAAGAGTTCATTAGCCAAACCTAATCCCCTCCCTCCTTTAGAGACCGTGTCGCAATGACATTGCGCGGGAATGAAACGACCAAAGCCTTGTCCCGAGCGAGGCGAGGGAACTCTTGAGATTGCCACGGGCTACGCCCTCGCAATGACCTTTGGTCGGGTTGCCACGCTCCCTTTCGCCCCCGGCGAATCTGCCTGGGGCATGATCGGTCGCTCCCAATGACAAATAACGATTGCGACACGGTCTCTATTTCTGGCGGTGCATTCCAATTTATCATTTTTATCACCTTTACCATATTTATCGGCATTGCCACATTATAACTTAAATTTCCCTCTCCTGGCCGAAAAGATACTCAGGCCATTAAGAGAAAATTGAGACCGCTGCTAGATGCAAATTCGAAATCCGAAGCACGAATCTCGAAACAATATCGAATCACCAAAATTCAAATCCAAAATAATCGGCGCTGCAGTCGTTTGGAACATTGGGAATTTGGACATTTGAATTTGTTTCGGATTTCGATATTCGATATTCGGATTTGAACCCGGCTGCCTAGTAATCGGATCTCACTAATTGCTTTCTGCTAACATTTTGATGGTGAATCCAGGATAAAAAGGTGGGTTGACTAAATAGAAACTTTTGCGTAACGTGGATTAGTTCCTGAAAAGGAGTACTAAATGCCAAACGATAAACGGCAGGAAGAAAAAATCTACTCAACTCAACAGGTCAGCAAACTTCTCAATGTGGCCAGGAAATCAATTAGCAATTGGATTGACCAGGGAAAGCTCAAGGCATTTAAGACCCCAGGTGGCTTTAAACGCATACAGCATAGTGATCTGATTCGCTTCATAAATGAATACGACATGCCCCTGCCGCCCCAGCTCATTTCCTCTAAAAAGGTACTCATCGTGGATGATGACGACCTGGCGCTCAAAGTCTATCAACGGAGTCTTCGAAAATTGGGAAAAACAGTCCAGGTAGAGGGGAAAAATAACCCGGTAGAGGCATTGATCGAGATAGGCGGAAAAAAAGCAGACCTGGTTATAGTGGATATCCTGATGCCCAATATGAATGGATATGAATTCTGTAAAAAATTAAAGGAGCATCCGGAAACGAAAGATATAAAGGTAATCGCTATGACGGCTAGTACAGATAGCAGCCATAAGGAAGCGATCCTGGCCGCAGGAGCAGATGACTTTTATCACAAGACCGATGACGTCCTTTTGCTTATCCAGAAAGTCAGAAATCTCCTTTCTATTGAGGACTGATAGCCTGCCACCCTGCATCCGCACTCTTTCACGCCTTTCGATACGAATCGCACCCTTTATTCTCTTATATTAGATTGTAATCAAAAATATACCCATTAAATCTCCCCTCACCCCTCTTTTCCAAAGAGGGGAATATAATATCCCCCTTTGAAAAAGGGGGATTAAGGGGGATTTGAACGTAACTTGGTCTTAATGAACAATTTCCCGATACCGATAAGAATTCAATAAGAACATGGCCTTGCCGGTTTTTAAGGAGCGTACCCGTATCATTATTACTCCGGCAACTAAAGACTTAAATCCCCCCTCTCTCACCCCCCCTTTTGCTAAGGGGGGGGGAAAATATTGAAATCCCCCTTTGGAAAAGGGGGATACAGGGGGATTTTCGGATGGGAACTACTTAGAAGTAAGGAAGCCAGGGATGAACCGTATTTTAGTGGTAGATGATGAAGACAACAACTTAAAGGCCATAAGACGCCTTCTACACCGCGATTATATACTGGAGTTTGCCCAAAATGGTGATGAAGCCCTAAGGTTTATCCCTGACTTTAGTCCAGACCTTATTCTTCTGGATATCATGATGCCCGGGATCGACGGCTATGAGGTCTGCCGCCGATTGAAATCGGATAGCAAAACATCAAACATGATGGTTTTACTTGTCTCGGCAAGAAGCGCCCTTGAAGACAGGCTCAGGGGATACGAGGTCGGGGCCGATGACTATATAATCAAGCCTTATGACCCTGAAGAGTTGCGGGCCAAGGTCCGAATCCTTCTTCGCCTAAAAAACGCACAGGACGAGCTGAGAGCGCTCAATCAGAATCTCGAAAAACTGGTTGAAGTCGAGACCCGGGAACTGGTCAAGAAAGAGCGACAGGCCATCATCGGTCAAATGGTGCAAGGCATAGTCCACAATCTCAGAGGACCTGTTACGGTTGTTCAGGCCCGGGCCGGGATCGCCTGCGAAACTGCCCGAAAATTGTTGGAAATCTCAAAAGATGACCCTGATAACCTTCAAAAATTAGTGGAAAAGGTTATTCATAACCTGGACAGGTTGTCAGAGGCAGTTGACAAGACCGATCTACTCATCAACAGCCTGCTGGCAAAGGGGAGGCAGGAAGCCGCCGGAGAGAGACAGCGGCTGAATCTTAATGACATTATTGTACAGGAAATAAAATTTTTGGATGCGGATATGGATTTAAAACACGGGGTCAAAAAATATCTTAATCTCGACCCTTCTATTCCGGATTTATACGGCACCTACAGCGACTTTTCACAGGTAGCCTACAATCTGATAAAAAATGCCTCAGAGGCCATGCAAAACTCACAAAAGAAGGAATTAAGCATCTCCACCAGGCACGATGACGAAAATATCTATATCATATTTCAAGACACCGGCTCAGGAATATCTCCGGATGATCTGGGACGGATTTTTGATCCCTTCTTCACCACCAAGCCCGGACGCCAAACCGATAACGCAGGAGAGCCAACCGGTACCGGGCTGGGGCTGTACACCTGTTCTCAATTGATGAAATATTATGGAGGGGAAATCTCCGTGCAGAGCAATTTGGGTACCGGCACTACTTTCACAATAATTATACCCAAAAACAAGGCATCTGCTCCATGATTGACGAATCAGGTAACCGATACCACAGCGCAGCCTAGCCGCAACCAAATCCGAATATCGAAATCCGAAACAAATCCGAAATCTAAATATCAAATGTTCGAAACCCTCATCAGCAACTCTTTCGATTTTTCGTTTTGTTCATTGCTCTCATTTGGTCATTTGAATTTGTTTCGAATTTCGTGCTTCGGATTTCGAATTTTCCATCTGCGATTATATACGAACCTTCAGTATGTTATGGCAACATTCTTGACAAAATTTAAAGAAATCTAGCGTTAGTACCATAACAGATCCCGAATTTCAGCTTACCCAATGTTATTTTTCTTTCTCCGGATCCGGTTGCATACCCAGTACGTCTGCAAAATATTTGTTCATATCGTCTTCGGTCGATTCGGAAAAATATTCATCCGAAAGCACAAATACTTCTTCTGCCGCGTCTTTAGTTATACCCGGGTGGCGCCTTTCCAGATCCTGGATCAGGCGGTCCTGCTCTTTCAACCGGCACATCATCTTATGCGCCGCACGCAAGAAATCAAAATGTTCCAAGGTCTGACGGATGGAGACCTTTATCTCCTCATTGTCCCAGGGCTTGGTAAAAAACCGGTAAACCTCGCCTTCGTTGATGGCCCTGAGAACCGTCGGGGTATCACTCTGCCCGGTAAGGATAATACGGGCCACGGCCGGGTATTTTTCCTTGACCGTCTTCAACAACTCAAGCCCGTTCATTCCCGGCATGCCGAGATCGGAAATGATCAGATCGACAGGTGCGGTCTCCAAAATGTCCAGGGCCTCTGCGGCGCTGCCGGCGGTGAGTATCGCATATTCCTCATTGCGCAGGGCCCTTTCCAGACTCCTCAGCACATTAGTCTCATCATCTACAAGCAAAACGGTATGCGCATAATTTCCCATCGGTCACTTCCGTATTGTCAAAAATTTCACCGCAAAGACGCAAAGAAAGCATACAGAAATCAGTAGCCTCCTTTTACCAGTGACAAATGACCATTGACTAATGACTTCTACTTTTGTCATTTAGACTTCATTTGAACTTTGGATTTTGTCATTTGAACTTGCCTTATGACTAATTTTTCGCGTCCTATCTTCCATTTTCGGAGCAAGGGCATAAAAACTTAAAAAGAAAGTGGTAACACGTTAGCTGTTTTAAAAGAGCTAGTCGTCTAGAAAACGGCGACTCAAAAATCCCCCTTAATCCCCCTTTTTCAAAGGGGGAATGTAGGAGGTCCCTTTTTTCAAAAGGGGAATATAGGGGGCCTTTTTTTCAAAAGGGGAAGTGTTTCCCCCCTTCACTTATTACGACCCGGTCTCTTGGAAAAGGGGAAAAGCGTTTCCCCTCCCTTTGGAAAAGGGAGGTTGGGAGGGATTTTAAAATGCTTTTTCAAACAGCTAAACTGATACCCTTTTTCAAAGGGGGAATGTAGGGGGCCTCCTTTGAAAAAGGGGGGAATATAGGGGGCCTCCTTTTTCAAAGGGGGAAGTGTTTCCCCCCTCACTTATTACGACCCGGTCTCTTGGAAAAGGGGAAAAGCGTTTCCCCTCCCTTTGGAAAAGGGAGGTTGGGAGGGATTTTAAAATGCTTTTCCAAACAGCTAAACTGATACAAAAAGTGTTCACCCGGAAATCTTGGGTTTCCGGATAGGAACTAAAGATTATAATGAACGAAATAAGATGGTTTGCTCGTTTATCCCTTTTAATGGATTAAATCTTTAGGCCGATATGAATTTAAGGAGCAGGCGTGAAGCCATGTAGGGTGGGCTCGGCCCACCAAAACTCCGTTACGCCGCCAATGATGGTGGGCAAAGCCCACCCTACTATAATTTTTGGGGGTATATAGGGTGAGGAAAGAAGCGGTAAAATCTCCAGTTCTAGCGGATAAAGCATTATGGATCGGCGTAGGATTAGGGCTGCTCTTTTGGCCCATTGAGTCCGCTATTCATGCTTATATATTCTACGAAGGCACTCTTATCCGGCAGCTATTCAACCCAGCAGCACATGAGGTCTGGATGCGCGGCGTAGTCGTGCTCATGTTCATCACATTCGGTGTCTATGCCCAATCCATTATCAATAGGCGCAAACGGACCAATGAAACGCTGCGCGAAGGCGAAGAAAAGCTCGCCAGTATCGTAGATTCAGTGACGGATCAGATGATTATGGTGGACGACCAATTTAATATTGTGTGGGCCAATAATGTGGCCAGGGATTTATCGGGATCAGACATGACCGGCAAAAAATGCCATGTTGTTTACCATGGGCGTGATACCAAATGTGAAGCATGTATAGTCAGGAAGGTCTTTGAAGATGGCCGGGTTCACGAATTTGAAACGCAAATTATGGGGGCCGAGGGTAAACAGCACATCTTCTGGGGTACGGCCAGTGTGGCCGCACGGTATGAAGACGGCCGTCCCAGGATGGTAGTCGAGTTTCTGCGCGATATTACCGAGCGCAAGAAGGCCGAGGAGGAGTTAAGGAAGTACCAAAGTCAGCTTGAAAGCATGGTGGAAGAGCGTACTGCCGAATTAATGGCGACTAACGAAGAGCTTCAACAGGAAATCACCGAACGCATCCAGGCGGAAGAAGAATTATTACGGATTAAAATAAACCTAGAGGAAGCGAACCATCAGCTCAAACAGAATCAGGCCCAACTGGTGCAGTCGGAAAAGATGGCCTCCATCGGCCAACTGGCCGCCGGCGTGGCCCACGAGATCAACAACCCGGTGGGATTTATCAACAGCAACCTAACGACTTTAGACGAGTACCGGCGGGACCTGACCACACTCATCAGCAGCTTCCTGGAACTTGAACAGTTGGCGGCCAGGAATCCGGCGCTATCCCCTGACCAAGACTTAGCCGGCGTTTTAGAGACCATCCGAAATCTGAAGGAGAAGATGGATATAGATTTTGTCCTCGGTGACTTTGATAAGGTCATCGCCGAGTCCAGGGAAGGAACGGAACGGGTGAAAAAGATCGTCCAGGATCTAAAAAACTTCTCCCACGTGGACCAGGCCGAACTCAAGTGGGCCAATCTCAATAAAGGCCTGGATAGCACCTTAAATATCGTCTGGAATGAGCTCAAGTACAAGGCCAAGGTGATTAAAGACTACGGGGATATACCGGAGGTCTGCTGCTACCCGCAGCAGGTCAACCAGGTGTTCATGAACATCCTGGTCAATGCCGCCCAGGCTATTGAAGATACGGGTGAGATAAAGATAAGCACGGCTCATCTGGATGGCGCCGAGCCTATGGTGGAGGTCCGCATAAGCGATACCGGGAAGGGTATCCCACCGGAGAACCTACCCAAGATATTTGATCCCTTCTTTACTACCAAACCGGTGGGCAAAGGGACCGGCCTTGGCCTGAGTACGGCTTACAACATCGTCAAAAAACACCAGGGCGAGATCAAAGTAGAAAGCGCAGTAGGCAAAGGGACGACCTTTATAGTTACGCTGCCGGTGGAAGGACCGAAGGAAGCATAAATAAAAAATTCGAAATCCGAAGCACGAAATTCGAAACAAATTCGAATGTCCAAAACAGAAAACCCAAAACAGTATGATTTAGAAGATCGCACTCTTATATTCGCAGAAAAGATAAGAACCTTTGTAAATAAGATGCCTAAAACAGTTGCAAATATTGAAGACGGGAGACAACTGATAAGGGCCTCCGGTTCGGTTGGCGCCAATTATATTGAAGCGAATGAAGCGCTAAGTAAGAAAGATTTTGTCATGAGGATT
>JBFMAZ010000004.1:0-2673 GCA_040755415.1 Thermodesulfobacteriota bacterium | reverse complement strand
TCTTCCGCGCCGTGATGTGGATCCGGAAGAAGTCCTCCGCCAAATGGAGGTCAGACATCTGCAAAGGCAAGCATCCATTGACTCAGCCTACGCTCGGCAGGATTCTGACTAATGTGACAAAGTAGAACTAAAGTGTTACCCTAATTTAAATTTACCTGTTTGGCTCAATCCAATAGGTGAGGTTTTTATTTTTTATAAAGGAAGGAGGCATAAAAAGAGGAATAACAGTGGATAGTCAATGTTTATTTTGTGGTGGCAGACACAATGATAAGGAAATGGGTATCATACAAATCGGCCTGCAGAGAATGTCTGGTAAATTAAGGGCAAAGTTTGGCTCTAATTTTGACATTTGTTGTTGCGATAGCTGTTGGGATAAGTATTTCAAGGATGGTAATTGCCTGATGGCCATTTGCTCAACATGTGAATCTATCGAATTATGGAATCTTGCTGATTTTTTAAACCTTAACAGGAAGTTCCTTCACACAGAGCATATGAAAGATCTGCTTGCTCAGCAGATCCCAACTTTAGAGATAGAGACCTGTTCTTTCTGCGAGGAAATAGATGAAAGGTTAGGGCTCCGGATGTCTGGATAAGCTGTCCGTGGAGAGATACAAAAGACCGTTTACTTCATGTTCAACAACGTGTATATGTTTGAAGACGCCCAGGCGCTCAGAGAATTTAAAACGCAGATGGAATAGATTCGGGAAGGCCCCGTCTTGGCTAAAGCCGGTATCAAAACCGCCCGGGTATTTTCGTCTCACACTCGGGGCACCGACCGTCCCTTATCCGGTTGTCGAGGATGTCGAATATGTATCTCTTGATAAGCAGGCTTCCGCAGTTGTGACAGTATGTGTTTTCGCCGTCATGTCCGGGGATGTTTCCGATATAAACGTACCACAGGCCCGCTTCCACACCCATTTCCCTGGCCTGCTCCAAAGTGGAAACCGGTGTAGGATAAAGATGTGAAAGTTTCAGGTAGGGATGGAACCTGGTTACGTGCCAGGGGGTATTCGGGCCGAGATTACTCTTTATCCATGAGGCGATTCCCCTAAGCTCCTTCTCATCATCGTTAAGTCCCGGGATTATATTCGTGACCACCTCCACATGCATGCCGCAGCGCTTGGCATTTTCAGCACCTTTCAGGACTAACCCAAAATCAGGGGTGTGCGCTATCTTCTCATAGGTATCCGCCGAAAAGCCTTTGACGTCCACCCGGTAAACGTCCAGGTAAGGTGTTATAGTATCCAGTGCCTCCTCGGTAATAAAACCATTCGTAACGTAATTCGTATAAAGTCCCTTCTTCTTAGCCAGCTTTGCACTATCCAGCGTATATTCAAACCAGATGGTGGGTTCATTAAAGGTCCAGGAAAGGCCCAGGCATCCCTGATTGATGGCCATCTTTACCTGGTCCTCGGGACTTAGATAGTAGGTGCCCCTCGGCTCTTTACCCTTCCAGTGGGCAATCTCCCAGTTCTGGCATCCGGGGCACCTGAAATTGCATCCCAGGCTACCCAGGGAAAGCCATCTGCTTCCCGGATAAAAATGAAAGACAGGCTTCTTCTCTATGGGATTTATGGAGAGCGAAGAAACCTCCCCGTATATCAAGGTATAAAGGACGCCCTCTTCGTTTACCCTGGTAAGGCACCAGCCGGACTTTCCCGGAGGGATGATACACCTCCTCTGACAAGTATGGCACTGCACCTTGCCATGAGGTAGCTTTTCATAAAGTATAGCGTTTTTCTTCATAGAAAACTTTCAGGCATTATTTTTATGCCCGGTTGGATTGTTAAGGAGGCTCATACCTGTTCGGGTGGAATATACCGCGGTTCGTAAGCAATGCCGTACCGCAGCCCCGCCTTTCTCAGCCGCTCCTTTACATCGCCGTAAAGTACCAGCTCTTCTATCTCGATATCTGCCAGTGCAGGGGCGATCTGTCCGAGCCTCTGACGAAAAGCCCGAACATTCTCTGGAGGAGAGAAACTAACCATCACCGCGGGCTGCACCCGGACACCGGCCTGATACAGATAGTCCAGTGCCCTGAGTTGCAGGACAAATCCCACGGCTTCTGCGCCGGTCAGCCTGGAGAATTCCTCTTCCGTGGTACCCTTAAGGCTCAACCGCACGTAGAGATTTTCGAACCTGGCCAGATCCAAGGCATAGGTTTCATCGTGACCGATCAATATGCCGTTGGTCTCAAGGATAAACAGGATATCCCCCGGGATTCGCTCGAGGACATTGAGAAGATGCCCTCTTGAAATGGTCGGCTCATTGCCGCTTATCCTCACTTTAAGAAAACCCTTTTCCCGGGCAATAGCGGTGAGCTTCCCGGCGACTTCCTCAGGCGAATAGAAGCGGCCATAGAGATCAGGTCTTATCACTTCCCGCCATGACCAGCAAAAAATGCAGCGAAGAGAGCAACCAACACAATCGGCAGTGGCAATGCCGCCATAAAACCTGGCCGGCCGAAATCGGTAGTATTTTCTCAGGACACCCCTTGAGACAATCGCGGCCACTTCCTCTGCGCGTTTAACTGGATCATACATATTTTGTATCAGTTTAGCTGTTTGAAAATGTATTCTTCAATCCCTCCCAACCTCCCTTTTCCAAAGGGAGGAGAAACACTTCCCCCTTTGGAAAAGGGGGATTGAGGGGGATTTTGGCCCTTATAGCGCC
>JBFMAZ010000003.1:0-2036 GCA_040755415.1 Thermodesulfobacteriota bacterium | reverse complement strand
AAAAAGCCGGCCATGGAATTACCCAAAGCCGGCCTTTTATTTGCCAACCAGGCCAGATGCCCGGCCTGCGCCCCCACCCATCCCTCCCCCTTAGGGGGAGGGTCAGGGTGGGGGTGAAAGTCAGTCAATGGTTTGTTACTTTCTTTCACCGCAGAGCACGCGGAGAACGCAACTCTGGAAAATCCGAAATCCTAATATCGAAATCCGAAACAAATCCGAAATCAAAATGCTCAAATGACCGAAACATAATGTTTAATAACACCTTAGCTGTTTGAAAAGGGCTAGTCGCCCAGAAAACGGCGCCTAAAAAATCCCCCTTAATCCCCCTTTTTCAAAGGGGGAATGTAGGAGGCCCCCTTTGAAAAAGGGGAAAAGCGTTTCCCCTCCCTTTGGAAAAGGGAGGTTGGGAGGGATTTTAAAATACTTTTTCAAACAGCTAACCTGATACAATTGTTTAAAATTTTGGTCATTTGAATTTGTTTCGTATTTCGAATTTTGTGCTTCGGATTTCCTGCATCTTTGCGTTCTTTGCGTCTTTGCGGTGAATCTCTTCCTGATAATCGTTTTGACAACCGAAACCGCTTTTAGTAATATCAACAAATTGACTGCACATCCTTTTATGGATATGGAGGCAATCTATGGCCGGCTTGAAAAAATATGTCGTCGATAAAACAGGAAAGAAGACGGCGGTAATACTTGGTATCCGAGAATACAACAGACTCCAGGAAAAAATTGAGGACTACCAGGACAAACTGGAGTTACAAAAGGCAAAAAGGACAGCGAAGAAGTTCACCCTTCTCGATGACTTCATCAAAGAACTCAAGGCCGAAGGCAAGCTTTGATGTTCAGAGTCATCATCGAAGAACAAGGCCTGCGATACGGATGGAGACTATTTATAGTTATGCAGCCAAATAAAGTGATTTATTAACTCTTCCTTGAAACATGAGGAAAGAAGTCTCGATGTACGCCGCAGCAGTTCAGCCAAGGGGAGATGATCGGAAACGATGATGCCGTAATGATTCTTACTCTGAATTTCATGATATTTTGCCAGTTTGATATAGTCCTTGATGTTGTGCGTCAGGATGGCCCGTCCCTGACTAGTGTAGTGCGTTATAAATAGCGCAACATATATTCTGGCAACAAAAACCGTCATTCCTGCGAAAGCAGGAATCCAGAAAGACAAAAAAACTGGATTCCGGGTCAAGCCCGGAATGACAATTAAAGTAACGAAACTAATGGCGTACTACACTAGCGGCAAAGTTTAATTGTTCTAAATCGCTCTTCCCTTCCATCCCGAACTCAAGCACATGAACAACATCGTATCCCCGGCTCCGTAGTATCTGTCCCAGGAGAACCCTGACATCTTCATCCAGATAAAGTGAGCCCCGGGACATCATCCGGTCACCGTCTTTTTCCTCAAATCTTCCTCATGCGAGGCAATGTCCTCGTCTATTTCTGCCTTATTCTCATAATAATACGAAAGGGCATCATAGACCTGCGGAAGGGATATGTGGTGAAACTCCCGTACCAGTTCTTCAGGGGTCATACCCTGTTTCAAGATATAATAGACCACTGCCCGCACCGGAAATTTTGTTCCCGAAATTACCGGCTTTCCTCCACAGTGCGACTTGAGGGATACGATATAGGGATGTCTTACCCGCACTTTTTCGGCTGGCTGGGTCATGTGGTTCACACTCCTTTACTAGACTGTTACGCAATTATACTTATTGCTCCGGCAAGTAAATATATAAAAATGTCATGCCGGACTTGATCCGGCATCCAGTTCCTTTCTGGATTCCCGCTTTCGCGGGAATGACGGTATTTAGGTATTTAATTGCCGGAGTAATAAATTGCCCGGAAAATCATACATAATTTTTCTCTGCGTCCTTTGCGTCTTTGCGGTGAAACAAAAAAGCCGGCCATGGAATTACCCAAAGCCGGCCTTTTATTTGCCAACCAGGCCAGATGCCCGGCCTGCGCCCCCACCCATCCCTCCCCCTTAGGGGGAGGGTCAGGGTGGGGGTGAAAGTCAGTCA
>JBFMAZ010000002.1:0-25458 GCA_040755415.1 Thermodesulfobacteriota bacterium | reverse complement strand
GGGTCCCGAAAACGTCTTTCGGGTGCAGGAGTGGCGCCGGGCTCATCCTGGGTACTGGCGGCGTAAGGCCTCTCTGTCAAGAGAGGCGTTACAAGATCTCTCACCCGAGAAAACAAAGAAGAAACAAAAGGTGGTTTTGCTCAGCCGGTTACGCCGGCAGTATTCAGCCAGGGTCAGGCCGCTTCTCTCCTGGGCTGCCAAATGGGTCCGCCAGTATTTTTCCTTGGCCGCCGGCGAATGGGGCGGACGGGGAATGTTATCGTGCTGCATGCCGATGCCTCCTTTGCGGTGAAATTGACGAGGCCCATCATGCCAGATCCCGCGGTACCTGAAAAGAAGGGGTTTATTTGGCGCTTACATAGCTCCTGCACTCAGATGATTGTGGAACATGGGTATAACTTGCACGATGTTCAAATGGCTACCGATCATGCCAGGCTGGATTCTGTAAGGAAATATGCCAAGGTGGAAGTGAGTGCAAGGAAAGCCCTATTGGAGAGGAAGAAGGTGGTTAGGATTGGGGGACTATTGGGGGAACAAAATTCAAGCACCCAAAATGAATGATTTCAATAGATTATGGCGGAAGTGCATGGGAATCGAACCCACCCGGGAGGCTACTAACCCCCCGCACCGGATTTGAAGTCCGGGAGCCTCACCAGAGAGCTATCCACTTCCAGCTTGAGTATATATAAACCTTAAAATACGTTGTCAAGTTTTAAACCGGCCGGAAGTCGCAAGTATCTTGTCAGAGATTAACCACGGAGTAATGTCAGTGGTCAGTGGTCAGTGGTCCGTAGTCAGTAGTCAGTTGCAACGGGCAACGGACAACAATCAACTGACACTACTGTCACAAGGCCACAGAGGAAGCAGGGAAATAACTGTTTTTCCCTTTTGTTATCAATAAGATATGCAAAAAAACCTTGACACGTACGTCCTTATCCGGGTAGAAAGCCGCCTTATGGAACGGAAGTCATCTATTCAGAAGTGGATTCTTCTGCTGATAATAGGCTTGACCGCATGGCTGGTTTTTGCGGCTGCCCGTCCCGACGGGGTGACCAGTGGAACCTATTGTAATCCTTATTCCGTAGAACAGGTCAAAAAAATGATGCGGTTCCACGGCACTTTGACTGCCAAGTTTGATGGACAGGCCTGGTGGTATAAGTCAGGAAAACACTGGCTGCGGCTGGACAATGCCGAGGCCAGACGGCGGTGTTGTATTTAGCTTTCATGATCTCAAATTTGAGATTTGAAATTTAAAATCTCTTTTTCGCTGATAGCTGACTGCTGACCGCTTCATCCAGAAAACCGGGGTTTTCGGATGGGAACTATTTAGTCATTCGTTCTCTGGTCAATAATCAAATGTTTCAGGACATCCCAGGACTTCTCTAATTTTTCCTCTTCTTCTTTACGTTGTCTTTCCGCCTCAACAGGATCTGTAACACTATAATAGATGATCTGTTTGCGCCCATCGGGCAAGGTAATCTCCTTAGAACCTACCATACGCGCCGGGTCATACCTCCTTTGCCTTTCCCGCTCTTCGTGCTCGGTCTTAATGAGGAGTTGGATGGTCTCGTCACTTACCCCGGCCTTTTTTAGTTTTATGATTTCCTCTGTCGAAAGGGCAGAAGCTTCGGCGGTAAACCCAAAAATCATGATGAGACAAACCATGACAAGGCAGAAATACCCGGCAAGTCGCTCTCTAAATAGTTTCCATCCAGAAACCCTATATTCCCTCCCCCTAGCCCCCTCCCGTCGAGGGAGAGGGGAATTTGGAGGACTTTTCCGATGGAAACTAAATAATGTGACCGGGCGATCCGCCTCTGGCGGACTACCAGTGCCAAACAGACGATTATGGGGTAGGACAGCCGTCCCGGCTGTCCTGGATATGTAACGGCTAGCCATTTGGTTTTGGCGTATCTAAAAACTATGCCTTAGCAGACTTTCCCTTCCCGGCCTTTTTCTCTTCCTGCATCTTTACCACCGGGCAGGTCATGGTGTGCCGTATGGCCTTTATGGTCTGTATCTTGGTAAGAACCACGTCCGAGAGTTCATCGTGATCCTTGGCCTCAACCTCAATAATAATATCATACGGCCCCATTATAACATCCAGCTTTTTAATCCCTTTTATCCTGGAAACGGTCTTCGCCACCTCAGCGGTCTTGCCTATGGCCGTGTTGATAAGTACATACGCTTTTATAGACATGGCTCCCTCCTCACAATATTTTTCAGTTATTTCAGACCTAATACTACAGACGGCCTAATAAATCAACGCACAAAATCCCTTGTCAAATAGCAGTAAATATTATAATTTCAAAACATGTTGCGGCATAAAGTCAAGGATTATTATTTTTACAAGGCAAAAAGAGAGCATTATGCCGCACGGTCCGTCTATAAATTAAAAGAGGCAAATGAGAAATATAAATTCCTGCACAGGCGCGGTGTAGTCCTGGATCTCGGTTGTTTCCCGGGCTCCTGGTTACAGTATTGTGCTGAGGTAGTAGGGCCACAGGGCTTTGTCCTGGGTATCGACCAACAGGAATTAAAATCACTGCCCGGCCCTAACGTGAAATCTTTGCAGGCGGATGTCCTGGCCCTGGACCCGGAAGAAATTAAAAAAATCCGGGACAACTTTGATGTCGTCTTGAGTGATATGGCCCCGCAGACCTCGGGCGTAAAGATCGTGGATCACATAAAGTCTATAGAGTTGGCCCGTACGGCATTTTTAATAGCCAGAGAATTACTCAGGACCGGAGGGACATTATTTGTCAAGGTCTTTCAAGGTGAAGACTTGCCGGCGTTCAAAAAAGAAGTCGAGCAGGCCTTCGCCCAGGTAAGGTTTTTCAAACCCAAGGGTTCGCGGCCGGAAAGCAAAGAGGTCTTTATACTGGCCTTGAATAAAAGACCGTAGAGGGCGGATGCGCCACTACTTGTCAGTAGTCCGTTGTTAGTTGTCAGTGGCGAAGAAAAAACAGACAACGGATAAAGTAATATAGCAGGAGGAATCAAGCAGTTATGTCCGGCCATTCCAAGTGGAGTACCATCAAACGTAAGAAAGGCGCTACCGACGCCAAACGCGGCAAGATATTTACAAAGCTGGCCAAGGAAATCATTGTGGCAGCCCGCCTGGGTGGCGGAGATATCAACACGAACCCAAGATTGAGGGCGGCTGTAGCCGACGCCAGGGCCGAAAATATGCCCAAGGATAATATCGAAAGGGCAATCAAAAAAGGAACCGGCGAACTGGAAGGGCAGTCCTACGAAGAGGTGATCTACGAGGGTTACGGGACGGGTGGTGTGGCTGTCCTGGTCGAAAGCCTGACGGATAACAAGAACCGGACGGTTTCGGATATAAGGTACATGTTTAGTAAGAACGGCGGCAACCTGGGAGAAACCGGCTGCGTGGCCTGGCTGTTTGATAAGAAAGGTCTCATCACCGTAGATAAGAAGGTTGTAGGCGAGGAAAAGCTGATGGACATCGCCTTGGAGGCCGGGGCCGAGGATGTACGCGAGCAAGAAAAAGAATATGAGGTAGTAACCCCGGTGTCTGATTTCGAGGCCGTAAAAAAGGCCCTGGATGACCAAAAGGTCCCTTATCTGGCCGCCGAAATTACCATGCTTCCCAAGACCACGGTGCGGATAGAAGATGAAAGGCAGGCCCAACAGGTATTGCGGTTAATGGAGGCCCTGGAAGACCATGATGATGTCCAGCATGCCTATGCCAATTTTGATATACCCGACGCTATCCTGGAGGCTGTCGGCTGATTCCTGTCAGAATTAGGATCTTCGAACGTTGTAACACTTTAAGTTTTTGAAAAGTACGCCCTAGGCGCTATAAGGTCCAAAATCCCCCTTAATCCCCCTTTCCCAAAGGGGGAAGCGTTACTCCTCCCTTTGAAAAAGGGAGGTTGGGAGGGATTTAAAAATACTTTTTTAAACAGCTAAACTGTTACCGAACGTTTAACAATTCAAACATAATTATTATGACAAGAGTCCTGGGCATTGATCCCGGTTCAATAGTAACCGGATTTGCTATACTGGAGAAGGGAAATAACGGCCTGATCCATGTCCATAGCGGTTCGCTTCGTCCGTTGGCCCGGAAATCTTTTGCGGTACGCCTGAAGGATATTTATCAATCCCTGCGGACCGTCATCAAAGATTTTGGGCCGGACGAGGTGGCAATAGAGGATGTTTTTTTGGCCAGAAATCCTCAGTCGGCTATAAAGCTAAGCCATGTAAGAGGTGTAACTATGCTGGCCTCGGCCGAGGCCGGTCTGAAAATTTACGAATATTCACCCCGGGCAGTGAAACTGGCCGTCGTAGGTTACGGGCAGGCCAGTAAACAGCAGGTACAAAAGATGGTGCAGGCCCTTGTAAGTCTAAAGAAAATGCCATCTCCAGATACTGCTGATGCCCTGGCCGTAGCTATTTGCCATATTCACACTACTATATCAGGCTAAAACCGATGATCGCCCGCCTAGAAGGAAAAGTACTTTATAAATCGCCGGAATATGCCATCCTTAACGTAAATGGAGTCGGCTATCAGGTGTTCATCCCCCTTTCCACCTTTTATGAGTTGCCGGAGGCGGATAGCCCGGTCAGCCTGCACACCTATACACACCTGCGGGAAGATGCGCTACAACTTTATGGCTTTAGGACTATGGCTGAGAAGATAATGTTTATGTTCCTGATAAGTATCTCAGGTATAGGCCCCAAATTGGCGCTTAACATCCTTTCAGGTATCGCTGTGGCTGAGCTGGAACAGGCTATATTATCGGGAGATGTAAGCCGGATAATCAGTATTCCGGGCGTAGGCAAGAAGACGGCAGAACGAATGGTGGTTGAATTGAGGGACAAGATAGGTAAAAAAACGCCCGAATCCTATCCTACCATTATACCGGTGATCGCTGATAATAAGAGGCTTTATGCAGACGCCGTCTCTGCCCTGGTCAATCTTGGTTATAAAAAGGCCGCTGCGGAAGCTGCCCTGGCCAGAGTGGGAAGGGAGAATAAGGGGCCGGTTTCTCTGGAAGAGCTGTTGAAGCAGGCCCTGAAGGTCATAACACGCCCATGAGTTCAACTACAGACAACAAAAAGCGACCCTCGCCGATAGTGCCAACCATCGAAGACGACGAAGCCGGTTATGAGAACAATCTGCGCCCCCGGAACCTGGAAGAATACATAGGCCAGGAGACCCTGAAGGCCAATCTGCGTATCTTTATCGAGGCCGCCCGGAACCGGAAAGAGTCCCTGGATCATGTGCTCTTTCACGGCCACCCGGGACTGGGCAAGACTACCCTGGCGTATATTATAGCTAACGAGCTTTCAGTAAATATAAGGGCTACTTCCGGCCCGGTTATTGAGAAAACAGGCGACCTGGCCGCCATCCTCACTAATCTGAAAGATAATGACGTCCTTTTTATCGATGAGGTCCACCGGTTGAACCGCGTGGTAGAAGAAATGCTCTATCCGGCCATGGAAGACTACCAACTGGATATCATTATCGGCCAGGGACCCAGCGCCCGGAGCATCAAGCTTGACCTCCCGCGTTTCACCCTGGTAGGGGCCACCACCCGGGCCGGGCTTCTAACCCCGCCCTTGCGGGACCGTTTTGGTGTGGTCTTGCGTGTGGACTTTTACACACCGGAGGAACTTGAGATCATCATCACGCGCTCCGCAAGGATTCTGGGCATCTCCATCGACAAAGAAGGGGCCTTTGAAATAGCCCGCCGTTCGCGGGGTACCCCCCGTATCGCCAACCGCCTCCTGCGCCGTGTCCGTGATTTTGCCCAGGTGAAGGCCGATGGAGTGATCACCAAAAATGTGGCGGACGCCGCCCTGCATATGCTGGAAGTGGATGATCGCGGATTCGACCGGATGGACCGCCAGATACTCCTTACGATTATCGAGAAATTCGACGGCGGGCCTATTGGCCTGGATACACTCTCTACGGCGGTATGCGAAGAAAAAGACACGATCGAAGACGTCTATGAGCCTTATCTGATCCAGTGCGGGTATATACGCCGCACCCCCCGCGGCCGGGTTGCCACCCGCCTCGCCTATCAATACCTCGATCAGAAGCCCAGGGGATCAAGCCAGGGGTCTCTGTTTTGAATAATCTTCCGGCTGAGTTCACGGCACCGCGGCATGGCCGCAACCAAAAGATCTCACTGCAGAGCACGCAAAGAACGCAGAGAAAAGCTTCTTCCCCTCTCCCTCAAGGGAGAGGGCATCTGTTGGTTCCCTCATGGAAACAAAGTAAGGATTCTCGTAACACGTTAGGTTTTTGAAAAATATGCCCGAGCAAGGCGACATAAGAGCAAAAATCCCCCTCAATCCCCCTTTCCCAAAGGGGGGGGGTATTTCTCCTCCCTTTAGAAAAGGGAAGTCGGGAGGGATTTAAGAATACTTTTTCAAACAGCTAAATGGATACAAATTCTCATATTAGTAGTACACCACTGCGGGTAGCGGTGATTGGCCCGGGTGCTATTGGACTCTTTTTCGGCGGCCTTTTGAGCCGTTTGGGGTTGGAAGTCTGGTTTTTAGACAAGTCAGAAGGGCGGGCCGCCTATCTCGTAAAACATGGTCTATTGCTGGAGGAAACCACCGGGGTTACGTCTATTCCCCTTAAGGTAACCACCGCTATGGCCGGCATCGGGCCGTGCGATCTGGTCATCATCTGCGTAAAATCCTATGACACAGCTTCAGCGGCCTCCTTGTTACCCTCTCTCATTCATCAAAATACCTTAGTCCTTACCCTGCAAAACGGCCTGGGCCATATCGAGATTCTTAAAAAGGTCTTGCCGGAGAGACAAATCGCAGTTGGCGTTACTTTTCATGGCGTAACCCTGGTGGAAATCGGGCACATCCGCCATGCGGGTGAAGGGCCGACCTACATCGGGTCTTCTCTTCCGGATGAGAAGATGCGAGGACAACTTGTTAAGCTGGCGGAGTTCTTAACTGCTGCTGGACTGGCCACAGAAGCGGTTGATAACATCGAGGGAATCGTCTGGAACAAGCTCCTGGTTAACATAGGAATTAATGCCCTCTCGGCCCTAACCAGGCTCAAAAATGGCGATCTGGTAAAATTCCCGGAGATACAGAATCTCATGGCTATGGCCATTACCGAGGCCCTTGCCGTGGCCCGCAGCAAGGGCCTCCGGGTCAATCCGGAGGCCATAAAAGAGGCAAAAGCGGCCTGCCTGGCCACAGCCGGAAATCGTTCTTCGATGTTGCAGGACGTCATGAACAAGAAGCGGACGGAAATCGAGGCCATAAACGGGGCTATAGTCAAGGAAGCAAAGGCTCTGGGCATCGCCACCCCGGTAAACGAGGTCTTGACCCTTTTAGTTAGAGGCATAGAGAAGAGCTACAACTTACAGGTAGAGAGATAAGCGTTTAACCAGAAATCAGCTATTAGTTCACCCATCACTCACCGTCTTTATAGCATCACAAACTTTTTGCAAGTTTTCTACGCCCTCATATTGACAATCGCATACAAGTTTGTTAAGTAACACTTTATTAATTTTCGTGCTACTCATTTGGGGCGAGAAAGTAACCTTAAGGCCTACAGAAATTACTGCGCGAGTTATTTTTGGCCTTCTTTAATGGATATCTTTTGTCATAGGGTGTTATAAAAATAATATTAGTGCTACGAATGACTGGAGGGGAAATGCTCGGTGTGATGAAAAAGGGGTTGCAGTTGATTGTCATTCTATTGGGGATTCTTGGTGTTGTTTTACCCCAGGTGATTTGGGCAGAGGAGAAAACGGCAAGGCTGGAAGAAATCGTCGTGACGGCGACAAAGACGCCGCACACATTAGAAGACGTGCCTGTGGAGACCAGTGTCATAAGTAAAAAAGATATTGAGAACTCAAATGCGAAAAATGTAACTGAACTTTTAAAGGAGGTAACCGGATTTTATATCAGGGGGGAAAACGTGCCGGGATCATCCGCTTGGCTTTCACGATTAAGGGGGCTTAATTTTGATCAGGGTTACGGGCTTGTGCTCATAAATGGCGAAAGGGTGTTAGGCGGCGCGATGGGTGAATATGGCATAAGTCTTAATCAGATGCCGGTTGAAATGATAGAAAGAATTGAAATCGTAAAAGGCCCGGCATCCGTACTTTACGGAAGCGACGCCATGGCCGGCGTCGTAAATATAATCACGAAGGCCATTCCTGAAAAACCGACCTTAACGGCAAGCGCCGGATACGGCTCTTATGATAGCACGTTATTTAATGCCGGGTACGGTCAGAAAATCAATAAATTTGGATTTTGGCTCAGCGCGCAGAGAGAAACCTCTGAAAGAGGGCGTTATAGCGCAAGCGAAGACGATTTCAGGGGAGAATACGTCCTTTCAAAATTTTCATACGACTTAACTGATAAAGCAAATTTTGCCCTTGGAATCAATCATGATGAGTTGAAATGGGAATACCAGACCGAGGAAAAGATCAGGTTCGGTCCTAGCCTGGAAATGGTATTCCCGGATACGTCCGTTTTGAAACTTAAGGGATACTGGTACAAGCTCGACATGGATTCTTTTTCCCCCGGCTATACCCGCCGTTTTGGTGACATTGCATATACGGAAACAGAGGTGCAATACACAAAGCCGCTTGGCACCAACCATCTCGTTACAGCAGGTGGCGAATATCTCTTCAGGGACATAGATGCGAGCTTTGCCGACAAAAGTGATAATTTTCAGAGTCTGTATCTCCAGGATGAAATAAACCTGAAGCCTTTTGATATTGTCATCGGAGGCAGATTGGACGACAATTCCCTCTACGGCACCGAATTTAACCCCAAGGCAAATCTTATGTGGGAAGTCACACCCGATACCCGCATCAGGGCATCGATCGGCAGGGCATTTAAGACGCCGACCATACGTCAGCTTTACGTACTCTTCAAGCACGGCACCTGGTGGAACAGGCCCAATGAGAATCTAAACCCGGAGACCTCATGGGGCTATTCTGCCGGGATCGAACACGTATTTTCAAAAAGACTGTCTGCGAATCTGGGCCTGTTTAGAAACGACATAAAGGATATTATCGTGGCGGTTGATACGTCTGAAACTATAGATGGCGCACCGGTGCGGACATGGAGCAATGTGAACAAGGCATTTACCCAGGGAGCAGAGATCGGCGTGAAGGCCGCAATCCTCGATAATCTCTCGTTGACTTTCAACTACACGTATCTCGATACAGAAAATGAGGATACGGATAAAGAGCTTACCTATAACCCACACCATACCGCCGGCATCGGCATGGATTATGAGATTAACCCATGGGCAATGTCTGTTCACTGGAGAACGGACTATGTCTCCAAGGCATACACAGACGAGGCAAATACAAGGGAGATTGAAAGTTATTATGTCTCGAACCTGAAGATCATAAAAGACGTAACGAAAAATATCGGCGTTTCGGTAGAGGTGGACAATATCTTTAAATCTGATTACGGCGAACCGAGCAAGACCTGGTTGGGGAGAGTAATATTCGGGAAGCTAACAATTAATATATAAAACGGGTTTCACTAAGCCGGTCGTTTTTAAAATAAAATGCAACAAGCAAAAATACAGGGAGGGATATAAATCATGAAGAGGCTTGTTTTGGGGATAGTGGTCATCTTATTACTCTTTACTCAATCGGCATGGGCACATCATCTCTGGATCGAGAAGGAAGGAGACAGATTTAGAGTCGCATGGGGACATCCGCCCAAAATAGATCCCTATGATCCGTCAAAGGTGAAGGAGATCAAAGTCTTTGACATAAAGGGTAGGGAAATCCCTTTTAAAAAGACAGATGAAAAAGATAAGGTTTATTTATCTTCAAAGGGAGATATCTCCATGACAACTCTCTCTTTTGAAGGCGGCTATCTTGTGAGTACCCCGGATGGCAAAAAGAAGCTTACAAAGAGAGAGGCGGAGAAGGCAGGCCTGCAGGTGATAGACTCCTTTTATTCCTCGCAGTTTGTCAAATCTCTTTTTGCAAACGGCGATGTTTCAACAAAACCTGTTGGGATGAAGTTTGAGATTATACCGTTAATAAATCCTTTTACCTTGAGAACTGAAGAGTTTTTACCCATAAAGGTTCTCTTTGAAGGAAAACCGCTTGAAGGAGTGATTATTGAAACGGCCACACATAAAGAGACAACAAAGACCGACAAGGACGGCATAGCTAAGGTCCAGGTTACAGGGGAAAAAAAGCAAGTTATTTTAGCAAAGTACAGGATTCCTGCCGTAGATAATCCTGACGCCGATTACCTGTCTTATACTACAGTTCTTACTATGGACAAAAAATGAAGCACTTACTTTTAGTAATAGTGATAGTTGGAATAATAGCCGGGCACAGCCCGGCTATGGCCCATTCCGTCCATTACCGGGTGGAAAACAAAGGTATAAGCGCACGTGTATTCTATTCACCGGAAGAACCTGCCGGCTATTCGGCGTACGAGATCTTCGGCCCCGGCGATAAAATTCCTCACCAGAAAGGCAGGACCGACAAAAATGGCTTTGTTTCGTTTCTGCCCGATCGATCAGGGACATGGGTTATCAATGTCTATGGCGAATCGGAACACGGCATACACGGAGCACAGATAAAAGTTCAGGTAAATAAGGGGCTTTTTATGGAATCATTTAAAAAACCCCTTGTCGCACAGTATCCTAAGGCCTTTATAGGAATGAGTTTTATTCTGTTTCTCTTCAGCGTATGGGCGCTGTGCAGGAGAAGAAAAAAGTCAACCGATACTGATAGATTGCAGTAAGTATGATTTTTACTCGATTGCCGTTTTACTGGAAAACCCTTACAACCTTACGGCCTGACAAAGGGAAGCAGGTCTGAAATCAATACACTCTTGACAGCCCCCGGCGGGGCTGTTAAACCTTTATCTCCAGAAGACATTAAGATAAGGAGTTTGCCTTGATAGATTATTTCTTCCAGGGCGGGTTTGTCATGTACCCCATCCTCTTTTTGTCCATATTGGCCCTGGCCATTGTGCTGGAGCGCTCCGTTTACCTTTACCGCCTGGCCAGGACGCCAAGAGTGGACCTTACCACAATAGTCCGGGCCGTTAATGCCGGAGGGTATGATAGCGCCCTTTCACTCGTCAGCGGCAACAGAAATCCGGTGGCCGTAGTTTTGACCGCCCTGCTCCTGAATCTTTCCGAAGGAAAGAAAAAGGCAGAGCTTGTCGAGATCGCCTCAGCCGTGGGGAGCCAGGCCGTGGGCAATATCGAGGGCCGGATAAAAATTCTTCCCCTGGTTGTGCAACTTGCGCCCCTTTTGGGGCTTCTCGGCACCGTCACCGGTATGATCCAGGCCTTTCAGGTCATTGAGCGCATCGGCGGCAAGGTAAACGCCATGGCCCTGGCCGGCGGTATCTGGGAGGCCATGCTTACTACGGCCTTCGGGCTCTTTGTGGCCATCCCCGCCGCCTTTTGTCATTTTGTCCTGGAAAGGAAGGTGGACGGCCTGGCAGGTGAAGTGGAGATGGCCGCCTCCCGGCTGTTGGCGACGGTTGAAGAAAATCAGGAGTCAGTAGCGGCGCCGCGAGAGAAAAAACTCAGAGCCCAAGGTTAATAGGAAAACAGATGCTGGTAAACATCCGCCGCACTCAAAAAAAATCCCTAGGGCTGGACATGGCCCCGCTGATAGACATGGTCTTTCTGCTCCTCATTTTCTTTATGCTGTCGGCCCATTTTATAGAGGAGACCGGAATAAGTCTCGAACTTCCTCAGTCAAAGGTGGCTGGGACTTCCCGGCCCCTCCCCCTGACGGTCTCGATCGACCGGCAAGACAGGGTCTTTGTGAATGAGGCCCCAATCGAGCTAAAGGATCTGCGTCAGGCCTTACAGATGCGGCTGGCCGAGACCGTGAGGAAAGAGGTTGTGGTCAAGTCCGACCGGGACTGCCGGGTGCAAACCCTGGTTTCAGTAATGGACGAGATACGGTTGGCCGGCGCCCGCAGCCTGCTTCTTTCCGCGGAGGAAAAAGACCGGTGAGAAGGGCCGCTGACAACATACCTTATTTCTTTCTGGTCTCCTGCCTCTTACATGTCCTCTTCCTGTGGGGAATGGATTTCAAAAACAAGGTGTCGCCGCACCGTTTGGCGGCCCCTGTCCTCCGTTTTGTATTTTCCGAGGTTGCGGCGGCGGATTCCCCCCATCCCGTAAGGGCAGCAAGTAAGGCCGAAAAGAGAACCGTTAAAAAGGATACCGAGGCGGCGCAGCCGGTTACGCCTAAGGAGACGGCACAGACTGAGAAGCTGCCGACGGAAAAGACACCCATTTCTGCAAATAACGACAGAATGGAAAATGAGACACCGGATGCGGCACGGCGGCCTTCTACTTGCCCGTTTTTGAGCGCCATGCGGGCCGAAACGGCCGGTTCGGAGCCGGACTCCTCTCCCGCTCCTGCTTCTGCGTCCCGAAAACACAATGCCTTTGAAGGTTACTTAGCCCTTATCCGGACCATGCTGGAAGAGTATAAAGAATATCCTTTGTGGGCCAGAAGAAACAACCGGGAAGGGATCGTAGGTCTGCATTTCGTCATATGCAGAGATGGGAAGGTAGAAGATTTGAGGGTTGTCAGGTCTTCCGGGTTCAGTCTCCTGGACGAAGCGGCAGAACGGACGGTAAGGCGCATCGGAAAATTTCCGTCCATACCAAATGAGCTGGCCATGAACAAGCTCTCTATGGACGTGCCGCTGGTATTTAAGTTGGTAAACAGATAGTAGAATTTCTTTTTAGGACGCAGATGAACGCAGATTATACTTTTTAAATTTCGAATTTCGTATCAGCTTAGCTGTTTGAAAAAATATTTTAAAATCCCTCCCAACCTCCCTTTTCCAAAGGGAGGAGAAACACTCCCCCCTTTGAAAAAGGGGATCCCCCTACATTCCCCCTTTGAAAAAGGGGGATTAAGGGGGATTTTCGAGGTGCTGTTTTCTGGACGACTAGCTCTTTTCAAACAGCTAACGTGTTGCCGAATTTCGAATTTTTTGAGCTGTGAATATTCGCGAAAATCTGCGTCCTAATTATTTAAAGAAGGAGAAACAGGATGTGTGAGACAAACGCCTATATTTTAAAGGACGACAAGGAAGAACTCCTGATGGACAGCGTCATTGTTCTCCGACCGGAAGACGGCAAGATATACCTCCGCAGTCTTCTGGGAAAAGAGATGTACGTAGAGGCTGATATTCAGGAGATAAACTTTCTCGATCACCGTATGGTGCTGAAGGGGAAATAAGGAAAAGGCAGCCCTCTCCGGCAGGTATATGACCTAGAGGTGGAATGGATAGGCGACAATGGACGGCGTTTTATTTATCCACGCCTCCCCGCCTGCCACTAACCTCTGTTTTCGGGCATATGATCAATATTGACCACATAACCAAGATCTATGGCGCCATCAGGGCGCTTGATTCCCTCACCCTTGTCATAAAACAGGGCGAGGTCTTCGGCCTTCTGGGACCGAACGGCGCCGGGAAGACCACCACCATCAAAATCTTAACCACGCTCAGTAAACCCACCAGCGGCCGGGCCGCGATCGGCGGGCATGACGTAGAGAGAGAGCCGCTGGCAGTGAAAAACATCATCGGCGTAGCGCCCCAGGAGATCAACCTGGATAAGGAATTAACCGCCGAACAAAATCTCCGGGTCTATGGGATGCTTCATAAATTGGAAAACCTTGGCCAGAATATAAAAGATATCCTGGAATTGGCCGGCCTCTCTGAGAGGAGCAACCATCTGGTACGGGACTTTTCCGGCGGTATGCAGCGCCGACTTCTTATCGCCCGCGCCCTTCTCACCAAGCCGAATGTGCTTTTTCTCGACGAACCTACGGTCGGCCTGGATCCCCAGGTGAGGAGGCAGATCTGGGACCTGGTCCGTAACCTTAAAGAGAACGGAACCACCGTCTTTCTTACCACGCACTACATTGAGGAGGCTGAGGCCCTTTGCACGCGAGTAGGCATCCTTTCCCGCGGCAGGCTTATAGCCCTGGGAACGCCACAGGAACTTAAGGGCGAAGTGGGTGGTTTCGTGCTGGAGTATCAGGAAAACGGCAATACCCGATATTTATTATGCCAGAGCCGGGAAGAGGCCCACCGCCTTTCGCAGAGCAAAAAAGGGCCGATAATCATCCGGGAGTCCAACCTGGAAGACGTCTTTATCAAGTTAACCGGGGAGAGGATTGGAACGGATTAAAATGTTTGCATTTTATCCGGTTTTTTTGCGTGAGATGATGCTCTTTCGCAAGCGTTTCCTGCGCCTCGGCTATTTCTTCTCGGCCATGTTTGCCCCGCTCCTATATCTGCTGGCCTTTGGGCTCGGGTTAGGACACAGGGTAAGTATCGCCGGAGGAAGCTATCTCGACTTCCTCCTTCCGGGGCTTATCGCCATGAGTTCCATGAATAATTCCTATACCTGGATCGCCACCAGCCTCACCGTAGGCCGCCTCCACTTCCGTACCTTCCAGGTTTTTATCCAATCACCGGTGAGTCCCGGTGCTATTGTCCTGGGAGAGGTTCTGGCCGGCATGGTGCGGGGGCTTTTTGCCTCGAGCATGATCATTTTAGTCGGCTTTTTCCTGGGAAGCGGGGTTTACTTTATACCACTTTTTATGCCGGCCTTGTTTCTGAACTGTTTTCTCTTCGCCTCCCTAGGGGTGGTCTCCGGCCTTAAGGCCAAATCTCACGAAGATACAGCCACCTTCTCCAATTTCTTTATATTGCCCATGGCCTTTTTTGGAGGGACATTTTTCCCGATTGAAGAAATGCCCCGCTGGCTGCAATTCGTCATCCGAATCCTGCCCCTGGCCCATACTAATAAGCTCATGCGTGCTAAATGTATAGGGTCTGATTGCCTCTTATCCCTGGCGGTACTGGTAATCTTTGCCGTTATCTTTTTCGTCATCAGTATTTATCTGGTGCGGACATACAGTGAATGAGAGAGGGAAATTAACCCTGGGGCTTCTAATCCCTGGAAGTTAAAAATTGTGTTGACAACAATTTGATAATAATGCTAATTTCGGCAGAGGTTATATCCTAAATACGGTGTAAAGTCACCTTGTTCTAACGTACAGCCACCGTAAGGAAATATCTTCATGCCGTTATCCTTAGAGCAGCGCATAAAAAAATTCAAATTTTCAGATATGTTACTAAGGCCTGCCCCGCCGGAATCTGAAGGCGCATCTGAAACTGATGAACGTATAGACTTTTCAAAAGTAATAAGAAGAAAATCCAGCCAGATATACTATCTCCCAAACAGTCATAAGGTCCCTGCAGGAAAGACTATTGCTGAAGAGCAAGAAGCCAAACCTCTGAGCGAGGAGGAACGACAGCAACAGGGGAAAATTGATTATCTGCAGGATGAAGTTGCCCAAAAAACAGCGGAGATATCACAGCTACAGGAAAATTATTCTATCTTGCAAAAAGAATTAGAGGCAATAAAGTCCAACCTTGCTTCTCAAGCTAATATTATCCAAGAGCAGGCAGATGGCATTGAATTACAGAGCAAAGAGATTGCCATTTTAAGAAGGGAAAACGAATATTATATAGAAGAAAATCGCCGGAAAGATAAGGACTTAATTGATCTGAAGTATAATTTTCAGCAAAAAGAGTCTGAAGGAGAACGGTTAAGAGCCAGCCTTCAACGACTTGAATCCGACCTGGAGCTGTTCAGAGAAACCCTTCGCAAACAACAAGAAACCGAGGAACTCCAGAACCAAGAACTGGAAAATCTAAGATCCGCCAGGGCTGACCTTGTCCGGCAACAAGAAGAGATACAACGACAACATAAAGAAGAAGTCGCCAGCCTGCAAAATAACATCTCCAAAAAAGAAACAGAATTAAGCCAGCATAAAGAAGAAGCTCAAGCTCTGAAAAGAGAATTGGATCTCTTAAAAACAAGTATCTCTGATCTGCAGGCTACCGAAGCAGAACTAGTCAATAAACAAGAAGAGATCAAACGCCGGGAAGAAGCGCTCTCCGCCCTCCAGAGCCAGGCAACGGCTAAAGAGGAAGAGGCAAGAATTGCCCATGAGCAGATCCAAACTCTGCAAGCTGATCTAAGCACACTTCAGTCAGAGCGGACTAAATTTCAGAATATTAAAGAGGCACTAGAACAGCACCAAGAAAATAACGCCAAACAACGAGAGGAAATTTCCAGGCTACAATCTGAAGTTGCCCAAAAAGAAACGGAAGGCCGGGAGCTAAGAACACAATCTCAATCTCTACAAACCGAACTGGACACCTTTAAGACGAATTTAGCAGACAAAAACCGACTGATTCAGGAACAAATAAAGAAGATTCTGGAATTAAAGGAGAAGACATCGGCGCTGGAGGTCCAACACGCCTCAGAACACGAGAAGATGCTACACGATCTCCAGGAAATCCAGCGGGACAAAACTGCCTTAGAGTCCAGGGTTCTTGATTATAGACAGATGGCTTCAACGTTGCAGGCCGAACTCCAGGGCGCCACGGACAAGATTGACGCTATAAACAAAAAAAGGGCTGGTAAGGATCGGCTCATCGCCTTTTTATGCGGGCTATTGCTGGTCGTTAGCTTCAGCTCATTATATATGTATCGCTCCAACAACCAGCTTATGCAGGAATTAGGCGATCTCTCCTCGACGTTAGAACAGAAAACCCACATTATCCAGTCTAAGATAGAAAAGATCGAGTCGCTCAACGAAACGATTGATCAAAACGCTGAAGTTATTAAACAACAGGCATCAAAAATCGCTACCCTCAATAGAAATATCAGATGGCAAAAGAAAAAAATAGATACCTTAAATAAGGCCCTGATAACAAAACAAAAATCCCTTACCGAAAAAGAGGATGAGGTTGTTAAACTCAGGGCGGAGTTAGAAGAAACCAAGGTGGAGTTTTTTCTATATAGACAAAAGACAAACATCACGGACCAGGCCAACTTGCCTTTAAATTTGGACCAAAAACAAAGAGAACAGATCGGTCTCTTAGATAGACAAATAAAATACCTGGAATCTGTCCTTAACGCCCAGATCAATGTCATTAATAGCCAAGCGGCTATCCTTAAAAACTACAGCCTCAGTGCAAAAGTAAGCTGGACCCATTAATCCTTGAATGTGATCGACAAAAAGAAGGAATTAGTCAATAAAGTTATCTCAGCAGCAGTCAGAAAACAGGAAGAAAAGACAGAAGAAGACCAGATAGCTGATTTTTCCCAAAGGTTACGTGCCAAAGAAGAACAGTATTATAAACACATTATCAACCGCATTCAGAAAGAACACCGGGCTATATTAGAAATAATTGAAAGGAAAGTCCAGGAGGCCGGTCAGTTGCATCTAGGGCTGGTACTTAAAGCCAGATACCTGGAGATGGAAGAGACAAACCTGGAAATGGAAATTTGTTACCGCTGGAAATCTCTTCTACCAGATATGTTGAAACCTAATACAGGGGGGAAAATGGATGAGTGAAAAAATATATATGGGAATCGACCTCGGGACGTCGAGGAGTGCGCTGGTCTCTAACAACGGCGTAGAAAAGGTAACGCTAAGCGTAGTGGGCTGGCCCAAAGATCTGATTGCCAGGCAAATGTTAAAACAAAACCTGTTGTTTGGACGGGATGCCCTTAAGCACCGCTTATCGCTCAACGTCGTATATCCTCTGGAAAAGGGTGTTATCAAAGAAGATGAGCAGGAAAAAACCATGGCCCAGGAACTTATTAAGCACCTCATCAGTGCCGTGGAAGCTCCCTCCGGGGCCAAGGTCTATGGTATTATTGGCGTACCGGCCAAGGCTAGCGTACAAAACAAACAAGTTGTGGCTGATATAGCCAAGACAGTAATGGATTATGCAGCGGTAATTTCCGAACCTTTTGCCGTAGCCTATTACGCCGGCAGGTTAGACAACGCTATGATAATCGACGTTGGCGCGGGAACCGTGGATATTTGCCGTATGCATGGAACTGTCCCGGAGGAAGAAGACCAGATCACGCTGTACAAAGGGGGCGATTATATCGATAAAGTCTTTTATGACACCCTTAAATCTACATACTCTGCGGCCAACTTTACCCTGAACATGGTCAGAGAAATAAAAGAACGGCATTCCTTTGTATATAATGTCACCCGTTCCGTTTCAGCCGTCTTCCCGGTTAACGGCAAGCCGGAGGTGTTTGACGTAACCAATGAGTTAAAATCCGCCTGTGAAAGCATTGTCCCTGAAATTATAGAGGCAGTAAAAAAATTAATTGCCACCTATGATCCTGAATTTCAGGAAATACTGAGGGAAAATATCTATCTGGCCGGTGGCGGGAGCCAGATAGAAGGGTTAGCGGATATGATAGCGGCCGGGCTGGCAGGCTTAGGCGGCGCCAAGGTAGAATGTATAGATGACCCCCTATTTGCCGGAGCCAGGGGGGCCCTTAAACTGGCTATGGATATGCCGGAAGAATACTGGATGGATTAACTACATATTTCTTTATACCCTTTTTGGTATTCGAACCCCTCAGACATGTTTCATGTCTGAGGGGTTTTTATTGCTACAGATAAGTTCGGGAAAAGGATTGTGATTGACAATGCCTCATAAAAACATGAAAATAAAATGTATATCTTAAACCTGTACCCCTTCCCAGCAATAAATTATAGGGTAGTTACACCATGCTTACAAGTATGCCGGCCACAATTAACCGTCGCCATTTCAAGTGTGCAATCGTCCTTGGGTTAATAATTGTGTTATTCGGCGTAATACACTGTACACGGCAGATTCCCGGTGACTCGTTAAAGGAGCCGGCGCTTATTTTTAAGTCTAAGTGTTCAAAGTGCCATAGTATAGATAGAGCGCTACTGGCCACTAAAGATGAGGTCGCCTGGCGGCAAACGATTATTTCGATGAGCCAGAAACAAGGAAGTGAGATTACACAGGATGAAATAGAGAAGCTGGTTCATTTCCACAAGGAGCGACAGAAAAAAGAACAGGAATTATTTTACCGGGATTGTGGCCAGTGCCATGCGCCCGGCCTGTCTCTTGCAAAGGCCAAACCCCCCGCCGAATGGCGGACGACTATTAAACGCATGCTGGCCAAGAGACCGGGAGAGGGCGGAGAGGAAGATATCGAACTTTTGATAAGCTATCACCTCCGGGAGCAAAGACTAAAATTCTCCCGAATGTTAGAGGCAGCAGGGTTAAAAGAAAAGGAGCGGCAGGCGGCGGAGGTATTTGTAGAGGCGTGCTCTACGTGTCACGATTTGCAAAGGGCCCTGACTGCTGTGAAGGACGAGACAGCATGGCGACAGACTATCACGGCCATGGCTCAAAAGCAGGGTAGCCCGGTTAAAAAGGATGAGGTGGAAGGACTGGTACGGTTCCATGTGAGGCGGCAGGAAATGGAGCAAGAGATATTTAAACAGAAATGCGCTGCCTGTCATCCGGCTGAACGGGCGCTGGAAAAGATCAAAACCCAGGATGAATGGCGTGAGACTATAAGGCGTATGGCGGCAAAGGCGCCCGGCCAGATTACCGATGACCAGGTAGATCTCCTTATCAATTTTCATAAGAGAACCGAGCGGGAAAACGAAAGATTCTTTAGGGGCAAATGCACGGCGTGTCATAACCTCGAAACGGCCCTAAGCACCACCGGAGACAGACAGCTAGTGGAAAAGACTATCGTTTTCATGATTGAGAAGGCCGGCAAAAGCATATCTTATGATGAGGTAAAAAGACTTATCGATTTTCACAATGAAAGGCAGAAGGAGGAAGAGTCGCTCTTTAATAAGGATTGCACTATCTGTCATCCGGCTGAATGGGCTCTTGAGAAAAAGAAAACCCGCGAAGAGTGGAGAGATACCATAAGACGCATGCAAGGGAAAGCCCCGGAACTTATCAGCGATGATGCCATCGACTACCTTGTAAGTTACCATATTAGAAAAAGCAGAGGCTTACAGTAGTCACAACCTGTTTTTTTTCGGCGGTTAGATTCGCCCGGCGAAAACCCTTTAGAAAAGGCCGGGAACTTTGCGTCTGTAATGCCGCTCTTTTCTTTGTCGGTTCTTTTTTAGGGATTGGCCCTTTTCAAACTTCCTCAAGGTCAAGGTCTGGCATATGCCCCTTCAATTTCCATAAACTGGTCAAACTGTTGCTTCAATGCAGTGGCGATATCGTCTGAAGATATAAAACCTACCGCCCTGCCATTTTCTACGACCGGGAGCCTCTTTACATGTGCCCTGTGCATTATTCTTATGGCAGAATCAATATCAGCATCAGCATTTATTGTTACGGGGTCCTGAGTCATTACATCGCACACCCATGTTGTCTTTGGGTCTTTTACATTTGCAGCCACTGCCAGGGCTATGTCCCTGTCTGTCAATATGCCTTTTAGTTTCCAGCCTTCCTCCATAATCAGAACAGAGCCGACATTGTGCTCTATCATCTGCCTGGCAGCCTCATGGAGAGATGCTGTGGACGGGGTTGTCACCAAATCTTTACGCATTATCTGCCTTGCCATCATGGCGCCCTCCTTTCAGGGCCAATCCCTACATATTAAATTCTAACAGAGAGATGACCGTAGTCAAGATGTATGTAAGCGCCTTCCCCATTTTTTGTATCAGTTTAGCTGTTTGAAAAAGTATTTTAAAATCCCTCCCAACCTCCCTTTTCCAAAGGGAGGAGAAACATTTCCCCCTTTGAAAAAGGGGATCCCCCTACATTCCCCCTTTGAAAAAGGGGGATTAAGGGGGATTTTCGAGGCGCCGTTTTCTGGACGACTAGCTCTTTTCAAACAGCTAAAGTGTTACCATTTTTTATGGAATCCAATGTTGATGAACTCGTAAAAAATCCTGAAACCGTCATGCCGGACTTGATCCGGCATCCAGAACATATTAAATTTACTGGATTCCGGCTTTCGCCGGAATGACGAACAAGCGCATTATTTGACTTTTTACGAGGCCATCGATGCTCCTGAGCGAAATTTGCCGGAGCCCCGATAGGGTCACGGCGGAAGTTATGATGCCTAAGGAACGACGATTCCTTTGACAATACCCGGGATTATAAATAAAATGTGATTATGAATTCCGGTTATGAAACATTTGAGCATGGGGCAGATATCGGCATTCGTGGAAAAGGCCGGACGTTGGAAGAGGCCTTTTCCAACGGAGCAAAGGCCCTTTTTTCGCTGATGGCCGACCTATCCACAATTGAACCACAGAAAGAAATCCAGGTGGAGTGCACGGCGCCAGATATAGAAACCCTCTTTATGGTCTGGTTAAATCAATTAATTGCCCTAGCGGATCTAGAAAAAATGTTCCTTTGCGAATTTAGCGTCACAATAAGTAATAACAACCTAACTGCTGTAGCCCGGGGCGAATCTATAAGCCCCCAGAAGCACAACTTAGGCGTAGAGGTCAAAGGCGCTACTTATACCATGCTCAAGGTATTTCAAGAAGCAGGCTACTTTGTAGCCCAATGCGTAGTTGATGTATGAGGTAAGGATATGGAGATCCAATCATTAAAGAAGATCGATGATTTTCTCTGGGAGCTGCCGCCTGTAGGCGAGATGCGCGTCCCGGGGCTCATCTTCGCCAGCCAGAAATTGGTTGAAGAAATGGACGAAAAGGTCCACGAGCAAGTTACGAACGTAGCCTGCTTACCCGGTATTGTCCACGCCTCCATTGCCATGCCGGACGCGCACTGGGGTTATGGCTTTCCCATAGGCGGGGTGGCCGCCTTTGATCCGGAAGAAGGCGGCATTATCTCCGCTGGCGGCGTGGGATTTGATATATCGTGCGGTGTCCGCACCCTGACCACCGGACTTACCAAAGATGAGATCATGCCCTTGCTGGAAAGGTTGATCGATAAGATCTTTCAGGTAGTCCCCGCTGGTGTTGGCTCAGAGGGTAAGATAAGGCTCACCCCGGCCCAGATCGACGACGTCCTGGCCGGCGGGGCAAAGTGGGCGTTAGACAGGGGCTACGGCCTCCCGGAAGACCTGGCATACATAGAAGAAGGCGGTTATGTCACTTGGGCGGATCCGGCCCAGGTCTCTGATCTGGCCAAGAAGAGACAATTCAGAGAAGTAGGGACCCTGGGGTCAGGGAACCACTATCTGGAAATACAGCATGTATTCGAGATCTATGATACTGAAGCCGCCGAAGCCCTGGGCATTAAAAAGGATGATATTGTTATCGCTATCCATTGCGGTTCAAGGGCCTTGGGGCATCAGATAGGCACAGATTATCTGGTTACTTTGGCCCAGGCATCTAAAAAATATAATATCCCCATCCGTGAAAGAGAACTGGTCTGTGCGCCCATTAACTCGCCGGAAGGCAAACGCTATTTCGGGGCAGTGGGGGCGGGGATAAACTGCGCCCTGGCTAACCGCCAGGTTATAAGTCACCTGACCCGCGAGGCTGTGGCCGAAGTTATCCCTCAGGCTAAATTAGAAATGTTATTTGATGTCAGTCATAACACCTGCAAGGTTGAAGAACACGTCATAGCTGGCAAAAAACGCCGACTTTATGTCCACCGTAAGGGCTCCACCCGGGCCTTTGGCCCGGGAAGACCGGAAATACCATCGCGCTTCCGATCCGTTGGTCAGCCGGTCTTTATTGGCGGGACCATGGGCACCTGCTCCTTCATTCTGGTAGGCACAGAATTCGGCACCGAGCAGGCCTTTGGGTCGGCCTGCCACGGTGCAGGTCGCAGCATGAGCCGTAAGCGAGCTACCAAGACCTGGCGTGGTGATAAGATTATAAAGGATTTATCTGCTGAAGGAATCATAATCCGGACCCGTTCCTATCGAGGCGTGGCCGAAGAAGCACCGGGTGCTTATAAGGATGTAGTGGAGGTCGTGAACGCCGCTCACCAGGCCGGACTTGCCAAAAAGGTAGCTATGGTTAAGCCGTTGGCCTGTATCAAAGGATAGCTCAGGTACAATTTCAAATGACAAAATCCAAAGTTCAAAGCTCAAATGATAGAAGTAGAAGTCATTTGTCAATAGTCATTTGTCACTGGTAAAAGGGGTCTATCTTTCTCCCGACTTAACCAATGACTAATGACCGGTGACCAGTGACGAGTAACGTTTTGAGCTTTGGCATTACTTCTCAATCCCTTCCCGCGCTTTAACCCCCTTTTTAAAATAGTGTTTTATCTCCCGCATCTCTGTAACCAGATCTGCGAGCGCAATAATCCGGGGAGTGGCATTCCGGCCGGTCAACACAAGCTCCATGGTCCGGGGCTTGCTCTCCATCAGTGAAATAAGCCATTCTTCAGGAACGAGGCCGAGGCCCACAGCCACGTTTACCTCGTCCAATATCAATACATCGGTTGATCCATCATGGACAATCTTGCTGGCCAGTTCCATAGCCTCTGCTGCCCGCTCCCTATCTTCTGTAGAAATCTCGCGCCGGAAAGTAAAACCCCGCTGCCCGGTTGGCTTTATGACAAACTTCGGCAGGAATGCCGATGCAGCCTTTATCTCGCCGATGTCGGTTTCTCCCTTTAAGAACTGAATCATAGTCACAGACAGTCCTCGACCGGCTGCCCGAAGGGCAAGCCCTAAGGCGGCGGTTGTCTTGCCCTTGCCATTACCGGTGTAAACATGTATGTAGCCCTGTTTAAGAGCCATGGTTATCTCCTTCTAAATTAAATTCGGACATAGAAAGAATGATGTGGTCACCGGGAGGACATATTCCATGTTAACAGCTCGGTTGGCCTTAAAGACTTTCCAGGTAGTTTAACAAGACACGAGAGTATCCCAATGCCCCTGTTAATATTCTATTTGAATACTATCGCATAGTGCAAGTCTTTTCGTGAGATACGCCGGGGCGTGCTAGATACCCGAATCCATGGGCGATAAGAGTTAGACTTGCTTTCATCCGAAAACCTCCCTCCTACCTACGGTCCGCCGTGGCGGAGCGGGAGGGAATGAAGCGGGAAACATAGGGGTTCCGAATGAAAACTAAATATATTTTATCTTATTGTGTTATTTGGCAAATTTTTATATGATTTTAATTGCATACGATTCCAGGCGAAAAAAATCGAGTCGATATAATATATAAGTCCGGCCCTATCACCTTCATCGCCGATATGATATATCAGAAGTATCGGAGGTCGTGAAAATGGAAATATTAGATGAAAAAAAGCTTAAGGAGCTTATGAAAGAAGCTCTGGTGGAAGTCCTCGAGGACCGTAAAGAGGTCCTTTATGACATTCTGAGCGAAGTTATTGAGGATGTCGCACTGGTCCACGCGATACAAGAAGGGGAAGCTACCGGAACGGTCAGCAAAAAGGAGATATTCGATATTCTTGAAGGCCGACCATGAAGGTGGAGTTTAGGGCCAGCTTTGCCAGAGATTTGAAACGGATCAGAGATAAGTCCCTCCTGAACCAAGTGCGCGAGGCGATTCAGCAAACTGAAGCAGCTGAAGACCTCCGCAATGTGAGTAATATCAAAAAGCTCCGGGCTCAAGGTAATTACTATCGAATAAGATTAGGCGACTATCGAATCGGCCTGGTCATAGATGATATCGGCGCTAGATTTGTACGGTTTCTCCACCGAAGCGAAATCTACCGTTATTTTCCATAGAAGGCTTCGAAGGTCACTGGCCGAACCAGTCATTCGACCGGACTCCGTGGAACGGGGCTGACTTTTTCGGTACGTCACAGGCCTTATCTGGCTAATATCTAACTAAAATTCATCGCGCCCGGCCTCATCCAGCTTAAAGGTAAGTCTTAAAGCATCTCCGCAGGCCAGGGAACCTACCTCACCTACATTACGGGGATTGAGGAAATGCTCTTTCACCTTTTCTGAGTAATCCCACATAGGCAGCCCTTTCTTATTTTCTCTATGATAAAATCATAGCAGAGTGCTCTATTGTGGTCAATGATTGGTTTTTAAAACCCTCACCATCCCGAATTGAAAGGGATAGGCAGGGGTGGGGGCAATCGTAGCAGAAATCATTTGTTTCTTTGCTTAAGATATTGTATCGATAAACATAAATCGAAGGAATAAACCGATCCAGTATAATAATTGTTATGCTTTTCAGGAACGTATGACTACTGAAAGAGAAACAACAACTCGAAAGAAACTAACTCAAAGATTAAGTGGTCTTTTCGACATCAAGGAGGAAGTCCCAGGTTCTTGGCCATTAGACGGTCGTCCCTTGCGACTAGATTTACTCTTAAGGCCAAATGCGAAAGCAAAAGCCCTTGAATTTGACGAAGATGCAATTGGCATAGAAATAAAGGACCCAGAATCAAAAGAAAGTGTCAAAAAACTACTGGATTGTGTTGTACAGGCGTACACATATACATTCTGTGAGTTCGATGGGGTGAGACCATCCTTTGTTTTGATATATCCTGAAATTGAAAAATTCGTATCAATTTAGCTGTTTGAAAAAGCATTTCAAAATCCCTCCCAACCTCCCTTTTCCAAAGGGAGGAGAGACGTTTCCCCCTTTGAAAAAGGGGGATTAAGGGGGATTTTTGAGGCGCCGCTTT
>JBFMAZ010000001.1:0-22213 GCA_040755415.1 Thermodesulfobacteriota bacterium | reverse complement strand
CACAAGCACAATGAACTGGAGGTTTGAAAACTGAATGAAAGGAACATTCGAAAAGCTATCAGACTCAACATAAAAAAACGGGAATTATAATTGTCGTTGAACGGGAAAAATAGTTGACGTTAATCATAATTTTAATAATTGGCTGGCAGCCAATTTTCACCAACGTTATGTTTACGAAACTCGCGACCCATTGTCTATGAGGCTAAATCGAGCGACGTCGTTCTGACGAATCTTCACTCCTCTATAAAGGGCCGTATCCATAAGACGATGGGCATCCTTTTTACAGAAAAAATCAACACCTCCAGATCTCTTTCTACATTATCTACCAAGTCCTTTCTAAATCCCCCCTGGCCCCCCTTTTACTAAAGGGGGCTGTTATTATTCCCCTTTTGCGAAAAGGGGAGGTAGAAAGAGGGTTTTCATAGTTCGCGGGTGGTGCTCCCCAATGGGCAAATACTGGAAAGCGTAGCTGAGCAGTTTGTGGATATCGGAGAAGGATGGTCGAGGTTGCAGAAGGCGAATGGCGAATAAGATGCTGGAGAACAACAACGTTTTTAGGGGCTTGACTATGCTTTGTCAACAGGCCTTCCATGACCAACCTCCGCATGTCACATCACCCTCACCCTAGCCCTCTCCCATAAAGGGAGAGGGAATTAAGAGAATTATGGGGTTTCCGGATGGAAACTGATTAACTTTTATGAGGTTAATATAATCTTTCAGGACAGGCGAGACGCCCGTCCTACCAATGTTTGAAGATACCCTACCACAGTGTTTGGAGACGTCGTCTCTGCTTCTGGGACCGGAAGAGTTTCAGGAAGAGGGTGATGTTGGGCTTGGAATAAAACCAAAGCGCGTTGTAGCTGCAAAATAAGCAGTAGTGAGCGTCAGAGAATTTGAACTGAAAGTATGGTTGACTCCGTTATTCACATCACCTCCTTTTGCTGATGGATTACGGCGTGATTCAGACGGGCATATTAATAATCGGCCTTTGCATCAACTCCCTTCATTTACGCAAATGAATGGTCATTCAATATCTATCTTTGACACAGCAATCTTTGTGCCATATTTCCGGACAAAATGTGACTAAATATTCCTAACAAATACAGGTAGATATTGTTACTGGATAACACAATGCCCCGAAGCGGTGGAAAATATTTTCCATTTTCTATGGAAAAGTTCTTCTATGATGAAGGGAATTACTTTACACCCCGTCTGTCCCACAGGAGTCTATATAGAAAGACATGGTTCCCGTTCCGCGTTTTCACGAGGACAAGTTTCACAGGGAATCCTGGATTCCGCATCAAGTGCGGAATGACAATAAGGAATGTAAAAAACTGTTAGTAACCAGTTGAGGAATTGTTAAGGGAGGCTTGGGGATTCAAAGGTGTCAACCCACTTATTTCTCCTCTGACACCTCCCCACACATAAGGCGGCGCAGGAATTCCGCCTTTTTGGGGGATAGGTCAAACCGGATACAGGCTTCTTCCAGTAAGACGTGTAACGGGATATCCTTTTTTTCTAACCGGCATTCGGATACCCACTTCACTGCCTTGCGGATATCTTCTCCTTCCGGCATTATATCACTAGCATCGGGCATTTTATGCGCTCCATAATAAGGCTATATAGCTAGTCATCCGGAAACCACATATTCCCTCCCCCTTGATGGGGGAGGGTACGGGTAGGGGTGAAAAAATACGCAAATTCAACTTGTTCCCCCTCCCCTTAATCCCCTCCCGCCAGGGGAGGGGAGGTTCTCGGAGGGAGACTAGCTAGAAGCCTTTTTTATTTTTCTACTATTATACCTTTCTTTTTCATTTCTTTCAAAAAAGATTCTATATCGTCGGCGCCGCATCCTTCCAGCTCAAACTCGTCCGTTATATTATCCATAAAAAGTATAGATAAGCGATTCTTGCCGATCACGGAGATTTTTCGGATGTGTTGCGCGTCCAGCCAGGGGGCTACTTTTCCTCTGAAATCCTCAAGGTTACATTTTTTCTCGCCCATTGTAATATCGCCTCCCTGTTTTTATGTGCCGCACAGAAAAAGCAGAAAGCGGCACAAACTCTCCCGCCGTGCCGCTTTCTGCACCCTCAGATCAAATATATTCTTTATTTTTTCTCTTTCTTCTTGGCGGGTTTTTCTTCCTTCTTGGCGGTTGTCTTTGGCTTTGGCTTGGCGTGGGCCTTGCAAGTTTTACACATTGGCCATCCCCCTTTAGACATTATTTTTAAAAATGTTATCAGCAAGTATAAGATAAGTCAATAGATTTTGGGGATCATGCAGGGGTAATTTTATTCCAAAAGACACATGAAAATGTTATAAAATGACCAAATATTGTAAGCTATTACAACGGCATTTAAATACATAAACTTGCCAAATCCCCCCATCCCCCCTTTTCTAAAGGGGGGGTGAGGGAGGATTTAAGATTTTTAATTGCCGGAGTAATAAAACTATGGCGCTCGTGACCACTCGATTTGCGAGGAAATAATCTATATGAAAAAGGGCCGTCTTATTTTTGCCCTGGCAGCCGGGATCGCTATCGTCCTGGCAGCCGTTATTCTGTACTCTAATAACAAAGAAGATGGAAATTTCATCAAGCTTTCCGGCAATATAGAAGCTACCGAGGTGGCCATAAGCTTTAAGATTCCGGGGAGACTTGTGGAAAGGCGGTTTGATGAGGGACAGTGGGTCGAAAAAGGAGCTGTTGTGGCATGCTTAGACGATACAGACCTTAAACACCAGGTAGCTGTAGCCAGGGCTAATTTAGCCGCAATGCAGGCCAGGTTAAAGGAGCTGCTGGCTGGATCGAGAACTCAAGAGATAAAACAAGCTGAGGCCGCATTGAAGCAGGCCGAGGCTGAGATGCAAAACAAAGAACGGGATCTAAACCGGTTGCTGCCACTATACGAGGCCGGCATTGCATCTAAAAAGGCACGGGATGACGCAGCGACGGCTTATAAAATATCCCAGGAGGCCTATCAAAAGGCCAGGGAAAACTATGCATTGGTAAAAGAAGGGCCACGTAAGGAAGATATAGAGGCCGCCCGGGCCCAGGTGGCATTGGCGGAGGCCTCTCTGAAGCTTGCCGAAACCAATTTAAGTTATGCCACTGTGTATGCCCCCATCCCAGGCGTAGTGCTTTCCAAGGCGGCGGAGCCGGGCGAAGTATTATCTCCAGGCAGGCCTGTTCTCACGCTCGGAGACATAGGATATGTCTGGCTCCGGGCTTACATCGATGAAAAAGACCTGGGTAAGGTGAAGTGGGGGCAAGAGGCCCTGGTGACTACGGATTCCTACCCGGGTAAGGTCTATAAGGGTAGGGTATCTTTCATTTCATCCCAAGCTGAATTCACCCCTAAGACGGTCCAGACGGAGAAAGAGCGCGTAACACTTGTCTACCGGGTTAAAGTAGATCTGGACAACCAGGATCGGGAACTAAAACCCGGTATGATTGCCGATTGCCGGATCAGGATAGGGCCTTAAATTAATTGCAACTATTACTACGGCAATTAAATATATAAACTTGCCAAATCCCCCCATCCCCCCTTTTCCAAAGGGGGGTGAGGGGGGATTTAAGTCTTTAGTTGCCGGAGTAATATCAAAGTGCAAATGTCAAATTAAATCCAAATAACTATAAAATGAATGCCATCAGTCAATGGTCATTTGCCACTGGTAAAAGAGATCAATCTTTCCAACTTAACTAATGACTGATGACTAATGACCAGTGACTTTGCTTACAACAAATGTTGACTATTCGCCGTAAGAGAATCAAAAACTTCGCCATTTGAACCTGCCGCTTATTGCCATGTTTGCCATTGATGTCCAAAATCTGACGAAGAATTTCAGAGACGTTATTGCCGTAGACAATCTTACTCTTCAGGTCAGACAAGGTGAGATATATGGCCTGGTTGGTCCGGATGGCGCCGGAAAGACCACCACGTTGCGGCTCCTTTCCGGTGTCCTCAAACCGGATAAGGGGGAAGGGATAGTAACTGGTTTCAGGCTCTTTCATGACCGGGAAGAGATTAAGGAAAACATCTCCTACATGCCGCAGCGTTTTGCCCTTTACACCGATCTGACCGTGGAAGAAAATATCCGTTTCTATGCGGATATCTTTGAGGTTCCGGGCAAGCTGTGGCGTGAGCGCGCCGAACGCTGGCTGAAGATGTCCAACCTTTTTGATTTTAAAAATCGCCTCGTGCAGAACCTTTCGGGCGGCATGAAACAAAAAACAGCCCTTATCTGCGCACTGATTCACACACCAAAAATGCTCCTCTTAGATGAACCAACTAATGGCGTGGATCCGGTATCACGGCGAGACTTTTGGAGTATCCTTTACGGGCTGCTCAAGGAGAAGGTGACGATCCTGGTCTCGACCGCCTATCTGGATGAGGCAGAGAGGTGTAACCGCATAGGGCTCCTCCACCGGGGACAGATGCTTTTGGAGGGAGACCCGGATACCGTTAAAGGCCGGTTTCCCGGCCAGGTGGCTGAGATCGTCTGTGGGGAACGCGAGCGGGTCAGGTCTCTACTCCAGGACCTGGAGGGCGTCCAGGACATTATCGTGAGCGGTGACCGCATACATGTCCACCTTGATGACTTTAAAAGACGGGAACCTGCTATGAGAGAAAGATTAAAGGGGGCTGACATACGGGCAGAGTGTCTCACCCCTGTCCCCCCTTCTCTGGAAGACATCTTTATGTCCCTGGTGCAAAAGGAACAAAAAACGGGCAAGGCCGCATGACTCCGGAATACTCGGTAAGCGTAAATGAACTCGTAAAGCGATTTGGGGATTTCACCGCGGTCGATCGCGTCAGTTTTAATGTGCGAAAGGGCGAGATATTCGGCTTTCTGGGTCCAAACGGCGCGGGCAAATCGACCACCATACGCATGCTCTGCGGCCTGATCAGCCCCACCAGCGGAGAAGGTACGGTCGGAGGATTTGACATTGTAAGGGAATCCCGAAAGATTAAAGAACATATCGGCTATATGTCGCAAAAGTTCTCTCTCTACGATGACCTTAGGGTGACAGAAAATATCAGTTTTTTCGGTGGGGTATATGGGCTCTCCGGCCAAAAAATGAAAGAACGCACAGATTTCATCTTGGATTTTATCGGCCTAGCGGAAAAGAGGAAAAGCGTCACCGCTCACCTGGCCACCGGGTGGAAACAGCGTTTGGCCCTGGGGTGTGCCATACTCCACGAGCCGTCCATCGTGTTTCTGGATGAACCCACGTCCGGCGTTGATCCCCTTTCCAGACGCCGGTTCTGGGATCTTATCTATCTCATGGCCTCTCAGGGGGTCACGGTCTTTGTCACCACCCATTATATGGATGAGGCCGAGTACTGCGATCATCTGGCCTTGATTTATCGCGGCCGGCTTATTGCCTTAGGCAGTCCACAGGAGCTCAAACGCCAGTATATGCAGGAAACGATCCTGGAGGTCACCTGTCATCCTCTGGTGGAGGCCCTAGAGGTACTTCAGGGCGGTTCTCCTCCATTTGACACCGCCATATTTGGAAACACGCTTCACGTAAAAGTACAAGATCCGGTCTCCGGACAGGACGCCATCCGGGAAAGGCTGACCAGTAATGTAATAAAGGTTCAGAGCGTGAGGGCCATAGTCCCTTCTCTGGAGGATGTTTTTGTTACCCTGATCGAGCAGGAAGACGCAAAGGAAGCTGACCGTGTTCAGACTTAGACGTTTCTACGCCATAACCCGGAAGGAATTCATACAGATCTATCGCGATCCCCGCAGCCTGGCTATGGTTATCGTGCTGCCGGTCTTGCTTATTGTCCTTTTTGGATATGCAGTAACCTTTGATATCAAGCACGTCTCCATGGCTGTTTTTGATCAGGATCGGACCCAGAAGAGCCGCGACTTCATCCAATTTTTTGCCCACTCCCAGTATTTTTCCGTAAAGAGCTATCAAGACAATTATCGTGAAATTGTCAATGGCCTGGATGCTGGCCGTATCAAATTCGGCCTGATTATCCCGGCTCACTTTTCCCGAAGATTATCTGCTGGCGAGGAAGTGGCGGTGCAGGTCCTTCTGGACGGGAGTGATCCCAACACGGCTAACGTTGTTCTGGGCTATGTCAACGGGATAGTGGAGATATTCAATGCCTCTGTCCGGAAGTACGAAATCCCGGTCACAGCCCGGGTGCGTATCTGGTTTAACGAAGAGATGGAGAGTAAGAACTACATCATTCCCGGTCTGATCGCGGTGATTATGACCGTGATTGGGGCGCTGCTTACCTCTCTTACGGTGGCCCGTGAGTGGGAAAGGGGCACTATGGAAGGTCTTATTTCTACGCCAATAAAGAAGCTGGAGCTTATCCTGGGTAAGCTCATCCCGTATTTCGTCCTGGGTATGGTGGATATGTTAATTGCCGTAGCCGCAAGCCGGATCATTTTTGATGTGCCCCTGCGCGGCAGCTTCGCGGTGCTGGTATTTATCTCCGGTATATTCATGATCGGTTCGATTGCCTTTGGCTTCTTCTTGTCGGTCATAGCCAGAAGTCAGCACATGGCCAATCAATTGGCGATATTCACCACGTTTCTGCCTGCATTTCTTTTGTCCGGTTTTCTGTTTCCGATCATGAACATGCCCACTATCTTACAGATTATCACCCAGGTGGTTCCGGCCCGGCACTTTGTTGCGGCTCTGAGGGCTGTTTATTTAAAGGGACTGGGTCTAGACTTCCTGTGGATGCAGACCGTGATCTTGGCCATAATCAGCCTTATTGGTATAGCCGCAGCGTATATGAAGTTCAAAAAATTTCTGGAGTAGAGACGTCTTGTTCAATCGCATACGCACCATCATTATAAAAGAATTCGTTCAGTTTTTGCGGGACAAACGTATGCGCTTCACCCTCCTGGTCCCACCTATCATGCAGCTCATAGTTTTTGGTTATGCGGCCAATTTCGATTTAAAGCATATCCCCACCGCAGTTGTAGATTATGACCAGAGCGTGGAAAGTCGGGAGATACTCTCTCGCTTTGATAGCACGGCCTATTTTGACATAAAACATAGAGTGAAGACTATGCCGGAGCTTAAAGAGCTTATAGATCGAAGCAGGGTCATCCTGGGTATAGTCATTCCGGCCGGGTATGCCAATGCCGTGCGGAGCGGAAAACCCACCAGTATCCAGGTGCTTCTGGATGGTACAGATTCGAACAGTGCTATGGTCATTGTCGGCTACTTAAACCGGATCTTGGGCGCCTATAATCGCGCGCTTTCCGTTAAATTAGTCGCAGAATATAGCGGGGTCACGGTTGAGCCGCGTACGTGGTATAACCCGAACCTGGAAAGCCGGGTCTTTTTTGTCCCCGGGGTCATTGCCCTAGTGGTCTTTATGGTTACCATGCTGCTCACCGCCATGGCTATAGTTAAGGAATACGAGATCGGCACCATAGAGCAGATTCTGGTAACGCCGATACGACCCATCGAGCTTATCCTGGGAAAACTTTGTCCGTTTGCGATTGTTGGCATTATCGATGTCGTTTTGATCAGCATAGTAGGCCTCTTATTATTCCAGGTTCACATAGTTGGCAACCCTCTGGTGCTTTTCCTCGGCGCCATAATGTTCCTTCTCAGTTCACTGGGTTTTGGACTTTTTCTATCCACGATATCGCGCACCCAGCAGCAGGCACTTATGACGAGCTTCTTGTTTATTAACCCGGCCGTCATGCTCTCCGGCTTCGGCTTTCCCATTGAGAATATGCCTCAGTGGGTGCAATACCTCACTTACCTCAATCCGCTGCGTTACTTCGTAAAGGTTATTCGTGGAGTATATTTGAAGGGCGTGGGCCTTGACCTCCTCTGGCCTGAGCTGGTAGCTATGGCCGTAATAGGCCTATCTACGATAACCATAAGTGCCTTAAGATTTAAGCAGAAACTGGGGTAGGGAAAGATCGAGTAAGTATTAAGAGTCACCCATTAAACTGACCCTTCGAACTGACGGGAGTCTTTGGCTATAGAAGGGCTTCATGCTTAGCAAATATTGTCGTTGCTACCACCAGGGATACTAGTAAGGGTAGTACCCCTTTTCTTTCCTCCGGCCAGAGATAGATTTCCCTGGCCAGAATTAAAGGATATGCATACACTATTTCGCCTAGAGACTGGGTCTTCTTGCCGAATCTGCATCACGGCAGCATGTCGCGAGCCTCCTCCGCCATTACTAGAACAGCTCAAGACCGGGAAAAGGTTATCTGTGAAGTACTATATGTTCCTTTAAGAGGGAGGTATGGAGTAAGGGATGAAAAGGGAGAATAAAAGGATTTTGAGCCCTCTGGTCGAAAAGGTAGGCGGGAGGTTTTCGACGGCATTGGGTATCCACCTTTCTTCGCTAAATCCAGGGGAAATCTTCAAGTGGTTCTTGGCCGCCGTCCTTTTTGGCACAAGGATATCAGAAACCATTGTGGTCAAGACCTATAGAGAGTTCGAGAAGGAGGGAATCCTATCACCTGAGGCTATTCTTGATACCGGCTGGGATGGCCTGGTGGAAGTCCTCGACGGAGGGGGCTACGTGAGGTATGACTTTAAAACAGCCACAAAGCTCCTTGAGGTTAATAGGGCTCTGGCGGATATGTACGATGGAGATTTGAATTTGCTGCACTCAAAGGCCACAGACCCCAGAGATCTTGAAGGCCGGCTCAAGGACCTGGGCCGGGGCATAGGAGAGGTGACGGTTAACATCTTTCTAAGGGAGATGAGAGGTGTATGGGAAAAGGCCAGACCCCTTCCGTCAGATCTCGTGGTCATAGCAGCAAAAAGACTCGGCCTCATCCCCGCGAACCTGAAAGATAAGGGCCTGATCTTGCAAGTATTGGTAAATAAATGGATTAATGAAGGTATGGATATGAAAGATTTCCCGGACTTAGAGGCAGCCCTCCTTAGGCTTGGTAAGGACTACTGCCGGAAAAATCTCTGCCCCAGGTGTCCGGTAACTGACTGCAAAGGGAAAGAGAAAGGTTAAAACAACAAAAAGTTGCAATAGATTCCTTAAAGGGTATACTAACAAGTTTCTTGCAAAACTCTTGTAAATGGCGTTCTTGTCATTCCGGCGAAAGCCGGAATCCAGTAATTTCAAGCAGATTGAGATACCTCTGGACACCGGTTTTCACCGGTGTGACGACTTTTGCAAGAGGCTCTAATTAGTTTTTAATTTCGTCGTGCTTTGATCTTGAGGAAGGAAAGAGTATAAGTGAATGAAGAGACATGCCAAAAATGAAAAGCTAAGAAATATTGCCATCATCGCCCATGTTGACCACGGAAAGACCACACTTGTTGACACTATGTTCAGACAGAGCGGCTTGTTCAGAGTCGGGCAGGAAGTGGACGAAAGAATTATGGACAGTATGGACCTGGAACGCGAAAGAGGCATCACCATTGCTGCGAAGAACTGCGCCGTAGTCTGGAAGGGTGTAAAAGTAAACATCATAGACACACCTGGACATGCGGATTTCGGGGGTGAAGTAGAACGGGCGCTCAGCATGGCTGATGGTGCGCTTCTCCTGGTGGACGCCTCGGAAGGCCCTCTCCCCCAGACGCGTTTTGTTTTGAAAAAAACGTTTGAGGCGGGGCTAAAGATTATCGTGATGATAAACAAGATCGACCGCAAAGATGCGCGTCCTGATGAGGTCTTGAACGAGATATACGACCTGTTTATAGACCTTGGCGCTACGGAAGAACAGCTTGACTTCCCTCTGCTCTATGCCATAGGCCGTGATGGCATTGCGCAAAAGACGCTGGAGGAAAGAGGCGAGAACCTCCATGTACTTTTTGATACCATCGTCGAGGAGATTCCCGCGCCTTCCTATGAACCGGGAGAGGCGTTCCAGATGCTGGTCGCGGACCTGGGGTATTCCGATTATCTTGGCCGGTTGGCGATAGGCAAGGTTTTTAACGGCAAGGCGAAATACAATGACAGCCTGATTTGTATCGATGAGCAAGGCAAACAGCTTCCGCTCAAGATCTCAAAACTGCAGATTTATGAGGGGATGAACCTCAAAGAGGTCGATTTTGTGGAGCCCGGAGATGTTGTGGTCCTTTCAGGCATAGAAGCCGTCAATATAGGTGACACCATCTGCACGAAAGACTCCCCAAAGCCGCTGAAACGGATAACGGTGGACGAGCCCACTGTTTCCATGAAATTCACCATAAACAACTCGCCGCTTGGCGGGAAAGAAGGCAAATTCGTACAATCCAGCAAGATATGGGAGCGCCTCGGGAAGGAGATGCAGAAGAACGTGGCCATAAAGGTAGAAGAGGCCGCGGATAAAGAGAGTTTTATTGTCAAGGGCAGAGGCGAGTTTCAGATGGCTATACTCATCGAGACCATGCGAAGAGAAGGATTCGAACTCTGTGTGGGCCGTCCCGAGGTCATTTACAAATACAAGGATGGAAAAAAGCATGAGCCGATAGAACAACTTTCTATTGACTGCAGTGAGAATTTCCTGGGAATTGTGACGGAAAAACTTTCTATACGGAAAGGCAAGATGACAAACCTGGTCAATAACGGCCGGGGCCGGGTAAGGATAGAATTCAGCATCCCTTCACGGGCGCTTATAGGCTACCGGGACGAATTCCTTACCGACACCAAAGGCACGGGCATCATGAATTCGTATTTTACAGGCTATGAGGAGTACCGGGGTGACTTTCCCGCGCGCACAACCGGTTCCATGGTGGCCGACCGGCAGGGAAAGTCCGTAGCTTACGCCCTTTTTAACCTTGAGCCGCGGGGTCAGCTTTTTATCTCACCCGGCGAGGCCGTTTATGAGGGCATGGTGATCGGCGAGCATAACCGGGAGAATGACATCGACGTAAATCCCTGCAAGGAAAAGAAGCTATCCAATATGCGCGCGGCCGGGAGGGACGAAAATGTAGTCCTCACACCAGCCAGACCGATGACGCTCGAAAGCGCGATACATTTTATCGGCGAAGATGAACTGGTCGAAGTCACCCCTCTATCCATACGCCTGCGGAAGGCCGTGCTCCCCGCCCAGCAGAGACACACGATGAGGGCAGCGAAGAAAAAGGAAAACGGCAGGTAGAGAAGTTGACACTCCAGTAGGTAAATGATGTCATGCCGGAGTGATATTTTTGATGCATATTAAAAAGTAAGCGCAACTCATTGCCGCCCGATCAAAAAATTAAGAGAAGCTGATTATGGAAGAGGTCACAATCACAATAATTGGTGCCGGGGTTATTGGCCTGGCAATAGCCTCTGAAATATCCAAAAAATATGAAAGCATTGTCGTGCTGGAGAGGCATAGCTCATTTGGCCAGGAAATAAGTAGGTGCCGGGGTTATTGGCCTGGCAATAGCCTCTGAAATATCCAAAAAATATGAAAGCATTGTCGTGCTGGAGAGGCATAGCTCATTTGGCCAGGAAATAAGTAGTCGTAATAGTGAGGTAATCCATGCTGGAATATATTATCCGGAGGGATCGCTTAAGGCGAGTTTATGCGTTGAGGGAGCAAAGAGACTTTATGATATCTGTGAGAGATACGCCATCCCTCATAAAAGGATCGGTAAACTTATTGTTGCAGTCGAGCAGAGAGAAGTAAAGAAGATTGAAGAGCTTTTTGAGAAGGGCAAAAGAAACAATATAAAGGAGTTAAGCCTCCTGGATAAATCCGATTGCCAGAAAATAGAGCCCAATACCAATGCGATAGCCGCCCTTTATTCTCCAAATACAGGAATAATTGACACACACTCTTTGATGAAGCATTTCCTCAATATAGCCCAGTCAAACGGTGTCCTTTTTGCGTTCAATAGCGAGGTAAGACTCCTCAGTAAAGAAGGAGACTGGTTTACAATTGGAGTTAAGCAAGAGGATTATAGATTTAAATCTAAGATTGTGATCAATTGTGCAGGGCTTTCTTCAGATTATATAGCCAGCCTGACAGGTATAGATATCCTAAAAATTGGTTATAAGCTTAGGTATTGCAAAGGTTCTTATTTTTCGTATGCAAGGAGATCTCCTATTAAGATGCTCATTTATCCTGTTCCGCATGATGAACTGGAGGGATTGGGTGTCCATGCCACCTTGGATTTGGGTGGCCGTCTAAAGTTTGGTCCGGATATAGAATATGTAGATACCATAGATTATAAGGTTGATCCCAACAAGACGAAGGCTTTCTTTAGAAGAGCCTCCAGAATCATTCCAGGACTTCAAGAGGATGCCTTTATGCCTGATATGGCCGGGATTCGGCCTAAGCTCTCAGGACAAAATGAGAAGGTAAAGGATTTTGTTATAAAAGACGAAACAGAAATCGGACTTCAGGGACTTATTAACCTGATCGGGATAGAATCTCCTGGGCTTACCGCATCTCCTGCTATTGCACAGATGGTTGCAAGTCTTATATCTGAAATTCTTGGATGATACTGTTCGACTGTAATTCGACAGTCGCACCTGGAAGGTGCTCCTACGGAGGGATCTGGCCCTAGCATCCGTAAGAGCAGCATCCTTGCCGCGCCCCGTTTGTCGCCAATATTTCAGGACCATCAAACGGCGGATTCACAGGCCCCGTGAGATAGAGGAACTTATCTATCGGGGCAGGCGGGGAACACGTACCCTTTCTGCTCACCCTCGTCGGGTCCCCCTGCTCCAGTAAATTTCGCTCAGGAACATCGGATTCCATAAAAATGGGGAAAGTGGTGGCCGGAAAATCTTAACAGAAAAGGGGAAAAAGGGGACAATAAGGGACGGTTTTTTAAAGATCTCCCCTCGGACGTTCGGGTAAAAATCAGCTTTAAATGCTTACGCATAGCAATTTTTATCCGCCACGGGTAGTCACCTGCGCGAATTTCTTATACATCCGCTCAACCTTCTGCTGAGTCACATAGGGCTTGTGGGCTCTGAAGCCACCCCCAAAAGAATGTGGGATATGCATGAGTTCGTGGATGAGAACCTTGGTCTGCTCTTCTTTGCTGAGTTTATCAAATCTTTCAGAGATAACCTCAATGATATAATGAGGTTTCAGGTTGAGGGCTAGTTGTGTGATTCTGGGAAGTCCATGACAACGGGCGATTACTCTTTTGCTGTTAGAGCCCTTACTCCTTACACAAGCTAACCTGGATTCATCTACATGGGTCATTCGTAGGTTATGAATGATATCCTTTATCTTTGCCTCGATATCCCCAGCCAATTCGTACTGAATCATACGTGACAATAAACATAACTAAAGGGGAAAAATCAAGATATTCCAATAACCTCGATTCACTATCAAAAAAGTTTAACTCCCGTTGGCCCTGATTTATCAAGGTGATAGAAGGATTTGCACGATCGCACCTAGAAGGCGGTCGTCACTTCTCTACTGCGCAAATTTCTTGAGATTTCTCTGCCTTTCTAATATGGTATCTTACATATTCTCACCATGTAGGCTATGAAACACACATGTTGCATGGAGACACACCTGTCTGCGTGCAACGCACAGGCAGAAAGGACAACGAAAATAATCCCCCGGCCTCCCTTTGCTAAAGGGGGGGTAAAAGTCCCCCTTTGGAAAAGGGGGATACAGGGGGATTTTCAAGTAAAAAAATTAAAAGAACCTTCGGGAGCATGTCACAAAAAATAAGCACCAAATACAAAAGGAGGCCGAGGAATTATTCCGCGCCAAACAAAGGCGGCCGCAGAAACTGGCAAAGCTATCCTTTGAAAGGGATTACAATAGAACCAACCGCTCGGCATAAAGAGGATTTCGAAGAGTTTTTTTCTCTTGTACAAGAACAGTTGGATTGAAATGGAATACTTTATCACTTCCTCATTATGATCGAAAATGCGCGATGAGGTAATGCGACGTCTGGTATTTAACCTCCTGGGTTGTTGGGCGTCTGCCGACCCGTTTACTGCCGTTAATATCCCAACAATTCGCGTCCTGGACGATACCCTGGTATTGCAGAGCCACGCGTCTACGAGTTCTATTGATAAATTAGAGGATAGGAAGGTTAGGTCTTTAAGCTTGCTGGTAAGTTGGCTGGCTTTTATTTTTATAGGAAAATACCGCTTGAATTCCCGCTTCACGGTGGGATTGGGCAACGCTCCTAAGATTATAAGTTATTATAGATTTCTTCATGTAAATAATGGCCGGGCTAATTCGAATCCCACGCCACGGCGCATCTCCGAGTTGCTCGGAGAGCAGAAACTTATAAACCAATGAGCGTCCCCAAGATACATATACGCACTGCTTGCCTTGGGGTATGCGGCAAGGTCTTTCGGGCGGTAGGGGTCGCCCTGCCGCCCACTATCAGGGAAATATGATCTCATATTCGGATGGGCGATCATGCCTGGTAGTGCCAAGAGATTTCTTGCGCTTTGTAACATCCTAAAATTACAGAACTATTTTTTCGTTACTGTAGAAGATGAGTAAAACTTTTGACATAATCGATGCCGCCGAGGAATTACAGGAGAATAAAAGACAAGATAATTTGTACCGATGTATCAGTTTAGCTGTTTGAAAAGAGCTAGTCGTCCAGAAAACGGCACCTTAAAAATCCCCCTTAATCCCCCTTTTTCAAAGGGGGAGTGTTTCTCCTCCCTTTGAAAAAGGGAGGCTGGGAGGGATTTTAAAATACTTTTTCAAACAGCTAAAATGTCACGTACCGATAAGCTTAAATACAAAAAATGAATGATACCTCAATTTACCGTTGATATTGGATACCTAATCATGATAGCGTGTGATGTACAGTATATTATTTAATAAATAATATTATATGGTTAATGGTGTATTCCCACTGCTATGGAACAGCCGATCATAATTGGATTAACCGGTTCCTTTGGTAGCGGATGTGGTACTTTACAAGACGTTCTGGAAAAAGAATTCAAATTTAAAGGGGTTAAGCTTTCCGAAGAAGTGAGACAAGAAGCAAGGAAAAGGGGCAAAAACGAAAATGATAGAAGAGTATTACAGGATATTGGTAATGATCTGAGGAAAAATAATGGTCATGGCTATCTTGCCAGCTTTTTCGTGAGATTCCTAATTTTTTTCTTATAGCAGTTGACTGCTCAACCGAGAATCGCTGGAAGAGATTAGAAGAATTTTACAATGGTGATAGAACTGCATTCGACAGGGATGACAGAAGAGATAAAGATGAAAAGCTGCCATATGGACAACAGGTACTGCGTTGCGTGGAACATGCGGATATCATTTTTGCCAACGAAGAGTATTATGAAACCCAGATTAAGAGGCATAACAAATTAAAAGAACGTTTCTTTCCATATCTTAGTCTGATTACCGGGGAGAAAATGCGGAATCCGAGTTTAGATGAAACAATGATGTCCGTCGCCTCTGGTCTAGCACTTCAATCACGCTGTATTAAAGTCAGGTTGGTGCGTACTTTGCAGTAAAGACGGTTATATCGTTTCAGGAGCGTATAATGAGGTTCCACAGGGTGAGGATAGTTGTCTGGACAAGTACGGCATGTGTTATAGAGACCATATTCGAAACGAGCATGTCGATAGAACAATAAAGAACATGAAATACTGTCCTAAGTGTTCTAAGGAAATTACTTCTATTGAATTTCTTCAGGAACCATCGTGTCCTCATTGCAAAGAAAGCTTAAATATCTTCCCACATTATAAGGCACTAGACAAATGTCGGGCACTGCATGCGGAGGAAGCTACTATCTTAAAGACCCCACAATTTGCAGTTGATGAATCCATATTATACTCTACCACATTTCCCTGCCTACAATGTGCGAAAAGGATTCTGCAGTCTGGAATCAAAACTGTTGTCTATGTTGACCCTTATCCAGAGAGCGAAGCCATTGAGGTATTAGAAAAAGGCGGCGTAGCTACTAAAAAATTTGAAGGTGTTAAGGCACAGGCATTCTACAAACTTTTTTACAAGTATAGGGAAGTCCAAGAAAAGGAAGTCAAGGAACAATATTTGCGACTCATAAGGGAAAAGATGCTTTTCAATAGAGAGGGGTGAAAAACATGGAAATATGCCCAAAATGTAAAGACTATAGTTTGAGTTATGATCCCAGAAGAAAAACAGCTAGATGTTACAGCTTCAAATGTCGTTTTGAGGAACCAGTAAAAAATAGTTCTGATTATTTTGATAGGTATGTAATTAGTCCGTTAAATTGGGAAAATTTTTGTGCTCAAACTCCGCTATTTGTAAGGGAGATTAGGGGCATTAAAGAACCTAGAAGAGAAAATGCCGACTAAGATGCTATTCGACTAATTTTAGAAGAAGATAGTGGGATCACCCATTAAAGGGCATGTCAGGTCTTTAATCTTGCTAGCAGTGTGGCCGGTTTAATTTTTGTAGGAAAATACCTCTTGAATTCCCGCTTCAGAACTCCTAAAATCAAACATATTTTTAAATCTGTTTCATCCTGGTAAAAATGGGCAAAAAAAGAATTCACCTTGAAAAGGGCGATGTTTTAACCTTCCTGGCAGGCCACCGCCATGCGAACCAGATAATCCAGGAGGAAAAAGGGGAGCGATTGCTTCACATGAAGCCAGAGGAGTCCCTTTCCGAGTATATAGCGCTCTGCGAAGTCTGGGACAAAGGTGCACCACGGGGCAGATTAGATGCCCTTGAAAAAAGAAGGATTGCCTTTCTGATCGAGCGGAGAAAAAAGCTCAACAAGGTAGGACGGCTTGAAAAAACTGGCAAATCCACAGCTTAAGGCGGCTAATTTTTCTCACCCCCACCCTGACCCTCCCCCATCAAAGGGGGAGGGAATATGGGGGTTCCAGATGGAAATTAGCCAGCCTCTTTATCGCTCCCATTTTCTCCGTTCTTCCTACCTTTGATTGCTCAATCGCTCTGTGGAGAAGTTCAATAGACCGGTCATAGGTTTTTCTGTCCACCGGATACGGATGGCCGTCTTTGCCGCCATGGGCGAAGCTATAACGGGCCGGATTTATGTCACTTGCCTGTATCTCATGACGGAAAGGCAAGGAGAGTGTCTGAATCTTTTTTAATTCCCGAACTAGAGTATCAGGCTTTTCTTTGGATAAGGCGGTGACGGTTTCTCTTGCGGTCAGGCTTTCCCGGGCCACCATATTAAGGGTAGGCTTTTTTAATCGCAGAAAGACTAGATTCCGGGTCAAAAATGGAATGACAATTAAAGTAAGGGGACTTATGACGCACTACACTGGTAATATACCGGGTGAAAAAAGCAAAAAGGGCTTGGGTTACCCAAGCCCTTTTTCGAATATTTCCGGCTTTAACAGTCCAAGAAATATAGACCTTTTTCGGCGAAAGTTGCTAAGACCATGTATCTTTCGAACCCTCGCTCGAGCTTCTTTATGAAAGACATATAACCCCACCTCCTCTAAATGTAATTACCTGCGATATTCTGAGGCGACGAAGATTTAATTCGTCCAGTAACCCTTCGGGTTTCTCTATCGCCGCCCTTTGAATTCTGTTGTGATCTTGGTTTTTAAGATATCAAATTAATTATCCAAAATTAATTCGCAAAGATACCTAATTGGGGCGTGCAGGAAATACCTATAATGAAGGTGGGTATATCTACCTAATAGAAGGCCAGAGATTTACTGCATACTTTTCTGCACCAAGCTCAGACATATTTCTTTCGAATAGCATACTTGATGAGTTCGGCTATATTTCGAAGATTCAATTTCCCCATAATGTTCGCTCTATGATGTTCCACCGTGCGAATGCTGATATTTAAGAGAGCGGCGATTTCTTTACTCGACTTACCCTCGGCCACCAACTTCAAGATCTCTCTTTCCCGGGTGGTCAATATTTCAGATTCGTAAGACAGCCCAGGCTCACCCCTGTGCATTTTTGCCCAATCTTCCGTTAAATACTCAGAGAGTTTTGGAGATATATAGATTTTCCCTTGCTTTATCTTACTGATAGCAAAGAAAAGTTCGTTATCTGCATCTTCCTTCAAAAGATAACCATCAGCACCTGATGAAATTGCCTGATGTAGATATTCCATGTTTTTATGCATGGTCAAAACCAATATTTTTGAGTCTGGGTTGATGCTCTTGATTTCAGGAATTGCCTCTATACCTCGGATGTTTGGCATGGAGATATCAAGGATGACCATATGAGGCCTCAATTTTTTCAAAAGCTTAAGGAGTTCTAACCCATCGGCCACTTCTCCTATCACTTCCAAGTCCTCTGTTTCTGAGAGAATCCTCTTCAAACCTTGCCTAAATAGGGCATGGTCATCTGCGAGCAGAATTTTATAAGTATTCATGGGAGCCCTTCTCTTTAAATGGTATTTGGAATTTTACTTGCGTACCTTTTCCTTCTTTACTTCTGAGTTTGAAATCCCCTCCCAACATTTGTACACGTTCCTCCATGCTTGCTAACCCTAGGCCCCTTTCGATGGATATCTTCGTCATGGCCTCCTTTATGTCAAACCCTATGCCGTCATCTTCTATAATGAAGGAAATTGTATTGCCTTGTTTTTTGACATTTATAGAGACATTCTTGGCCTGTGCATGTTCCACTATATTGGTGAGAACTTCCTGAATGATCCTGTATATATTAATTTGTGCATTTTGGGAGAAGAAGGGGTCGATGTTAATAATTTTGTATGCGACATTTAATTTGTTATTACTTGCTCTTAAGTTATTTATTAGCCATCGAATAGCTGCCGTGATCCCAAGATCATCAAGCACGGTCGGGCTAAGGTCTATAGAAAGCCTTCGGACGTTTTCGATGACTTGATCGATGAACTGCAGCGTATCTTCGCATTCTTGCTTAATAAGTTTTTGATCATCCCGTAGATTTTTCTTAATAAACCTTATCCTGAGCTTTATTAAAGAAAGCGCTTGTCCTAATTCATCATGCAGTTCTCTTGAGATTCTCTTTCTCTCTATTTCCTGAGCCGCAATAATTTGAGAAGAGAGATATCTTAGTTGTTTCTCAGCGTCATTGAGTGGCACTCCTTCTTTCTTGCCGCCTGTTATTTTACTCATATATCTCTGTCCTCCTGATCCGTCTTCCGTCTATCATGAATTGCTGGCCTGTTTAACTGACTGTTTTTATTATTTTAATAAAATCTGACGATTCTGTCCAATTACATATATTATTGGCTTGTCTGTGAGTAATAGGAAACGCTGGTGAAATCTGACGCTACATTCCGCTTTGTGCCATCAGTTCGCTCAGGCGAAAGGGGCCATTTACGAATATGATTTTTTTGTGTAGATACTGGCTTCCAAAGATTCAACTAATGAACTATAGAACACAATATAGGTGGTAGTGTGTCCCGAGCCAAAAATAAAAATAAGCCCAAACAGTCCTCGAAGGCGGGGAAGAACAGCCCGGGCAGCAACCCTTCTGCCCCTGATTTTCATCTGGTCGAGTTTCATCGGCATGGTCTGGCCCTGGTGCCTGACCCGAAAGACAAAAAGCCTGGAGTCGCCTTTTTTCTAAAAGGCAGTGCCCATGAACCCGATCTAAGGACCTGTTCCTGTTCCGTTTTCAAAAGGCAGACCTGCCCTCACATCCTCAAACTGGTTGATCTGTATAAAGCCTTCCGAAGACAGTATGGAGAACGAACTCCTGAGGAGGCCTTCCGGTCAAGCATCTGGTATCGCATGGCCACCATCATGGCCGATGGGTGTAGGGAGACCGTAGTGTCCATCCGTCCTCAGTTTGTGGACCTGGAATCGGGGAGGACTATCCGGGTCCTTGGCCCTGACGGTAAAGAAATGGTCTGCTATCTTTCCCAGTCCCCTGATGCGATCCGCTTCCTGGAGCGATTAGGTCAGGTTCCAGAGAAGAACGCCGTTCCGCATAGAGGTGCCCTGCTGAAAGAGCTCGCCCACCTGACGCTTTCCAATGAGGAGCGGATCATGTGGAAGAGAGGGTTCAAAACTTTAAGGTGGGCCTTAGAGGAAAGTTTGTGGTATCGGCTCGCCTATCACGGCTTTCGGGAATTCGGAGACGACGGAAGCATATTTCACCCAGCCATTGAGGAGGCCTCCGGTGCATTTACAGTAACTTGTAAGCGATCGGAGGGGGATCCCATTTTTCGCATGGTCATTCCTCGCGAAAAAGTGAAAAGGTTACTTACTGCTTTTCAGGAATTCCTCCCGAACCAGCACGGTCTGACGATCCATCCCATTCCCCTTAAATCTATTTTTAAGATCTCTGCAAATACCGAACTGGACCTGGAGGTCAGGCCTGTCGTTCAGGTCCTTCAGGAAAGTGCTGAGGCCAGGTTCTTTGAGAGAGAAGACCTGGAACGTTTCCGATACGGGGACTTGATCTATATCCGGGAGCTGGGCATACTGGCTGAGCTTGATCCCCCTGGGAAGATAGAGCGCAGGTTCAAGTCGCCGGTCAAAATGGTACTCAAGAAATCCCCGGTCCCTAGCTTCTTGCAGGAGCTTGGGGATGACCTTCGTGAAGGCCCGCATATCGTTGATGCCGCAGTTAAGAGTCTCAAGATCTACAGCCAATGTGATGCGGTGGAGATAAACCCTGCGGCCATAGACCGGGACTGGTGCTGGCTTTCCATTTGGTATGGGTTTGGCAACTCGTCCATCTCTCTCGCAGAAATCCTTCGCGCCAAGAAAGAGGGGCAGCGTTTTATCCCTGCCTCTGACGGATGGGTGGACTGCCAATCCCGGGATTTTGAAGGTCTTGACCCGATCCTGGGGCAGTTTTCAGAAGAACAATTGCCCAATCAACCAAACCGGGTGAAGCTCTCCCGCATGAATCTATTTCGTCTGAAAGCCGCCAGCCCCCCGCCCCCTGAAGGTGACTGGTGACGGTGAGACGGCCTCCTTATTGAAAACAATGTTGGAGCTAAAGCCAGCGCGACCCTTACCGGAACTCAAGGGATTGACCTCGGCCTTGAGACCCTACCAGACGCTGGGGGTAGAATGGCTTCTTTTTCTGTTTGAAAACAGCCTGGGCGGGCTTCTGTGTGATGACATGGGCCTGGGCAAGACTCATCAGGTTATGGCCTTGATGCTGTGGTTACGGGAGCACGGGGGTGTAAAGGAGCCCTTTCTGGTAGTCTGCCCCACCACAGTCCTCAGCCATTGGAGCCATAAAATCTTCGTACATGCCCAGGAATTAAAGGCAGCGGTCTTTCACGGGGGACAACGTGACCTCGAGGAAACGCTCAGAGGTAGCGATGTGCTGATTACATCGTATGGCATCCTCCGAAATAATATCGAACGGTTGAAGCATATCCCCTTTCCCCTGGCCATATTTGATGAGATACAAAATATCAAAAATCCTCAGACCCTGGCCTATGAGGCGGCCAGAGATCTCAGGGCCACAATGAAACTGGGCCTTACGGGAACACCCATCGAAAACCACTTGGGTGAGCTGAAGGCCCTTTTAGATCTGACGGTTCCTGGCTACCTGGGAACCGACGAGGACTTTGATTCGCTATATGCTAAACCCATCGAACTGGATTTGACCAGTACAAGGCGAAAGGCACTAAGCAGACTGATATCTCCTTTCACGCTGCGCCGTCTGAAAAAGACTGTTTTGACGGAACTCCCGGAGAAGATCGAGGACATTCGAACCTGCAACCTTGCTGACGACCAAATTAGGCTTTACCGGGATGCCGTCTCTTCGAGAGGTGAAGGACTAATCGATGTCCTGAAGAGGGGCGAAGAGCCGGTACCCTACATGCATATCTTCGCCTTGCTTAATCTGCTCAAGCAGATATGTGATCACCCCGCCCTGGTGGAAGGCCGGGTGGATGACTTCGAGAGATACCAGTCCGGCAAATGGGAGCTTTTCAAGGAGATCGTTCACGAGGGCCTGGATAGCGGACAGAAGATCGTTATTTACAGCCAGTTCCGCGGAATGATCAGGATCATAGAACGATTCTTGCAGGGGTTGGGCGTGGGCTTTGTTACCTTGACCGGGGAAACCCGAAAACGCGGTCAGATCATCTCCCGATTTAACGAAGACCCGGATTGCCGGCTTTATGTGGGGAGTCTCAAGGCCGGTGGAGTGGGCGTTGATTTAGTAGCCGCCTCGGTGGTTATTCATTATGATCGCTGGTGGAATGCCGCCAAGGAGGATCAGGCCACCGACCGGGTACACAGGATCGGACAGAGACGGGGCGTTCAGGTCTTCAAGCTGGTAACCGAGGGAACCTTGGAGGAAAGTAACATTTTAGGTTTTTGAAAAATATACCTAAGCAAGGCGCTATAAGGGCCAAAATCCCCCTCAATCCCCCTTTTCCAAAGGGGGAAGTGTTTCTCCTCCCTTTGGAAAAGGGAGGTTGGGAGGG